>NZ_CP102286.1:3752097-4377447 GCF_025151215.1 Parabacteroides merdae ATCC 43184
GCTTTAAGAGATGAAGTAAAGGAAGAGTATGGCGTCGAACTGTTGGAGCAGATGTCGGATATCAAGAAATACGACGGTATTATTTTAGCTGTTGCTCATGATGAGTTTAAACAGTTGGATTTTGGCTTCGTTCGTAACCAGCCGACCGTTTTATTTGATGTAAAAGGCGTCTTGGATAAATCATTAGTGCACGGGAGACTTTAAAATGAAATTAGCACCAATTGTTATATTTACTTATAACAGGCCGTGGCATACTCAGCAAACGGTTGAAGCATTGTTGAAGAATGAATATGCTTCAGAAAGTGATTTGATAATTTTCTCTGATGCTCCTAAAAATGAAGCGGCTAAAAAAGGGGTGGAAGAAACTCGTTCCTATATTCGAAATATTACAGGATTTAAATCGTTGCGTATTATTGAGCGAGATCGGAATTTTGGCTTGGCTAATAATATTATTGATGGTGTCACTTCCATTGTCAATGAGTTTGGAAGGATAATTGTTTTAGAAGATGACTTGCTTACTTCCCCCTATTTTTTGAAGTTTATGAATGAAGCGTTGTCTTTGTATGAAGATGAAGAACGGGTGATAAGTGTTCATGGATATATTTATCCGATAAAAAAAAGCTTACCTGATACTTTTTTCATAAAAGGAGCGGACTGTTTAGGGTGGGGTACTTGGAAGCGAGGTTGGGATTTGTTTAATTCAAACGGAAGTGAATTGCTTCATTGTTTGAAAGAACGGTCTCTCACTAGAACGTTTGATTTTGAAGGAAGTTATCCATATACTCGAATGCTGGAGAGACAAGTTAATGGAGAAATAGGCTCTTGGGCAATACGTTGGTATGCATCGGCTTTTTTAGAAGATAAGCTAACGTTGTATCCGGGTAAATCATTGATTTATCACAATGGAAGTGATGGAAGTGGCACTAATTGTGGAACAAGTGAGGAGTTTGATGTGGAGCTATCGCAAGAACCGATATTAGTTTGTCCGATTGAAATTAAAGAATCCGAATATGCTCGAAAACAATTTATTTTTTATTTTAAATATGTGATCTTATGGGCAAGAATTAAAGATCGGTTAAGACATATTTTTAGATTAAAAACGCATGCTTAATTTCTGTACTCTTTTTGATTCTGGCTATCTCTCCAGAGGATTGGCGATGTATGAGTCGTTGAATCGACATTGTAAAGATTTCCATCTTTATGTGTTCGCTTTTAATGATGAATGCTTTTCGGTTTTAAAATCTCTTTATTTGGCAAATATGACGGTTATTTCCTTGCCAGAGTTTGAAGATGAAGAATTATTGAAAGTAAAGCCAACCAGAAGTAGGGGAGAATACTGTTGGACTTGTTCTTCTTCAACGATTTTGTATGTGTTGGATAATTATGATGTCGATCATTGTACCTATATTGATGCGGATTTGTATTTTTTTGCTTCTCCTCAAATACTGTTGGATGAAATGGATGAAAGCGAGTCTGTGTTAATTACTCCACACCGTTATACGCCTCAATATGATCAAAGTGAAAAAACAGGAATATATTGTGTTCAATTTGTTTATTTTAGGAATAATCAACAAGGGCGTAAAGTTCTAACGTGGTGGCGTAAGGCTTGTTTGGAATGGTGTTATAATCGTTTTGAAGATGGACGTTTTGGTGATCAAAAATATTTGGATGATTGGCCTGAACGTTTTGAAGGCGTGCACGTTCTCCAACATTTAGGTGGTGGTGTCGCTCCTTGGAATATGCAGCAATATCGTTTTGAGCAACAAGGAAAAGAGATAATAGGTATAGAATTGGAGACGGAAAAACAGTTCCCTCTTGTTTTTTATCATTTTCATTCATTAGTATTTGTAACTCCGTTTTATTTTTCTCCTCGTCCTTATTATAAGAGGAATGATTCTACTATTATATTGCTATTTAATCCATACGTGAAAGAGATAGTGAAGTTGAGAAAACAATATGCGTTAGGTAAAATGGAACATTATTTATCCGGATGGAAATTTTTTAAGTATCTTGCGGAAGTTTTTGTTAGAAGAGGATTTAAAGAAATACATTATATAAAA
This sequence comes from Parabacteroides merdae ATCC 43184, assembly GCF_025151215.1. NCBI lineage: Bacteria > Pseudomonadati > Bacteroidota > Bacteroidia > Bacteroidales > Tannerellaceae > Parabacteroides > Parabacteroides merdae. Next base: position 3,754,158 of record NZ_CP102286.1, read on the forward strand.
TTATTACATCAATAATAAATGGCTCATATAATTGATTTAAAGACTTTTACGGATGATAGGGGAAATCTGACTGTGATAGAAAAAGTAATACCTTTTGATATCAAACGTATTTTCTATATTTATGGAGTTGATGATTCTACTAGGGGAGGGCATCGGCATCATAAGACTATGCAAGCAGCAATTTGTTTGCAGGGACATTGTACGATATCAAATAATACCGGAGTAGAAAAGCAAGAGTTTGTATTGGATTCACCTCATAAATGTTTGATATTGGATCCGAATGATTGGCACACGATGCATCATTTTAGTAAAGATGCCATATTGATGGTACTTGCTTCGGAATTTTTTGATCCTAACGATTATATTTTCGAACCTTATGATTGAATATGAAAATTTAGGAAGGACGAATAAGTCTTTAGAAAAGGAATATAAGGAGTGTTTTTCTTCTTTTTTGGAAAGTGGCTGGTATGTCTTGGGCAAAGAGGTGAGAACTTTTGAAGAAAGTTTTGCCGGTTATTGTGGAGTCAAGCATTGTATTGGAGTTGCTTCAGGGTTGGATGCCTTAATGCTGGCTTTGCGTATTTATGATTTTCCGCAGGGAAGTGAAGTCTTGGTTCCTTCAAATACATATATTGCAACCATTTTGTCCATATTGCAGTGTGGCTTGAAACCTGTATTAGTAGAACCAGATATTCGTACTTATAACATTGACCCTTTAAAGATCGAAGAACATATCTCTGAAAAAACAAAAGCGATAATGGTGGTTCATCTTTATGGGAAAGCCTGCGAAATGACTTCTATCATGCAGCTCGCTGGAAAGTATAATCTACAACTGATAGAAGATTGTGCTCAAGCTCATGGAGCTAAATATAAGGGACAGAAAGTTGGTACTTTTGGAACAGGTGCATTTTCTTTTTATCCTACAAAAAATTTAGGAGCACTGGGAGATGCTGGGGCTATTACTACTAATGATTCAAAAGCTGATTCTGTGTTTAGAGCGTTAAGAAATTATGGTTCAAATATCAAATATCAGAATGATTATATTGGCTATAATTCTCGTTTGGATGAAATTCAAGCAGCGTTATTGAATGTCAAACTAAAACATTTAGATGAAATAAATGCTCATAAAAGAAAACTAGCTCAAATTTATATAGAAGGTTTAAAGGAAGATTTTATTAAGCCAATAGTTACCTCCGACTGTTTTGATGTGTATCATATCTTTAATGTTCGACACCCTAAAAGAGACATGTTGAAAGAGTATTTGCTGAAAAATGAAGTTAAGACAGATATTCATTATCCTATACCTCCTCATAGGCAAAAAGCTATGCAAGGTATATTAAAAGGGGAGTATCCTATTTCAGAAGAAATACATCGTACGACATTAAGTTTACCTATCTCTTATGGGCATTCGGAAAGTGATGTATATAGAGTCGTAGAGATAATGAATAAATTTTGAAATATGGTTCATAAACTACTTGTGTACTATAAATATCAGCGATTTTTTCCTGGGCTAATTAGTATATTAATTAATCTCTATTCCTTTTTTCATTTGTCTTGTTCATAACACATAAGAAATCAACGAAAACAATCAAGAGCCGTGGCCTTCAGGACACGGCTCTTGATTGTTTTATCTCACCCCATCAGCCACCTGCAGACGCATCCCACTCCCCCGCAGGCGATCAGTGTGTAGCCTGAGATTCCCAGCCAGTCGGCTGAGGGTGGCTGGTGGTCGGGGGAAGAGGGGGAGGGGCGTCGGGATTCTTGGGAATGTGGGGAGGGGGTTGGTTGTTCTTCAGGAGGGAGAGAATCCCGCCGATGCAGGCCAGGGTCACTTCCGTTTCCCCCTTCCAGAGGGAGAGGAGGGACAGGAGGAAGAGGCTGGGGAGGAGGACAAGGACGGTCGCTGGGAGACGGTTTACGCTTGCGGGGAAAGATGACTTGGGCGAGCGTGAGGAAGAAGCTGAGTACTGTTTCAAGGACTTTCATAAATTAGAAGGATTTTTCAATTTTTAATTCTCAATCTTTAATTTTCTCGATCTGTCGGCAGAGCTTTATCAGCAAGATGCGGTAGGCTTCGCGGTTGTCGCCGTTGACTTCGCTGATGTAACGGCTGTATGAGATGGAACGGGCGAAAGCCTGCGGGTTGTTGCTGACGTCGGCCGCCGGGGTGTAGGCATGGCGGATCAGGCGGGCGTAGTCCATGAAGGAATCCTGCGGAGTGTCGTAGACACGGAAACGGAGGGAGTGGACGCCCAATTCGATACCTTCGCCTTTCCACCAGACGTTTTTCTTGCCGTAGGCGGTGATACCGAAAAAGTTATGGTGCTCGCGTGCGAGGTCGCTCTGTCCCCAACCCGATTCGATGACCGCCTGTGCCAGGATCACTATCGGATTGATCCGGAAACTTTCTCCCGCCTTGCGGGCAAGAGGGAGATATGACGATATAAAATCAACCTGTTCTGCTTTCATTTTCTTGTTGTTTTTGGACACTGTTTTGATTTTTTACAAACAGCCCCTTTTAATTATATTCTTGTTGTTTTCGTCTGATGATTTGAGCGTCTTTTCGGTCATATCCCCCCCCCTCTTGTCTTCGTCAGATAGTTCGCTTATCCTCCTCGTCAGAGTGACGGATCTGCCTCAAAAAGACTTCTCAAATCATCAGGCGGAAAAATCAAAACAGTTTCTTAGTCTGTTTGAATTTAGCTTCCGGCCTACAGTTCACCCGGTTTCTCCTCCCCGCCTCCGGAAGACGGTTTGTCACCGGCCGGGACCAGGTCGAGATGTTCGAATGTGACATTCTTTTTCACCTGCGTCAGCATGGTCCCCGGCGAGAAGACGATACGCGCCTTATTGAAGAAAGACGTGTTGAAGTCTGCTTCGTTCTCCACCCCTTTGCTGCCTGCGACCATCCGGAAGTTACCCAGGCGGCCCAGCTGGATCACATCCCCTTCTTCCAACCGTTCCTCCATGACGGACAGGATGCCGTCGATGACCAGTTTCACATCTCCCACGAAGGCGGAGCTGCGCACTGCCACCATGTTACAGAACTTTTCGAATTTCAATTTCTTCAAGGAACGGACCTGTGCATAGTACAGCTTCGACCCCTCGGCTGCGTCTTTGCGCATATCCGGTCTTCTTACCAAGCGATAGTTTAATGACATAAGCGTGATTAGTTTTTAAATGAATACTTTTACGGAATCTTTTTTTCATTATCGATAACAAGACAAAGGTAAGGTCCCGGTACAGGCAGAAATACAGATTGGGGAACATCGGCGAAGATCGGTGCGGAAACAGGTAGAAAGAAGTAGGATATAAATGTGATTATCTATTGAATATTGATTTTTATTCCGTATCTTTATAGGACAATGAAACGATGGGAATTATGATCGTAAACGAATTCGAAATCAGAAGTTACGGGTGGCAGGAATTGGCGGTCCTTTACGGGCCGGATTTGATGCCGGAATCGGCCGGGAAACGGTTGTCCAAATGGGTGGGGGCAGACCCGGTGTTAGAGACGGAGCTGCAGGGCTACGGTTGGCGGAAAGGGAAGAAGACGTTGACACCCCGGCAGGTGAAGACAATCGTGCAGTTTTTGGGTGAGCCTTGAAACAAGGGACTTCTGTGTACGAAACAAGGGACTTTGACGTGTAAGACCAGGGAGCTTGGGAGACAAAAGACCGGACTTCCGGATGCGGAAGAGGGTACTTTTTCCCATCGATAGGGAGAGGATAAAGGTCGGCCGGCATTGCAGGCAATAAATAGATAAGCATATGAGCAAGTTAAAAAAAAGCGGAAAGGTGACTATTGCCGCTCGTACAAGAAAATCAGAAAAGAGGTACGGGACGCGTCCGATCCGCTGTACGAAATGATCGTTTATGCACTCTTCCTTACGGAGGAGGCCAAGGGGAAGCAGGAGAGGATGTGCGCCGTGGCGCAGAATTTCTTCAAGGAATTCGGGGATGACCTGCATCGTCTGATTTTCGGGATAGAAGAGAATGCGTATAAGAACCGCATCCCGGTGTCGAAGCCGGAATTTCTGATCGGGATTTTTAAGACGCTGTGGTTGATGGAGGTATTCGGGGACGTACGGCCCCGGTATCTGATCGGTTTTATGTCGGAGACGTTCGATCTGGGCCTGGCGGAGTCTTCCATACGGACCATCTGGTATGACAAATGTGGGATGTATGACCAATTGAGGCCTGTTTTGCAGGAATTTTTTCGGAATTTGTATAGGAAATAACGTGTAAACCCGCTTGCAATGCGCCGCGCCGGCTTTTTTATCCGACATTTTTGGGTATTACAAAACGCCCCTTTCCTGTCGTACCTTTGCCCATGCCGATTGAAAAGGGCGCAAATTAATGAGCTTATATATATATTAATATATTTATTCTAAGATGTAGGATTGAACCGAAACTGACGGAAAACCTCTACAAGTAGCTGAAAATAAATTGTTTATATTGTGCTATTGACTGCACCGTTTTTATTTGGGGTAAAAATGTTTAATTTTAAATCCGTTCATTATGAAAAAGGATATGACGTTTTCGGCCGATTTTGCAAGATGCGGCTATACGAAAGTTTCCCGGCAGGCCATGCAGATTGCTTTTACGCCGGGAGACAAGTGTGAAAAAGAGGCAAAGGTGCTCCTGTGCATATTGGGTTTTGCCTATTTCAAAAAAGGAGAAGTCTCCTTTCATTTCAAAGACTATGCTTGTGAACGAGGCGAGTGGATCACCTCTTATTCGGAACTGGCACGGCGTACGGGGTTGATACGCAGGGCGGCAGTTACGGCTGTCGGACATCTTGTCGAGGCAGGATGGTTGACGGTCACGGCGGTGGGCAGGATGACGAAGTTCACCTTGACCTTCTATGACGCGCCTCCCCAGCCCGACGGCCACGGCTCTCCGCAGGGGGGCGGCGGCGACGGTTTGTCGCTTGCGACAGCCCTCTACATGTACCAGAACGGGACGGTCTATAACACCGGGGAGACTGTCTGATGGGGTTGAATGCCGTACAATCGTATCCGGCGGAGCGGGTCTTGGTGGCCGCTCTGCTGGGACGTCCCGCCTCTTTCCACGAATTGGGCGGACGGGTGACGGAAGAGATGTTTACCGAACCGGGGCTGCGCCTGGTGTTCCGTGCCTTTGCCGAGCTGGCCTCGCGCGGCGAACGGATCGACATGGCGACGGTCGAGGCGGAGATGTTCCGGCTCGATCACCGGCTTTATGGCGAGCTGAACGGAGTCTCTTTCCTAAGCGCCATGTTGCAGGCGGTGCGCAACGACAGCCACATCCACGAATATGTGCGTCTGGTACAGCGCGAATGGATGTTGCGCGGCTGTGTGGCGAGCCTGAACAAACGCGGCCTGGAGGCGCAGCAGCCGGATGTCGACGTGATGAAGCTCCTCGCCGGTGTCACAGACGACATGGACGGCTTGCGTGAACACGCCTCCGGAGGCGTGGATGTCCGGATGGCGGCCGAGGTGGCACGCGAAGTCCTGGCGCGTTCGTTCCGTAACCAGGAGGCACGCGAAAAAGGGGAGCATATACAGGTGCGTACTGGGTTCGACGAACTGGACGACTTGACGGGCGGCCTTTACCGGGGCGAACTGGCGGTGCTCTCCGGGCGGCCTTCGATGGGAAAGACGGCGGTAGCTTTGCACATGGCGCTTCAGGCGGCGCGTGCGGGGCGGAATACGCTTTATTTCAGCATCGAGATGAGCGAGGAGGAGGTGACGGAACGTATCCTTTCGATGCTGAGCGGCGTGGAGGCCGGCAAGATCCGTTTCAAGGGGACGAACCGCGAGGAGCGTGCGTTGTTGGAGAAAGCGGCGGCTGAGCTGGCGGGGTTGCCGTTGAGGATCGTCTATTGCGGTTCGCTCGCCATCGACGAGATCCGTGCCGTGCTGATGACGCGCAAGGCTCGCCGGGAGCTGGACATCTTCTTCATCGACTATCTGAACCTGATCCATATCCCTTACACACGGGGCAGCCGCAACGAGACGACCGATCTGGCCCTGGGCGATGTGGTGCGGAAGGTGAAGCTGATGGCGGTCGAGCTGGATGTGCCTGCCGTCCTGTTGGCGCAGATGAACCGCGACAGCGACCGGCGCCTGGCTCCTTATCTGCCGATCTTGAGCGACCTGCGTAACTCCGGCGCGATCGAGCAGGTGGCGGATCAGGTGATCTTCGTCTACCGGGCCGAGAAATACGGCATCTTGTACGACAAGGATACGAAAGAGGACCTGCGGGGCGTGGGCTATCTTCTGGTCGCCAAGAACCGTAACGGGGCGACCGGACGGGCGCGTTTCCGCTACAATGTTTCGATGACACGGTTCCTGTCTTATGAAAACCGGTTGTTATGAGAGGCGATTCGTTGAAAGAGAGAATCCTTCGGGTGGCCACGATCGAGGAAGTGGTGGCTGCCTATGTGCCGTTGCAGCGCAGCGGTGCGGGATATGTCGGCTTGTGTCCTTTCCATGCAGACAAGCATCCTTCGTTGCACGTCCATCCGGGAAAACAGTTTTTCAAATGTTTCGCTTGCGGCGAAGGCGGAGACTTGTTCGCTTTCGTGCAGAAGATCGAGGGATGTTCGTTTACGGAAGCGATGGGAATGCTGGCGAAACGGTATTCGATTGACAGTAGGGAGTGGACAGTAGACAATTATGCAGGGAAGAAGAAAAGGACGGACGGAAAGGGGACGACCGGAAAGAGGACAGCCGGCTCCTCGGACAAAACGGCAAATGAAAACAGTGACGACCAATTGTCTGTTGTCAATTCTCAATTGTCCATTCGGACGATTGGCGCCGCCAATCGTCTGTTCGCCTCCCTGTTGCAGCCTTACGTGCCGGAAGACGAGGCTTTGAGGGAGACGTACCGCCTTTTCGGGGTGGGGATCGCTCCTCCGGAAGTGCCGGCGGATTACCGGAAGATGCGGTCGCGGTTGATCTTCCCGATCCGGGACGAGAAGGGAGGGCTGGTGGCGTTTGCGGCCCGCAGGCGGACGGATGGTGAGGAGGGAGCCAAGTATGTCAACTCGCCGGCCAGTCCGGTCTATAGCAAGAGCCGGGTGCTTTATGCGCTGGACCGGGCGGGGGAGGCGATACGGGAGAGGCGGTTCGTCTTCGTCACCGAAGGCTACAAGGACGCCCTGGCGATGCATGCCGCCGGATTTACGAATACGGTGGCGCTCTGCGGGGTGGCTTTCACTGCCGGGCATCTCCGGTTGCTGGCGGGATATACGCAGCGGATCGTCCTGCTGCTGGATGCCGACGGGGCGGGAGAGGCGTCGATGGAAAAGATCGTGGCGATGCTCTCGTGCGGGACAGACCCGGAAGGGGAGCGGTTGGAGCCGGCCTGTTTGTTCGAAGTGAGCCGGATGCAGCTTCCTTACGGGGAGGACCCGGACAGCCTGCTGCATGGATCGGGCTTCGTCTCTTTCCGCCGTCAGATCACCACTTCCCTTCATTTGGCTTTGCTGGAAACCTACGAACACCGCCTGCTTCGGCAGATCGCAAAGACCGTGAGCGATTTATCTCTCTGTCTTTCATGTGAAGACCGAATATCTTTGTTATCTTTGCTCGCAAAACAGAAATCCCGCCTCTCACGCGTGACGATGCGGCTGGGGAGGAATGTGGTGGTGTAAACAACCGGTCACCGTTGAATTTGCCGGAGTCATTCGCGGGAGACGGATTGTTAAGTTAAAAGGAACATAGTCATAATTATATGCAGTTACAACCTACATTTTCAATCATAACGATTACCTATAATGCCGTGCGCCTGGTGGAGCAGACGTTGTTGAACGTGTTGAGCCAGTCCTATCCGAACATCGAATATATCGTGATAGACGGCGGTTCGACAGACGGGACGGTGGATATCATCAGACGGTATGAATCGGGACTGGCCTATTGGGTGAGCGAGCCGGACAAGGGGATATACGATGCCATGAACAAGGGGCTTCAAAAGGCGACGGGAGATTATGTCTGGTTCATCAACGCCGGCGATACCCTCTGTTCGTCCGATACGGTCCAGTCAATCGTTTCCAAGCTGCAGAAGAGGAAGGTTTTGCCGGATATCATCTATGGGGAGACGAACATCGTAGACGAGGAAAGGCGGTCGCTGGGACTGCGCCGCCTCAGGGCGCCGCGGAAGCTCTCGTGGAAGAGCTTCAGGATGGGGATGTTGGTTTGCCACCAGTCGTTCATACCAAAACGTGCGATTGCCCCGTCATATGATTTGCAATATCGCTATTCGGCCGATTTCGACTGGTGTATCCGTTGCATGAAGCAGGCCCGTTCATTCTGTAACACGCATCTCACCCTGTCCGACTTCCTGGACGGCGGTACGAGCACGACGCAAAGAAAAGCATCCTTGCGGGAGAGATATGCGATTATGTGCAAATATTATGGTACTTTTGTTACGGTTTTGCTCCACGGCTGGTTCGCCATCCGTTTTTATACGGCGAAGTGCCTGAAGGGGCGGGTGTAAAGAATATGAATTTTAATGAGACATATATGAAGGATTTGCTGAAGCAATGGGGGAAACATGTTGTTGCCCTGATTTTGTTTTTGGGACTGGTGATGACCTATTTTTCACCGGCGGTGTTTGATGGGAAAGTAATCATGCAGGGCGATAATATCAAGGCGACCGGAATGGGATCAAGCCAGATGGATCAATACGCCGAGACGGCACAGCCGGGTGAGTTCAGTGTCTGGTCGGATGCGATGTTCGGAGGGATGCCGTATGTGACAGGATATGGGCAGGCCGCACCGAGTATGCCTTCTTATTCGATTGTGGATGGTTGGTTGAAAAAGGTGGGATATGGTGATGCGGCTATGGTATTTGTCGGATTGGTGTGTTTCTACCTGCTGATGTGCGTCATGGGAGTAAACTGGTGGCTCGCGATTGCCGGGGCGTTCGCTTTTGCATTCGCATCCTATAATATCATTATTATCGAGGCGGGGCATATCGTGAAAGCCTATGTGATCGGTTATATGCCGGTGACGTTGGCCGGTATGGCATTGCTTTTCAGGCGCTCCTATCTGTGGGGAGCCGTCTTGTTCCTGCTGGGGGTAGCCTTATCCTTGGCGAACGGGCATATCCAGATCACCTATTATCTGGTCCTGCTTTGTCTGCTGATCTATGTAGGATATGCAGTCAGAAAGATCAAGGAGAAAGCCTATGGCGAATGGTTGAAGACCTCCCTGATTATGGCCGCTTGCGTCGTATTGGCCGTATTGCCTAACGCGCAGGGGATGTATTCCAATTGGGATCTGGGACAGCACTCCATCCGTGGCGCTTCGGAGCTGACGCCGAAACCGGATGTTTCGGGCAAAGTGGAGAAGGCTTCCACCGGCTTGGATAAGGATTATGCTTTTCAATGGAGTTACGGCTGGAAAGAGTTGATGACCGTTCTTGTGCCGAATGTATATGGCGGTGGTTCGGGAGGAACGTTGGACAGCTCTTCCGAGCTATACAAGGAGTTGAAGAAAAACGGGGCCCAGGTGGGGAAAGAAGTACAGACCTATACCTATTGGGGAGATAAGATATTCACTTCCGGGCCGGTCTATTTCGGGGCGTTGGTCTGCTTCCTGTTCGTCTTGGGGATGTTCGTAATCCGGAACCCGATGAAATGGTGGCTGCTGGCTGGATCGGTGTTCCTGACATTCCTTGCGTTGGGACGTAATTTCGATTCTTTCAACGACCTGATGTTCCATTATCTGCCTTTGTACAATAAGTTCCGTACGGTCGAGATGGCGTTGGTGATACCGGGATTGGTATTTCCGATCGTCGCTATTTGGGGGTTGCGGGAAATCTTGGCCGAAAAAGTGGAGGAGGCTCGTTTGAAAAAAGGATTCCTTTGGGCTTTGGGGCTGACTGGAGGACTTTGTGTGATCCTTTGGCTGATGCCTTCCTTGTTGTTGGATTTCCGGTCTGCATACGATGCGCAGTTCCAGAGCCAGGTTCCGGAGTGGTATTACACGGCCTTGTTGATGGACCGTGCTTCGCTGGCTTCGGCCGATGCGTTGCGGTCTTTGATCTTCATCCTGTTGGGAGCCGGGTTGCTTGTCTGGTTCTGGAAGGCGAAGAACAAGAAGACTGCGGCGACTTTCGTAAGTGCAGGGGTGGCAGTCCTTATTTTGATTGATCTTTGGACGGTGGATCGTCGTTATCTGAATGACAGTAATTTCGTCAGGCAGCAGCCGGCGGAGATGTACAAGGAAACGGTTGCCGACAAGGCGATTTTGCAGGATACGGGTTCGACTTTCCGTGTGTTGAACATCAATAACCCGTGGCAGGAAACGAATACTTCCTATTTCCATCATTCTATCGGAGGGTATCATGCCGTCAAGCTGCGCCGTTACCAGGAACTGATCGACCATCGGCTGGACGGTGAGTTGCGTGGGATTATCAGTGCTTTGCAGAAGGCACAGACGGCTGAAGACGTGATGTCTGCGTTGGCAGCCTGTCCTACCTTGAATATGCTGAATACCCGCTATGTCATCTATAACCCCGAACAGCAACCGTTGAAAAATCCGTATGCATTCGGGAATGCCTGGTTTGTAGACAAGCTGGATATGGTGGACAATGCGGATGCCGAGATAGAAGCCTTGAATACGATCGATCCGCTGAGAACCGCTGTGGTTGATAAGCGTTTCCAAGAAGATTTGGAAGGATTTGTGCCGCAGAAAGATTCAACCGCAACGATCGTGTTGGAAGAATACCGTCCGAACCGTCTGACCTATAAGAGTAAAGCGGATAAGGAACAATTGGCAGTCTTCTCCGAAGTATATTACCAGCCGGGTTGGAAGGCTACGGTCGATGGCAAGGAAGTGCCTCATTTCCGTGCGGACTGGATATTGCGTGGCATGCGTGTTCCGGCAGGCGAACATACGATCGTATTCGAGTTCCGTCCGTCCGGTTATGTGACGGCTGCATACGTTTCTTCCTACAGTTCGTTCCTGATCTTGTTATTGCTGATCGCTGCGATCGGTTGGTCGGGATGGAAATATTGGAAAAAGAGTAAAAATTGATATTGTTCAAAAGCATCACTTTTGACGGTCGTCGTGGTAATAAAGACGACCGTCTTTATCCCGATGAAGTCAATGTTCGTATGGGATGAAGACGGTTGTCTTGACAATGACTTTTGGGAGTCTTTTTATTTGTAGAACGTCTTTTGGAATGCCGAAAACTCTTCCTTTTTCAAAACCAGCCTGTTCCAGGCAGCATCTAAAAATCCACAACCGTATCCTGACAGTTGGATAAAGGAGGCGATAATCGACAGGAAGCCGATTTTGATGCTTTTATTCTGAATCGAAGAATCCGCAAAGATAAGCAAACAGAAAAGTCCGAGCGGCAATAAACTCCAAGTGCAGAAGAGGCTTCCGACCAGGAAAAAGAGTACTCCTAATGTAAAGGCCGCCGGCAATAGATGTACCAGTTTAAGCGAGTCCGGATATTTCTTGTACAAATTGATACGGGCGATGCCGGAATTATAAACCTGGCGGAAGAACTTGTGCCAATCCGTACGTCTCTTGTGATATACCCAGGCCGAGGGAAACAGGCATACTTTGTAGCCGTTCTTGAATAGGCGGATACTGAAATCGATATCTTCCCCGAAGCGCATGGGGGAGAAGCCGTCTAACGCTTCGTAGGTGCTTTTCCGGATTCCCATGTTGAAGCTGCGGGGGTAGAACTTATCCATCTTCTTTTTGCCGCCACGAATGCCGCCTGTCGTAAAGAAGGAGGTCATGGAGTAGTTGATGGCTTTCTGCACGTCCGTAAAGCTGTCAGAGGCCTTGTCCGGCCCTCCGAAAGCGTCCGCCCCGGTTTCCTTCAGTTCCTTGTTTACCGATTTGATGTAGTCGGGAGGCAGGATGCAATCTGAATCGAGAACGATCAGGTAATCGCCTTTGCTCTGCTTCGCCCCGTAGTTACGGGCATTGCCCGGACCGCCATTAGGAATATAGGAATAGGAAACATCCAACTTATCTTTGAAAGCTTCGACTACATGCTGGCAAGTCTCCTTCGAGCCGTCTTCGACGATGACGACTTCGAAGTTTGTTTCACTCTGCCGTGTAAGGCTGTCCAATAACTCCTCTACCTCGTTGGGACGGTTGTAGACAGGGATGATAAGGGATAAATGGGATGTTGCCATATTTATGAATTCTTTAAGATGTAATATCCGCAGGTTGTATAGAAGTTACGGATATACGGGATATTCAGGAATCTCCATAGTCTGCGGGGACGGAGATTGAATTTTGTTTCGTAATTAGGGTTGATGAAATAGAGGACTTCTTCGACTATCCGGTATTTTTCTTTGTGCACGATCGAGAGAAAACGTTCCAATGAAATGCCGGTATCTTTGATTTCCAAAAGTCCTCCGGGATTGACATTCCCCCATTCCAGCACTTTTTTATATACGGGACGGGGCAATAGATGGAACCAGGGCAAATGGCTTAGGAGCTTGTTGTTGCAAATCTGCTGGTGACCTCCGAATGGATTTTGCCAGGGTGGAAAGGCTACGAAAATAATACCGTGAGGACTTAAGAACCTCTTTATAAAAGGCAAGAATAATTCTTGGTTGGGGATGTGTTCTATCACATCCCGGATGATGATAATGTCGAACTTGTTGTGCAGTTCGGTTACTTTGTAGATATCCTCGCAGATCAATGTCAAGTTTCTGTTGTTGGGATGTACGCTGTAGATTTCTTTTGCGATTGCAATCTGGCCTCCGTTGATGTCTATGCCGGTCACTTGGCAACCGAGATCCAGAAAGGGCTTTATGTTTCCTCCTTCCCCGCAACCGATTTCGAGAATGTGGGAATCTGCCGTAATCGGTTTATGCTTTTCAATGAAAGGTATTACATATTTTTGTGTCGTAATACTTTGTTCGTTGAAATATAGTTGTCTGTCAGCGTGTCTTTTTTGCATATCTACAAAATAAAAAAGAGGGTGTGCCGAAAGCCTTCATACTTTTGAGCACACCCTCAGATATATTAATATCTGTAATGTTCGGCCTTATAAGGTCCTTCGACCGGTACGCCGATGTAATCGGCTTGCTTCTGAGTCAGTTTGGACAGTTTGACGCCGATGCGCTCCAGGTGGAGGCGGGCAACTTCTTCGTCCAAACGTTTCGGCAGGCGGTAGACACCTATTTCGTAAGGCATTGTCCACAAATCCATCTGGGCCAAGACTTGATTTGTGAAGGAGTTGCTCATTACGAAAGAAGGATGGCCTGTCGCGCAACCCAAGTTCACCAAGCGGCCTTCTGCCAACAGGAAGATAGAGTTGCCTGTCGGGAATGTGTACTTGTCAACCTGCGGTTTGATGTTGGTGTGCTGGATGTTCGGATAGTTCACCAGCTTGTCGACCTGGATTTCGTTGTCGAAATGGCCGATGTTGCAAACGATGGCCTGGTCTTTCATCTGGGCCATATGTTCGATGGTGATGATGTCGCAGTTACCGGTGGTCGTAACGAAAACGTTGCCTTCCTTGACGGCTTCTTCCATTGTCGTCACTTCGAAGCCTTCCATGGCGGCTTGCAGGGCGCAAATCGGATCGATCTCCGTGATCAGGACACGGGCTCCGTAAGAGCGCATGGAGTGGGCACAGCCTTTCCCTACGTCGCCATATCCGGCTACTACCACGACTTTGCCGGCGATCATCACGTCGGTAGCGCGCTTGATGCCGTCGGCCAGTGATTCGCGGCAACCGTACAGGTTGTCGAATTTCGATTTCGTAACGGAGTCGTTGACATTGATGGCCGGAACCAGCAGTTCACCTTTTTCCATCATTTGGTACAGGCGGTGTACGCCGGTAGTCGTTTCTTCGGAGACACCTTTCATTTCGGCGATCGTGCGGTGCCAACGGGTATTGTCTTCAGCCAGGATACGGTTTAAGGTATCCAGGATGACCTGTTCTTCGTGATTGCCACCTTTGCGGTTGATCGTTTCGGCATCGTTCTCTGCCCGGTAACCCATATGAACCAGCAGGGATGCGTCGCCACCGTCATCCACAATCATGTGCGGACCTTTGCCGTCGGGGAAACGGAGTGCCATGTCGGTACACCACCAGTATTCTTCCAGTGTTTCACCCTTCCAGGCGAAAACGGGAACACCATCGGCAGCGATGGCTGCGGCAGCGTGGTCCTGTGTAGAGAAGATGTTGCAGCTTGCCCAGCGAACATCTGCTCCCAACGCAACTAATGTTTCGATTAACACTGCGGTCTGAATCGTCATGTGCAGTGAGCCGGTGATACGAGCTCCTTTCAGAGGTTTCTGATCGGCGTACTTCTTGCGAAGTGCCATAAGTCCCGGCATTTCGTGTTCGGCGATCTCGATTTCTTTACGACCGAATTCAGCCAAACTCATATCTGCCACTTTATAAGGCAGATTAGTTGGAAATAATTGTGACATAAATTGATACTAAAATGTTAATGCTGCAAAGGTAGTAAAAAAAATCATACCGGAGTGATTCCCTGGTCGGCCAATAACTTCAATCCTAAATCCTTCAGTTTGAACTTCTGGATCTTTCCGCTACCGGTCATGGGGTAGGTGTCGACAAAGAATATGTATTTCGGAATCTTATGCCGGGCGATCTTTCCGCGACAGAAGTCCTTGACGATATCTTCCGTCATGGTGACGCCTTCGTGCAGGATGATAAAGGCTCCCACTTCCTCCCCGTATTTCTTGGAGGGAACGGCAGCGACCTGCACATCTTTCACGCCTTTCAGGTGATAGAGGAATTCCTCCAGCTCACGGGGGTAGATGTTTTCTCCTCCCCGGATAATCATGTCCTTGATGCGTCCGGTGATGCGGTAGTTGCCATGTTCGTCTTTCACGCCCAGGTCGCCACTGTGCAGGAAGCCGTCTTTGTCGATGACCTCGGCCGTGGCTGCCGGGTTGTTGTAATAGCCTTTCATGGTGTTGTAACCTCGGTTGCACATTTCACCTTGTACGCCTACCGGACATTCTTCGCCCGTTTCCGGATCGATCACGCGGACTTCGGTGAATTCGTAATCACGGCCTACCGTATTGTAGCGGACTTCCGCCGGATCGTCGATGCGCGAATGTGTCATGCCGGGCGATGCTTCCGTCAACCCGTATACGCTGGTCACACGCATGAACATTTTTTCTTCCACCTGTTTCATCAGTTCCACAGGGCAAAGGGAGCCTGCCATGATGCCGGTGCGGAGGGAGGTCAGGTCGAACATGCTGAACATCGGGTGATTGAGCTCGGCGATGAACATGGTCGGAACGCCATAAAGGGCCGTGCACCGTTCCTTGTGGATGGAGGCGAGTACGACCAGCGGATCGAATTTTTCGACCATGACTTGTGTGCATCCATGCGTCAAGACGTTCATGGAGGCGAGCACGACACCGAAGCAGTGGAACAGAGGTACGCAGCAGCATAGTTTGTCGTCTGCCGTGAATTTCATGTGTTCTCCTGTCAACAATCCGTTGTTGGCAATGTTATAGTGCGTCAGCATGACCCCTTTGGGAAAGCCGGTCGTGCCGGATGTATATTGCATGTTCACGACGTCGTGCGGGGTCACCAGCTTTTTGGCTTCCAACAGTGTCTCGTCACTGACGTTTTCGCCTAAAAGCAGCAGTTCGGGAGTGTTGTACATTCCTCTGTATTTCTCCTGCCCGATGTAAACTACATTCTTCAGAACCGGGAAACGTTTGCTTTTCAGGTAGCCACGTTGTGATTCCTTCAGTTCGGGCAACATGGTATATACCATGTCGACATAACTTCCGTCGAACACGCCGTCGGTAATGCATAATGTATGGATATCCGCGTTTTCGACCAGGAATTCCAGTTCGCTCTGCTTGTAGTTGGTATTGACGGTAACGGCCACTGCTCCGATCTTGGCGGCAGCATACAGGAATGTAAGCCAGTCGGGGACATTGGTCGCCCAGATGCCGACATGCGTGCCATGTTTGATCCCGATCGAAAGCATGCCTTTCGCCATCCGGTCTACACGTTCGTTGAATTCCTTCCAGGTGAAACGGAGGTCGCGGTCGGAATATACCAGATATTCCTTGTCGGGTGTCGTCTCGGCCCAATGTTCCATCCACTGGCCGAGCGTCTTATCTTGTAATTGAATGTCCATAGAAGCTGCAGATTAATAGGGGGTGTAGATGACTCCGAGGATTTTCGCCGTATTGTCGGCAGCGGCATGTACATGGTGGGCGACGATAGAATCGTAGTAGATGCTGTCGCCTTCTTCCAGGATATAGGTATTCTTGCCATAGTTGATTTCGAGGATACCTTCCAGTACATAGATGAATTCTTCCCCTTCGTGTGTGGAGAGGACGAAATCCACCCCTTCTTCGCTTGGAGCGACATCGATCAGGAACGGTTCCATATGGCGGCCCGACTTGTCTTGTGACAGCGAATGGTATTCCATGTGTTTGCGTGCCTTGCTGTCGTTGTTGCTGAAACCGATGCTGTTTGTGTCGTTGCTATCTTTCTTGCGGCAAATGACGGGGCCCAGTTCGGACTGATCGTCCAGGAATGTGCCCAGGCGTACGCCTAATACGCGGGCTATCTTGATTAGCGGGGCGAGAGACGGAAAGTCTATATTGCCCTCGATACGTTCTATTTGTTCGATACTCAGACCTGAGCGTTCGGATACTTCCTGGGTGGAAAGTTGTTTGGATTCACGGATACTTTTGATTTTAGCTCCTATGATTTTGTTGTTTCCCATGAGCATTATATGTTTATTGTTTATTGAATCTTTTAATTTGTAACAGAACGGCGCAAAATTACATTAAATTTTCATTAAACAAAGGTATTAGGTAAAAGAAAAAAGGATGACCCCCGTGGAGACCATCCTTTTGAACTTCTTGCGAAGAAATTGTTTCTTACTTTCTGATACCAAGCTCTTTGATGATAGCACGATATCTTTCGATATCAACCTTGATCAGGTAATCCAGTAAACGACGACGCTTACCTACCAACATTTTCAGAGCTCTTTCGGAGCTATGGTCTTTGTGATTAGCCTTCAAGTGTTCAGTCAAATGTGCGATACGAACTGTGAACAGTGCGATCTGGCTTTCTGCAGAACCTGTGTTGGTTGCAGACTTGCCATACTTTTCGAAAATCTCTTTTTTCTTTGCTGAATCTAAAAACATGATTCTTGTGTACTTTAATAAATTAATACTATGTTATCTAAGCGGGGACAAAGGTAGGGATTCATTTTTGATTGACAAATCTTTTTATGTATCTTTTTTTATTTTGAAGTGTCAATGTCATATACTTCTCGCAAATTTATTGTAATTTTGCGGCCAATAAATTAGTTTTCAATGCAAAAGATTAGAAACATCGCGATTATCGCGCACGTAGACCACGGTAAGACAACGCTCGTGGATAAGATGTTATTAGCCGGTAAGCTTTTCCGTGAAGGACAGGCAGAGCCGGATCAGTTCCTGGACAATAATGACCTGGAACGCGAACGAGGGATTACGATCCTTGCCAAAAATGTATCTATTAATTATAAAGGTTATAAAATCAACATTATCGATACTCCGGGACACGCCGACTTCGGAGGTGAAGTGGAACGCGTATTGAACATGGCTGACGGTTGCTTGTTGCTGGTCGATGCTTTCGAAGGCCCGATGCCGCAGACTCGTTTCGTGCTTCAGAAGGCTATCCAGTTAGGCTTGAAACCGATTGTGGTCATTAATAAGGTAGACAAGCCGAATTGTCGTCCGGAAGAGGTGCAGGAAATGGTGTTCGACCTGATGTTCAGTCTTGATGCAACGGAGGAACAGCTCGACTTCCCGACGATCTACGGTTCTGCCAAGCAGGGTTGGATGTCGGAAGATTGGAAAGAGCCGAAGGAAGATATTACCGCTTTGCTGGATGCTATCATCCAGTATATTCCGGAACCCCAGGTATTGGAAGGCTCTTCCCAGATGTTGATTACTTCGTTGGACTATTCCAAGTATGTAGGCCGTATCGCTGTGGGGCGCGTGCATCGTGGCGAACTGCGCGAAGGACAGGAGATCATGCTTTGCAAGCGTGACGGATCGATGGTGAAATCGAAGATCAAGGAAATCGACGTGTTCGAAGGGCTGGGGCGTACGAAAGTAGATGCTGTCCAGTCCGGTGATATCTGTGCGATTATCGGTGTGGAAGGTTTTGAAATCGGTGAAACGATTGCCGATGCCAATGATCCGGAACCGCTGCCGACGATTGCTATCGACGAACCGACGATGTCTATGTTGTTTACGATCAATAACTCTCCGTTTTTCGGGAAAGATGGCAAGTTCGTGACATCTCGCCATATATATGATCGTTTGATGAAAGAACTGGACAAGAACCTTGCCTTGCGAGTGGTTCCGACAGATTCTGCCGATTCTTGGTTGGTGTATGGACGCGGTGTTCTCCACTTGTCTGTCCTGATCGAAACCATGCGTCGTGAAGGTTACGAGTTGCAGGTTGGTCAGCCGCAGGTCATTATCAAGGAAATCGACGGTGAGAAATGCGAACCGGTCGAACAGTTGACGGTCAATCTGCCGGAAGAATGTTCCAGCCGTATCATCGATATGGTAACCAAGCGCAAGGGTGAAATGACGATGATGGAAAGCAAGAACGACCGTATGCATCTGGAATTCACGATTCCTTCCCGTGGTATTATCGGTTTGAATAATGCTGTTTTGACTGCGTCAGCTGGTGAAGCGATCATGGCGCACCGTTTCCTCGAATACCAGCCGTGGAAGGGAGAGATCGAACGCCGTACGAATGGTTCTATCATCGCGATGGAAACAGGTACTGCCTATGCTTATGCTTTGAATAACTTGCAATCCCGTGGACGTTTCTTTATTGCTCCAGGCGATGAGGTGTATGCCGGACAGGTTGTTGGCGAGCATACGAAAGACAATGACTTGGTGGTTAACGTGACGAAGTCGAAGAAGCTGACGAATATGCGTGCTTCCGGTTCGGATGATAAAGTGTCTTTGGCTCCTCCTACGGTGTTCAGCCTGGAAGATGCTTTGGAATATATCAAAGGCGATGAATATGTAGAAATCACCCCGAACAGCATGCGTATGCGCAAAATCATCCTTGACGAACTTGAACGTAAGCGCCAGGGAAGATAAAAGCTATCACAACATAATCGCGCCGATAATGCAAATCATACTTGGACTTGCGTTATCGGCTTTTTTTGTTTTAATTCCAAATACATGCACTACTAATCCTATTTATATCGGGAGGGCAGTTTGTAAATCGTATTCAAACGTGGTACGGTTGTTGATTGTCAAATTAATAATGAATAATATCAAAAAATAAGGGGAGGCATTTGCGTATACTGATTATTTTTGTCCTATTAAGTAAAAAACTTTAAAGGAAAATGAAGAAAAAAGTATATACAGCGTTCATATGCCTTTGTTGTGCTGTGGTGTCTCTCTTTGCTCAGGAGCGCGTAGTAGAATTAACGAATCCGAACGAAAGCTGTACGAGTATTGCTGCTGGCAAATTGGCGACGACTGATGGTTCGGTCATGACATCGCAGACGTGTGACGGGACTTCTCGTACTTGGATGGAGGTTGTGCCTGCCCAAAACTGGCCGGACACCGCAAAACTCGATCTTTATTGGGATCTCCGTCATACGGAAAGCAAAAACGACCGTTTGGGTGTGAAACTGAAAGGTTCTATCCCACAGGTTCCTTATACATTTGCTTATCTGAATACCGGTTATCCTTGTATGAACGAGAAACAGCTGGCGATGGGAGAAACGACTATCGTGGGACGTAAGGAGCTGCGTAATCCCAAAGGCTTGTTCCATATTGAGGATTTGCAGGGGATTGCTTTGCAACGTTGCAGTACGGCACGCGAGGCGGTCTTGCTGATGGGACGTTTGGCAGAACAATATGGCTATCGTGATGGAGGGGAATGCCTGACGGTTGCCGATAAGAGGGAACTCTGGTTTTTCGAGATTACGGGTGCAGGTTCGGAAGATATGGGGGCTTTATGGGTTGCCCGGCGCATACCGGACGACCATGTGACGGTTTCGGCTAATACACCTCGTATTTCCGATGTCGATTTCGGGGACAAGGATAATTATATGTATAGTGAAGGACTGAAGGAGAAAGCACGGAAGTTAGGGTATTGGGACGGGAAAGAGCCTTTCAAGTTCTGGAAAGTAATCCATGAAACGGGGAAGAAGCCTTTTACCATCCGGGATTTTTTTGTTTTGAAAACGCTGGCTCCTTCTTTGAACCTGACGATGGACATGGAGGAGTTACCTTTGTCTGTCAAGCCCGAACAGAATGTTTCTTTGGCGGATATGAACCGTCTGCTGCGTGAAACATATGAGGGAACAGAATGGGATATGACAAAAGACATGATGGTTACGAAGAAAATCAAGGATAAAGATGGAACCGAGCGCGATACGATATATAAAAGCCCGTTGGCACAAAACTGGATGACGAATGATATGTTTGAATTCCTGAATGCCGGGCGTGGTGAAAAGAAGATAGAGAAACAGCGGACGATATCGGTTGTCTGGTGTGCTTATTCGTTTGTGATCCAGTGCCGAGATTGGTTACCGGACGAGGTTGGAGGCGTTTGTTGGTGGTCGGAAGATAATCCGGGTGAAAGTCCCCGTGTCCCGTTATTTGCCGGAATGACGGATGTCCCTGAAAGCTTTAAGGTATGCGGGCATAAACGATATCGTCCTGATGCCGCCCTTTGGACCTATCGACGTACAAACCGTTTGGCGCAAGTGAGTTGGGGGCATGGTCGTAAATTAATCGAGCCTGCCGTCCTCTCTTTCGAGCAGAAGGCTGCCGACGAAATGCCTCTGATAGAAAACAAGGTATCGGCCCTTATTCGGGAAGGCAAGAAAGATGAAGCCCAAGCTTATCTTACCCGTTATTCCTTCGATTTTATCTATTCGACTTTGCGTTGTTGGGAGGAAATGGAAGGACAGCTATGGCATAAGTTTGGACGGGGTTTCTGATTGAGGGCTTCTTTTAGTGTGAGTTCTTCTTGGCTTTTTCCCGCTGCTTTTCGATTTCTTTTCGGTAGGAGAGTGGGTTTATGCCTGTTTTGCTCCTGAAAAAGTAAGAAAAATAGTCGGCCGATTCAAAATTGAGCTTCATTGCGATGTCTTGGATCGACATTTCCGTACTGCTCAGTAAATCTTTGATCTTGCTGAGCTTCAGTTGCAGCATGTATTGATGGGGAGCGATCCCAGTGTATTGCTTGAATGATTTCCTGAAATTGGAATAGCTCATGTTGATGGATTCGGCGATATCTTCCGGTGTAAACTTGTCGTAAATGTTTTCCCGCATCAATACGCATGCTTCCTGTATCTTCTGCATAGAAACCGATCCATAATCCTGATTTTTGTTGATCGAATAGATCAAGCCGATCGTATGCATCGTAATTCCCGCCAAAACAGCTTGGAACCCGGATTTCTGTGCCCTGGCACAGTCAAGCATTTCCCCGAAATGCTTGACGATTTGGTCATTCATGCCGATATGAAATATGGGATTTGCGCGATTAATAATTCCGTTTAATAATTTTTCAAAATAATCACCTTGAAAGGTTACGTAATATTCATCCCAACCTATATTGGCGATAGGTTGGTAGCTATGCCATTGTCCGGGGAAAATAAAGAATGCGTCTCCTTTTGATATTTTCTTTTCAAAGCAGTTGATGGAAGCAAAAGTTCCTTCTCCTTTTACAATATATACCAGGGCGAACTCGTCAATAATTCTGCCCCGGTCGGGATTAAATGTATATCCGATTGGGTGACCTTTAAGGGGATAACTGCCTTTTGGATCAATAGACTGAAATCCTATGCCGCTAATAGACATTCCCCAGATGTTCTCATCATTGTTTGTCGGTAAGTACTTTATGACATTATGTTTACTGCGATCAAAATCCATTTGGTGATTATTTTGAGTATTTCAGAATAAAATGTTTCTCGCTTGAGAGATTACATTTATCTCTGTTTACAAAGATATTAAATTTATTACATCTGTCAAAAAGCAAGGGAAAAATATCATTTTTTCATGATTATAAAGATAATAAAGGCAGACATTTGTGAAAATAAATATCGTTTAACCTAATAAGTTTGGAGATTATGAGAAATCGAATTCTATTTTTGCTATGTTTCCTATGTATAGGATTGCAAGCATTTGCCCAGATTTCTATTTCAGGAAAAGTGGTTGATGCAGGAGGGCTTGAACTTCCAGGCGTAAATGTGATGGTAAAGGGAACAACTATCGGTACATTAACCGATGGTGATGGAAGGTTTACGATTCCAGATGTTCCGGGTAGCAGTAATGCCGTATTGGTATTTTCTTATGTCGGTTTCCAGACACAAGAAATAAAAGTAGGAAATACCAAAAATTTAACTGTGAAATTGCAGGAAGATAATATGGCATTGGATGAGGTTGTGGTGGTTGGTTATGGTACATCCCGTAAAAAAGATTTGGCAGGCTCTATTTCTAGTGTTAAATTGGATGATTCTCCGTTGACGCAGTTGGCAAACGTGAATGCTTTAGTTGCGTTGTCAAGCAAGATTCCGGGTTTTAATTATTCCCCGACAACAGATGCCGGTGGTGATAATACGGCTTCAATGACGATTCGTGGTATGAATTCTATTATTACAGGTCCTTCGGAGGCAAGCTTGAACAAGCCGTTGTTGGTTGTCGATGGTTCTATCTTTAATGGTAGTATCAACGAAATTGCCATGACGGATGTTGAATCCATTGATGTTCTGAAAGATGCCAGTTCTGCTGCCATCTACGGTTCACGCTCTGCAAATGGTGTAATTATTATTACAACAAAGCGTGGTCGTTCTTCCAAACCTACGGTTAATTTGGATGCTTATTACGGAATTCAGAGTTGGACAAGAAAGCCTCAGATGGTAACGGATCAAAATGAATTTTTGAATCGTCGTCGTGAAGCGATGATTGCTGCCGGTTCGATTGATCCGAGCGTAGGTTTGGACCCCGCACAGCTATTGAATGCTGAGGAACTGGAAGTTTACAATGCTGGTGGTTGGGTTGATTGGATTGATGAGGTCTCTCAAAATGCGCAGATTCAGAATTATAATCTGAGTATTTCAGGAAATGCTTCCGATAAAGTGAATTATTATTTGTCGGCCGGTTATATGAAACAGGATGGTCTGATTGTTGGCGATGACTATAAAAAGCTGACTTTTATGGCTAAAATGGACGCAAAAGTTACAGACTGGTTGACGGTCGGTATGCGCGCATCTTATTATAATGCCTCTAATCCTGGTCAGATCGCAAATATTCAGTCTGCAACATGGCTGTCGCCCTATAGCCATAAGTATGTACGTTATGATGGCTATACTGATTGGTATGAAAGATATGCAAATGGAAATGTCGCCAGCCCGTTTTGGAGTTCTTCCGAAACTACTTCCTATTTGTGGACAGATCGTGAGAAGAAATATGATAACCTAAATGGAACAGGATTTGTACAGATCGATTTCCCGTTTGTAAAAGGTCTGAGCTATAAGTTTACCATGAATGCTGTAAAAAATACGAACAATGTTGATATGTTTGTAAATCCCCAGTATTTCTTGGATACGAGAAAAGTTGAGGAATTGGCTGATCCGTATAAGTATACGGCGGAGGCAAATGGTAAATCGGAGATTAACCAGACTTATGCGTGGACAATGGACAATGTGTTCACTTATACGAAAGATTTCGGAAAGAATCATTTGGATGCAATGCTCGGTTATACGCGTGACGCCACTCATCAGAATCAGTTGAAGACTGCTTATAGTGGTTTCAAACTGCCGACTGTATTAGGCTCGTACGGACAAAATTTGGCAACGACTCAGCAGATTAACAAGACATTGAAGGAATGGCAGAATGTCGGTTATATGGCTCGTGTCAATTATAACTATGCAAACAAGTATTATCTGACGGCGAACTTCCGTCGTGATGGTTTCTCTGGATTTGCAAAAGGTAGTAAATGGGCTAACTTCCCAGGTGTGTCTGCAGCTTGGACATTGTCCCAGGAAGATTTTATGCAGAATGTAATTCCGGGATTGAGTTTCTTAAAGCTGAGAGGATCCTATGGTTTGACCGGTAATCAGAGTATCGAAGCCTATGCTACATTGGCTACAGTCGCTTCCGGTTATACTTGGTATGATGCATCTTCTTTGTATATCTATCAGAATTCGTTGGCAAATGAGGAATTGACTTGGGCGACAACTAAAACAGGAAACTTCGGTCTTGATTTCGGATTCTTGGACGGACGCATTTCTGGTTCTATCGATGTTTATAAATCAAAGACAAATGATATGTTGTTGAACCGTTCATTGCCTTATATGACTGGTTTCTCGGAAGCAAAGTTTAATGCGGGTGAGGTGATGAACCGCGGTGTCGAACTATCTTTGAATACGGTTAATATAAATGGAGACGGTAAAGATAATTTCCGTTGGGAAAGCGGATTGACTTTTTATCGTAACAAGAACAAGATTGTTCACCTTTTTGGCAAGGATGCTAATGGCAAGGAAGCGAACGATACGGGTAATGCGACAACAAATGGTTACGAAACTGCTCGTGCGTTGGTTATAGGCGAGTCGATCAATGCTGCATGGGATTTGAAAATGTTAGGTATCTTCCAATCTCAGGCTGAGATTGATAGCTATGTAGACGCGAATGGTAATAAGATTCAGCCGGATGCTGTACCTGGTGACATCAAGTTCCTGGATTATAACGGTGATGGTAAGATCAGTACGGATGACCGTCACTGTATTGGAGATATGGACCCATTGTTCACGATCAATTTTAGCAATACGTTAAGTTGGAAGAACTTCTCTTTGTATTTTAACTTCCGTTGGGATGCAGGTAACAGTTCTCATTTTATCGGTAGTGATCCGTTTGGTAATTACCATAATACGGCAACGACATCAGGTGCTCAGTTGAAAGTTGCTCCATGGAGCGAAAATAATCCAACAAACGAGCATCCGCGCTTGGGCTATGTAAATACTTATTCCTATTATTTTTGGTCACAACGTCAGTATCTGAAACTGAAAGATTTGAGTCTTTCCTATACTTTCGATCAGCCGTGGGTAAAGAAAGCCAATATTCAGAATTTGCGTCTTTATCTGAGTGGTACGGACTTATTCACAATTACCGGCTGGTCTGGTCTGGATCCTGAAACAGGTGGTACGATTGCTGCCGGTCCTGGTAGTAGCCGTTATGGAAGCAAGCCTGCTTATCGGACACTTACAATTGGTGCTAATATAACATTCTAAAAATTGAACGGATATGAAAATTAAAAATATATTGTTAGGAACGGTTGTTGGCTCTTTGTCCCTATGTGGATTGGTTAGCTGTGACAATGATTTTCTAGAAGAAAAGTCATATGAATATACGTCTTCGACTTCGTATAATACACCTGAGGAATTGGACATGGCAATCGGTTTTCTGCATGGGCGCATCCAGTATTTGTTTTTTGGTGTATGGGGTAATCATAACTATTTTATGACAGGCATGGGACTGGACACCTTTGCTGCAACAGACCAAAATTATATTACAAGTAACTGGAAGACATTTACTCCTGACGAACCGGGATATTCACGTCACTGGTACGATAATTTGTGTCAAATAATCCAACAATCGAATATAATTATCGATGCTATCGATACTCGGGATATCAAATGGGATAGCGAGACTCAAAGAAATGAGATTAGGGCGGAAGCGATCTTTTTCCGTGCGTGGGCTCATCGTTGTTTAGCCGGTATGTACGGTGACACTCCTATTATATTGGAACCGGCTCGCTCTGCAAAAGTAGATTATGAACGTTCTCCCCGTATGGATGTTTGGAAACAGTGTGCCGCGGATTTTGAATGGGCAGTTCAGAATTTACCGTTGACAACGACGAAAAATGGCCGTATCGTAAAAGCGGCTGCAGACCATATGTTAGCTGAAATGTCTATCTGTATCGGTGACTATGATAAGGCGATTGCGGCGGCAAAACGTGTAATTGATGGAACAGACGGAGATTACCATCTGATGACCGAACGTTTCGGAACACGGGCTGGTGAGGCAACGGACCGTTATGGCAATCCTCATAGCTCTTATTGGGATCTGTTCCGTATGGGTAATTTTAATTATCAGGAAGGAAATAAAGAAGCAATCTGGGTAGCTCAATATGATTATGAAGGACGCATCAGTAATACTGGTGGCGGTGGTGTTGTAAGTTGGGGATCTGCTCCAGCAAAATGCCATATCGAACAGGCTTTTGTCTCTAATTTCTATAATGTGGACAAGAAAAGGACTTTGTCAAATGGTGACGTTATTCAGATATTTGGTTGGGGGGCTGTAACTTTTACAAATAGTAAAGCGGATTATGATGCGAATAAGAATAAGTCGAATGTAGCAACCGACTCGACGGGGTATGGTGGCGGTGGAACTTGCCATCCGACCGAATGGTTCTTAGGTGATCTATGGAATAATTGTGGAAGTGATGTCCGTGGCTCTGAAGAGATGATTCAACGTAATCTATATCAGTCGGGAGGTAAGCCATGGAGGCAGGCCATTGATGAGGCGAAGGCTTTATATGAATCTAAAAAAGCGTCCGGTGATCCGGATGCCGATCTTTATAAAATCACGGCTAATGATACGGTCACTCTTTTCCCGCGTATCTGGAAGTTCGGTACGGATAAGCATGTGGATGGCGACTATCGCCGATATGATCCGGATTGGTATGTAATTCGTCTGGCTGAAACTTATCTGTTGTTGGCAGAAGCATATTTGAATAAAGGAGATAAAGCAAGTGCGGCAGATGCTATCAATGTTGTTCGTGCCCGCGCCAAAGCTCCATTGTGTACGGCTGCTGATGTGACGATTGACTATATTCTGGATGAGCGTGCCCGTGAATTGTATGGCGAAGAACATCGTGCAGTAACACTCTCTCGTCTGTCGACAAAAGAAAATCCGGTGTTGGTACAGCGTACCCGCAAATATGGATATCGTTTCCCGGCAGCTACAAACGAATTGAAGGATGCAGGTCCCAATATTCAGGATTATCAATGGCAATATCCAATACCATTACAGGTAATCGAAGCTAACTCTGGGGCTAACTTCCCGCAGAATGAAGGTTATTGATTAAATCTATCTGTATAAAAATAGAAAGCCTGGATGCAGAAATGCTTCCGGGCTTTTATTTTGTGTCGAGTTTAGGCGGTACGGATAAATCCATAATACCAATAGGTGTTTCCGTATTTTTGCCGGAGTACATGATCCGTATTCGGACGCTGTGACATCAGTACGCCGAAGTCTTCGAAAGCCAGCCTGCAGGTTGGGGTAACCGGGTAGTTGCGGGTGGCATCCAAATGAGGAAACATGAGGTCGACCACTAACAGAGCTTCCTGATAATGAATCGGTATCGCTTCACCTTGTGGAAAGTATTGCTGGAATAAATTATAGAAGCCTTTCAAGTCTTTATCCAAAAGGACGCCGCATAACAAATAGTCGAGTGCTTTACGGTTGGTTGTATCGGCTTTTATCGCTTGTGTCAGAAGAATGAGGGGGGAAGATGCGTCGATAATGAAATCTTCCTTGTATGCTTCTTTGGAAGTTGTTAGGGACTTGGAGATCCGTTCGGTTCGTTCTTTTATCCATTGATTGTGACAGGTGGAGGTTTGTAAAATGTCCATATATTTCTGGGCCAGGGGAAGATTCCCGGATTCTGTTTGCCAATCAATCAATCTTCTGAGCCGGGAGAAAGAAAGACCTTGTGGAGACATGGCATTGGCTTGTGCAAGTTGGTGGAGAGCTTCGTGTTTCAGTCCGAGAGCATAGGCGAAAAGGCTGTTAAAATTGGCTCCGCCCAATTCGTTTGCCGGAAAATAAATGCGGTCTGCTGACTGTACTGGATAGTGGAAGAGTTGCTCCGGCAGGATACCTTTTTCATTAAGGGCAAGCATCAGGTAAGGATGATAGTAGGCTTCGCTGCTGTTACTGGTATGGATCGTTTGTAGTACCCGATCCCATTGTTGTTCTTCCGCATACCGTTGTACAGCCAGGCGTTTCTCCCTTTCCCGGTTGGGGGAAGAATAAATGCTGTAACAACTGAATGCGATTAAGAGAAGGGGGAATGCGATAGAGATATAGCGGTTTTCTTTTCTGCCGGAGAGGAAAACAGAGCAGAGCGGAATTAGGAACAAGGCATAGTATACGTAAATATATCGCATTCCATATTCAGGATTAATGAATGTGTACAGCTGATTGACCGGGGTGTAAAAAACAAAGTTTTGCCATAACAGAGGCCATACGGCAACAAGTACCAGATTTATAACCGGTAACATAGGGAAGCCTTTTTGTTTGAAGAAAATTCGTTCGAAAACAATTCCATACAGATACAATAAAAGTAAGCAGTTTTCCGGTAAAAGAAGATATAAGAAAGGAATAGCGATCAAAGCGCTGGTATAGCGTATTACTTTGTTCTGGATGAAAAGATAAAAAACGAGTGTCAAAAGGAATAGATTGTATTGTAATAGTGCGGATAAGTTCCAGGCATATTGATAGATGCAGAACATGATGATCGGTACGGTGATTATCCATCCGTGCAGTGCTGCTTTCCATTGCCTTAAGTAGAGGAGGAGGATGACTGCGGTAATTAAAAGTAAACCTGTTTCCACGAAAAGTCCCAGTGAGAGCGAATGGTAGAACTGAGACAAAAAGTTCGTTATCAGACTGTTCCATCCGGTTGGGGCAAGTAGATAACCTTGCAGGTAGTCGTTTGTCATCAGGAATAATCCGCCTGCCTCCTGATAACGAATATATTCGGGATAGAACATATATTCGATAACGAGTGTATAAATACTTGACAGGACCAGAAGTATGATGTTTCCTTTTTTCATTTTTATGTACGTTTTAATCGGTTACGGTATGATCCAGCTGAGATCTGGTGATTGTGATTTTATCCTTGATAAATTCCGGAATGTTGAATGATTTCATTCGGAGGTTGTTCTCGTCAGGATCTTTCTGCGGGAGTAGGAACGGTTTACTGAACTTTCCGTTCTTATTTAGGTGGGCGATAAAGAAACGGGTGTAAAGCCCGTCTAGGCGTCGGCTGCTGAATATGATCCATCTTCCGTTTGAAGACCAGGAGTGATAGCTTTCCACGTCTGTGCTGTTTAAGATATCGGTATCCACGGGGGCAGAACCTTGTAAAGATATCATTTTCAGATCCGCTTCCTTATGCCAGATCGGGAAAGTTGCATAATCCGATTCGGTGAAAAGCAGATATTGGTTATCTGGTGAGATACGGGGGAATGAAGCGCTTTTATTGTGTGCCGTATAGATCGTGTCGATTGTCTCTCCGAAAGAACCGTTGTCCGGGTTAAAGGAGACACTGCAAATAGAGTATTTAATCTCTTTCAACCTCTTGGGCAATTGTCTGGCAGGAGCTGTGCAGTAATATAGGCGTTTCCCGTCAGGAGCCCACGCTGGAAATGTTTCGAAAGATGCCGGACCGTTGAAACGGGGATCCGTTATGACTGTGTTATGGACCAAATCATATAAGACCAGGTCTGATTCCAGATCGTAGACTTCTATTAGGTTCGGGTTTCGGCTATAAAAAGACTGACGGGTGGTATTGGTTGAAAAAATGATATATTTGCCAGATGGATGCCAGTGGGGATAAGTTCCTTCTTTGGATGATCCGAGTTGCGATAATTGCACTTTGGTAGGCTGGTTATTTTTAATAATGATTGTCCCTCCCGGAGAAGTCCGTGCATGAAACATGAACTCTGTAGGGGAATAATTGCAGAATGAGTGGCAATTGACACATCCTTTTTCATTCATATTGCTGGATATGATAATATCCTCTTTAAAACAGTTTAAAGCTCTTTGGCGGATATCCATTTCATGCCAAGATTCATAACCCGGTTCGATTAATCGGTAGGCAATATAAGGGTCGATAGAGTCTGTTGTAATATAAACAGGAAAAGATTTGTATTGTATACCTTCCGGATAAGATTCATTCCATACGGATATGGATATATCTATTTGCTTGCCAGTATTATCGGATAACATATGTTGCCATTTCTTTAAGGGTATATCGATTTTGTTTTTCCCTTCGATGCTGAATAATGGTTGGTTATTGTTGGAAAAAACAGCTTTTATATGAGAGGAATTTCTGACAGTAAAGTTTAAAGGTGCAATATTGATGGGGATACTTATTCCTTTATAATCCGGAAATATATCCGGATAGGTATTTCCGAGTTTAGATGCGACTCTATTTTCTGTGCATCCGATGTAGAGAAAGAAGGTCAATAAAGATAATAATAATTGTTTCATGGCTCATTCTGTTTATGATAGCACTCTGCAAAGATGTATCAAATTTTTAATTATAAATATCAAAAGCATAGATAAAATTTGTGCGAGGGTGAATATTTTTGTCCATTGTGAAAGACACATGGGAACATGGATTAATCTTATTTTTGTAAATACCGTATTATGATGAACAGATACAGATTTTTCTCTCTTTGCCTAGGTTTGATGTGTGGACTGCACTTGTCGGCCAAAGATTATTATGCCACGGATTTCGGTGTGAAAGCGGATGGTAAGACATTGAACACGAGTTCCATTCAGAAAGGAATCGACTTTGTGAATGCACAAGGCGGGGGGCGCTTGGTCTTTACTGCGGGTAATTATCAGACTGGGACGATTTACCTGAAGTCGAACGTGACACTCCATCTTGAAGAAGGAGCGACTTTATTGGGATCGACCAATCCTTGGGATTACGAAAAAGATCCGTATATTCGTTGGATGTCTATGATTTTCGCAGTTAAGCAGCAGAATATTGGTATAACGGGGAAAGGGACGATTAACGGGCGTGGTTTTCAAACAGCCAACAATATGGTGGACTATATCCAGCGGGGTATCTACGAAGATCCACTGAAACTGGGCCGTCCGAACGAGACGAACCGTCCGCAGAACATCTATTTCCGTGAATGCGAGAATGTGACAATCAAGGATATCACCCTGCGGGACCCGGCAAGCTGGAACCAGACATACGACCAGTGTAAGAATCTTTATGTCGACGGAATCCACGTGGATAGCAAATCCTATTGGAATAATGACGGTATCGATGTGGTAGACTGTGACGGCGTTGTGCTGAAAAACTCTTTTATCGATGCGGCGGATGATGCGCTTTGCTTTAAATCGCATGATGCGAACAGCATGTGTCAGAACGTGGTTGTCGAGAACTGTGTGGGACGTTCGAGTGCCAGTGGCTTGAAATTCGGGACGGTATCGAGAGGTGGTTTCCGTAACTTCAAAGTGAAAAACATCAAGATATATGATACGTATCGTTCGGCCATAACATTTGCAGCAGTCGATGGTGCTCTGATCGAAAACATCGAAGTAGATGGCGTTCGTTCCATTCATACGGGAAATGTGATCTACCTCCGTATCGGTGACCGTTGGAGTGCAGGGAAGAAACCGATTATGAAGAATATTACGATCAAGAATGTCTATGCCGAGATCCCGATGGACAAACCGGATGCCGGATATAATTATGAAGGACCGATCGAAGATCTTCCCCGCAATATCTCACCCGCCAGCATTGTTGGATTGCCGGAATATAAGATTCAGAACGTGACACTCCAGAATATCGAGATTGTTTCTCCCGGAGGTGGTAATCCCTACTACGCTTACCGTGGATTGGCACCGGCCGAGCTGGACAGTATTCCTGAAATGGCGACTTCCTATCCGGAGTTTTCGCAGTTTAAGGAATTGCCGGCTTGGGGCTTCTACATCCGTCATGCCGAGGGAATCACTTTTGATAATGTGACGTTTAAGGCTTTGAAAAAAGATTACCGTCCGGCTATCGTGATGGATGATGCCGGGGAGGTGACATTCAAGGATGTCCGGTTTATCGAGCCGGAGGGCGAGGGAAAGAAACAGATATTCCCTTATAAGTCAAAAGTGATAAAATGAGAGTACGATATCGGACTGGAAGGATGTATAGGATTAAAAACAAAAAAGTGAGACGATATGAATAAAAATAAATTATTTGCAAGTGTGATAGGCCTTTTGGTCTTTGTGGCGGGACTTTCAGCTAAAGATTACCAAGTCGCGATGTTTGGAATCAAATCGGACGGAGTGACACTCAATACCCGTTCTATCCAGCGAGCTGTCGATTATATCAGTGAACAGGGAGGCGGCCGGCTTATTTTTTATGTGGGCCGTTATCTGACTGGTTCAATCGAACTTAAGTCGAATGTGACGATCCGTATCGAAGAGGGAGCCGTCTTGGTTGCAGTTCCCTCCGTTTATGATTTTAAAGGGGTTGGAGGATGTAATGCGATTATTTACGCAGACAAGCAAAAGAATATCGGTATCGGTGGAAAAGGCATTATCGATGGCCGTAGCATCGCTGTGCGGGCAAGCGTGGAAGAGCAATTGCAAAAAGGGCATATCGAAGGAAATGTATCCGATTATGCACCAGCTTTGATCTGCATGGAAGGCTGCGAGGATGTGAAAATCGAACAAGTCACCCTGCAGGATGCAGCGAACGTAGCCGAAATATATAAGGACTGCCATAATGTGACAGTCGACAAAGTCGTTGTGAATGCCGGTGCATCGGACCGGAAAGCAATCTCGATTTCCGGCTGTGACGGAGTGAAGATGACAGATTGCTACTTTAATATGGCGGGGAATCCGTTGGAGAGTGCTGGGACATCCCGTAATCTAATATTTACAAATTGTATAACACCAGACGGCAAAGCTGTCTCAAGCGATCAATAAGAAGGAGGAGAAAACTATGCAGAGGAGATCTTTTATCAAACAGAGTGTTTTATGGACAGCCGGTTGTGCCGTCGGTAGCCGTATGTCGCTATGGGGTACGGTTAGTGCAGCCGATGAGGTGAAGGGGACGGTTTTGCGTTCCGGTGAGCTATATAAATTGTTTCGTGATCCACAATCCATTTACCGCCCGTTTGTCCGTTGGTGGTGGAACGGAGATAAAGTAGAAGCGGATGAATTGAAACGTGAACTGCATATATTGAAGGAGGCGGGTATCGGAGGAGTGGAGATCAATCCGGTTAAATTTCCCGGCAATGACACGGACGATTTGGGAAAGAAGTCGTTACCTTGGCTGAGCGACGAATGGATTGACATGTTGAAGGTGGCTTTTGACGAGGCGAAGTCGCTTGATATGACCTGCGATCTGATTGTCGGTTCCGGCTGGCCGTTCGGGGCGGAGTTCTTGAAGGGAGATGAACGGGCGGATGTTGTAGTGAACTATTCCGAAAAGCTGAGTGGTCCGATCGACTATGAAGTCTCTCGCGACGGTCTGTTCTGTGCGGCCGATCCTGCTATCAGTTCTCCTTTTCTTGGAAAGAAGATGGAGCTGGTTTCCCTGCAGCTGGTTCCTGAGCCGTTTGGCAGTCTTGACCAGGCTATCGATCTGATGGATAAGGAGGTCGATGGAACGTTTAAGTTCAAAGTGCCTGATGGGAAATATGTCTTGTTTGCCTTGGTCAAGATACGCGGTTTCCTCGAAGTGATCAATGGTGCTCCCGGTGCTACGGGACCGGTGTTGAACCATTTCAACAAGCTGGCCGTGCAGAAGTATTTGAATAATATGTCGGATAAGATTCAGAACCGTTTGGGTCCGTTGTCCGGCAATATCCGTTCCTTGTTTACCGACAGTATGGAACTGGAAGGATCGAACTGGTCGTATGATATGGCGGAAGAATTCAAGAAACGCCGGGGATATGACGTGCAACCCTATCTGCCCTTCATCCTATTTAAGATGGGCAGCATGGGGAATGTGTTGACCTATGAGCCGAAGGTCCGGTTCACTCCCGAACTGGACGATACGATCCAGCGTGTACGCTATGAC
This sequence comes from Parabacteroides merdae ATCC 43184, assembly GCF_025151215.1. Classification (NCBI taxonomy): domain Bacteria; kingdom Pseudomonadati; phylum Bacteroidota; class Bacteroidia; order Bacteroidales; family Tannerellaceae; genus Parabacteroides; species Parabacteroides merdae. The sequence continues at coordinate 3,788,021 of NZ_CP102286.1, forward strand.
TTCGAATATACGAAAGCCGAACTGCTGCGCGAGCGTTTTACACAGACTTACCTGGACTGGTGTAAGGGGTTGAATGTGAAATCGCGTGCACAAGCCTACGGGCGTGGTTTCTTCCCGCTCGAAAGCAGTCTGGATTATGATATTCCCGAATGTGAATCCTGGACGATGACCTGGTTGAGGCATCGTCTGGGCGAGGAGATGTCGGAAGAGGATTATCGTCGGGGGCGTGCCTATACGATGGTTAATAAATATGTGTCTTCTGCTGCCCACTTACGTGGAAAGCGCTTGGTGAGTTGTGAGGAGATGACCAATACTTATACCGTGTTCAATATGACATTGGAGTTGTTGAAGATTGGAGGTGACCAGACGGCTATCTCCGGTGTGACGCATTCTATCTTCCACGGTTTCAACTATTCTCCTAAAGAAGCTCCGTTCCCCGGATGGATTCGTTACGGGGCTTATTATAACGAAAATAACAACTGGTGGCCGTATTTCAAATATTATACCGCTTATAAAGGCCGTATGGCTTCCGCTCTGCAACATGGAACCATGTATGCGGATATCGCGATCCTGCATCCGATAGCCGATATGTGGAGCACGTTGGGAATGCAGAACGAACCGTTCCCAGCTACTACCAATGTGAAATATAAGACATTGGTATGGGAGGCGATCCATAAGAACGGCAGCGGTTGCGACTATGTTTCCGAATCGATCATCCGGGATGCCGAGATGAAAGGTGGTTACCTGTGTTATGGTCCCCGCAAATATAAAACGCTTTTCCTGATCGAGGTGGAGAGTATGGAACCGGCAACCGCGCGTAAATTGTATGATTTTGTGGCTTCAGGCGGGCGTATTTTCTGCATCGAGGCTTATCCGCATAAATCGGTCGGTCTGAAAGAGCATGACAAGCATGATAAGGAAGTGCAGGAATGGGTGGAAAAGATGAAGCAGATGGACGGGCGTTTCATACTGCTCCATAAACCGGAAAAAGACTTTGTCGGTTGGTATCAGGGTGTGCAGAAAGACTATGGATTGACACCGTATATGACGATTGAAAAACCTGATCCTTATCTGATGCAGAACCGTTATCAGGGTGATAACAAAGAAGAGATGTTCTTTTTCAGTTATGCACACCGCTATAATTCGCATCAGACCCGTATTTCCTTCTGCAACGAGGTTGTAAAAGGACGTCAGGGTTGGGTGTGGGATCTGGAAACGGGTGAACGATACCGGTTGCCGCTGGATGCAGCCAACAGTTTCCTGTTCGACTTCGGTCCGGCTGACTCTCTCCTGATTGTGTTCGATAAGCAAAAGAGAGGAAATGATTACAAGCCGCTTCCGGTTTCCGGTGAGGATTTGAAAGATCTTTCGTCTGATTGGGATGTGGAGTTCCGTCATAGCCGTGAGAATACGGTGCAGAATACTCATTTCGACAAACTGAAGGATTTAAAGGATACGGACTATGTGAATTTCTGCGGAACGATTGTTTATAGAAAGAAAGTCAACGTCTCTTCGCCTGTCGGGATGGTTCTTAACCTTGGGTTGGTACATGGTGTATCGGAAGTATTCGTGAACGGGCAGAGTTGTGGTGTCAAATGGTATGGCCGCCGTATCCATCCGGTTGCAGCCCGGTTGAAACAGGGAGAAAACAGGATTGAGATACACGTCGTGACGGTAATGGGTAATTATTTGAAGACACTGAAGGATAATAAGATCGCTCAGGCGTGGACCCGGAGGCAGGATGTTGTGCAGCCGGCGGGATTGGTAGGACCGGTAACCGCTTATAGAATTAAAAATTAAGAATTAAGAATTAAAAAATTAAGAAGCTGAAATTAAGAAATTGAAGAATTATGAATGTGATTAGAAAAATAATGATCCTGTGCTTGTTGGCAGGAATGCTGATGCCGGTGTGGGCAAAAGATTACCAGATGACTATGTTCGGGATCAAGTCGGATGGGACGACCATGAATACCCGTTCCATACAAAAGGCGATCGACTTTATTTCCGAGAATGGGGGAGGACGTCTGGTGTTTACTGTCGGACGTTATTTGACCGGCAGTATTCATCTGAAGTCAAATGTGACGATCCATTTGGGAGAGGGTGCCGTGTTGGTCGGTTCCACCAATCCTTATGATTATGATATGGAACTGAATGCCTGGTACGGCTTGATCTTGGCGAATAAGCAGGATAATATCGGTATCACCGGCAAAGGGGTGATCGACGGTCGTGGACGTGAGCTTGCCAATAACTTCATCAACCAGGTTTATTCAGGGGTGATCAAGGACAAACTGCAGTTGGGACGTGTGGCCAACCGTCCGAAGCTGGTCTATTTCCGCGAATGCAAGAATGTGGAGATAAAAGGTGTGACGATGATGAATCCGGCTTTCTGGACACAGACCTACGATCAGTGCGAGAACCTGTTGATCGATGGTATCACGGTGCATAGCCGTGCTTACTGGAATAACGACGGGATGGATATTGTCGACTGTAACGGCGCATTGATCCAAAACTGTTATGTGGATGCGACAGACGATGCGATCTGCCTGAAATCCCATAGTGCCGATGCTGTTTGCCAGAATATCGAGGTGCGTAATAATACGGCTTGTTCAAGTGCAAGCGGTATCAAGTTCGGTACGGCTTCGACTGGTGGCTTCAAGAACATAAAGATTATCAACAATACTATATTCGACACGTTCCGTTCGGCTATAACGATCCAGGCGGTTGATGGCGGACTGGTTGAGAATATAGTGGTGGACAGCCTTCGTTCCATCAATACCGGAAATCCTATCTATTTGGTCGTGGGAGAACGTCGTGAGGGACGTCGCAGCCGGATGGACAACGTGCATATCTCGAATGTTTATGCCGAAGTCCCGGCAACGAAACCGGATGCAGGATATGACTACGAAGGGCCGACGGAAGATAATCCGCGTAATGTCTCGCCTTCCGGCATTGTCGGCTTGCAAGATAACAAGATTACGAATGTCTCTATCGAGAATGTCGAGATCGTCTATCCGGGCGGTGGTAACCCGTTGTATGCTAAAGTTGGGCTGGACGAACTGGATAAAGTTCCGGAAATGCCGAAAGCTTATCCTGAATTCTCTCAGCATAAGGAGTTGCCTGCCTGGGGATTTTATGTCCGCCATGCCGATGGGGTCACTTTCAAGAATGTGAAGCTGACTGCTTTGAAGAAAGACTATCGTCCGGCTATCGTCTTGGACGATGTGCACAACGGGGCATTTACAAAGATCAAAGTGGTTGAACCGTCTGCCGGAAAGAAGGAAAAGATACACGCTTACAAGTCTACGAAGATAAAAAAATAGAACGGGAGATACGGGAAACACATAAAAGGGGAGGGAATGCAAAATGTGCATATCCCCCCCGCTTTTTTATGTAGCGGAACAGACAATACTCCCCCTTCCTTCTTCGGAGCAGGATAAGAAGGAAAAAACTGTTTAAGAAAGACTGAACCAATCAAATGATGGTTTATCTGGCAATTACTGAATACGACTAGGAAAGACTGGGCTTATTTAAGTGACGATAGCTATGTTTCTGTCGTCAGACAGCCTGGTCATAAACCTTTTGCCTTTGGTCGAATACGTTTTCGCCCTTAGTCGAAAAGATTTTTGACAAGTGTCGAAAGGGCTTTTGACCAAGGGCGAAAAGTAAAGGTCTGGTAGTAATGGCCGTAAATACCTGTATGTTTTTGTTTTCTTTTCGTGATAAAGACGGCTTTAGAAATACCCGTGCGTTTCCACATCTCCATATTTGAGGGCTATCTCTACCCGTTTGACAGTGAATGTATCGTTATCTTCGGACTGGAACCCGATGCGGTTGTATCCCTGTTTGAGAACTTCGTCGGGTAGGATAAAGGCATATTCCTTTTCTTCTTTTTCCAGCCCTCGTTCCCTATCGTATAGGTGGGTGTAGGCCGGCATTTCTTTCTCAACGGCTTTTCCGTTTACTGTCAACCGGCAGGATGCCGGCCGACTGGTGCGGATGAATAGGATTGCTTCTTCCGGATATCCTTCCTCTACCGAATCGCCGATATAAAGATTGACTTCTTTCTCTTCTCCCTTGCCTATTTTTAGCGGGAGTGGAGAGTCCGGCTTTATATTATACTGGACAACCCCGTCAGACAGTGCATATATCTTATTCCTGTCTTTTAAAGTTTCCAACGATCCTAATTCCTGAAGCAGTTCCGGCATCATGACCCGGCAAACCTGGCCGCCGTCTTCCAGATACAGTTTCCCGTCATGTTCGGTATTGAGCGTGCCGAAATAATAATTGAACAGGTAGATCCCGTCTGCCCCCTGTGAGAGGATATGGGAACACATCCCCCTGTGCATGCCGTGTGACCAGAATTCCCGCGGGCGGTAGCCTCCGTCGTCGATCGAACTGTAGAACGGAATGTTGAGCTCTTTCCCCATTTCTTCCCTGAACTTGGCTACCGGCATGGCGGGATCGCCTCTCCAATGGACACCTGTACTGATAAAGTCCAGCAATCCGAGGCGTAGCCATTCGCGTATATCCAGTCCTTTCATCATGTTTTGCTCGACCGTCGGTGCCACACGTGCGGAGAGTAGGATCTTTCTGCCTTGTTTGGCTGAAATTTCATCTACTTTCTGACGGATGTCTTTCACCAACTGTGTCATCAGCGGTGCGTTCTGCGGCCCTGTGCCAGACTTGAAGTAAACGATAAAGCGCATGAAGTCGAGATCGTATCCGTCGATTATGTCGGCGTAATTTTCCAATTGCTCGGAAATAATCGCCAATTTGCGGTCGCGCACTTCCTTTATGGCAAAGTCAAAAGCCCCGCCGCTGTTATAACCTTGTGTCGTGTCGTTCAGCCAGTATTCCGGATGCTGAATCCAGAAATCGGTGTACCAGATCGGACAATGGGTAGTCGTATCATTGAAATGCAAGTCGTTCATCCGGTAAGTGATGAAGGCTTCCATCCCCTTCTCCTTTGCCCTTTTTAAGGTATAAGCGACCAAGTCCGTCCCCTCTTTTTCCAGGTTCAGATGGTTCCGGTAGTATTTTCGGAAAGAGTTGTATTGAGCTGTGTCGCAACCGCAATCCAACGTTCCGTTCAGATCGTCTCCCATCACATGGCCGTATTTGGAACGAACATAGAAGAAATCGCTGCCGGAACACATCATATAGGTCGTGACCTGTGAGTTCGCCACCATATCGACGCAGGAGTCCAAGTCGGCAAGCGTAAGCGGACGATACTTGAACCAGCGGTTTCCTAACAGGTCGGAACCGTCGTTGTTATGAATGATCCGGAATGTCCGTTCGGGAGTCTTTTTTACATCGGGTGCACAGGCAAAGAAAGCCTGTGCACATAAAAGAATCGAGAGATAGTTAATTATAAGTGATTTCATGGTGTGTTGTGTGTTTATTCGACTAATGAGTACGGCTTTTCCTCTGCTGTGAACTGCCTTCTCTTATTGGGGCTTGAAGTCATTTGGAAGACGAGTTCCCCTCCGTTCATGATGTCCTGATGGGTGATGTATGCCTTTTTGTAAGGTTGACCGTTTAGGGTGACAGATTTGATGTAGCGGTTCTTGTCACTGACCTTGTCCGCTCTGACTGTAAATGTTTTTCCGTTTTCCAGGTTTACCTGCATATAGGGCAGGTAAGGAGCTCCGATCACATACTGATCGGTTCCTGGGCATACCGGATAAAAGCCCATGGCTGAGAAGATGTACCAGGCGGACATCTGGCCGCAGTCGTCGTTGCCGCATAAACCGTCGATATTGTTGCGGTACATACGGTTCATGATTTCACGAATCCAGTATTGCGTTTTCCACGGTTCGGTAGTCCAGCTATATAAATAAGGGATATGGTGGCTCGGTTCGTTACCGTGGACATAAGTGCCGAGCAGGCCTTCTCGTGTCACATCTTCGGTCTGGGCGAAGAATTCATCCGGCAGATGCATGGTAAACAAGGAGTCCAGCTTGTTGATAAAACTGCGGTTTCCACCCATCAGGCGAATCAGATCGGACGGAGCCTGCGGAACATAGAAAGAGTAGTTCCAGGCATTTCCCTCGATAAAACCTTGTCCGTGTGTGCTGAGCAGATCGATCTCCTCTTTCCAGCTACCGTCTTTGTAACGCGGACAGGCAAAACCGAGACCGGGTTTGAACACGTTCCGGTAGTAGAGGGCACGTTTCTTGTAAGTATCGGCAATCTGTTTGTCTCCCAGCAAAAGGGCGGTGTGATAGACCGTCCAGTCTTCATAGGCATTCTCCAACGTGATGGAGGCGGAAGTGGGGGATTGGTCGAAAGGGACATATCCTAATTGTTTATACTCATCCGTATGATCATAATAAGGCACGTTTGAACTGCTGACCATCGCTTTGACTGCTTCCTGCTTGTCGATTGGCAAGCCTTTGGTGATGGCATCGGCCAGGACGGAAACCGAGTGATAGCCGATCATGCACCAGTTTTCGTTACCCATATGCGACCAGACCGGCAGCAGATGATGCACGCTTTGGCTGTAATGGGCGAGCATCGACTTTACAAGATTCGTACTGACATCCCGTTTGATGATGTTGAACAGCGGATGTAAAGCCCGGTACGTATCCCAGACTGAAAATACGGTATAGTTTGTAAAGCCCTCGGCCTGGTGGATGTTGTGGTCGATCCCTCGGTATTTCCCGTCTACATCCATATAAACGGACGGGTTGATCATCGTATGGTACAAAGATGTGTAAAGCATGGATAGCTGGTCGTTACTGCCCTCTGCATCGATGACGGATAGTGCGTTCTCCCATTTCCCATTCGTTTCCTGGCGGATCGTGTCAAACGATTTACCGGTAGCCTCTGCTTGCAGGTTCTTTACGGCTCCGTCTGTTCCGACAGCCGAAAGAGCCACTTTGATTTCGAGCGGAGCGCTTCCTTCTTTGAACTCGAAATAGGAAACAACTTTACGTCCTCCGATCTCCGGGAAGTTCTCTGCTGTATTGAAACGCCGGAAACCACCCGGATAGTTGACTTTTTCCCGGTCTGTATATCCGTAACGGGTGACCGGCTGGGAGAACGAGATGGCAAAATAGGTATAGTTTACGCGACTCCATCCGTTGGTAATGCGGTAGCCCGTAACCAAAGTGTCGTTTTCGACCCGGAGGTTTGCCCATAACACCTTGCCATCGTAATTGTAGATACCGTGGTTGAGGTCGAGTATCAGCTGTTTCTTCTGATCGGCCGGATAGGTGTATTTATGAATACCGGTCCGTTCGGTTGCTGTCAGTTGCACTTTGATCTGATCGTCGGTCAGCAACACTTCGTAGTAGCCTGGACGGGATATTTCGGTGTCGTGGCTGAATCGGGAACGATAGCCGCTGTCCGGATTATCAGCCGTACCAGGGTTGATCTGCAATTTTCCGGTGAAGGGCATCAGCAGAATATCACCGAGGTCGGAATGCCCCGTTCCGCTGAAATGGGTATGGCTGAAGCCGACGATGGAACTGTCTTTATGTTGGTAGCCGGCACAGTATTCATACGCGCGAGGCTGATAGACACCGTCGATGTTATGAGGAATGGTATCGGTATCAGGACTTACTTGTACGATACCAAACGGAGCGCAGGCGCCGGGAAATGTATGTCCCATCCCGTTTGTTCCGATGATCGGGTTTACCAGATCGGTCTTTTGTGCCATAATCGGCATGCTCATGTAGGCAAAGGCGACGATCAGTGATTTCATTAGTTTTTGCATATGTGTGTTTTTCTTATTTTCTAGGATGTCCAAAAGTAAGCAAAGTCGCAAATATGCAAATGTATTTTTTGTCGGATTTATTTAGATATTTGGCTAAATGGTGAAAAGCGGACGTTGGTCCTAACCGGCTTGTTTCCCTTGCGGACGCGATTTACCTGTTATGGCCATCAGACTGGCGATTGGAAAATAGATCAGTTTCCTCATGGCAATCACTGTTTTAATTCTTACGAAAATGCGTTTCCTGGTAAGAACAAAAAGGCCGCCTTTTTTTACAGAGGCGGCCTTTCGGATATATGGAATAAGTTTGTTATTACTTAACCAATGCAGCGAATTCGCTGTTAGTTGCATATTTTGCAAATTCCAGGTCGATAGCAGCTTCTTTAGCCATAGCCTTATCAGCAGCGATAGCAGCTTTCAGGTTGCTGATAACTGCGTTAGCGTCGTTTGTACGAGCAGCTACGATAGCTTTCAGGTAAGAAGTTGTAGCGTCGGGTTTAGCAACTGCGTTCAGAGTTTGAGAAGCTTTGCTGTAATCCTTAGTCAGGATCTGAGCCAAAGCAGCGTTGTTAGACTTAACTGAACCGAAAGAGTTGGCAGCCTTAGCCCATTCGCCCTGTTCCAGATACAGAACACCCAGAGCTTCGCCTAATTCAGCAACGCCTGCTGCGCTACCGAACAACTGTTGAGCCTTAGCCTGGTCACCCTTAGTCAGAGCGATCAAACCTAAGTTCATGTTAGCTTCCGGATTAGCTTTTACAGAGTTTGATTTGTTGAACATCTGTTCTGCCTTAGCCAAGTCGCCGGCACGGAATGCCATCATACCGATGTTGTTCCAAGTGCGGTAGCAGTTAGGATACAGTTCAGAAGCTTTTGTATAGATAGCCATCTTTTCTGCGTCGTTGTTAGTCAGAGTAGCAGCATACAGAATTTCTTCGATGTTCAGTTCAGAAGGATTGCTCTTGGCTAATGCGCTGATTTCGTCGTCAGACTTGCCGATGATTTCGATGTTGGCAGTCAAACGAGAACGACGAAGTTGCGGCAAGATTGTTTCTGCCAGATCAGAGTAAACAGCAGAGATATTCTTGATTTCTTTTTCTCTTGTTTCGGGATCCTGGTACATAGAGATAACTCTCAGTACGAGGTCTTTATCTTGCAAGTTAGATGCAGCTACCAATTCTTTGAAGCCTTCCCAGTCCTGAGCAGTGTAACGAGCGTCAACTGGAGCGTCAACCTTCATCTTCTTCAATTCTTTAGACAGGTATTTGCTTGTGTTGCCTTCACGTCTTTCAGCCAAGCCAGTGTTCAGTTTAACACCACCATCAGGAGAAGCGTAAGCAGAGATTTCGATTGCTACGTTCTGGTTAGGAGCTTCGTCTGCATTCTTAACAAGTTCTTTCCATTCTTTGATTGCGTCAGAGTTCAACTCTTGAGCACGCAGGTTAGCCTGTTGGATAAGGAACATGATGTTTGCGTCGTGAGCTTCTTTGATGATACGTTGGAATTTGTCTGCTGCAATAGCTGCATTAGCAGTAGCTGCGTCAGCCAGTTCGGATGTAGCGATCACACCTTCTCCGATTTTTACATCCGGCAATTTAACTGTCTTGTTCTTGATCTTTGCGTCGAAAGTCAGATACAATTCAGATTTCTTCATTTCCGGTTTGTAAGTGAAAGCAGATTTCATGGTTACGTTAGCACCTTCTTTCTGTGGGATAACTTGGTTGTTGCCCTTTACTTTTTCACCTTGGTAAGTGTAAGATGTTCCCCATGCTTCACCACCGGCATAACGAAGAACCGGAGTCACAGTTACAACTGCTTTTTTGTTGAACCATTTTGCAGGGAATGTGGCATTAATAGTCACAGGAACTTTGCCTCCGATGGCCTCAAGCGGCTGCGGTTCAGCTTTGATGTACTCTTCAGCTAACGGTTTCAACTTGTTTGAACAAGAAGAAAAAGTCAGAATTGCTGCCAATACGAGGAAAGGCATTAAATACTTTTTGTTCATAATTTGATGTAAGTTTAAAATGTTACTATGTTTATATATTCACTTTCAAATATCCCTTAGCCATCAAAGTGCAAAACTAAAGCATTTTTTTGTTATGAAGAGCAAACAAGAGATAAAATCTTTCCAATTAATACTTATTAATGAATCTTGTCTCCATTTTTTTCAGTCTGATGTCAAAACAGATAGGAAATGAATCCGGTGAATCCTTTCGGATTTTGTCTAACCCTTATTGTCAAATTTTAATCAAAACAGGGCTTTTTGAGTATAAAGTTTGTTATTGTAAACAATTTTCACAATATATATGCCGGCCGGGATCGAACCAATCGGCAAGGTCGTTTGTTGCCCGGTGATGGAATAATTGCGTATAGCCTTTCCTGTGAGCGAAACGAAGGTGAGGGAGGCCCGGCTGACGGGAACTGCAAAGTCGATGTGGATCGTATGCCGGTATCTGTCGACAGACAGGCTGACATCCGTTGCCGCTTCTATGTGCTCGTTGGCCGTTCCGCTTCCTTCGTTCGGATCCATTCCGTTGCAACTGCGAGCTGTTACTCCGATAGGATCGAGCCAGTATTTGAGCTGCTTGCTACTATCGGCCGGTTCGGACCAGCTTTTTTGTATGGAGAAAAAGAAGTCTTCGACCGGATTGAGACAGCTGGAAGCACCGCCTGTCAAGCCTCCGATGATCCGGTTGTCGCTATCAAAAAGGGGAGAACCGGACGAGCCTCCGGCTGTACATCCTGTCGCCCAACGGGCTACCTTCCAGTGTGAATTTTCATTGAAGTCGGTAACCTGTATTTTATAGGTCGTCAGCTCTACGTTTCCTTCGGCGAGGTTAAGCCTCTTGAGCGATCCACCCGGATGGTGGATACACGTATAAGGAGCTGTCCCCGCATCCAGAGCGTTCCAGCCGGCATAATAGGCTCGGTAATCGGCGGGTGGTGTGTCCTGCAATTCCAGTAATGCCATATCCGTTGATTCATTCACAGCCCGGAAATGGGCCGAAGCGATTGTCTGGTCAGTACGTCCAGGTTCAACCGGACTGCATTGGGGGCTGTTGTAATTGAAGTAACAGACAATATTGCCTGCCACCTCTTCATAATCTGGGTTTTTGATCTGGAACTGGTTATTCAAGCAATGCGAGGCTGTAAGGAGGTAAGGTTTTCCGTCGTTAGCCGTGTTGTTGACAAGCGTTCCCGTGCAACCGGTCGTCCCGTTGATAATCATCAGGACTACGCTGCGTTCGATAGCGTCGTAACGGGTTGTCGAATCCTGGTAGCAGGCGATGACCGGCATACATCTGAAAGCCGCAAAGTCGGGCTGCGGTTCCGAGAGTCTGAGGTTTCGATAGCCGTGGTTCACCTCGCCGACCGCGAGTTTTCCAGAGAAAGCGGTTTTCGCCGGTTCTTGGTATTCGATGATCAACTCGTCTCCCTGGATCGAGGCCACGGGCAGAATACCACGTTCCGAATTGTTCAGGTGGTTGAACGAGCCCAAGACTTCCGATTGGTCGCTATTGTACAGGAATACGCGTGCGCCTTCGGGCAGATGGTATTTACTGAACATTATATTGAGGGAGAGCGCACCTTCGGAACGTATCCCGAGTCGCCAGACCTTTGTCCCGTCGGACAGGGTGAAATGGACTCCGGAATTCTCCGGCGTATAGTCTGTCACGAACTTATAGGCAAAGCGGAATCCATTCCGTAGGCCGGTTGCTTCTAGCGAATCGAGCCGGAGCTGTTCCGCCAGGTCGAATGGGGGCATTGTAATAAACATATCCTCTGTCAGGCTTTTGGTGGCCGTGAGAGGGAGTGGCTGTCCTCCGTGACTGATCTGTGCCTTGACGGAAACACCGAGAAACAGGCATAATCCGAAATATATTATAATAATAAGATGCTTTGCCATAATAGCGACAAATATACGATTTTAGGAAAATAATCAGCTATTTCAGATTCATTTTAAAATTGCTCCTGATATTTGTCCTGTCAAAAGATTAGACAGATAAAAAGTAGAACTATAAAAGATGAATGAAATGAAGAAAATTTTAGCACTGTTAGTTTGCCTGCTTACCATAAGTACGGGCGTTCGCGCGGACGATGACCGTCCGGTTCGTTTCGACCAGCTGCCCGCTAAGGCACAGGCATATGTAAAGAAATATTTCCCACAGGAAAAGGTGGCGCTGGCAAAGATGGAAAAGGATTTTTTCGACAAGAAGTATGAAGTGATTTTTGCCAACAGCAGCAAAGTGGAGTTCTTTAAGGACGGAACTTGGAAAGAAGTGGATTGCAAGTATTCCACTGTTCCCGAAGCTGTCATTCCCGAAGCCATCCTACGCTATGTAAAGGCTACTTATCCCGATCATAAGGTCGTTAAGATCGAAAAGGAAGACCGGGGGTATGAGGCGAAACTTGCCAACGGTATGAAGCTGGAGTTTGACAATAAGTTTAACTTGATAGATATAGACAATTAATTAAGAACCGATTTTAAATAGAAATGGTATGATTAAAAATGTATTTTTACTTGCGGCACTATCTCTGTGCCTGTTCCAAAGTTGTGACAATGATGATAACGAACCGGTTCCCGGTTATGTGAGTGCCGAAACCAAAGCTGCTTTTGACGAAAAATATCCTGCGGCAAAAGATGTGGAGTGGGAGACGCGTAACGATTATTTGATTGTGGATTTCAAACAAGATAAAGTAGAGAAGGAAGCTTGGTTCGACAATAGCGGAACTTGGTATATGACGGAAACGGATATCCCTTTTGCACAGCTTCCCGATGCGGTGAAGACTGCTTTCCAGCAAGGTGAATATTCGACTTGGAAAGTGGACGATGTGGATATGATCGAACGCCGGGATGTCGAGACCGTCTATGTGATCGAGACGGAACAGGGCAATAGTGAGGTGGATCTTTATTATTCTCCGGACGGTATCTTGGTGAAAACCGTTCTCGATGCGGGTGGGAACGATGGATATGAAGATTTCATCCCGTCACAGCCTTCCTCTTCCGTAGATGCTTATGTCAAAGAACATTATCCTTCTGCCCGTATCTTGGATATCGACCGGGAAAAAGGTGTTACGGAAGTTGAAATATTGGATGGAACAGTTTGCCGCGAACTCCTGTTCGACGATGGAGGCGCTTGGATGCAGACTAAAACGGAACTTCGTATTACAGCGCTGCCGGACGCGGTAATGGCTGCTATCAAGGCTTCGCAATATGCAACCTATAGGATCGACGATGCTGATTTCATCGAGACTCTGACTGGCGAATGGTATCTCGTTGAACTAGAATCCGGCAAGCAGGAAGTGAAACTTCGCATAGACGCTACCGGAAAGATATTGTAGAAACCTACCGTTATCGCTTTCAGGTTCGTGAGAGAAAATTGGACATGGTATCCGGTATATCGGAGATAATCCGGCTTTGTTTTCCAGCCACCAAACAGGTGATAGCCCGTTCCCATGTCCAAAACTTAGTATTTGCAGTCGTGTAGGAGATGTGCAGTAGCATCCAAGGTAATTAGTGCTTCGGAGAAACGGACGCATGTTGCTTAATCCAATTCCAGCCTGATGACCGTTCCGTATGAAGGGACATTTTTGAATGCTTCTTTCAAGTCATATTCTCCGGCATAGACACGGGCACAGGTCAAGACTCCGCCATGTGCGAAAATGCATACTTTCTGCAGGTCACTTTCTCTTATTTCATTTAGGAAATGACTGACACGGGTATATTGATCTTGCAAGGATTCGCCCGAAGGAGCCGGAACATTGATCCAGTCGTTGAACCAGGCTTCCGATCGAGGATCGGAGGATAGTTCATCCCAAGATTTCATTTCCCATTCCCCGAAGCTGATTTCCTTAATGCGGTCTTCCTTTTCTGCGTCCGGGTAGCCGCAATAGGCGGCGAGGCGGGTACAGCGTGTAAGCGGGCTGCTCCACACTTTGTCGAATGTATGGCCGGATAAGTTTTTTTTTACGGCTTCGGCTTCATCTTCGAATGAAGGACGAAGGGGAACATCGGTTTGTCCGTATGCATAGCCGGCGGGAATGTCGACGGATGTATGTCTGACCAGATAAATTTCCATGTAATATATGTTTTATATGATTGTCGTATAAATAACGGCTATCCCTAAATAGAAACTCAGTTCGCAAAGCAAAAATGTTGCTCCGCAGCAGTCACCTGTATAGCCTTGTATTTTCTTTTTCATTAGAGAGGTGAGAAAATAAAAGACAAGAACAGGCAGTAGACCTGCCAGGAGATAAACGGGTTCCGGCAGCCAGAACATCGGAATCAGAGCGGAGAAAAGGCAACATGTATATTCACTTGTAGTCATCCGGCTGTAGACCGTTTTGTTTTTGGCCTCTTCTTCCTTGCGTGCGTAGGGAAGCCTATTGATGATCATTCCGGCAACTCCTTTGGAAAAAGGATCGCCTGCCAGTATCGCACTTCCGGCAAGAGTCAGTGGCAGGCTGCTCAACAATGTATATAGAAGTGCAAAATAAAGAATCAACCCGATCACCCCGTAGCTTCCTATATGTGAGTCTTTCATAATTGAAAGGATACGTTCGCGCGAAGTCCCTCCCCCGAAGCCGTCGAAAAAGTCGGCAAGTCCGTCTTCATGTAGGCAACCGGTTATCAGCAGCCGGGTGACGATTGCCAATAGTACGGCAACACTTGCCGGCAGTATCAGTGAAGCTGTGTAAAGTACGATTACGGAAAGCCCGGCTGTGAGCCAGCCGACTAACGCCCAGCGGCTGACTACATTCTTGAAATATTCCGAAGGAACTTCAGCCAGTCGCCAGAATGGTAGCCGGGTGAAAAATATAAAGGCGGCAAGGATACGGAGCATGGATTGGAAATTAATAATTAAAAAGAAGTTAGAAATATTTGGTGATGGAGGCTTGCTGGAAGCTGTGCATCTCGTTGATCATGCGGACTGCCGAGTCCACAATCGGATAGGCGCATACGGAGCCGGAACCTTCACCCAGGCGTAAGCCGAGATTTAGCAACGGCTTGGCTTGTAGGATATCCAGTACACGTTTGTGTCCGGCCTCGTCTCCGCAGTGTCCGAATATGCAGTAGGGAAGCATTTCCGGATACAAGTGTGAAGCAGCCAGTACGCAGTTTGTCATGATAAAGCCATCTACCAGAATAACCATCTTCAATTCTGCCGCGCGGAGCATGCCTCCCACAGCCATCACCATCTCGTAGCCGCCGAAATAGCGGATTACATCCAACGTGCTGTTGTCTCCCTTGTAGTTCTCGAGTGCCTTTCTTAAGATATTATATTTATGTTTGACCCCTTCGTTATCCAAGCCGCTTCCGGCGCCTACGCAATCGACCAGTGGAATCCCTGTCAGGCAAGTCATCCACATACTTGACGCAGCGGTGTTTCCGATTCCCATCTCACCAAAACTGATCACGTTGCTCCCTTTGTCGTGGCAATCCGTGACAATGTCGGCTCCATATCGGATGGCCAATTCCATTTCATCCTGTGTCATGGCTGCTTCATACAGGAAGTTGCGGGTCCCTTTCCTGATTTTCCGGTCGATCAACTCTGGGATGGCAGGGAAATCGAAATCCACACCACCGTCGACTATCTTGATTTCGAAGCCGTGCTGGCGTGAAAGGAAACAGATGCCTGCTCCCCCGTTCAGGAAGTTGTGTATCACCTGGCGTGTTACTTCTTTGGGTGATTTGCTGACGCCTTCGTCGGCGATCCCGTGGTCGGATGCGTATATAACGTTGACCGGATGATGGAGCACCGGGGATAATGTTTGTTGGATCAGACCGATTTGAAGTGCAATTTCTTCAAGCGTACCCAATGACCCTTTGGGTTTCGTCAGATTATCGATTTTGTCCTGCAGGGCTGTGGCAATGGCGATATCAGGTTTTTGAATGTTGAAAGAGATCATGGTATAGTGTTTTTATTATTTTACCTTCATGGGAATACCGCTCACCATGAAGACAACTTCGTCGGCACGGGATGCGATGTATTGGTTTAACCACCCTTGCAGGTCCGTGAACCGGCGTTGCACCGCATCGGGAGAAACACCGCCTAACCCGATTTCGTTTGTAACGAAGATCAGATAGGCGTCCTGCTCTGTCAATTTATTAAATTCTTCTTTTAACTCGACCAGGGAACGGTTCGTGTCACCTTCATTGTCGAAGAAAAAGTTTGTACCCCAGAGGGTGACACAATCGATAACGACCACACGGCCGTTCAGATCGTGGCGGCTCAGGTATTTCTCTTCTTCGATATTCGTCCATTCCGGTCCCCGGTCGGCCTGATGGCGAAGTACACGCTCGCGGAACTCCTCGTCCCAGACACGTGATGTCGCCAGGTAAACCGGATTAGCTGTCAGTGACAAAGCAAGTTTTTGCGCATATCCGCTTTTTCCGGAACGTTGGCCGCCTGTCACTAAAACGATATGCTTTTTTCCCATTGTCTTATTCTCCTTTCGGTTTATTGCGGGCGGCAGCGCGTTTTGCCTTGTTGAGCGGGTTGTTCTTGCTTGTCTTGCGCAACGCAGCCGATTTTGGAGAAGAAGCCAAGCGTTGTGCAACGGCCGACCGTCCTAATGATTTGCCGAATTTGGGGCGCAAAGCCTCTTTCAGCATCTCTTTGTCGATGCCGGATGCCTTTGTCTCTTTTCTCGGACTTTCTCCATTGCGTGCAGCATGGCGGGCGGCTGCATATTTATTGTATTTTACATATTTGCCGGGGCGTAGGCCTTTTGAACCGGTTGCAGGAGAAGCCGCCTTCTTTTCGGAAGTCGCCGTAGACAAAGGCTTTGTCTTCTTCGCCTTTTTTTCTTGTCCGGCAAGTTCCAACTCTTGGATATTGATCCGTGCGGAAGATGTTTGTTTGCCCGTGTTCTTTCCGATTTTAATTTGTATGTCATCCAGCATGACGATATCGGCTTCGGTTACTTTCTGCCCGACTTGAGGTAGGCTGCCATTTACGGTGACACGTCCTTCTTCGATGAATTTGTCCGCTTCCCTGCGTGAACAAAGGCCGGAATCACTGATGAGTTTATTTAATCTTACTTCCATTCTGTACATCTTTATTTAGTGGATAATTATTGATATTAAACAAACAATAAGCCCCATGGCAAGTTCGGCATTGCTGTTTGTTTTGATGGCAATCAACATGTCTTCTGTTGTGAAAGTCCGTTCGTTGGTTCCGATATAAGGTTTTTCTACCGGCTTCCCGAAATAATCGTGGGTTCCTCCGAAACGGCAATTCAATATAGCGGCAAGGGCAGATTCCGGATAGCCTGAGTTCGGGCTGGCATGAGCCGGGCCGAAGCGCTTAACGAAATCCGTTTTGTTCAAGTTGCCGGAAACAGCCAGCATCAACCATGCTGTCAACCGGGCAGGGATATAATTGGCAAGATCGTCGAGCCTTGCGGCAATCTGCCCGAATTCTAAGTAACGTTCGTTTTTGTAGCCGATCATCGAATCGAGCGTATTCACCATTTTGTAAGTCATCATGCCGGGAAGTCCGAGCAGGGCAAACCAAAACATGGGAGCTATCACTCCGTCGCTCAGGTTTTCCGCGAGCGTTTCGAGAGCGGCGGCCCGTATCTCTTGTGGGGAGAGACGGGAAGTGTCGCGGCCTACGATCCGCCCGACCTGTTTGCGTCCTTCTTCCGTGCTGCGGTCTACTGCTTCGAAAACGGCTTTCACTTCTTTGACCAGCGTTTTTCCCGCCAGGCAGTAAAAGACGCCTATCCCGGATAGAATAGATGCTACTATCGGGTGAAAGTATCCGGCAAGCGCCAGTATCCGTTCGCAGAGCAAATACGTTCCGGCAACCAGTATGAGTGCCATGACGCCTCCTTTGACAGCCCGGTCGTTTCCTTTGTTCAGCGTCTTCTCTCCTAAAGAAATCACTTTGCCGAAACCAACAACCGGATGTGGCCATCCTTCAGGATCACCCAACAAGCGGTCTGCCAGCCATCCGCCGATGAACGGGAAGGCTTTTGCCATATAAAACGATTGATGGAACCAATAATACATAATAGTGGCAAAGGTAAAAATATAATTTCAGTTATGGAATCCATCGCCTATATTCCTTATGATTTATCGAGGTAAAATTGAAGGAGGAAGATATGCTCTTCACCCTGATACCGGTAGGAGATGTGCAACCCGTATTGACGACAAATCGCTTCGGCTATGGCGAGGCCGAGTCCGGTCGATTCCTTTTTCTTGCTCCCCTGGTAGAAACGTTCGAAGATATGCTCGCTGTCGAGAGGTACGGTTTGCCCTGTGTTGGCGATAGTCAGCGAGTCTGCCTGGATCGTGACACGGACGTGTCCTTTTTCCTTGTTATGGATAAAAGCGTTTTTCAGCAGGTTGGAGATGAGTGACTCCGCCAGTGTCTCGTTCATCGTTATCTTCAGTAGGCCCTGTTCCTCCAGTGAGATCTGGGCTTTGTAGTGGCTGAATATCTCTTTGTAATCATCTAACAGCCGTTTGACGATGCTGTTGATTTCGACCGGACGGCTGTCGGTGAATTGTCCGTTGTCGATCCGGGAGAGAAACAGCAGGGATTTATTCAGCCGGACGATGTAGTTCAGTGTATGCTTGGTCTTGAACAGTTCTTCCATTTGTTCCTCCGTCAGTTCCGTATTGTCGAGCAGCCATTCGATACGGTTGTTGCAAACGGCAAGTGGTGTCTGAAGTTCGTGCGATGCATTGCCGATAAATTGCTTCTGCTGTTTGAATAGTTGTTCCGAGCGTTCGACGGCTTGGGCTGCTGCTTCGTTCAACCTGCGGAATTCCGGAATACGGGTGTCGTTGGGAACAGGTCCGTGCTGTTTGCCCGGCAAATAACTGTCCAGCCAGTTCAGTAGCGCGTACAACGGGCGCAGGCTCCGATAGAACACCCAAATGCAGACCGTAAGCAGGGTGACCAGTAAAACAATATAAAGAAAGAGAATCCAGTTGGCGACGGCCTCACGTAAATCTTCTTTTTCAAAAGAGGGAGTCGAGACTTCCAGTAGGAAATAATTGTCATCTTTATCGGCGAAGATGGTCCGCAGCACACGTGCCGGTTCAGTCTCTTCCTTTTCCTTTATATATATGTCGGCATCGTAGTATTCGATCGCCGGGTATTGTCTGGCTTCTTCCCTTGTTATGGGACGGATGGAATAGCTGTTGTTACTCCCGTCGTTTTTCGAAGGAAGCTCTTTGCCGGCAAGCGAACGGATGATGATCGTCTCGGAGTAGTCTTCCAGCGCGTCGTCTACTTCATCGTTGATCTCGTCGATCATGGTGAAATAAAAGAAAACCGTCCATACCGTCAGGACGGCTAGCAATGCCAGGGATAGGCGAAGCAATATACGGTAAATCAATTTCATATTTGTTGTGCCTTATTCCTCTTCGTTGATGACTAATTTATATCCGAAGCCATAGATAGAGCGGATTTCAATTGTCGCGCCTGCCTTCTTTAGCTGCTGGCGCAGATTCTTGACTTGTGCATAGACGAAATGGAAACTGTCCGCCTGATCGATATGGTCGCCCCAGACGGCTTCGGCCAGTACGGCCTTGTCAATGATATGGTTCGGTCGGTTGGCAAAATAGAACAGGATGTCGTATTCTTTCTTGAGAAGTTCCAGTTCCTTGTCGTCAACGAATACCCGGAAACTATCTGGTTCGATCCGTAGGTTTCCCAGCCGTAGGGAACGCGAACCGTCGCTGCGTTGTCGTCTCAGCACACTTTTGATACGGGCGTTTAGCTCGGCCAGGTGGAAGGGTTTCGGGAGATAGTCGTCTGCTCCCTGTTCCAGCCCCAGGACTTTGTCCTCGATGGAGTCGCGGGCAGAGATGATGATGACGCTCTCACGCTTCTGCTGTTCCTTGAGCATCTCCAACAACTTCAAACCGTTCCCATCTGGCAACATGATGTCGAGCAGGATACAGTCGTAGCTGTAGTCCGCTATTTTCAGGCTCGCTTCATGGAAGGTGCCTGCCGTTTCCACTACATATCGCTCTTTTGCCAGTGTTTTCTGCATCAGTTCCCTGAGCGAAGGTTCGTCTTCAACTATTAATATCTTCATAAATATAGCCTTATCAGTATCCAAAGATACGAAGTGAATTTAAAATAAACTTGAAATGATCATTTTAAAAAGGCAAACAACCGTCGAATCTCATGATTTTTATATAAGTTTGCCTGTCCGTATCGAGGATACGATTCAAAAACCAATATTATAAATTAAAATACAAACGCTATGGCAACAACTCCTTTCAAGTATCAGGCTCCGTTCCCATTGGGTCCGGATACAACAGAGTATTATTTGCTTACAAAAGATTATGTTTCGGTTTCCGAGTTCGAAGGAACCCCGGTTCTGAAAGTAGAGAAAGAAGGTCTTACGGCAATGGCTAATGCCGCTTTCCGTGATGTTTCCTTTATGCTTCGCCGCTCGCACAACGAGCAGGTGGCTAAGATCCTGAGTGATCCGGAAGCAAGTGATAACGATAAATATGTAGCGTTGACTTTCCTGCGTAACGCAGAAGTTGCTGCTAAGGGTGTACTTCCTTTCTGCCAGGATACCGGTACGGCTATCATCCACGGCGAAAAGGGACAGCAGGTATGGACTGGCTACTGCGATGAAGAGGCACTTTCGTTGGGTGTATATAAAACCTATACGGAAGAGAACCTGCGCTATTCGCAGAACGCTCCCCTGAACATGTACGACGAAGTGAACACCAAATGCAACCTCCCCGCCCAGATCGATATCGAAGCTACGGAAGGTATGGAATATAAGTTCCTGTGTGTGACAAAGGGTGGCGGTTCCGCCAATAAGACTTACCTGTATCAAGAAACAAAGGCGATCCTGAATCCCGGCACTTTGGTCCCCTTCATCATCGAAAAGATCAAGACATTGGGTACGGCTGCTTGTCCCCCTTATCATATCGCAGTGGTTATCGGCGGTACTTCTGCCGAAAAGAACCTGCTGACGGTGAAGTTGGCTTCTACACATTATTATGACGAATTGCCTACGACTGGCAACGAGTATGGCCGTGCTTTCCGGGATATAGAACTGGAAAAAGAAGTGCTGGCCGAAGTGCACAATATCGGTTTGGGAGCACAATTCGGCGGAAAGTATCTGGCACATGATATCCGTATCATCCGTCTGCCGCGGCACGGCGCTTCCTGTCCGGTCGGTTTGGGTGTCAGTTGTTCGGCCGACCGTAACGTGAAGTGTAAGATCAACAAAGACGGTATCTGGATCGAGAAGCTGGACAGCCATCCGGGCGAACTGATCCCGGCAGAACTGCGCGAGGCAGGCGAAGGCGATGCTGTCAAGATCAACCTGAACCAGCCGATGACAGAGATCCTGAAAGAACTGGATAAATATCCGGTGGCTACCCGTCTGTCTCTGAATGGTACGATCATCGTAGGTCGCGATATCGCTCACGCCAAGTTAAAAGAACGTTTGGACCGTGGTGAAGACCTACCTCAGTATATCAAGGATCATCCTATCTATTATGCCGGTCCGGCCAAGACTCCGACTGGTATGGCTTGCGGTTCTATGGGTCCGACGACTGCCGGCCGTATGGACCCGTATGTCGGTTTGTTCCAGAGTCATGGCGGTAGCATGATCATGTTGGCGAAAGGTAACCGTAGCCAACAGGTGACGGATGCTTGCCAGAAATATGGTGGTTTCTATTTGGGAAGTATCGGCGGCCCGGCTGCAATTCTGGCCCAGAACAACATCAAGAGCATCGAATGTGTGGAATATCCCGAATTGGGCATGGAAGCGATCTGGAAGATCGAAGTGGAAGATTTTCCAGCATTTATCCTGGTAGACAACAAGGGTAACGATTTCTTCAAACAGATCAAACCGCGTTGCACTTGCAGCAAGTAAGACGTGCTTTGCATTCATATAAAAAGGGAGGGAGTGAAAAAATCATTCCCTCTTTTTATAGAGAGCCGTTATGTGTAGTCTGATACCTTTATAGATGCGGTTTTCGTTAATTTTTTCTGTTTCGATGGTAATTGTATCGAAATGGATTCTGTATTCTTTACTGGTTATGCTACATATTCTATATAGTATACATTCAGTTTCTGTTGATTATCTCACCCAATTTTACAGCTTCCGTAGCTGATAATACAGATAGTAGTTGCTTCGTCCGTATTTCTTTCAGACCGAATAGGCAAGAGTATGGGTCGGCGGGTCGAACTTGTCCGGTTGGCGTTTGTCCGGAAGCGATGCTTGTCCTTTCCAAAAGGATATAGGCTTGCTTGGAACAGGCTATACCTTTTTTGTTTACAGCCTATATCCTTTTTCCGGATAGGTTATAGGCTATTTTGATTAAATGTTGCGGATAGTTATTGCTTTCTCATTCACCTATTTATTCTGTACTTTGTTTTTTTAATGCTTATAAAAGGTGAAGGCAAGTGTTTTTGGGCCTTCACCCTGGGGGTGCTTGAAATATATGGTATACAGATAGAAGGTGAAGGATAAAAAGAGTGTTGCGTATAAAAAACAACTCCCGTCCCCCAAAATATGGAGCGGGAGCTGTTGGGAAATTATACACGTAGGTGTTTACCGATTCTTAATCCTGACGTTCGCGGCGAGGACCACGGTCTCCACGATCCTGACGGGGGCCACGGTCTCCACGTTCCGATCTCGGACCACGTTCTGGTCTCGGCGGGCGTTCTTCGTAACCTTCTGGTTTCGGCAGCAGCACTTTGTGGGATAATTTGAATTTACCAGTCTTGGCATCGATGTCTACCAACTTGACGCTGATAGTGTCGCCTTCTTTCAAACCTGCCTGTTCAACTGTTTCCAGACGTTTCCAGTCGATTTCGGAAATGTGGAGCAAACCGTCTTTACCCGGCATGAATTCAACGAATGCACCGTAAGGCATGATAGAAGAAATCTTTCCTTCGTAGATTTCGCCGATTTCGGGAACGGCAACGATAGCTTTGATGGAGCGGATAGCGGCATCGATTGTTGCTTTATTCGTTCCGGAAATTTCGATTTTACCCACTCCGTCTTCTTCTTCAATTGTAATAACGGCACCTGTCTTTTCCTGAATACCTTGGATGATCTTGCCGCCCGGGCCGATTACCGCACCGATAAATTCTTTACCGATTGTCATCGTTTCGATTCTCGGAGCATGAGGTTTCAGATCCGGACGAACTTCTGGCTGAGCTTCCATTATCTTGCCCAGAATGTGCATACGGCCTTCTTTTGCCTGTGCCAATGCGTTTTCAAGAATTTCGTATGACAGACCGTCTACCTTGATATCCATCTGAGTGGCAGTGATACCGTCTTTTGTTCCTGTTACCTTGAAGTCCATATCGCCCAAATGGTCTTCGTCTCCTAAGATATCGGACAGGATAGCGTAGTTCTGGCCTTTGTTTTCAGAGATCAGCCCCATTGCGATACCGGATACCGGCTTCTTCATCGGAACACCTGCGTCTCTCAATGCCAGCGTTCCGGCACATACGGTTGCCATTGAAGAAGAACCGTTAGACTCTAAGATATCGGAAATCACACGTACCACATAAGGATAATCTGTCGGGATCATCCGTTTCAATGCACGATGAGCCAGGTTTCCGTGACCGATTTCACGACGTCCCACACCGCGAGAAGCTTTTGCTTCGCCAGTAGAGAACGGAGGGAAGTTATAATGTAATAGGAAACGTTCTTTTCCGTGGTTCAGTACATCGTCGATCATCTTTTCATCGGCTTTTGTACCTAAGGTAACAGTCGAAAGCGACTGTGTTTCGCCACGCGTGAAGATTGCAGAACCATGAGGACCTGGCAGGCAGTCTGTTTCGATCCAGATCGGACGGATTTCAGTAGTCTTACGACCATCCAGACGCTTCCCTTCGTCCAGGATAGCGCGGCGCATCGCTTCTTTTTCTACATCGTGGTAATAGCGGCCGATCATTTCAACTTTCTCGTCTGTCAATTCTTCTTCTGAAAACTGAGCTTTATACTCTTCGACAACTGCTTCGAATGCTTCGGCACGCTGATGTTTGTCGGTGCCGGAGGTTGCAACGGCGTATGCCTTTGCATAACATTTTTCGTGTACATCTTTGCGCAGTTCGTCATCATTGACTTCGTGGCAGTATTCGCGTTTAACCAGTTTACCGCAAGCTTCGGATAGTTCAAGCTGTGCCTGGCACTGTACTTTGATTGCTTCGTGTGCTACTTTGATCGCTTCCAGCATTTCTGATTCTTGAACTTCATCCATTTCGCCTTCCACCATCATGATGTTGTCAAGTGTAGCACCCACCATAATATCAATATCTGCTTTTTCCAATTCAGAGAACGTGGGGTTGACTACGTACTTGCCATCGATGCGTGCGACGCGGCATTCGGAGATCGGTCCGTTGAAAGGAATATCTGATACGGCCAATGCGGCTGAAGCAGCCAGTCCGGCAAGTGCATCCGGCATGTCTTCACCGTCTGCGGAGAATAATATAACGTTTACATATACTTCGGCATGGTAATTGTCAGGGAAAAGAGGGCGGAGGGCACGGTCGACCAAACGAGAAGTCAAGATTTCGTAGTCGGAAGCTTTACCTTCTCTTTTTGTAAAACCGCCAGGAAAACGGCCAAATGCCGAGAATTTTTCTTTGTACTCTACTTGTAACGGCATGAAGTCAACACCCGGGTTTGCATCTTTAGCGGCACAAACAGTAGCCAGCAACACGGTGTTGCCCATACGTACGGTAACTGCACCGTCCGCCTGTTTCGCCAATTTCCCGGTTTCGATGGTGATGGTTCTTCCATCAGCCAATTCGATCGTCTTGTTAATTGGATTAAGCATAATCTTTTTCTTATTTTTCTATCTGTAAAATTGGTGCAAATGTAATGAAAGTTTGTCTGTAAACATGTGAAAATGAAAATAAAAAACATGAGAAAAGCTCTTTTTTATAAAAATAGCGGGAAGATTTAGCGAATAATGGTGCCACAATTGTAAATTAATGTATATTTGCAGCGGATTAAAACAAGAAGTAAAGATATGATGAAACAAATATCCACACGACTGTTGACTGTTTTAGGACTGTGCATGTTCTTTCTCTCAGCTTGTAACAACTCCTCGGATTTCACTGTGAAGGGAGTCGTGGCTGGGGCTGATGGTCAGCTTATGTATTTGGAAAATGTCGGAATCTCTAATGTGGTGACACTCGATTCCATCAAGCTAGCTCCCGGCGGGAAGTTCAAGTTTACGGAAAAGCGTCCTGAGTATCCGGATTTTTATCGTTTGCGTCTGAACAATCAGCTGATCAATTTCGCGGTCGATTCGACCGAAACCATATCCTTCGTCGCTGATGCTGGTACTTTCGCGACTTCTTATTCTGTGGAAGGGTCTGAAAACTCAAAGGCGATAAAGGCGATCACTTTGGCACAACTGGATGCAAACCAGGCTATCAGCCGTCTACGGAAGGAATATGAGGATAAGATGATTTCAGATACGACCTACCGTATGAAGGTTTTGGCTGCTGCCGATGCCTATAAAGAAGTCGCTCGGAAATATATTTATTCGGCGCCGATGTCCACAGCCGCCTATTTCGCTTTGTTCCAGCAGATCGATGGCTTGTTGTTCTTTGATTTGTATGACAGGAAAGATGTCAAGGCATATGGGGCGGTTGCGACCAGCTACAATCATACTTATCCGGAAAGTCCGCGTTCGAAGCATTTGTACAATCTGACATTGCAATCCATGAAGGTCTTGCGTGCGCAACGTCCTGTCGATTACAGCAATGTGGAAACAAAAGAAATTTCATTCCTTGATATCGAATTGCCGGATGTTCGGGGTGAAGTGGTAAAACTGTCTACGGTTGCTCCCGGCAAGGTGGTGTTGATAAACTTTACGGCTTATCAGACGGAATGGTCGCCGGCTTTGAATATGGCATTGGGTGAATTGTACACAAAATACCATGACCAAGGACTTGAAATTTATCAGGTGTCGTTGGATAGTGATTTCCATTTCTGGAGAAACGGGGCCTCTAATTTGCCGTGGGTTACTGTCCACGATCCGCAGTCTGTTTATTCGCAGGTGGCAGGTTTGTACAATGTAAAACAATTGCCCGCTCTTTTCATCCTCGATCGCAAAGGAAACTTGGTTAAGCGTGTCGAAGACGTGAAGAAACTGGAAGCAGACGTAAAAGCAGTACTTTGATTTGTGAATTATAATTTATACGTTGATGAAATCATAATTCATAGGTCCTAACATGTTGTAAAGCACTTCAAAAGGATTTGCGTTCTTAAAAAAGATCGTTTATCTTTGCAAAGTCTAAAAATACAGAGAAAGAGGAGTTCCGGCCAAGCAGTTGGTCGGGATTCTTTTTTTATTATGCAATAATCAATAATAACATTTTAAATAAATAGGAGGATTTAGTATGGCAGTGAGCTATATGACGAAAGATGGCTATGATAAGATTTTAGCTGAAATCAATTATCTGGAAACAGTGAAACGTCCGGAAATATCTGCCCAGATTGCAGAGGCCCGTGACAAAGGTGATTTGTCTGAAAATGCTGAGTATGACGCAGCAAAGGAAGCACAGGGCATAATGGAAGCAAAGCTTTCCCAGTTGAAGGGCTTGATTTCAAATGCCCGCCTGATAGACGAAACCCGTGTTCAAACAGATGAAGTCCAGATCCTGAACAAGGTTAAGATCAAGAACACAAAGAACAATGCAGTCATGACGTATACTCTGGTCTCAGATTCGGAAGCAAACCTGAAAGAAGGCAAGATTGCGGTCAGTACTCCGATTGCGCAGGGGCTGATGGGAAAAAAGGTCGGTGACATTGTGGAAATCAAAGTCCCATCCGGCATGATGAGCTTTGAAATTATGGATATATCGATTTAATAATATAACATTATGGCATCAATATTCAGTAGAATTGTGGCAGGTGAGATCCCTTGTCATAAAGTGGCGGAAAACGAAGAATTCTTTGCTTTTCTGGACATTAATCCGGTTGCTGTCGGTCATACGTTGGTGATTCCGAAAAAAGAAATCGATTATATTTTCGACATAGAAGATCCCATGCTTGGACGTATGATGGCATTTGCCAAACGGGTGGCTCGTGCACAAGAAGCTGTTATACCTTGCAAACGGGTAGGTTTGGCAGTTATGGGACTGGAAGTTCCTCATGCGCATATTCATTTAATTCCGAT
Source organism: Parabacteroides merdae ATCC 43184 (assembly GCF_025151215.1). Classification (NCBI taxonomy): domain Bacteria; kingdom Pseudomonadati; phylum Bacteroidota; class Bacteroidia; order Bacteroidales; family Tannerellaceae; genus Parabacteroides; species Parabacteroides merdae. The sequence goes on from NZ_CP102286.1 coordinate 3,814,891, forward strand.
CCAGAAGGAGTCTGATATGTATTTTGGCGGAAAGAAAATGGAGGTTACTCAGGACGTGCTCGCAGACACCGCTGCACGGATAAGAAATGCCTTTAAATAAATGAGGTAAAGTCTTTTTTGGTAAAAAACTTTATGTATATTTGTAACCGCTTCTTCCTCTGTATGACAATATTGAGAGGAAGAAAGCGGTTTTTTATAAAGATTCATTAGTGGTTTTTACTCATAAATTTGTTAACCTTAGAAGAAAGGCCCCCCTTGTGAAAGGACGGCCTTCTTTTTTTAACACACAATTATTGTTATACGCAATTTTATTTGGGGTTTTTAATCAACTTTGGTTATGGAACCGCTCCCGATAATGCTCTTTTCCTTTATGTTCGGATTTCCTTTGTATCGGATAGTCCCGCTCCCGGCTATTTTGGTGGATATTGCCTTGTTTGCGGTGATTTCGATATGGGTGCTTCCGGCCGCTTTGCAAGTAAGTTCTTCTGTCTCCAGACCGAACGCTTTGATCTTGCTGCTACCGGCGCTTTTAATATTCATCTTTTCTGTTTTACCGCTTAGAGAGACAGTGCCGCTACCCGCGATTTCGCAATCTAAACGGGTGATGGCAATGGAATCGGCTTTTATAGTTCCTCCTCCTGCAAATCTAATTTCCAGTTTTTTGCCGTTGAGACCTTTGCCTAAATCACAATTGCCTCCGCCTGCCATTTTGAACTCTTTCAGTGCAGTCGAGTTGGTTATCACGATAAAGCGGGTGGGGTTGATTCCGGTATGCCTATTTTTGGGGCGGACAACCAACACTTTGCTATCGGTATTGATATCCAGAAGATCCATGATATTTTGGTCTGTCTCGACTTTCAGATAGGGAACGTCATCCGATTGCATATATTTGAAGTCGACGTTTTCTCCCTCGATTTGTATCTCGTCGTAATCCTTTATCGGGATTTCCTTGCTTACGACATTGCCGTCACCGGAAACCTTGTTTATATGGCAGGAGCATAAAAGCCCTGCTATGAGTATGAGTACCAGTATGAATGAATATGATTTTTTCATGATTCTGTTGTTTTTATAGATTATATATTGAAGAAGTTGTACCAGGGCAATGTGCTCCATCCGTTTATTCCGGTCTGGTAGAAGTAGATGACGCACAGCACTACGGATACTAACCATAAGATCAGCAACGTCCATTTGGCCGTATTGGGCAATGGCTTGGCTTTGAATAGTTGCATGCAGATTGCATATACCAGGGCAAAAATAGGAATTCCAATCAGTAGAATGAATCCGATGCATCCCATGATGGCCAATGAAATAGGTGCTCCCGCTATCAGGTTGGCCCCGAACGGCGACAATTGATATAGGAAGCCTGTGCCTCCGGCAATAAGGGCAAAGGTGACGACGACCAATATAAAGGCAACGAGCAATAATGGCGGTAGCAGGATGATTCCGATCAGTATGGCCAGGAATTTGAGGATGAAGCCTACCACACCGACAAACAAGTCCGCCAGTTTTTGCAGAAAGCTTCTCGGTTTGTCGGAACTCATATAATCATTTACATTATTGCTGACCTTCTCGAAGCCATCCGTAACTGTTTTGCCTATGTTTTCGAGGGTGACGCTTTGTCCGCGCATCATCAGCTTGTCGGCTGCGGTCCGGGCCAACGGCATTACCAGCCATAGTATAAGGTATAAGATGATGATCGGTGCATAAGGAATAAAAAGCAGGATGATCATAGCAAGGCGTACAGCCGTCACGTCCCATCCCATATAAGCGGCGATACCACCGGCTACACCTCCCAATACCCGGTTGTCCGGATCGCGCATCAGCTTTTTCGGGCCTCTGGGAATCTCTTCTTCCTGAAAAGCTTGTGTCCTGGCTTCTTCCTTATATTCTTTTTCTTCTTCACCTTCAAACAATTCTTCCGGCTTGCCCATACGCTTGATTACTTCTTCGACATGTTCGATTGTGATCACTTCGTAGCCCAGTCGAACCCGCTCGTTGAATAGTTCGGAGATACGCATTTCAAAATCGTTCATAATCTCTTCCGAACCTTCTTCCTTGCGGAAGTGGATGCGGAGGTTTGCTAGATATTTATCGAGTAGTTGATATGCATCTTCGTCAATGTGGAAAACCGTTCCTCCCAAATTAACTGTCAGTGTCTTCTTCATTGTTTTCTGATTTTAATTGTTTCTGATGTGGTTTATTGTATCATTCAGTTCCTGCCAGGATGTTTCCAGCTCTCCAAGAAATTCTTCTCCCTTCGGGGTGAGCTGGTAATACTTGCGAGGCGGTCCTTGAGTAGATTCTATCCACTGGTAGCTTAACAATTCGCTGTTCTTTAGTCTTGTTAACAGAGGATATAGGGTACCTTCCACTACAATCAATTTAGCTTCCTGTAACTTCTGGATAATGTCAGAGGTGTACGCCGGCTCTTTTTTGAGAAGCAATAGAATACAATATTCCAATGTTCCCTTTCTCATTTGTGATTTTACGTTCTCTGCATTCATTTTTATTTTGTTTTACGCTACAAATATATGCATTGCCTGTGTACTATGCAATACATACTACTATGTTTATCCTAATTTAACATTAATATTGCACAAATCCGGCACTTTTGTGTAAAAAAGGGGCTAATCTCGTGACAAATAGAATAGAAAACCGTACTTTTGCAACATCAATTCAAAACAAAGAATTATGATTTACTACCATTATGCCGAGTTGGTTCATCGACAGGCAGAAAAATATGGCTCCCGTACCGCATTGAAATATCGTGATAATGCAACCGGGAAATGGTTAAAAATATCTTGGAAGGAATTTTCTGAAAAAGTTATGCTTACGGCCAAGGCAATGGCCGAATTCGGGATAGAAGTACAGGATAATATCGGGGTTTATTCACAGAATATGCCGCAATGCTTTTATACGGATTTCGGGGCATATGCGAACCGTGTGGTTTCTATTCCGATGTACGCAACGAATTCTCCGGGGCAGATCGAGTATATAATCAATGATGCTCATATACATACTTTGTTTGTCGGCGAGCAGTTGCAGTACAATAATGCATTCAAGGTGCAGAAAGAATCTCAATACCTGAAGCGCCTGGTGGTGTTTGATCCGGCTGTCAAGTTGAACCCGGAAGACAAGACCTCGATTTATTTTGACGATTTTTTGCGGCTGGGCGATAATGCGCATGCCGAGACAACGGTAAAGATCCGTACGAACGAGGCGGTGCCGGAAGACTTGGCTACCATAATATATACTTCCGGGACGACCGGAGAATCCAAAGGTGTCATGCTCCATCATTCCAATTATTTGGAAGCCATGCGTATCCATGACATCCGCCTCCCGATGGTGACGGATAAAGATCTTTCTATGTGTTTCTTACCACTGACTCATATTTTTGAAAAAGCGTGGTCTTACTATTGCCTGCATAAGGGAGTGACGATTGCGATCAACCAGGATCCTAAAATGATTCAGAAGACATTGCCGGAGGTACACCCTACATTGATGTGCAACGTCCCTCGGTTCTGGGAGAAGGTATATGCCGGCGTGCATGAAAAGATCAACTCGTCATCTTCTACCATGAAGAAAATCTTTTTGGATGCCATCGAGACCGGGCGCAAGTATAACTTGGAATATAAAAATAAGAGCATCCCGGCTCCTTTCGGGTTGAAATTGAAGTTCGAAATGTATAATAAGACTGTTTTCAATTTGCTGAAACGGGTGTTGGGGATCGAACGCGGTCGTTTTTTTCCGGTGGCCGGTGCGCCGCTCTCGGATACGGTCAATGAATTTTTGCAGTCTGTTAATATCCCTATTGTGTATGGTTACGGTTTGAGCGAGACGACAGCAACCGTCTGCTTCTATCCTGAAATCGGATTTCAGTTCGGTTCGATCGGAGAAGTCATGCCAGATGTACAGGTACGGATTGATCCGGAGAATAGCGAAATTCTGGTAAAAGGCAAGACTGTGATGTCCGGTTATTATAATAAGCCGGCCGAAAATGAAAAGGCGTTTACGGAAGATGGTTATTTTCGTACAGGAGATGCCGGAAGGATGGAAGGGAACACGTTGTTCTTTACTGAACGTATCAAGGACTTATATAAGACATCGAACGGCAAATACATCGCTCCGCAAGCGATTGAAATGGTTATGAGCGGCGATCAGTATATCGAACAGATTGCTGTTATCGGTGACCAGCGTAAGTTTGTCAGCGCGTTGATTGTTCCCGCTTATCCATTACTGGAAAAGTATGCCGAAGAAAAGGGGCTGGCTGTCGGTAGCCGGGAAGAACTTGTCCGGAATAAGGAAATCCTTCGCCTGATCGAGACACATATTGAGGAAAACCAGAAGAACTTGGCTTCTTATGAGAAGATCAAGCGTTTCACCTTGTTGTCCGAACCTTTTACGATGGGGTCTGAACTGACGGATACACTTAAGCTCCGTCGTTCTGTCATTCTGAAGAAATACGCAGATCCGATCGAAAAGATGTACGAAGAAGCTTCGAATATGTGGGGTAGTAATCCGGTTTAGATGGGGTAGCTGTGACATTTTGATAGTCAGGAAAATTGAGTATCTTTGCGGGACAAATTTAAAAACAAGAATTTTTATGATCACATCAGACCAACTACACAATGTGTTGGAGCGCGAGCAAGCGCTGAGGGGGTATCTTTGACATAGATGGTAAGACCATCCAGTTAGAAGAAGAAGAGTTACGCACTCATGATCCTGGTTTCTGGGAAGATGCTAAACGGGCGGAAGTCCAGATGAAGAAAGTAAAAGAACTGAAAAAGTGGATCGAACTTTATAACGAGGTTCATGCTGCAGCAGAAGAATTGCAGTTGGCTTATGATTATGTAAAAGAAGGAATCGTCAGCGAAGAAGAAGTTGACGAAGCTTATGGCAATGCCATCCAGTTGGTGGAAAGCCTGGAGTTCCGCAATATGTTGCGTCAGGAAGCCGACCAGATGAGTTGTGTGCTGAAGATCAACTCCGGTGCCGGCGGTACGGAAAGCCAGGACTGGGCTTCCATGTTGCTCCGTATGTATACGCGTTGGGCGGAGGCGAATGGATATAAGATTTCCGTAGCCAACTATCAGGAAGGGGATGAGGCCGGTATTAAAACGGCGACTCTCAACATCGAAGGCGACTATGCTTACGGATATTTGAAGGGTGAAAACGGTGTGCATCGTCTGGTACGTGTGTCTCCTTATAACGCGCAAGGCAAGCGAATGACTTCATTTGCTTCTGTTTTTGTCACCCCGCTGGTCGACGACACGATCGAGGTGAAAATCGATCAGGCTGCCATCTCTTGGGATACGTTCCGTTCGGGAGGTGCCGGTGGGCAGAACGTGAACAAGGTGGAATCCGGAGTGCGTCTGCGTTATCAATTTAAAGATCCTTACACGGGTGAAGAAGAAGAGATCCTGATCGAGAATACGGAAACCCGCGACCAGCCTAAGAATCGGGAGAATGCGATGCGTCAGTTGCGTTCAATCTTGTACGATAAGGAATTGCAACATCGTATGGAAGAGCAGGCAAAGGTGGAAGCCGGAAAGAAAAAGATCGAATGGGGTTCCCAGATCCGTAGCTATGTGTTCGATGATCGTCGTGTAAAAGACCATCGTACCAATTTCCAGACATCCGATGTCAACGGTGTGATGGATGGTAAAATTGATGATTTCATCAAGGCTTACCTGATGGAGTTCGGTGCTGAGGAATCTGCGGAAAAGTAAGATTTCTACTTTAACATTTGCATATCTCGATTATAAATCGTAATATTGCACCCGATTTCAGAGCTACGCTTTGAACAGGTCCTATAGCTCAGTTGGTTAGAGCACCTGACTCATAATCAGGGAGTCCTTGGTTCAAGCCCAAGTGGGACCACACAAAAGGTTTACACATTGAGTGTAAACCTTTTGTGTTTTTAAGTACTTGCCGATTTCCATCTTATGCCGGTGCGGATGTTGCCCTTTTCCGCATGATGGGAGATACTTCCCGGAACGCGTTGATCTTCCTTGCCCAAAGTATGCAACCCAAAGAGCAAGTTGCGCATGCCATGAAGACAATACCCGTCGTGACCATCGTATCGCCCAATCCGACTAAAGGAGATACCAGTCCTCCGAACCCAAAGCCGACTGCACTCGATAAAGCCGAAGCTGTGCCGGCATGTTCACGTTCACATTCCATAGCCAAGGCGGTAGTCGAGGTGAAAGAGAAGCCCATCATGAATAGTAAGGTGATTAGCAATCCCTCGTAAATCCAGAAATTGCAATTTAGGATCATGGCTATACATACGATAATGGAAAGGGCGAGCATGCCTATGCTACTGGCGAGCGTGCTGTTTTCCGGCTGGCGGAATCTGACGGATAAGTCGGCATCCCAATAGCAGGATAATTCCTAATGCCAGTAATACCCAGAAGATCCCTTTCCAGTCAATCCCTTCTGTTAAGCCTCCTCCGATGATCGGAGCGGCTACAGGAGCGACTCCGTTGATTGCTCCGATTATCGCAAGTGTCTTTGCCAACTCTTTACCGGTGAACATATCTGTCGCGACGGAACGGGAGATTACGATACCGCCGGCACCCGCAATCCCTTGTAGCAAGCGCAGTATTGCAAATATCTCGATAGTGGGAGCAAAGATGCAACCTATCGTGGAAATGATAAAAAGATACATGGCTGCCAACATTGGAGAGCGACGCCCATACTTATCACTTAGCGGGCCGAAAAAGATTTGTCCTGCCGCCAGTCCGATCATACTGGCTGTCAAACCTAATTGTACCAATGAAGGTGTTGTCTTGAAATATTCTCCCATCGAAGGCAGGCTAGGGAGATACATGTCTGTGACAAAAGGCCCGAATGCCGTCAACATCCCTAACAGGGTAAGGAGAAAAAACTTGGAGTTTCCATTCTTACTTTGTATGTCAATCATCTTTTTTCTTTTTTATCTGATAAAACATGCAAAAGTACATTCAAACGGGCAAGTACGATTGTTTAAAATATCCGTTTCTTTGGTTATTATCGGTAGCTTTTCAATATCGGATTTCCGGTCGCCCTCTTCGATCTGTTTTTCTTGGTTCGCCCCTTGTTGGAAAATGCCGGTGAAGGTTACTCTGACGGGCAAGCCGTTTGTATCGAGTGTCACCTCTTCTCGGTAATCTATGTCCATTGACGGTTCACCTCCACGGCTGACTTCGTAGGTTTTGTCTCCGATTTTGTTAAAATGTACCCAGGCATGTCCGTCAGCCATATCTTTGGGAGGCGTGTAGAATATGCCGGATAATTCCCCTTCCTCATAACTGAAATGAGTCGCTTGCCCATCCGGATATTGGATCCCGGCAAACTGGTTGCCAGAGTAAATGAATGAAGCGGTAACTAGCCCGTTTGAAAGAAGGACACTGGGCCGCCCGTCTATGCCTGTCAGCTTGATGTCGTCATTATCGCTGCAGGAAGATTGGCACAATCCGTCCATCAATAAGACGGCGGATAGAATAGTCGAAAGTAACTTGTTCATAATAATATCTGGTGTTTGTTTCTAATATGATGAATGGAGAGGAAAAAGGGTGCAGCATTTTCTTTGCGGATGTTTATAATTTGCTATTTTTGTAAAATGCTATAACCATCCGGTGGCTCGGATATAAAAAAGTAAAAAATGGAAAAAGCGAATGTTACTTTGTACACGGTCATCGGAGATTCTAACCGTATCGTGGAAGCAATCCGGGAACGTTTTAAAGAGATGACCAAAGAATTTGTTTGTGAAGACGAAACGATCGACTTGACTTTGCCGGATGGAACACATGTCATCTTCTCGATCAAGCACCGGATGAGCAAGCCGGACTTTATTGCTTCCCATATATCTGGTATGGCCAATTATTTTTCGCAGGTGAAGACGCCATTGGTTGGACTAAAAGAAAATGTCTTGCTCCAGATACGTGTGTTCAACTGTGTGACTGGGATCACTTTCGATCTGAACGACAATGAAGACCGGACGAACTATATCCTGAACCGTTTATTCGAGATTGCCGGAGACGTGAACGGTTTTCTGCTCTATCCGAGCATGCAGATCTTTACCGGTGAAGGGAAACTCCTCTTCTCTGCCAAAGGCGAAAGTCAGTTGACCGAATTTATCCCGGTCGGGAATGCCGATTTATTGGACGGGAACTACCAGGAAGAAACTCAGGCTGATGTGGAAAGACGTTTGCGTTCGATTGCGTTGCTCGAAGAGAAACATATCCCTTATATGGAATATTTGCGTAGTGAAGCATTGGAAAGTGAAGCCCATTTGAGAAGCCGAAAGGAGATGGTGCAACGTGCCGCCGCGTTGTTTGCTGTTGCTGTCTATTCGGAAGTCATGCTTTCGGGAGGTTCGGGACGGGAAGAAGCCTTGTTCTATTTTAATAAGATGGAACAGTTGTACGAGGTGGAATCTTACCTGTCACCGGCCGAAGCTGCTTATATCGATAATCCTGATCCGGAAGAACAGGAATGTATTCTGTTCGGATGGCGCTATGAATGTGCCGGTGTTTTGCTTTGGGCGGCAGGTGTTGTGGATGATTTGCCTTATCCGTCTGAGATTATTGATGTCCCTGTTTTGGCTGCTATTTTCTGGCAACATAAAGGTATCGGTGGATTGCTTTCGAAAGGTTTCTCTCGTTCGCAGTCCGAAATATTGGATGCTGCCGATATTACACTTCGGTATGATTGGGCTTGTGTGGAAGCACGAGTTCATGGAAAAGAAGCTCCTGCTTCGCTGAATGGGGACGTTGTCATGGAACGGCATTATGCTTTTAATTGGATTATCGGAGCGAATGGCGGTGCAGACTGGGATGATATCCAACCGAATACATGATGCTAGATCTATCACGATTTTGAAAATGTCTTGGATGAAGATATCAGTCTTTGCTCTTGATGGCAAATATCCCTTTGTCTCTATGCAGATTTCTTTTGCGAAAACTACCTTTATACTATTATGATTTGTTGTCAATTCATTAAAAATCAATGAGCGTAGAATGATAGATGGTATGAAAGTTGCTTTTCCTATAATCATGCTATCATAAAACAAGCACATTTTTTTCGAAAGCATATGACTTATTTTAAAGTAATTACCTACTTGTCTCTCTTGACATCCGGGTCTCACCACCTTTCATATCCAGGTCCTGCGACTGTACAGATGGGGGTGGAATCTTGTTAAAACGAGGGTATTTGTGAATAGATCTGCCTGTTTTTAGTTAAATTAGTCCGTTTCTTTTGGAAAAATCCCAAAGTGGCAGACAACTATGATTGTGGAATGATAGTAGCATGATAGTCAAATTTGCTACTATCATTCCTATACTTATTGATATTCAATAGATATATTCGAATTATGATAGTATGATAGTCCTTTTCGAAAACTTATGTAAGAAGAAGGTCTTCTTTTTGCCGAATGGAGAATCTTTATCTGCCGTTTACCACGAAATTTCGTATCTGGCATTCCGTTCCCTGTGAGGCGGGGTTCTTCTTTTTCGATATGCGGAGAACCAGTTTGTGATCCGTGTCTTTCAGTTCCGTTTCCAGCATGTAGACCCAGGGAATATAAAGATTGTGGCTCCATTCAGTGAAAGTATCCAGTTCTTTGAACGGGGCGCCGTCGACACTATATTCCAAGATTCCGGCAGAAGGTCCGCTGACGCAGAAAATACCGATCGCTTTCCCCCGGAAATCCAGTGTTAGTCGGTCTCCTGGACGTGTAGCTTCTAACATAGGAACATCGACAAAGCCGTTCCGCTTGCCGGCCTTGTTGTCGGGATGCCAGTTGTCTACTAATTTCCAACCTTTGTTCAAGTGGGCTTTTTCGAGAGCGATGAAGTCTCCGTTATAATAACTGTAGGCATCCAGCGGCTTGGCCGGAATGTCGTGTGCCGCAATTGTCCCTTCCGGCGAAACTCCTTTCCACATCTCGTCGAAAAGATGGCCGATAGCGGCAGCATAAAACTTATGGCCGAAAGGTTTCGGATGAGTGCCGCCGAACTCGTCCCAGGTAAATTCGCCGTTTTGCATCCGTTCGCCGATCTCCTGGCAGAGATTAATCGAAGGAATAAGATAGTGATTCGCCACCCGTTCGTGATTCAGGATAACATCCGGCATCTGGCGGCGGGCGATCATCGGGATAAACGGGTCATAGATGAAATGCAACATGACGATATCCATTTCCGGGTTGCTTTCCAAAGCATGGCGCACTTCCCCTTCCATGCCGCGTACCTGTTCGAGGGCGCTGAATCTATTCGTGTCGTCGTTTACGGCGGCTTCGACAAAAAGAAGGTCGACTTTCCCTTTCGAAAGGATGTCATGTTGCAGGCGGAAGGAACCCGGAGTCGTCCCGGTCGAACCGATGCCTGCTTCTACCCATTCGAACTGTGTATAAGGGAAACGTTGCTGTAGTTGTCGCTCTATCATATTGCGCCATCCGTCCATTTCCGTGATGGAACCTCCCAGGAAGGCAACCCGCGCCCGGCGTTCTTTCTCGAATTTACGGAACGAGTTTTGCAAGCTGCCACGTACATTGTAATGTATATACTTTTCGTACTCCGGCTGCTGGCGAAGGATGAAGTCTACTACCGGTTCCGGATTGTCCAAACTATGTGGATGATGGTCGCACCCTTTCTTTAGGATAACTTCCACCGGACCTCCTGCCGCAAGGTAGCGTGAACGTACGACATCCATGTTTTCCTTGTAGGGGACGGTCTGATCGCTGTCGCCGCATACACTGATGATCGGTATACCTGCGGCTGCAATCGGGGCGAGGTTGTCGATCGGGTTCCCTTTGAAATGTTCCATTCCTGCATCTGTCAGGTTCCATTCCTTCAACAGATCATTCCACAAAGCCGTGTTTTTTCTTCTCGGCCAGCTAAACACGTCGCAAACAGGAGCGTCTACATATATACAAGCCACTTTCTCTGTATTTTGAGCCGCCCAGTTGAAGACGAACAAACCGCCGCGGCTGAATCCTTCCAGCGTGACTTTTTCGGAAAGATTATAAAGATCCGTCATATTCTCATAGAATTCGGTGCCCAGAGAAACTGCCCTTGGACTTCCATATAGATGAGTTACATCGTAATAAACAATGTGGAACCCTTTTTCCAGTAACGCTTTGTCCACACTTGGAAAAGCATCGAAGAACGCCGGACGCCAGATCCACGGATTTCCTTTGGCTGCTTTTTTAGGTACGACAATGGTTGCCTGGCGATCCTTGAAGGTGAAATCGTAGCGGTCGCATCCGTTCCATTCGCCTGTTTTTTCATGGGCTTGGGCGACCAGACCGGTTATCAGGGCCAGAAGTACCAAATAAATAATCTTTTTCATAATAATCATGGTATTTATAAAGTTTACATTGGAGAAACAAACGTACATAAAATGCTTATTTTATGCAAATCAAACCTCTAAGAATCGGAGGTGGGATGTGAAAGAAATAAAAATACTTCGTGTATTCGCACACACAAACTTGTGTAGAACAAAAAAAATGCCTTATATTTGCCCCGTATTATGAAAAACGAATATTAATATCATGAACACATTTCAAAAAGCAAGTGAGAAAATGACAAATTACAGATGGACAATCTGTGCGATGTTATTTTTTGCAACAACAGTGAATTACCTCGATCGCCAGGTTCTTTCTTTGACCTGGGATGAATTTATCAAACCGGAGTTCCATTGGGATGAATCCCATTACGGTACGATAACATCAGTTTTCTCAATTGTGTATGCAATCTGTATGCTGTTTGCCGGCCGTTTTATCGACTGGATGGGTACGAAGAAAGGATATCTTTGGGCTATCGGTGTTTGGTCGTTCGGAGCCTGTCTCCATGCCGGTTGTGGTATTGCAACCGAACATTATGTCGGAATGAATAGTGCAGCCGAATTGATTGCAGCGACAGGAGATGTTGTTGTGATATTGGCAACCGTGAGTATGTATTTCTTTCTGGCTGCCCGTTGTATTCTGGCATTGGGTGAAGCAGGTAACTTCCCCGCTGCTATCAAGGTTACGGCTGAATACTTTCCAAAGAAAGACCGTGCTTATGCGACTTCGATCTTCAATGCCGGTGCTTCTATTGGGGCTTTGGTCGCTCCTATCTCTATTCCCTTGTTGGCAAAAGCTTGGGGCTGGGAAATGGCTTTTATCGTGATCGGTGCGCTCGGTTTTGTCTGGATGGGTTTGTGGGTATTCATGTACACGACCCCGGACAAGAGCAAACATGTGAATAAAGCCGAGTTGGAGTATATTGAACAGGATAAAAACGAAAAAGACGTTGTCGTCGTTGAAGAAGAACACGAGAAGAAGATCGGTTTTTTGCAATGTTTCACGTTCAAACAGACTTGGGCCTTTGTTGTCGGTAAATTCATGACGGACGGGGTTTGGTGGTTTTTCCTTTTTTGGACTCCTTCTTATCTGAATACGCAGTTCGGTATCAAGACCTCCGATCCGTTGGGCATGGGGTTGATCTTTACTTTGTATGCCATCACGATGTTGTCTATTTACGGAGGTAAACTGCCGACGATTTTTATTAACCGAAGTGGAATGAACCCATATGCCGCTCGTATGAAAGCGATGTTGATTTTTGCTTTCTTTCCTTTGTTGGTACTGTTGGCGCAGCCGTTGGGTACGATTTCTCCGTGGTTTCCGGTTATCATGATTGGTATCGGTGGTGCAGCTCACCAGTCATGGTCTGCCAATATTTTCTCTACTGTCGGTGACATGTTTCCGAAATCGGCTATTGCAACCGTTACGGGTATCGGAGGTATGGCCGGTGGTGTCGGTTCCATGATCTTGCAGAAGGTGGCCGGGAATCTGTTTGTTTATGCAGATGCTACTCAGATGACATTTATGGGCTTCACTGGCAAGCCTGCCGGCTATTTCATTATCTTCTGCGTATGTGCCGTCGCTTATTTGATCGGTTGGACTATCATGAAGATTTTGGTCCCGAAATATAAGGTGATCGTTCTTGAATAGTTGACATAGAGAGTATATAGTTTATAAGAGAAGAAGGAGGATGTGCCTGTATGGATGCATTCTCCTTTTTTACTATAGGAGAGCGGCTGCTTTTCCGAATACGTTCAAGAATGACTGGTTGACCAGTGTTTGATTGATTTTGCTCCGGAAAGAAAATCTTTGCGATCACTTAAATCACACTTTTTCGGGCGAAGGTGAAAGGAACTTTTTCCTTTTTATCATGATAATATCCCAATATTTTTTCTTACGTACCTTAAAGATAGAGTATTTGTATCCAGAGCGGAACGTATAAAAAAGTTTTCAAATCATTTGGAAGTTTGTATTAGAAGAATTACTTTTGCACCCGCATTCGAGCGAGAAGGTCGGCAGTTAACATGATGATGGGGTAGTTTCAGTGATAGCGAGGATGAGGTTAGCTAGGCTAAGCGAATATCCGACCATCCGGGGGCTTTGAAAAAAAACTTTCAAAATTTTCCTTGAAAAGTTTGTCAGTTAGAAAAAAGTTCTTACCTTTGCAGCCGCAATCGAAACGATAGCGCAAGTTCTTTGAAAGCATTACATATCAACAAGTAGTACAAGAGACGTAGTAGGAATACTGACATACCGTCAAGACTACATAGACAGATAGAGATTCTGAGCAAAAGGTATAAACAAAATCAACAACGAAGAGTTTGATCCTGGCTCAGGATGAACGCTAGCGACAGGCTTAACACATGCAAGTCGAGGGGCAGCATGATTTGTAGCAATACAGATTGATGGCGACCGGCGCACGGGTGAGTAACGCGTATGCAACTTACCTATCAGAGGGGGATAGCCCGGCGAAAGTCGGATTAATACCCCATAAAACAGGGGTCCCGCATGGGAATATTTGTTAAAGATTCATCGCTGATAGATAGGCATGCGTTCCATTAGGCAGTTGGCGGGGTAACGGCCCACCAAACCGACGATGGATAGGGGTTCTGAGAGGAAGGTCCCCCACATTGGTACTGAGACACGGACCAAACTCCTACGGGAGGCAGCAGTGAGGAATATTGGTCAATGGCCGAGAGGCTGAACCAGCCAAGTCGCGTGAAGGAAGAAGGATCTATGGTTTGTAAACTTCTTTTATAGGGGAATAAAGTGGAGGACGTGTCCTTTTTTGTATGTACCCTATGAATAAGCATCGGCTAACTCCGTGCCAGCAGCCGCGGTAATACGGAGGATGCGAGCGTTATCCGGATTTATTGGGTTTAAAGGGTGCGTAGGTGGTGATTTAAGTCAGCGGTGAAAGTTTGTGGCTCAACCATAAAATTGCCGTTGAAACTGGGTTACTTGAGTGTGTTTGAGGTAGGCGGAATGCGTGGTGTAGCGGTGAAATGCATAGATATCACGCAGAACTCCGATTGCGAAGGCAGCTTACTAAACCATAACTGACACTGAAGCACGAAAGCGTGGGGATCAAACAGGATTAGATACCCTGGTAGTCCACGCAGTAAACGATGATTACTAGGAGTTTGCGATACAATGTAAGCTCTACAGCGAAAGCGTTAAGTAATCCACCTGGGGAGTACGCCGGCAACGGTGAAACTCAAAGGAATTGACGGGGGCCCGCACAAGCGGAGGAACATGTGGTTTAATTCGATGATACGCGAGGAACCTTACCCGGGTTTGAACGTAGTCTGACCGGAGTGGAAACACTCCTTCTAGCAATAGCAGATTACGAGGTGCTGCATGGTTGTCGTCAGCTCGTGCCGTGAGGTGTCGGCTTAAGTGCCATAACGAGCGCAACCCTTATCACTAGTTACTAACAGGTGAAGCTGAGGACTCTGGTGAGACTGCCAGCGTAAGCTGTGAGGAAGGTGGGGATGACGTCAAATCAGCACGGCCCTTACATCCGGGGCGACACACGTGTTACAATGGCATGGACAAAGGGCAGCTACCTGGCGACAGGATGCTAATCTCCAAACCATGTCTCAGTTCGGATCGGAGTCTGCAACTCGACTCCGTGAAGCTGGATTCGCTAGTAATCGCGCATCAGCCATGGCGCGGTGAATACGTTCCCGGGCCTTGTACACACCGCCCGTCAAGCCATGGGAGCCGGGGGTACCTGAAGTCCGTAACCGCAAGGATCGGCCTAGGGTAAAACTGGTGACTGGGGCTAAGTCGTAACAAGGTAGCCGTACCGGAAGGTGCGGCTGGAACACCTCCTTTCTGGAGCTGGAATCTCTAGATTAAGTCCGATGAGGTATGTAGCTCTCTGGTACTACGGTTGAATATGTATATATATATGATCTTAAACTGGAAAGACCAGTATATAGAGAGAAAGATGATGCTGAGATGAAAATTTCAGGCACATAACGGTTGACAGTCCTATAGCTCAGTTGGTTAGAGCGCTACACTGATAATGTAGAGGTCGGCAGTTCAACTCTGCCTGGGACTACCAGTTGAAAAACGGGGGATTAGCTCAGCTGGCTAGAGCATCTGCTTTGCACGCAGAGGGTCAACGGTTCGAATCCGTTATTCTCCACGATAAACTCCGTAAGGGGTAAAAAAAGATCTTTGACGTATTGGACAACTTCAAAAAAGTAAAGTAACAAAAAAATAGAGCAAGCTGAAGATATATCAATCCGACACGGGCTTCAATTTTAGCAATAAAAGGAAGCAGTGTCAGTGATAAAGAAAGTAAGCAAGGGCAGACGGTGGATGCCTTGGCTCTCGGAGGCGATGAAGGACGTGATAAGCTGCGATAAGCTTGGGGTAGGTGCAAATAACCTTTGATCCCAAGATTTCCGAATGGGGCAACCCGGCTGGTAGAAGGCCAGTCATTCCGTAAGGAAGGCGAACGTGGGGAACTGAAACATCTAAGTACCCATAGGAGAAGAAAACAAAAGTGATTCCGCAAGTAGTGGCGAGCGAACGCGGAACAGCCCAAACCGATGATGTTTAGGCATTGTCGGGGTAGTAGGACCACGTTGTGGCAAGAGATTAAGGAAGTAGAACGTTTTGGAACAAACGGCCGTAGACGGTGAAAGCCCAGTATACGACTCTTTAACGAAGCCTAGTGGAATCCTGAGTAGCGCGGAGCACGAGAAATTCTGTGTGAATCAGCGGGGCCCATCCCGTAAGGCTAAATACTCCCGAGAGACCGATAGCGAACCAGTACTGTGAAGGAAAGGTGAAAAGCACCTCGAACAGAGGAGTGAAATAGTCCCTGAAACCGTCTGCCTACAAGCGGTCGGAGCAACGTAAGTTGTGACGGCGTGCCTTTTGCATAATGAACCTACGAGTTACTTTCTCCGGCAAGGTTAAGGGCTTCAGGCCCGGAGCCGAAGCGAAAGCGAGTCTTAATAGGGCGTGATAGTCGGAGTGAGTAGACGCGAAACCAAGTGATCTACCCTTGGTCAGGATGAAGGTTGGGTAACACCAACTGGAGGTCCGAATGGGTATACGTTGAAAAGTGTTCCAATGAACTGAGGGTAGGGGTGAAAGGCTAATCAAACTTGGAGATAGCTCGTACTCCCCGAAATGCATTTAGGTGCAGCCTTTATTTAGTATAGCATGAGGTAGAGCGACTGATTGGATGCGAGGGCTTCACCGCCTATCAAGTCCAGATAAACTCCGAATGCGTGCTATATATTGATAAGGAGTGAGGGCGCGGGTGCTAAGGTCCGCGTCCGAGAGGAGAAGAATCCAGACCATCAGCTAAGGTCCCCAAATAACAGTTAAGTTGAACTAACGAAGTCGGACTGCAGAGACAGCTAGGATGTTGGCTTGGAAGCAGCCATTCATTTAAAGAGTGCGTAACAGCTCACTAGTCGAGGAGTCCGGCGTGGATAATACTCGGGCATAAACTGTTTACCGAAGCTATGGATGTAGAAATACATGGTAGGGGAGCATTCCAACGGCGTCGAAGGTGAAGGATGACCTTTGCTGGAGCTTTTGGAAACGCAAATGTAGGTATAAGTAACGATAAAGGAGGTGAGAAACCTCCTCGCCGAAAGACTAAGGTTTCCTGATCAACGTTAATCGGATCAGGGTAAGTCGGGACCTAAGGTTAAGCCGAACGGCGATACCGATGGAAGAATGGTTTAATATTCCCATACTACTTTATGGAGCGATGTGGAGACGGAGAAGTGAAAGTCCTGCCATCTGACGGAATAGGTGGTTGAAGAGTGTAGATGTAGATTCCTGTAGGCAAATCCGCAGGGAGAGTCGACCTTGACAGTATGCCGCGTGCTTGCACAAGGCAAAATGGACGTAATCAGGCTCCCAAGAAAATCCGCTAAGCATATTCATAAAGTACCCGTACCGTAAACGGACACACGTAGTTGGGTTGAAAATACTGAGGCGCTCGAGTGATTCACGGTTAAGGAACTAGGCAAATTGACCCTGTAACTTCGGGATAAAGGGTCCCTACTGAGAGGTAGGGCGCAGAGAATAGGTCCAGGCAACTGTTTAACAAAAACACATGGCTGTGCGAAATAGAAATATGAAGTATACAGCCTGACACCTGCCCGGTGCTGGAAGGTTAAGAGGAGAGCTCATCGCAAGAGAAGGCTTGAATTGAAGCCCCAGTAAACGGCGGCCGTAACTATAACGGTCCTAAGGTAGCGAAATTCCTTGTCGGGTAAGTTCCGACCTGCACGAATGGTGTAATGATCTGGACACTGTCTCAACCGTGAGCTCGGTGAAATTGTAGTATCGGTGAAGATGCCGATTACCCGCGATGGGACGAAAAGACCCCGTGAACCTTTACTATAGCTTTACATTGAATTTGGGCAATCGATGTGTAGGATAGGCCGGAGACCGTGAAGCAGGTACGCCAGTATTTGTGGAGTCGCCGTTGAAATACGGCCCTTTGGTTGTTTGAGTTCTAACCCGCAGAAGCGGGGACACTGTATGGTGGGTAGTTTGACTGGGGTGGTCGCCTCCAAAAGAGTAACGGAGGCTTCTAAAGGTACCCTCAGACCGATTGGTAACCGGTCGTAGAGTGTAATGGCATAAGGGTGCTTGACTGGGAGACAGACAAGTCGATCAGGTAGGAAACTAGAGCATAGTGATCCGGTGGTTCCGCATGGAAGGGCCATCGCTCAAAGGATAAAAGGTACTCCGGGGATAACAGGCTGATCGCTCCCAAGAGCTCATATCGACGGAGCGGTTTGGCACCTCGATGTCGGCTCGTCACATCCTGGGGCTGGAGAAGGTCCCAAGGGTTGGGCTGTTCGCCCATTAAAGTGGCACGCGAGCTGGGTTCAGAACGTCGTGAGACAGTTCGGTCTCTATCTATCGTGGGCGTAGGATATTTGAGGGGCTCTGACACTAGTACGAGAGGACCGTGTTGGACAGACCACTGGTTTACCGGTTGTACCGCCAGGTGCACCGCCGGGTATCTAAGTCTGGATTGGATAAGTGCTGAAAGCATCTAAGTACGAAGCCAGCCTCAAGATGAGATATCCCTAGAGGGTCGTTGTAGACTACGACGTAGATAGGCTACAGGTGTAAGGGCAGCAATGTCGAAGCCGAGTAGTACTAATAGCCCGAGACTTTCGATCATGTAAGGGTTGATATATCAGCAGGTGGCTGATGCCATATGTTTCTATTAGTTACTTTAGGTAATGGGGTTGTCCAGTCAAAATCTTACAAAGAGGTATTAAGGTGGTTATAGCGTTGGGGATCCACCTCTTCCCATTCCGAACAGAGAAGTTAAGCCCAACCACGTCGATGGTACTGCGTAAAAGTGGGAGAGTAGATAGCCGCCGTTTTTTAGGAGTGAGAGCGAAAGTTCTCCGTGAAGGAAGCCGATTCAGTTTTGAGTCGGCTTTTTTCGTTTCCGGATACTTCTTCTGGTATTATGAAATAGTTCTTTGCTTTAAACTATTGATTTTGATTGCAGAAAATATGGTTTAGTTTTTTTATGTGATTCTTTTTTCCAACTACAAAGAATATTTCATTTTCGGGATTATTGATAGCGTACAGCAGTCCCTGCAGCAGTAACCATTAGCATACTCCCACTTCCTCCAACTGTTTCGTAGTCCAGATCTATGGCGATTACAGCGTTTGCACCCAGTTGTGTCGCATGATCGCTCATTTCTTTTAAGGCGGTTTCTTTTGCTTCGCGTAATACGCTTTCGTAAGAACCTGCGCGTCCTCCGACAATATCCCGGATGCCTGCGAAGAAATCTTTGAATACATTTGCTCCGATGATTGTTTCACCGGATACGATTCCGAAGTACTGGGTAATTTCTTTTCCTTCAATCGTGTTAGTTGTTGTGAGTAACATAGCTTTTTAATTTAATTGTTTAGGGACAAATATAAGATAAAGGGCGAACCAGTGTACTGATCCGCCCTTTGTTTTTATGTTTCTTTATATGAATTTATTTAACCGGTTGATCGGTCATGATAAATTCCAGCTTGCCGCCTTTTATGATGTCGGTGTGGCTGATGAACAGGGTGTCGAGGATTTTGCCGTTCAGTTTAACCTCTTTGATGTATTTGTTGGCTGCACTGTTGTTTTTTACTAAGATCTCGAAAATACCGCCTTTTACATGAATAAGCGCTTTGTCGATCATCGGACGGCCCAATGTATAGACCGGAATTCCCGGAGCGATCTGATAGAAGCCTAACGCACTCATTACATACCAGGCGGACATCTGTCCGCAGTCCTCATTTCCGATGATACCGTCCGGCGCGTTTGTGTAGAAATTTTGCATGATCTGATCCAGGCGCTCTTGCCCTTTCCAAGGAGAATCCGTCCAGTTATATAAATAAGCCATGTGATGGCTCGGCTCGTTGCCGTGCGCATATTGGCCAATCAGTCCGGTGATATCTCCGGAGGCTTCTTCACCATCAACTTGGGAAGAGGTGGTGAATAATGTGTCCAAGCGTGTCTCCAGCTCTTTTTTACCACCGATCGTGGAGATAAAGTTGTCCATATCATGAGGTGCAAAGAAACTCCATTGAAAGGCATTCCCTTCGGTATAATCGCTCTTCATATGGGAAGAATAACGGGGATTGAACGGTGTACGGAAAGAACCATCCCCCATCACCCCGCGCATCATCTTGGTCTCCGGGTCTAAGTAGCGTTTGTAGTATTCTGCCTTTGCCGCATACTCTTTTGCCAGTTCCGTATTTCCTGCTTTAGCGGCGATTTGGGAAATACACCAGTCATAGTAGGCCATCTCTAATCCCCAGGAAACAGATTCGGGAACCGAGTCGGCCGGGACAAAGCCGTATTTCTCCTTATAATAGGGGTGGCGGGTAATCAAATCCAACTCACGTGTTCCTTTGAACTTCTCTGCCAGATCGTTTCGGTAGACAGATGAACGGGCGCCTGCTTCGGCCCAAACGTTCAGATCACCTTCTGCCAGGTCTTTAGTCACTAAATCTGCCAGTACAGAGACTGCCGGATAACCTACCATGCAACCTGTATAGCTGGAAGCTAACGGCCATTTCGGAAGGATCCCTCCTTCTTTATATCCTTGCACGAGCACTTTTCCCCAATCGGCAGCCCGTTCTGGTTGGATAATCGTCATCAATGGATGCAAAGCGCGGAAAGTATCCCAAAGTGAGAAGACAGAATAGTTCACATAACCTGGTTCCGCCCGGTGCACCTTCTTGTCCATTCCTAAATAGCGCCCGTCCACATCCTGATAGGCATAAGGTGCGATCATCGTGTGGTAGAGAGCTGTGTAGAAGTTCACCATCACTTTCGGATCGGAGCTTTCGATCCGGATATCGTTTAAAGCTTTGTTCCAGATACGTGCGGATTCAGCCCGTGTAGCATCGAAATCCCATCCCGGCAGTTCGGCCAGCATGTTTCTCTCTGCACCGTCCGTATCGACAGGAGAGATCGCCACTTTTACATACAGTGGTTTGTTGCTCTCCGCAAATTTGTAATGGAATTTCAGATCGTCTGGTGTGTTGAGACGCAAGAACAGCGAATCTTTCCGTAAATTTCCGTCGATATACTGGTATAGTGTTTCGATCGGCTCCGAGAATGTGATCCGGTAAGAGACAGAATGGAAATGTGCCCATCCCTGCGTCCTGACAGTACCCTCCACCGTCGAATCGTTTACAAAAAGATATTCGTTCCCTACTAACTTATGTCCCCAGTTCGGTTGCAGCACATGACCGAGATCGAGAAGGACACGGCGGTCCTTCGGATTATCGTATGTGTATTTATGGAATCCGACACGGTCCGTACTGGTTAACTCCACATTAATTCCGAAATTGTCGAGACGTACTGCATAATAGCCTGGCGTTGCTTTTTCCGTCTCTTTCTTGAAAATCGCAACCGGTTTGATCGAGTCACCACCGGAGAAAGGTAGGATCGCCACATCTCCCAAGTCGCCGATACCCGTACCTGATAAGTGTGTATGGCTGAAAGCATATATTTGGTTGTCATCATAATGGTATCCGCTACTGGCATCCCAGCCCATGATATGTGTGTCGGGGCTGACCTGTACAAGAGCAAACGGACGGGTAGCACCGGGAAAGGTATGCCCGTGAAAGCCTGTTCCGATAAATGGGTTCACATATTGAATTTCATCTCGTAGTTGTTCCTCGTCGGACGGTTGGTTACAGGCTGCCAGAAGTCCGACCACTGCAGCCTGAAGGAATAGGATTGTTTTCTTCATGTTATATTATCTGTGTTTTATCTCCTAAATGAATGAATCGTTATTTTTGACTTTACAAATATAAAGAAAAAGAACAATATACGTGTATGTCCTGCTTTTCTTCGGGAAAAAGTTCGTAAAATTTGTAACTGTCCCCGTCCTCACTCTTCTTTTGTGACAGAGATGAGAACGGATGAATTCATAAAACGTATTTTGACTTTAAAGGATAACCTGTTCCGGGTTGTATTCCAGATCACGGGAGACCACAATTTGTCGGAGGAGATCGTGTAGGACTCTGCTAAAGATGCATTATTCTATTTATTCTTATCCTGACTACTTCATTTATATTCGATAATGCTTATCTTTGAAGCGCTAAGTCTAATTTAATCCTATTTTATTATGAAGACGAATATGGGAAAAGTATTTACTACGCTTCTTTGTATGATGATGTGTTTATCACTTTATGCGCAGGAATTTACTCTCGGCATGGTTGTTGGTTTGTGGAATTTCTCGGCTCCCGATGCTCCTTACGGTTATCAGAAAGGAACTTGCCAGATCAAGAAAACTGGTGAAAACCTTTCCGCTGTTTTCACGATCAACGATACGGAAATGACCGTGAAGGAAATCAAGAAAGAGAGCGATACCTATAAATGCAATTTCTATGTAGATGGAACCTATGTTTCACTCACTTTCATACAGGAAGGCAAGAATAAACTGACAGGGAAAGCAAATGCAGAAGGTATGGTAATCCCTGTTACATTCACTAAAATAGTTAAAGCTGTCCAAGCGCGATAATCTTTTTTTATCTATGTTTACTGTCATTGGTATTATGTTCGCGGGTATTGCCGCAGGCTATCTTTTGCGCAAAATCGAACTTTTGCAAAAGATCGGCAAACCTATTTCTTATACGATCCTTTTGCTTCTTTTCCTTTTGGGAATATCTGTCGGCGCGAATAAGGATATTGTCGATAATCTTGCCACGTTGGGTGGTCAGGCATTCCTGCTTGCCTTGGCTGGTACGGTAGGGAGTGTATTGGCTGGCTGGGGAGTCTATCGTCTGTTTTTTAAAGAAAGGAGTCGCGGATGAAAGGAAGTCTGATCGTTGTAGGATTTTTTGCGCTTGGTTGCTTGTTGGGATGGAGTGGCTGGCTGCCCGATGTTGTCATTGAAAACGACATTACGGTATATGTCTTATACCTGCTAATGTTTCAGGTCGGGCTCAGTATCGGTAGTGATAAGAAGCTAAAGGATATTCTCGGCAGTATTCGTCCGAAACTGCTTTTGGTCCCTTTGGCTACGATTGCCGGGACACTGGTCTTTTCGGCTTTGGTCGGTCTGTTGCTTACGCAGTGGAGTGTATTTGATTGTCTGGCGGTAGGAAGCGGTTTTGCCTATTATTCTCTTTCGTCTATCTTGATTACCCAATTGAAGGAACCTTTTTTGGGTGTCCAACTCGCTACAGAATTAGGGACAATCGCTTTAATGGCAAATATCATGCGCGAGATTATGGCTCTTCTCGGTGCGCCTCTTTTTGTCAAATATTTCGGCCGGTTGTCTCCTATCTGTGCTGGAGGTGCCACGACTATGGATACGACCTTGCCTGTCATCACTCGTTATTCGGGAAAAGACCTTGTTTTCATTTCAATTTTTCATGGGATTATCGTAGATTTTACGGTTCCGTTTTTTGTGTCGTTCTTCTGCTCGTTTTAGATATGGTTCCTTTTTTGTTGAAATACGTGACTTATTTTGCTTCAAACAGGCAGAAAAAGTGCTGAAGATTCCCGTTTACAGGCTTTTTACACCCGGATGTGAACGGTCTTGACACCCGAGTGTGAATGATATCGAGACCCGGGTGTCAATGGGTTTATCTTATTATGTTATTGAAAATAAGTCATGTGAAGAAAAATGTCGGACAGGCGGTTAATGATAGTATGATAGATGAAATAGGCATCCATCATACCTACTATCATTGCTTGGGTCTATTGATATTCAATAGATAAAAGACAATTAGTGATAGTATGACAGTTAAATGTAACTATGTTTTATCCCTTCTGTTTATGTTCGTAGAGAAATAATGAAGTCATATTATCGGGTGAAGGCAGAACTGGTAATGCTTTCGTTTGGATAAACATTGAATCTTATAAGTACGGCAAAAAGTGAAGGATAAGTACGTGAATTGCGTACGAAAAAGAACGGCTCCCATTCCGTAGCAGTGGATGAGAGCCGCTTTGAGATCGCACATAATATTACTTTTGTACCTCTTTCAACATCTCTTTTACCGCCTCTTCCAGCTGGTGATCTTCGCCTCTTAGCTGTGATTCGGGAGAGTTGTAGACTTCGATGTCAGGTTCGAGTTGTTGGTTTTCGAGATAGCGGCCCTGCATATCTTGCATGCCGACTTGCGGGATACCGAAAACGATTGACGGGTCAATTTGGGTTTCCCACCATACGGCAGTCATCGTTCCCGGTACGGGAGCGCCGATCAGTTTGCCGATTTTCAACGTCTTATATGTCCAGGGAAAACCGTGGGCGTTCGAATAATTGTCTTCGCACATCAGTACGCATGACGGTTTCAGCCATCTGTTAAACGGATCGTTTCCGATGAACTGTCCGCGCGGAGTGAATTTAGCATACAGTTCTCCACTCAACAAAATTGCCAGGTCCTCATGAAGCCAACCGCCACCGTTATGGCGCGTATCGACAATCACGGCTTCCTTCTCGCGGCAACGACCTAACAGTTCGGAATAGGTATCGCGGAAACTTTCGCTGTTCATGCCTTTGACATGTACATATCCGATCTTTCCGTTCGACAGCTTGTCGACCATCTGGCGCTTCTGTTCCACCCAACGTTTGTAAAGCAAATCGGATTGTGTGCCGTAGGTGATCGGTTTGACTTGTTCTTCGAAACGTTCTTTGGTTGCCGGATCGTAAACGGACAGTAGTACCTGCTTGCCGGCTTTGCCGCTTAATAGCGGATAGTAATCTTCTCCACTCTTGATATTCGTGCCGTCTATCTTTTCGATGATGCAGCCTGGCTTGATCTTGGTGTCGGCTTTTGTCAACGGGCCTTTGGCGATTATTTCTTCAATCTTCAAACCGTCGCCTGTGTAATTGTTGTCATAGAAAGCGCCCAAGCTGGCTGTTGCTGGTGCGGAAGATGCAGAGCGGTAGCGTGCACCGGTATGTGAACCGTTTAGTTCGCCCAACATTTCAGAAAGCATTTCTGCGAAATCGTAGTTATTGTTGATATGCGGAAGAAATTTTTCGTATGCCTTTCCATATCCGGCCCAATTGATACCATGTATTTGGGGATCGTAGAACTTGTCTAATACTTGGCGCCAGGTGTGATGGAATATATATTCGCGTTCTTTCGCCGGGCGATATGAAAATTCGGCTTTGAATGCGATCGGTTTCGTTTTGCTGTCCTTGATTTCGATCTTCTTCAACTGGCCTCCCGAAACGAGGAAAATGTTTTCGCCTTTCTTGTCGGGGAACATCGTTCCACCACCGACACCTTTGATCAGTAGTTTGGTGGTGTTCTCCTTGAAATTGTGTTCCCATAGGTCGTAACCGTTTTCGAATGCGGCGCAATAATATAGCTTGTCGCCTTTCTGCGTCAGGACGGCGTCACCTAAGAATGACGAGTTGACGGTCAAGCGCATGATACGGTCTTTACGATTGGCCAAGTCGAATTTAAGCGGTTCGACCGGCTTATCTGCTTTTTCGTCTTTCTTGTCATCGTCTTTATCCTTGTCTTTCTTGCTGTCCTTGTCTTTTTCGTCCTTATCTTTGTCCTCTTTTTCTTCGTCCAACAAAGCTTGTTCCTCTTTGGTGAGGCGGAACTTGTCGTATGCTTCGCCGTCGAAGAACATGATGTAAATATCATCTTCTGCTCCCCAACTGCCATGACTGCGATAACCGGCCCGGTCAGACGACCAGATCATCGCTTTTCCATCCAGCACCCATTTGGCGTTGTTGTCGGAGTAGCCGCTTTCGGTCAGGTTGGTCATTTCGCCGCTGCCGTCCGCTTTCACCAAAACGATGTCCGTATTGTTCCATCCTCCGATCGCGATATATTTAGCGAGGAACCATTTGCTGTCGGGTGACCATTGATAATATTGATCGCCGTCGGCATACGAATAATTATATTTACCATCCAGGACGGTGCGTACCTGTTTGTTTTTCAAATTAATCACGCGTAGAGTCGTACGGTTTTCCAAGAAAGCGACTTCCTTTCCGTCCGGAGAATACATCGGCTGGAAAGAGGTCTGCGAATTTACTACCAACGGTTCTTCTTTCAATTCCTGTGCGTATGTGAAATATTTGTCGTTCTTGCGTACCAAGCTGCTTTGATAAACGCCCCAGGTTTCGCCCCGTTCGGCCGAGTAAACCAATGAGCGTCCGTCTGGGCTGAAATCGAGATCGCGCTCCTGCTGCGGTGTGTTGGTGATTTGTTTGGTAGTTTCGTAGTCGACCGAGGTTACATATACATCGCCGCGCACGATAAAAGCGACTTCTTTGCCATTAGGGGAAACTGCGATATCGGTGGCTCCGCTTGCCTTGAGTTGATGGATCAGGTCGTTCTCCACCTTATCCGAGATGATCTGTACATCCACTTTCTTAGGCTGTGTACCCTCTTTGACCGTATAGATTTCGCCATCGTATCCGTAACAGAGGTTGCCGTTGTTGTCGGAAGTTAGGAAACGGACGGGATGCATGGTATGATTGGTTATCTGCCGGCTATTTCTGCCGGTCAGGTCGTTTTTGAATATATTGAAACTTCCTTTTTCTTCACTCAGATAGTAGAAGGAAGAACCGTCTGTCGCCCATACCGGATTACGGTCTTCTCCTTTAAAGGAAGTTATTTTTTGGAAGGAGTGTTCCCGATCGAGGGTGCACAACCAGATGTCCCGTGTGATGGAAGACTGGTGGTGTTTACGCCAAGGATCTTCATATCCCTTCTTGTCTTGGTATAAGAGTTTGTCACCCTTCTTGTTCAAAGCTAGGCTTTCCATGGCGAGGGAAGAATAGAGTTCGGGGCGCCCTCCATTGATACCGATCCGGTAGATTTGTGGAAATTGCCCGGAGGGGAATTGGCTGTCTTTCGCATCCTGCTGGATCGCGGCCGAATAGAGAATGTGCTTTGCATCACTGAACGTTTCCGGATATTCATTTGCGGAGTGAGTGGTCAACTGTTTCGGGCTGCCTCCTTCCATATCCATGATGAAGATATCGAAATTTCCGTTCCGGTCAGAAGCAAACGCGATCTTGCTGCCGTCAGGCGACCAGATCGGGCGCGTATCGTGAGCCGGATGGGTTGTTAACTGGGTAGCTTTGCCACCGTTTGCCGGAACGGTGTAGATATCGCCTTTGTAAGTAAAGGCGATCGTTTCACCGTTTGGAGAAATTGCCGGATAGCGCATCCATAGCGGATCATTTTCGGCCAGCACGTTTGCCGTAAACAGTAGTGCTGAAGTTAGGATAAATAATGATTTCATGCTTTGCGTTTTTATGGGTGTAAAGATACGGTATTATTATAAAAAAAGATAGAAATAAACTTAATAGTAGCTGTTTAGTAGTTTATTTCTATCTTTACGAACTCAAAGTGAGGGGTGAAAGAGGTGAATATGCATGAAACAGAGATACATAGCAATACTATAGAAAAACTTAAACGTGGTTCCTATGAGGCGTTCGATACATTATATGATATGTACGCGGATTCTTTGTACGGTTTCGCCTTGCTGCATACGAAATCATCTGTCCAGGCGGAAGATATCGTACAGGATACGTTCCTCAAGCTGTGGAACATGCGTGCCTCCTTGTCTGTTGAAGGCTCTTTCAAATCCATGTTGTTCACGATTGCCAAGAACCATGTGATCGATGTTTTCCGCCAACAGATCAACCGTCCGGATTTTGAAGATTACATACGCTTTTGTGAAGACGAACATCTTTTGGATAACACTTCCGTAGAAAAAATATATTACGATGACTTTATCGACAAGCTGGCGATAGCTAAGCAAAAGCTGACCCCCGCGCAGCGGAACATTTTTGAAATGAGCCGTGAAGAGGGAATGAGCAATGCCGAAATAGCCGCTCTTTCGGATATTTCCGAGCAAACGGTAAAGAATCATTTGTCCGCAGCGTTAAAGATTCTGCGTGAGGAACTTCGGAAATATAATTATCTTTTCGCCCTTTTCATATAAGAAAACTTGAGAAGCTTACTTTCCTTTCCCAAAGCGGCTCTTGGAGTTCCAGATAGTTTCAGCGCTTGGAACTAAAAGTTCGTACGGTGAAACAGAAAGTTTCGCTAAAGGAAACTTCGAGCGTATTATAGGGGAAGAAACAGGAATATGCTTTAGAACATATAAAAACGCCTGGTACTTTTTCGGTACTCCTTCGTGTAACTATAAACAAGCAACAAATTATGACCGATTTATTTGATAAATTATATTCTCAATTCTTAAGCGGAAAGACCAACCGGAAAGACTTCGAGGGCTTCAAGGAGTCCTTGAATCATCTTTCGGACCAGGAACTGGCCGAAAGGATGGAAGCGTTTTGGGATGAGAATACGGTTTATCCGTCTATGGAAGTCGGTCGTAAGCGGGAAATTCATCGGAGACTTCGTCTGCAGATACATCCTCCTAAAATCTCCATACGCTGGTCCCGTATCGTGGTGGCGGCGGCCGTGATTGCCGTCTTGTCCGTTACGGCGTGGAACTTTTCTCTTCTGCATGAATTGCAAAATGCGAACTCTTCTTTCTTGGCGGAAGTTCCGGCCGGAGATAAGGTGCAGTTGACCTTGCCGGATAAGAGTTCTGTCAAATTGAATTCGGAAAGCTCTTTGTCCTACGCCTATGTCAACGGAAAGCGTGTCGCCCGTTTGAAGGGCGAGGGGTACTTCCAGGTTTCCAAGGACAGGAAACATCCGTTTGTCGTGCAGGTCGGCAATCTGAATATCGAAGTGTTGGGGACTTGCTTCAATGTCTATTCGTATGAGGAGAATGACTTTGTAGAGACTTCCTTGATTGAAGGCTCCGTGCGCCTCTACGATTCCAAGTCGCCTTCTGAAAGTTTTATCCTGAAACCGTCGCAGAAAGCGATCTATTCGAAAAATAATGGGAAAATCAGTTTTCACAATACAGACAATGTAAAAGAAACCGCGTGGACGCAGAATCATCTGGTGTTCGAATCGGAGAAGTTGGGTTCGGTGTTCCAAAAGATCGAAAGATGGTATGGTGTGCATATTGACCTGCTATGTCCGGAGATTGCGAACGATCAGATTTCCGGCTCTTTTAAGGACGAACAACTTTCGTATGTCATGGAAGCTTTGAAATTTCAATATGGATTTAATTATGAGATCACAGGAAACAATGTTACGATTAATAAGTCTAACCAATTAAAAATAAAATGAGCCTATGAGATGAACAGGTGAAATCTAAGAAAAAGTGTTTTTAAAAATCAATTGTTTAATTCTAACTTAAGTCTATTTATCATAGTCATGAAGAAAGTATTTCGGAGTGCAGCACTCCTGTTTTTGTGTACAACCATGTACGCACAGGACATTTCGCAAACAATGTCAATGAATTTGCAAAATGTCACATTAAAAGAATTTTTTAAGAATCTGGAGGCACAGACTTCTTTTTCGGTTGTTTACCGGGATATTATCCTGAGTGAAAATCCTGATGTAGTCGTTTCTGCTTCCAATCGCCCGTTAAAGGATATCCTGTCTCAGGTACTGGAAAAACACGGCCTTTCCTACAAAGTGAGTAATAAGACGATCGTTATCGTTAAGGCAGAAGCGCAGGCTCCCGTGAAACAGCGAAAAACCAAGAAAATATCTGGTGTGATTACCGATGAAACAGGTCTTCCGGTAGCTGGAGCGAATATCGTAGTCAAGGGAACGACTAATGGGACCATTTCGGATATGGATGGAAACTTCTCTTTAGAGGCTGCTCCGGGGGAGATGTTGGAAATATCCTATATCGGTTTTTTGCCTATGGAAGTAAAGATCGATAACAAGAATACGTTTGACATCCTGATGAAAGAGGATGCACAAGGTTTGGATGAAGTTGTCGTGATTGGTTATGGTACGGTAAAGAAAAGAGATTTGACTGGAGCTGTCGCTTCTGTCAATGCTGCCAAGATTTCAGCTGTTCCGACCTCTACGGCATCGGAAGCCTTGCAGGGACGTATTCCGGGGGTTGTCGTTTCGAACGCCAACTGGTCGCCAGGCTCTACTCCGAACGTGATGATCCGTGGTAAACGTTCGATCACGGCAAGCAATGATCCGTTGTATGTGATTGATGGTGTTCCCGTTACTGGCGGTATTGGCGAAATCAGCCCGTCGGATATAGAGTCGATGGAAGTGTTGAAGGATGCGTCGGCAACAGCAATCTATGGTGCTCGTGGTGCGAACGGTGTTATCCTGATTACGACCAAGCAGGGGAAATCAGGCAAGACTCAGATCGATTATAACGGATATGTCGGGGCGCAGACAATTTTGAACCAGCTCGATTTTTGGGATGGTCCGGAATATGCCGAATATACGCGCGAGTCTTATCGCAATACGAGCAATAATTCGATCCGCTACAACTCGGATGTGGCTTCAAAGGAGCAGGATATGGTTTGTCCGGGATTTACACGTGACCCGTCGATCATGGAATCGGTCATGATGGGTTGGGGTGACGATGGCGTTTACTATCCGTCCCATGTGCGTACGACCCGCTATATGGATCATGTGACCCGCACCGGTATGGTGACCGACCATCAATTGAGTATCCGAGGTGGTGGCGAACGGACGAACTTCTTGGCTTCCGCTACTTACAATAAGAATAACGGCATTTTCAAGGATGAGGATTATGAACGTTATTCGATCCGTTTGAATCTGAACCACGAAATCAACAAATATGTGAAGATCGGGGCGCAGACGCAATATTCGCATGCCATTCAGCAACGCGGGGCCGGACTTGCCAGTGGTTGGCGTTTAAGCCCGTTGGCTCAGTTGTGGGATGAGAATGGCGAGATTATTCCGTTACCAGGGTCTTATAATGTCTACAATACGATGATGGACCTTGTTCCGGGTGCAGTGGACCGTCCTGTGAAAACAACCCGTTACCTGGGTAGCTATTCTCTGGATATCAAACTGCCGGTCGACGGACTGAAGTTCCGCTCTAACCTGGGCCTCGATGCCCGTACCGTACAGGACTACGAATTCTGGTCCGCTAAAACGAGTAATCGTGGCATGGGGACTTCTTATGCGAAGAATGCCGTTGACAAATACACGATGTTTACTTTGGAAAACATGCTTTTCTATGATAAGACGTTCAACGACAAACACACCTTGGGCGTGACTTTATTGCAGTCCATTCAAGAAGACAAAAGGGAAAGTGTGAACGTCGCAATGGAGAATCTGCCGGCCGATAACCTGAAATATTATGATCTGGGGTCGGGCTTGGTGACCAATACGATCGGCAGCGCGATGGTCAAGTGGAATATGGCTTCTTTCATGGGACGTATCAATTATAACTATTTAGGACGTTACCTCCTGACGGTTTCTGCCCGTTATGACGGTTCGTCTCGTCTGGCTGACGGACACAAGTGGGTGCTTTTCCCTTCTGCCGCATTGGCATGGCGTATCAATGAAGAATCTTTCATGTCGAGTACATCCGGATGGTTGGATAACCTGAAATTAAGACTTGGTTTTGGTAAGACTGGTAATTCGGCCGTAGATCCTTACCAAACGAAAGGTACGTTGTCGTTGATTCGTTATCCGTTTGATAATGGTGGAACTCCAACGATCGGCTATGCCCCGAATGCGATGGCGAACAGTCTGTTGACTTGGGAAACGACGGACCAGTGGAATTTGGGTATCGATTTCGGTGTGTTGAGAGGACGTATCAACGGGACGATTGACTTGTATATGCAGAATACACATGATTTGTTGCTGAAACGCCAGTTACCGGTTGTTTCCGGTTTTCCCGATGTGCTATCGAATGTGGGTAAAACGCGTAATAAGGGTATAGAAGTTTCTATCAACTCTATGAACATCAATTCGAAAGACTTCCAGTGGACAACTGATTTGATGCTGTCTTCCAACAAGGAAGAAATCGTTGAACTGTATAATGGCAAGAACGACGATATCGGTAGCAAATGGTTTATCGGCCAGCCGGTGAATGTTCATTATGACTACCGGAAAGTAGGTATCTGGCAGAACACGGAGTCAGATCTTGCCGAGATGGCAAAATTCGCCGCCAACGGTACGGAGTTTGCTCCGGGCGATATCAAGATACAGGATGTGAATGGCGACTATAAGATTACGGATGCCGATAAGCAAATTCTGGGAAACCCACGTCCGAAGTTGATTGCCAGTATGGTGAATACTTTCAACTATAAAGGTTTCGACCTGTCGGTCTTTTTATATGCGAGTTTCGGTGCTATGCTGTATAATGATATTTATGCTGTGGAACATTGCGGACGTAACGGCGGTGTGAAAGTAGACTACTGGACACCGAATAACCCGACGAACGCTTATCCTCGTCCGAGTATTGATGAGGAGCGCCCGATCTACATCACATCCACTTATTATGAAAAAGCGGATTTCTTGCGTGTAAAGACAATGACATTGGGATATACCTTGCCGAAGACCTTGACCAATAAGTTCCTGGTGGAGAAACTGCGTGTTTATTTTACAGCCCAGAATCCGTTTATCTTTACCAATTATACGGGTATTGATCCGGAAGCAGCTAAAGTAAATTCGGCCGGTAACCCTGAAACCAACGGTAGTGGTTTCGGCACTCCGAGTGTCAGTTCCTGGATTTTTGGTATAAACTTGACTTTGTAATTTTAATCTTAATAAATCAAAGAATGAAAATGAAATCTGTATATTGCTATATGCTGGCAGGTCTGATGTTATCTGCTTCAAGTTGCAGTAGTTGGTTAAGCGAAGACGATGCACCGGTGATGTCGTACGATTATTATGAAACGGAAGCCGGTGTAAATGCAGCCATTACGGCAGCTTACGGTTTTCTTCGTTGGGGAGTTGGTGGTGAACGTTTCGATGTATTGACCGAATTAGGAACCGATTTGTTCACGGAAGGGGAAGATGGTAGTAATCGTGAATCGTATAATAAATATGCGACACAGTTGAATCCGGACGACGGTATTCTGTATGAAATGTGGGAAAATCACTACAAAGGGATTAGTGATGCCAATATCGCCATGCAGAAGATTCGGGATTCCCAAGACTTGTTGGAGAGTGTGAAAATACAAAGTTATGCCGAAATGCAATTTATCCGCGCCTATTTATATTTTGATTTGGTGCAGCAGTTTGGGCGTATTCCTTTGGTCACGGAAGGTAGTTTCGAGATTCGGACGGACTTCAAGCGTGCTCCGATCGCTGATGTTTATAATGTTATTATCAGTGATTTACGTAATGCCGCCGAAAATTTACCGGAGAAGGCTTCTGTTTTAGGACGTGCCACACGTTACTCAGCTGCCCATTTGTTGGCGAAGGTTTATCTGACTCGTGGTAGCGCAGTCAAAGATGCGCGTGGTCAGAAAGCGACAGATATGGATAGTACGCTTTATTATGCTGAGCAAGTGATCAACAGTGGAGCTTATGCTTTGCAAGAAAACTTCTCCTCTCTGTGGGATATCAAGAATCAGGGGAACTCCGAAGCTGTGTTTGCCGTGCAGTTCACAACCGAGCCGATGTTTAACGGAGATGGTAACAAGCAGCATCTCTATTGGCTGTCTTGGTATGAAGATCAGCCGGGTATGTTGAGAGATATTGAAAACGGTCGTCCGTACCGTCGTCACGTGGCGACAAAGAAAACGATGGACGATTTATTCGATCGTTTGCATGATTCACGTTTTTATAAGAGTTTCAAATGGGTCTACTATGCAAATAATGTAAGCACGCTGCCTGTTTGGGAGTCGCTTTCTTATGACGGAAACGTCTATTTTACGCCGGATCCTTCTAAAGGGCAAATAGAGGGCGAGTTGAAATTCCAGCATGGCGATACGGCGATTTATTATACGATGCAGGAAACAGGGCTTGCTTCTAATAGTGACGAGATGCGGAAATTGCGTGCAGACTATACTTATTCTTATTTCCCTCGCGAAATGCATTCGATCCGTTATTTTCCGTCACTGGTGAAATACCTTGATCCGAGCCGTCCTTCTGTGTCTGAAGAAAAGGGATCTCGCGAATGGGTGCGTATGCGTTTGGGAGAAACGTATTTGTTGGCAGCGGAAGCTGCCGGTCGTAAAGGTGATTTCGACAAGGCTGCTGAATATATCAATGTGATCCGCAAGCGTGCCGCTTGGGCCGAAGGTGAGCAAAAAGACCAGCAGATCTGGCTTTTCGAAGGTGGAGTGAACGATACGAAGAGTACGTATGATGCACTTAAAGTTTCTCCGGCTGATCTACAAGGTGATTTTATCGAATTTATTCTGAACGAACGCGGACGTGAATTACTGGGAGAAACCAATCGTTGGGAAGATTTGGTTCGTTGTGAACTGCTGTATGATTGGGTGAAGAAATACAATCCGGATGCAATCTACATTAAACCGTATCACAAACTTCGTCCTATCCCGCAGAAACACATCGACCGTCTGAATCCTGTTGGTGAGCTCAGTGAAGAACAGAATGAAGGTTATTATTGATGTCTGTCTTTAGAGATAAAGCGATATAAAAAGTAGGTATTAGTTAAAAGTGGCCGGCTACAATGGAATAGATGATATTCCGCCGTAGCCGGCTTTTTCTGTGTTTTTTCTAAAGAACCTTGAAAAAAGGAAGGAGGAATATCGGATTTTTGAATCTTCTGTTTATCTTTGTCGTGTACAGTAAGCAGGATAAAGCGTTATCGCTGGTACAACTTTGGTGGTGAACACGAAAGTTTATATATTATCTCTTGATTGAAACCTCGAAATTTCTAGATAACTAGTGGATAGTATGTGAATTTTGTTCGCGTTTTTTCTTGTCATGCAAGATGGGTGTTTATGCACTTGCGTATTCAAGATAAAAAACGTGGGTAATTATTGCATACAACTAGTTATAGGTTATTCGAGGTCCTTAATCGAGTGTATGTTGCTAATTCCCACGTTTCTTTATAATAACCATATAATTGGGGAATTGTTGGATATATGGGATTTTTTCAGGTCGAATTTAAGTAAATATGGAATTACCTTTATCTATTTCAAATCTTCAGGAGCAATGGTTGCTATCTTTTTTGAAAAAACTTGATCCTGCCAATATTACTGAGCTTTTTTGGCAATTGCGGCCTTATGTAGTCTTGCATCATGTGGAGTTTAAGGAGTCTTCGTTTTCTTTTTCATCAGTTGGTATTATTAATTTTGTAGATATTGTCGGTTTTGTCCGTAAGAATGATACTTTGGGTATTCTGTTGAGGAACGGCTGTTTCTATTTGTTTTCTGCAGTAAGTAGGGACCGGCAGTGCATATTGGTTTGTGATCCTGAATTTTATAAGCAAACGGGAAGAAGGTTGGGAGGCTGGTCTCTTTTTGTTGCGAAACGGCAATTATTGTGGTGGAAAATAAAGGAATATCTGCATCGGAATATATTTTGAGCTTTACTTTTTTTACCTTTGTCGGTTGACTAAACGATAATTAGGTATGAAGAAGAAACTTATCTTTTCTTTATTGGTTCTGGCTGGTGTCCCTTCACTGTCGATGGCGGTGGACGAAGCGCGTTTGTTGCGTTTCCCGGCTACGAACGGCAATGAGATTGTTTTCTCGTATGCGGGCGACCTCTACAAGGTTCCGGCTACGGGTGGCGAAGCCAGGCGCCTGACTTCGCATGTGGGGTACGAAATGTTTCCTCGTTTTTCACCGGACGGCAAAACGATTGCATTCACCGGGCAATACGATGGTAATACAGAAGTGTATACCATGCCGGTGACGGGTGGAGAACCGCTGCGTGTGACCTATACGGCAACAAACAGCCGGGATGACTTGGGTGATCGTATGGGACCGAACAATATCGTGATGACCTGGACGCCTGATGGCAGTCGGATTGTGTATCGCAACCGCATCAGCGATGGCTTTAGCGGAAAGTTGTTCACGGTGGAAAAGGAGGGTGGCTTGTCTGAAGCCATACCTCTTCCTGAAGGTGGATTCTGCAGCTATTCTCCCGATGGTAAACAGTTGGCTTATAACCGTGTCATGCGGGAGTTCCGTACCTGGAAATACTACAAAGGCGGGATGGCGGATGATGTCTGGATCTATAGTTCCGATAAGAAGACAGTCGAAAACATTACGGACAATCCTGCACAGGACATTATCCCGATGTGGATCGGCGATGAAATCTTCTTTCTTTCCGACCGTGACCGAACAATGAACATCTTTGTTTATAATACGAAGACCAAACAGACGGACAAAGTCACTGACTTTACCGAATACGACGTAAAGTTCCCAAGCGCAAATGGCAATACGATCGTTTTTGAAAATGGCGGTTATATTTATAAGATGGATGCTGGGAGTAAGAAGCCCGAAAAGGTGAACATCACCTTGACTTCCGACAATATTTACGCCCGTAGCGAAATTAAGGATGGAGCTGACTATATTACCGAGGCCTGCCTGTCGCCCGACGGTGAACGTTTAGTGGTGACTGCCCGTGGCGAAGTGTTCAACTTGCCGGTTGAGAAGGGTGTGACAAAGAATATCACCCGTTCGCCAGGAGCACATGACCGCAATGCGCAATGGTCGCCCGACGGCAAATTCATCGTCTATATTTCGGATGCGACCGGAGAGACAGAACTCTATATGCAGGATGCCATTGGAGGCGAACACGTCCAGCTGACAAAGGATAATGACACTTATATCCGCGGTTTTGAACTAAGCCCGGATTCCAAAGCGGTTGTTTATACGGATCGTAAGAACCGTATGAATCTCTTGGACGTTGCTACAAAGAAGGTGACGACCTTGTTGCAGGACCCGATGGGCGAGCCGCGGGGAGTGACTTTTTCGCCGGATAGCAAGTGGCTGACTTATACCCGTACAGGGAACAATGAATATAGTATCGTTTATGTTTATAATCTGGCTGAAAAGAAAGAATACCCGGTGACAGACAAGT
This sequence comes from Parabacteroides merdae ATCC 43184, assembly GCF_025151215.1. NCBI lineage: Bacteria > Pseudomonadati > Bacteroidota > Bacteroidia > Bacteroidales > Tannerellaceae > Parabacteroides > Parabacteroides merdae. Next base: position 3,851,555 of record NZ_CP102286.1, read on the forward strand.
GGTATGATTCCTCTTCCCCGGTATTCAGTACGGACGGTAAATATCTGGTTTTTGCATCTGCCCGTGATTTTAATCCGACTTATGGATCGCTGGAATGGAACCATGTCTATAATAATATGTACGGGGTTTATTTGACGTTGTTGTCCAAAGATACTCCTTCGCCTTTCATTGAGAAGGATGCGGAAGTCTCTGTTGCCAAAGAGGAATCAAAGAAAAATACATCGGTTAAGAAGGAGGAGACAAGGAAAGACGAGTTTGCCACTTCTGCTGTCAAGATCGATTTCGATGGGATTACGGATCGTGTCGTCAAGTTGCCGGTGAGTCCTTCCTATTATGGGAATTTTTATTCAGACGGAAACAAGGTTTACTACTGGGGACGTGGAGGTACGAGAGTATTCGACTTGAAAGAGCAGAAGGAAGACGTGGTGGCCGATGGCGCTTCTATGGGTGTCGAACCCGGTAGCAAGAAAGTGCTCTTCTTCAAAGGTGATGCTCTTTATGTGACGGATATTCCTTCGGGAAAGGCAGACTTGGGTGATCCGGTGAACTTGTCGAATATGAAGATTGCGGTCGATTATCCGAAGGAATGGGCGCAGATTTTTGATGAGGCATGGCGGGCTTATCGCGATGGTTTCTATCTAGAGAATATGCATGGGGTAGATTGGAATGCGGTCAAAGCAAAATATCAGGTGCTTGTCCCATATGCCAAGACACGTCTGGATTTGAATTACATCATCGGTGAAATGATCGGCGAACTGAACTGTGGTCATGCATATGTGAATCCGGGTGAAGTAGAACGTCCCAACAGGATAAAGACGGGGCTGTTAGGCGCTGAGATCTCCCGTGATAAGAGTGGTTTCTTCCGTTTGGAAAAGATCTTGCCGGGCGCTTCCTGGAGCAAGTCGTTGCGTTCTCCGTTGACGGAGCCGGGCATTGAGGCGAAGGCTGGCGAGTTTATCGTGGCGATCGACGGTGTGCCGACAAACAGTGTGAAAGACATGTATTCGTTGTTGGTCGGCAAGGCTGGTGTCCCGACGGAGATTTTGTTGAACAGTAAACCGCAGCTGGAGGGAGCACGCAAAACCGTGATCAGTCCGCTGGAAGAAGAATATTCTTTGTATCATTATAACTGGGTACAGGATAATATTAAGAAAGTCGATAAAGCATCGAACGGCAAGATCGGCTATATCTATATTCCGGATATGGGACCAGAAGGACTGAATGAATTCTCCCGCTATTTCTATCCGCAGCTCAACAAGGAAGGGTTGATTATTGACGACCGTGCCAATGGGGGGGGGAATGTTTCGCCGATGATCCTCGAACGCCTTTCCCGTGAACCGTATCGGTTGACGATGCGTCGTGGTTCAGCCCGTATCGGAACTGTTCCCGATGCCGTGCAAGTAGGTCCGAAAGTATGCTTGATCAATAAATATTCGGCTTCCGACGGCGACCTCTTCCCTTGGGGCTTCCGTGCGCTGGGATTGGGCAAACTGATCGGGACTCGTACGTGGGGTGGAATTGTCGGTATCAGTGGCTCGTTACCTTATATGGACGGGACGGACATCCGTGTACCTTTCTTCACAAGTTTCGATCCGAAAACCGGTAGCTGGATTATTGAGAATCATGGTGTCGATCCTGATATCCTGATCGATAATGATCCCGTCAAAGAATGGAACGGTGAAGACCAGCAACTCGACCGTGCCATTCAGGAGGTCATGAAAGAACTCCAGGACCGCAAACCGCTTCCGGGAGTGCCGACACCGAGAGACTTTAGTAAATAATTGACAATTAACAATGGACAATTGGCAATTAAAGAAAGGACAATGAATGCTTTTCTTGATTGTCAGTTGTCCGTTGGATTAATTGTCAATTGACAATTATCAATTAGAAAAGTATGGAACGCTTTGCCGCAATTGACTTTGAGATCGCTAATGGAAAGCGCAGTAGTATTTGCAGTATCGGGGTTGCTATTATTGAGGACAATAAGGTAATCGATTCTGTTTACATGCTGGTCCGTCCCTATCCGAACTTCTACACTCGGTTTACTACTGCCATTCATGGCATAACCATGCAGGATACAATCGACTCTCCCGACTTTGAGGAAGCCTGGACCAGGATAGCCGGCAGATTGCAAGATATCCCACTGGTTGCCCATAACAGTTCTTTTGACGAAGGTTGCCTGCGGGCAGCTCACGAAGCCTATGACCTTGCCTATCCCAAATATCAGTTTTATTGCACCTGCCGTTTGTCGAGGCGCATGTATCCTTTCCTGGCTAACCACCAACTACAGACTGTTGCCGCTCATTGCGGATACGATCTGACCTATCATCACCATGCAATGGCTGATGCTTATGCCTGTGCTCATATCGCGGCAACCATGATGCGGGAAAAGGGAGTCGAAAGGCTGTGTGATTTATGACGAGGCAGATGTTTGAGAAGCCTACGGCTGACTTGTCCCAGTCTTTTGCTTGCCGGCGATCTTGTCTACCACAACTGCAATCGCCCCGTCGCCTGTCACGTTGCAAGCAGTCCCGAAACTGTCCATCGCGATGTAAAGGGCGATCATCAGCGCCTGTAATGTCTCGTTAAACCCTAACATGCTTTGCAGTAATCCGAGTGCTGCCATGATAGCGCCACCCGGTACACCGGGAGCTGCTATCATTGTGACCCCTAACATCATGATGAATCCGGCAAGAGAAGTGAAGGTGACAGGTTCGCCTGACATATACATGATTGCCATCGCGCAGGCGGTAATCTTCATCGTGCTACCTGCCAGATGGATAGTAGCACAAAGGGGAATGACGAAGATTGCGATGTTCTCCCGCACCCCGTTCTTGACCGCCTGAGCCAATGTTACAGGGATGGTGGCGGCTGAGGATTGTGTCCCCAGTGCGGTCGCGTAAGCCGGAAGCATATTTTTCAGTAGCCGCAACGGATTTTTTCCACTCATGCTGCCGGCAATCGTAAACTGGATAAGTAATAGCAACACATGCAGGACAAATATCACGATTATCACTTTCAAGAACATGGTAATCACGCCCATGACTTGCCCGCTCACCGTCATGTTCAGGAAAATGCCGAAGATATGAAGTGGCAATAAAGGGATGATAACCGCCTCGATCAGTTTCGTAATGATTTTCTGGAAATCGGAAAAGGATTCGCGCAATGTTTCCCCATTAATATAAGACAAGCCAAGCCCGATGGTGAAGGATAGAAGCAAAGCTGTCATGACATCCATCAAAGGTGGCATGGCGACTATAAAATAGGGTTGCAACATGAAGTCTTCGGGATTTTCCATTGCTGTTAACTCCGTGTTGACCGGTAGGATATGTGGGAAGATTGCCGAACTGCTGAAATAGGTGAAGAAACCAGAGAAGATAGTTGAGCCATATGCGATCAGTGCGGTCAAGGCCAGCAATCTGCCGGCCCCTTTGCCTAATTCCCCGATGGCTGGTGTCACCAACCCTAGAATAATGAGTGGGATCGAAAACGACAGGAAGTTGCCGAACAAAGAATTAAATGTAACAAAGATGCGGGCGATCCCGCCGGGCAGGAACTGCCCGAATACAACGCCGGCTGCGATGGCAATGACAACCTTAGCCAGCAACGACACTTTTAGCTTTTTCATTTTTCCTTTTTATTTTGAACCCGATCGCAGCAATCGTGATGCTCATCAACGGGCTGATTAGATTAAAGAAACAATAAGGAAGGTAGATGAATGTCGCAACTCCGAGGATCGTTGCCTGTGTCATACCGCAAGTATTCCACGGGATTAGTACGGAAGTGACGGTGACCGAGTCTTCTACCGTACGGCTCAGCAGACGGCTTTCGTATCCTTTCTTTTCATAAATATCCTTGAACATATTTCCAGTCAAGATGATGGAAATATATTGGTCGGCCGTACAGATGTTGAGGAACAGTCCCGATGCGACAGTCGACGTTACCAGCCCGACTGTCCGTTTCATAAAGCGCAGAAATACGGAAGTGATGCTGCCCAACATTCCGCTTGCCGCCATCGCCCCGCCGAAGCACATGGCACAAAGGATCAGCCAAATCGTATTCATCATGCCTGACATGCCTCGTGTGGCAACCAGGCTATTCAGTTCCGGATTTCCGGTTTTTATGCTTGTACTGCCGTAAAATGTCATTAATAGGCCCTTAAAATTGGATTGGATGTTTCCTACTGGTAAACCGGAAATTTCCAGCAACAGGTGTGGCTGGAAAATCAGCGCGAACATGCCAGCCAATGCTGCCGAAATGAACAGCGTGATGATCGATGGAACTCTTTTCGCAATCAGGATGCCAGTGACGACCGGTACGATCAGCAGCCACGGTGTGATATGGAACGTATTGTTCAGGGCGATCGAGTACTGTTCGATCTGGTCTGTTGCCGTCGCTTCGTGTGAAAGACCGGCTACCGTGAAGATAACGAGCGTGATCAACATAGAGGGAATTGTTGTGATCATCATGTAGCGGATATGTTTGAAAAGAGGTGTGTCCGTTACCGATGAGGCAAGGATGGTCGTATCGGAAAGTGGAGATATCTTGTCCCCGAAATAGGCCCCCGAAATGATCGCCCCGGCAATCCATCCGTCGGAGAAGCCTTGTGCCTGTCCGATACCTAAGAGGGCGATCCCGATGGTGGCAATGGTAGTCCATGAACTTCCCGTCATGACTGAGACGACTGCACAAATGATACAGGTCGATGCCAGGAAGAAACTAGGATGAATGATCTGCATCCCGTAATAAATCAAAGTGGGGACGACACCACTTATCATCCAGCTGCCCGACAACGCTCCAATGATCAGTAAGATGATCAGAGCTGTCGCAACGCCAGTGATATTGTTGATCATCGCCAGCTCCAGCGCCTTCCAGCGTACTTTGCTGTAGGTCATGGCGATCAGGCAGCAGATGGCGGTAGCGGTAAGTAACACGATCTGGCTGCCGCCACTAAGGGCATCGCTACCGAATATGCGTATTGTCACAAATAAAAGGGTTACCAATACAAGTATGGGAACCAAGGAAAGTAAGGGCGAAGGAATCTTCGTCGGATTATGCTCCATTCTCAATAATACTTAATTCTATGTGTTTACTTTGCAAATTTAATAGAAAAGCTCTGAAGTGTTTCTATTATGTAAGTGATTTTAAGAACGTATTAATGATTTTGCAGTAATAACTCCTTCAATTCTTTCACCCCTTCCGATGCTCCTTTCCGTATGAAGCGGATATCGTTACGATAGGCTTTTACCTCTTTCGGGTCGATGAGGTAGATTGTCTGGCCGTGGCGTACGTAGTTCAGTAGTCCTGCCGCCGGGTATACGTTGAGCGAAGTCCCGATCACCACAAAGATGTCACAATCTTCCACTAGTCGGATTGCAGGGTCGATCATTGGAACCGCCTCGCCGAACCAGACGATGAAGGGGCGGAGTTGTACTCCATGAGGATCCTTGTCCCCGATATGCAGGTCTGGATTTTCTGGCGAAATATCGTATGTCGTATTCAGGTCACGAATGGAGCAAGCTTTCAGCAGTTCGCCGTGCAGATGGATCACATGGCTGCTTCCCGCCCGTTCGTGCAGGTTGTCGATGTTTTGTGTAATGATATGGACGTCGAATTCTTGTTCCAAGTCGGCAAGTCCGATATGTCCGGCATTAGGTTTCGTGTTCAGTAATTCCCGACGTCGTTGGTTATAAAAGTTGAGTACCAGTTCCGGATCGGCAGCAAAACCTTCTGGGGTTGCCACATCTTCCACCCGATATTTTTCCCATAGTCCGTCCGAGTCACGGAAAGTCGAAATACCACTTTCGGCGCTCATCCCGGCACCGGTCAGTACGACTAATTTCTTTTTCATAAGGCTGTTGTTTTATATTTTTTACAAATATAGAAAAGAAAAATTATTCCGGTTTCCCAACATTCTCTGATTTTAAGTAGCGGAGTGGTGTATTAGGATGTTTTTATATATAGTTCGGGCATGAATTTTATGTAATCCATGCCCGGATCAGTTCTGTTCGTAAGCGATATTTATCTGTTATCCTAAATTGTTCAGAATATCGACTTTGCCTTCATTCACCAAACGGTAGATCATTTCACCGAACAACGTGTTGACCCAGGCGAACCAGGAACGGGTAAACTTGCTCGGATCATCCTTATAGAACGATTCGTGCATAAATCCTGTATCTGCATCCGTGTCGCGCAGCATCTTGACGCATTTGCGGATTTCCTCGTTGTCGTGTGTTGTATTGCAGCGCATGATGATACTCATCGGCCAGATATATCCGAAACCGATATGCGGGCCGCCGATACCTTCGCCTGCCTTGCCTTGGAAAAAATAAGGATTTGCATTGCTGAGTACCAGCTTGCGGGTGTTCAGGTAGACTGGATCGTCCATGTCCACACAGCCTAGATACGGTAGCGCGAGCAAGCTCGGAACATTGGCATCATCCATAAATACATGGTTGTAGAAACCATCTACCTCGAATGCATATACTTTGCCATATTCAGGATGGTTGACAATACCGTATTTCTCGACAGCAGCCGCTACCTCATCCGCCAATGAATCGCAACGACGGGCAAAATCGTTATCATTTTTGATCTCGCGCATCATCTCGGCTAACTGGCGGAGTGACGTGATGGCGAACAAGTTTGACGGGATCAGGAATCCGAACAGAGTCGCATCATCTGACGGGCGGAACGATGAAACGATCAGGCCGACTGGATTGACCGGACTGCCCCAACCGTCGTTTAGTAAGGTATCGCCTTGGCGGTCTGTCTTGCGTCTGAATTGATACGGACCGAGGTTGTCCTTACGCTGTTGTTCGATAAAAGTTTTGTAAATGCTCTTCATCGCTTTGTCCCAATCGGCATCGAAAGGGGAAGTTTCACCTGTTTTCTTCCAAAAATGGTAGGCGAGGCGGATCGGATAGCAAAGTGAGTCGATTTCCCATTTGCGCTCATGCAATTCCTTTTTCATATCAGTAAAGTCGCTTTCCCATTCACTGCCGGTCGGTCCTTCGTTGAAGCCGTTAGCATACGGGTCGATGTTGATACACCAGGTCTGGCGGTTGATGACGCCGGCAAGCATGGTTTTCACTTTCGGGTCGTCGTTGGCGAACTGGATATGCGGGAATACCTGTGCCGATGAGTCACGGAGCCACATGGCGTGGATATCACCGGTCAGGACGAAGGTGTCGGGCTTACCATTCACCATCTTGTGTTCGCAAGTCGTATCCAATGTATTTGGAAAACAGTTTTCGAACATCCAGGCGAGCTTCGGGTCTTTCAGCTTGGCCTTTGTGGTGGCGATCGCTTTCTCTACGGCTTCGGATGTGAATTGCCGTTTGCTCGGTACCGGACGTTTACAGACATATTGGGTGGTGGAAGCAGCCCCGGCTAATTTGTCGTCGGCTTTTTCAGCCATACGGGCAAATGAGTGCTGGCCAACCATAAGGCTTGCCAACGAAAGGCCGCCTGTTTTCAGAAAGTTTCTGCGTGTTGTCATCTGTTTGTTATTTATTTGATGTTATTGATTTCGGAAAAAAGTTCGACCATGCAGGCGTTATCCAACAGCCATTTATGCTCTTTGGTCTTGATACCGGTCCAATCGTTGTCGAGGAATCCGTTTACGTCGCGGGTATGATCCCATGCATAACGTGCGTTGTCCGCCATCGTCCGGATATATTCGGGATTATGGTCTACCTCATAGAGGGCAGTCAAGCCACGCAGCAGGATCACGTTGAACCAAGGGCTGGCGGTGTAGAAGCGGGTTGCCGTACCGTCTACGGCTTTGCGCACTTCGGTAAAACGTTGGTAGGCGCCTCGGGCGGTTTCCTGTGCGTCTTTCAGATAGGCTTTGTCGCCTGATTGCTGGTAGAGCAGGACGCCGGCTTGTATCATCTGTCCGCTGTTGTAGGTATATTTTGCCTTGTCCACGCTTCCGTCCAAGCGGACATTATCCCAATAAACGAAATCTTCCGGATCGCGGAGGCTATTCTTGGTCCAGTCGTATGTCTTCTTGGCCTGTTCGAGATAGGTATTATCTTTCGTCAGGTTATATAGTTTCATGCAGAGGACGGCTGCGGGTGCATTGGAGCATGTGTTCTTGGACGTTTTCTTTTGCTCGCACCAGTAAATGCCGCCGCCCAGTACATCGTCCCATCCGCTGTATATATAATTGTATAGTGTCTGTGCCTTTTCCAGATATTTCTTATTTTTCGTCAGTGCGTACAAGTCGCAGAAATCGATCGCCAACCAGTCGTTGTCATCATAAAAACGGTCGCTTTCCCCGTTGAACATCGGATAGCTCTGATAACAGAACGGTTCGCGTATATTATCCCAATATTGTTCCAGCCCCGGCAGAATCCTTTCTTCCAGCACTTTCAGATATTTCTTGTCTCCTGTTGTCTTATAAAGTGCAATCCCTCCTGACAGCATCCCGGAGTAGGGCCAGAGGAACGATACCTCCTGATTGCGTTTCTGCTCGGCCCCTTCCGCCAGATATGTGACCTGATTGTCGGGATTGGCCGGATACGTTTCTTGCAACAATCCGTATTTTTCGACGTTATATTTGTCCAGGATGTGGGTGAACATGGAATCGGCGATAGCGAGGTCGCGACCGGTAGAAACAGTCTCTGTTGTGTATTGGCAGGAGGTCGCTCCCAATAGGCATCCGCAAAGGGATAAAATCGAAAATAATTTTTTAATCATGGTCTAATAGAATAAGTTATTTTTTTTGCAAAGATACTATTCTTTTGAAAAAACGAAACTCTGATGGTATGCAAATACCGCTGAGGTTTGTTTTTGTGTACAGCTTTCGTCTTTATGATCAAAATTACACTACCATTCCTTCTTTCTTTTCTGAGTTAATAGGGTATCTTTCGAAAATTATTTGCTATGGTGATATTTTTTAATATTTTAATTGATAGTAAATCTCTCTTTTGGACTGTTGAAATGACTGAATGTGGGTTCGGATAGTCCCGATGTGAGACTATCATGTCTAAGATGAGTTATCGTTACATAAAAAAGTCTTCTTGTTTGGTGTTTATGTGGTTAAAAGCATTACATTTGTGGTTCATAATTAGTTGAAAAGAAAAAGAATGGATAAGATTAGTTACGCACTTGGCTTAAGTATCGGGAATAATTTCCAGAACTCGGGCATTAATAATCTTCAGGTTGAGGATTTTGTAAAAGGGTTGAAGGATGTGCTGAATGAAGCACAACCGGAAATCAGTTACGATGAAGCAAAGCAGGTTATCAACGACTACTTCATGAATCTTCAGAAAGAAAGACTGGAGCTTAATAAGAAGGCCGGAGAGGAATTCTTGAATATCAATAAGGGAAAAGCCGGAGTCGTTACGTTACCCAGTGGTTTGCAGTATCAAGTGTTGAAGCAAGGTGAAGGAGCCAAGCCGACTGCTTCCGACAAAGTAAAATGCCATTATCATGGAACATTGATCAACGGAACGGTATTTGACAGTTCTGTACAGCGTGGCGAGCCCGCTGTGTTCGGAGTGTCGCAAGTGATTCCGGGATGGGTGGAGGCGCTGCAGTTGATGCCGGTAGGTTCTAAATGGCGTCTTTTTATTCCTTCCAATCTGGCCTACGGCGAGCATGGTGCGGGCGATGCGATTGAACCGAACAGCGCATTGGTTTTTGACGTTGAATTGTTGGACATAGTAAAATAACATAATAGAGAAAAATGAAAAAGATTAGTGTATTGGTTGCTACAGTGATTGTAGCTATGGGTATTACATCATGTGGTGATTCACACAAAAGCGCATCTCTGAAGACTGCCGCAGATAGCGTGAGCTATGCCATCGGTATCAGCACAGGTGCAGGTTACAAAGAAAATTTGAAGACTTTGCCGGGCGATCCTGCTAACGTTGATGATCTGATTGCCGGCTTTATCCAGGCTATCAAGGGCGATTCTTCCGCTATGAAGATGACTCCGCAGGCTGCTCAGGCTTATGTTCAGACTTACTTCATGGAAGCCTCTGCAAGAGATGCCAAGAAGACGAAAGAAGAAGGCGAAAAGTTCTTGGCTGAAAACAAAACGAAGAAAGACGTTATCACGACTGAAAGTGGTTTGCAGTATCAGGTAGTTACGGAAGGTAAAGGTGCAAAGCCGACTGCCGACGATAAGGTGAAAGTTCACTACACTGGTACTTTATTGGACGGAACTAAATTCGACAGCACGATGGATCGTGGCGGTGAACCGGCAGAGTTCCCGGTTGGCGGCGTAATCAAGGGCTGGACGGAAGTGCTGCAGTTGATGCCGGTAGGTTCCAAATATATCGTTTGGGTTCCTTCTGAGTTGGCTTATGGCGAACGTGGCGCAGGACAGGATATCAAACCGAACAGTACACTGAAATTCGAAATCGAGCTGCTGGATATCGTAAAAGACAGCACTGCTGACAAAAAATAATAAACTGTCGTTTTATACCGTAATTGGCGGGCGAAATATGTTAAATAGCATTTTTCGCCCGCTTTTATTATTTATTTCATACTTTTTTCTTTCACAATGATATAGTATTGAAATTAATTATATACTTTTGATACATTAAATCTAAAAAAGGAAAGTAAAGTAAGTAAGCAATGGAGAAGATAGACAAACTGGACCGGCAGATATTGAACATTATTTCAAAGAATGCCAGGATTCCTTTTAAGGATGTGGCCGAAGAATGCGGTGTTTCGCGTGCTGCCATTCATCAACGGGTACAACGCATGATTGATATGAATGTGATCGTTGGGTCAGGCTATCATATTAATCCGAAGATTTTGGGTTATAACACATGTACTTATATCGGTGTAAAACTGGAACGAGGTTCGATGTACAAAGACGTGGTTCCCGAATTCGAGAAGATACCGGAAGTGGTTGAATGTCATTTTACGACCGGACCGTATACGATGCTGATCAAGTTATATGCACGCGACAATGAGCATTTGATGGAGTTGCTGAACGCACAGATACAGGAAATACCGGGTGTGACCGCTACGGAAACGCTTATCTCGTTGCGCCAGAGTGTAAAGCGTGAAATCCCTATTTGTGATATTTCCGAATAAGAGAAGATAGAATATATGAGCCCGGCCTCGAATGAGTTGCCGGGCTTTTTTATATGCCATACAATTTATATTTTTGCAGAAAAAGATAAAGCAACAATGTCAAAATATTTGTCCATACTGTTTCTTTGTTGTCTTCCAACCTGGTTATGGGCGGGGGAGAATTATCGTTTTCGTGTCTATTTGAAAGACAAAGGGGATGACGGCTTCCGGGTGGAGGAGCCCGAAGCCTATCTTTCCAGGCAAGCGATCGAGCGGAGGGCAAAAAATGATATCGCTGTGACGGATGCTGATTTTCCCATATCCCGGTCATATATTGCAATGTTGTCTGAGACAGGTGCGACCCCTGTTGTGCAAAGCAAATGGTTTGCGACTGTCGTGGTGGAAAGTCCCGATAGTACGGTGGCTGAACAGTTGCAACAGCTGGCAATTGTTGATTCCGTCAAGTGGATTTGGAAAGGGAACCTGCGGGTTCCGGCCGAGGAAAAGTGGGAAGATCGTTTTGTGTCGGAGGATGAACCGCTACATAATGAATATGGCTATTCCTATAAACAGATCAAGATGCTGAATGGTACTAAATTACATGAAGCAGGTTTTCGGGGTGAAGGAATGCGGGTGGCCGTAATTGATGCCGGTTTTATGAATGCGGATCGGGTGTCGGCTTTCGATTCGCTCAGGTTATTAGGAACGCACAATGTCGTATTTCCTGGTAAAAGTGTGTTTGTCGGGGACGATCACGGGACAAAGGTCCTTTCCTGTCTCGCCGCCGATATTCCGGGTGTGATGGTCGGGACTGCCCCGAAAGCCTCTTACCTGTTGCTTAAGAGTGAGGACAGCGATTCCGAATATCCCGTCGAGGAAGACTATTGGACTGCCGCTGTTGAATATGCGGACAGTGCTGGTGTGGACGTGATCTCTTCGTCGCTTGGGTATTTTGCTTTTGATACGGATGAACTGTCGTACGACCAGGATGCCTTGGATGGTAGGACCGCTATGATCAGCCGAGCGGCTAACTTGGCTGCCGATAAAGGGATACTTGTCTTTTGCAGTGCCGGTAATGAAGGAAGCGGCGATTGGGAAAAGATCACGTTCCCATCAGACGCAGGCGGGATCTTTACGGTCGGTGCGATAGATGAAGATAAAAAGAAAAGCGGTTTCAGTTCCGTTGGCTTTACTGCCGACGGGCGTGTGAAACCGGATGCCGTAGCATTAGGTACGAGTAGCTGCGTAATTGGGCCGGACGGCAATGTCAGGTATGCGAACGGGACCTCTTTTGCCACGCCTATCCTTGCCGGGATGGGAGTTTGCCTTTGGCAATCATTGCCGTGGTTGAATAACAGGGAGATGATCGAACTGCTGCATCGCTCGTCCAGTCAATATAAACATCCGGATACGGAGTTAGGATACGGTATTCCCGATTTCTATAAAGCATATAAGAAGGAAAGGAAAAATGGGGTACGGTCAAAATAATCAGAATCAGGAGCGGCAGGCGTTTTCTTTGCTGGAGCTGAACAACCGGGTGAAAGGGGTTATCCTGAATGCATTCCCGGAGACGTGCTGGGTGCGTGCCGAGATGAGTGACGTGCGTACGAATGCAGCATCTGGGCATTGTTATCTGGAGTTTATCGAAAAGAACGCGATAACCGGCCAGCTGGTTGCAAAGGCACGCGGTTCCATCTGGGCGAAAACATTCCGGATGCTGAAACCTTATTTTGAGATGGAAACCGGGCAGATATTTGCCTCCGGGTTGAAAGTATTGGTGAAAGTGTCGATCGAGTTTCACGAACTTTACGGGTATAGCCTGACCGTGCTGGATATCGATCCGGCCTATACGTTGGGAGACATGATCCGGAAACGGATGGAAATCATCCGGCAATTGAAGGAAGAGGGCGTTTTCACACTGAATAAGGAATTGCCGTTGCCAACGTTGCCGAAGCGGATCGCTGTCATCACTTCGCCAACGGCTGCCGGATACGAAGACTTCCTGAACCAGTTGGCAAACAACAAGGCCGGCTATCCTTTCTATCCGAAACTGTTTCCGGCTCTTATGCAGGGCGAACGGACGGAAGAGTCCGTGATTGCGGCATTGGACCGGGTGTACCGCCATGCCGACTGTTTCGATGTGGTCGTGATTATCCGGGGCGGTGGTGCTACTTCGGACCTGAATAGTTTTGATTCCTATCTCTTGGCGGCAAATTGTGCACAATTCCCGCTTCCTATTATAACCGGTATCGGGCATGAACGCGATGACACGATCTTGGATATGGTAGCTCATACACGGATGAAGACACCGACGGCCGTAGCCGAGTTCCTGATCGGGCAGATGGACAAAGCTGCCGGGGAGGTGGAAGAGTTACAACAGGACGTTTGTTCGTTGGCAACTGAGATCCTGTCCAGGCAAAAGAACTTCCTGCAATCATTAGGAAGTCGTCTGCCTGTCCTGGCAATAAACCGGATCGAGCGGAATCGTTCGCTTCTCCAACGGATAGGTATGCAATTGCCAACGGATGCCCATGCATTTCTAAACCAGTGGGCATCGAAGTTGGAAGCGATGCAGGTGCGTTTGGCAAACCGTGCGGAGAGTAGTTTGGCAGAGCGGAGCCGTTTTGTCCAGTTGACCGAACAGTTTATCAAGATGGCTTCTCCCGACTATGTATTGAAGCGGGGTTACAGTTTGACGCTGAAGGACGGCAAGATCATCAAACAGGCTGACGGACTGGTTGTCGGCGACGAATTGATAACCTGTTTTGCAGACGGTGAAGTACGTTCGAAAGTACTGAAGAAATAAATCATAAATCAAAAATCATAAATCAAAAACCCCCATCATGGCAGAAACATATAATGAAGCAGTAGAGAAACTCCGTAAGATCGTTGCCGATATAGAGAATGGCGATCTGGACGTTGATATTCTTTCTGAAAAGGTAAAGGAAGCGACCCGATTGATCAAATTGTGTAAGGAGAAACTTTACAAGGCAGACGAGGAGGTCAAGAAAGTTTTGGAGGAACTGGAATGATGAAGAGATATGTCTTGATAGTCGCCGGAGGTCGCGGGCTGCGTATGGGAAGCGACTTGCCGAAGCAGTTTATCCCGATGGAAGGAAAGCCAGTCCTGATGCATACGTTGGAGGCTTTTCACCGCTGGGACGCGTCTGCCGGTCTGATCCTGGTGCTTCCGGAAGATCACCAACCTTATTGGAAGATGCTTTGCCGGGAGATCGGTTGTAAGGTGCCGCACCGGATAGCGAACGGAGGTGAGACGCGTTTTCATTCCGTCCGGAACGGATTGCATTTCCTTTCGGATGAAATCGGAAATCTGTCTGGAGGGGATGAAAAGACGTGGGTCGCCGTTCATGATGGGGTCCGTCCTTTTGTCGCTCCCGAAGTTATCGACCGGTGTTTTGCCGAGGCTGAAGTGTCGGGTGCTGCTATCCCGGTTGTGCCTGTGGTTGATTCTCTCCGCGAGTTTTCCGGCGGGTCGAGCCGTCCGGTCGATCGTTCGCGTTATCAGGCGGTGCAAACCCCGCAGGTTTTCGATTATGATTTGCTTTTGAAAGCGTATGAACAGCCTTACTCAGAATTGTTTACCGACGATGCTTCGGTTGTGGAGGCTTGGGGGCATACGGTCAAGACTGTTCCGGGAAACCGGGAAAATATAAAGATTACGACTCCGTTCGATCTGTTGGTGGCAAAGGCGCTGCTTGCAAAATAAATATTTGTATATGCTCGATCTCGACAAACGTTCCATCATGTATCTGCCGGGCGTCGGCCCGAAAAAGGCGGAGATATTGCAGAAGGAAGCCGGTATTTCTTCGTATGAAGACATGCTGTTCTACTTTCCGTACAAATACATTGACCGTAGTCGTTTCTACAAGGTGGCAGAAGTGACCGGGGATATGCCTTATATACAGATGAAAGGGCGTATCTTGTTTTTCGACACGGTAGGTGAAGGGCGTACAAGGCGGTTGATCGGGAAATTCACGGATGGGACGGGCACAATCGACTTGGTCTGGTTCAAAGGGATTAACTATGTTTTGGACAAGATCAAGACTGGCGTTGATTATATCGTATTTGGCAAACCGACCGAGTTCGGGCATATCTATAATATTCCCCATCCGGATATAGACCCTCTGGATCAAGCGGATAAGGTTGCCAACGGGCTGACACCGTTCTATAATACGTCCGAGAAGATGAAAAAGTCGTTCCTCAATTCGCGGGCGATTCAGAATTTGCAGTACACTTTGTTGAGCGGTTTGAACTGGACGTTGCCTGAAACTCTTCCTCCGGATGTCTTGAACCGTATCCGGATGATGTCGTTCCCGGAAGCGATACGGAATGTGCATTTTCCCGAATCGGTCGATAAATTGCGGAAAGCGCAATTGCGCCTTAAGTTTGACGAACTGTTTTTCATCCAGTTGAATATTCTCCGCACTTCCAACCTGCGCAAACTGAAGTTGAGAGGGATTGTCTTTCCTTCCGTTGGAGATTATTTCAATACGTTCTATAAAGAATATCTACCTTTCGAACTGACGAATGCGCAGAAACGTGTTGTTCGTGAGATTCGTGCCGATATGGGAAGCGGGCGTCAGATGAATCGCCTTTTGCAGGGAGATGTGGGAAGCGGGAAGACTTTGGTCGCTTTGCTCTCCATGCTGTTGGCGGTCGATAACCATTGCCAGGCTTGTATGATGGCGCCGACGGAGATTCTGGCAACCCAGCATTATGCGACAGTCATGGGGTTCCTGAAAGATATGGATATAAAAGTGGCCTTGCTGACCGGCTCAACGAAAAAGAAGGAGCGGAATAAGATATTGCCGGCTATCGCGAGCGGGGAGATCCAACTCGTGATCGGGACACATGCTTTGATTGAAGAAACAGTTGTCTTCTCCTCTCTCGGTCTGGCGATTATAGACGAACAGCACCGCTTCGGGGTGGAACAGCGTTCTCGGTTGTGGACGAAAAATGCGGTTGTCCCTCATGTCCTGGTGATGACCGCGACACCTATTCCCCGTACGCTTGCCATGACTTTATACGGCGATCTGGACGTCTCGGTGATCGATGAGTTGCCACCCGGACGCAAACCGATCCAGACCGTGCACCGCTATGATAACAAGAAAGCGCAACTTTACGACTTTCTCCGTAAGGAAATCGGACAGGGCCGGCAGGTCTATGTCGTTTATCCTTTGATCGAAGGCAGTGAGAAGTTGGATTATAAGAACTTGGAAGAGGGGTTCGAGACATTCAAAGAAGTTTTCCCTGAATATAAGGTATGTATGGTTCACGGAAAGATGAAAGCGGCCGACAAAGAGGCGGAAATGCAGAAGTTTATTTCCGGCGAGGCGCAGATATTGATGGCGACGACCGTGATAGAGGTTGGCGTGAACGTGCCGAACGCTTCCGTGATGGTCATCGAAAGCGCCGAACGTTTCGGTCTTTCCCAGTTGCATCAGCTTCGTGGACGGGTGGGACGTGGAGCGGAGCAGTCATATTGTGTGCTTGTCTCTTCCTATAAACTGAGCAACGAGACACGCAAGCGCTTGGAAATAATGGTGAGCAGCAATAACGGATTTGAGATTGCCGAGGCCGATTTGCGTCTGCGGGGCCATGGTGATCTGGAAGGGACGCGTCAGAGCGGAGAAGGGATAGACCTTAAGATCGCGAACTTGGCAGCCGATGGACAAATCCTTCAGTATGCGCGTGATATAGCTCAGGATGTTTTGAACGAAGACCCCGATTTGTTATCCGAACCTAATCGGATATTGAACGAACGCCTGAAAACTCTCTTCGCAAAGAAGGTAAACTGGGGAATGATCAGCTAATATGTTGTGAAACATGTTTTGTTTTAATTGTGTGTAAATCAAAGGGTAAAAAGTTCGCTTTTGCTTTTCTTTGGTTTCATTGCGGAAATTTTTCGTTATTGAATTTTGCCGGCTTATCCAAAATTACGAACTTTGACGAGATAACGGTGGAATAAACCATTCTATATCATGATTTTTCATCGTGAAATTACTGTCGAAAGTGATAAGAATAATGAAGATACGAGCATTACTGTTTATTTGTTGTACCACTATTCTGGTATCAGCTGTTGAAGCTAAGATAAAAGAAGATGAAGGAGCTCCGAAGCAAATCGTTCATATTGAAAAGATGGATAAGCGTGTTTCCGAATTGATGGCAGACCGTGTTAATATCCGGAAGAATATGGAACTGAAGGAACTTGCGACCCTCAGCGAGATCGAAATGGAAGAAAAGGAGAACTTGATGTTTCCCGCTGATGAATTGTACGGGTCCAATTGGGAGAACCGTTGGGTTGATCCGTTTCGGGGAGCTGCGAAGGTCAATTTTCCGGATTCGTTTGCGATAGACTGTTCCTCCTTTGTCTATCCTATCGCCATTGATTCTATGGCAAGGATCACCTCTAAATATGGTCCCCGTCGTCGTCGTATGCATAAAGGAATAGATTTGAAGGTGTTGAAGGGCGATACGATCCGTGCCGCTTTTAACGGTAAGGTTCGTATCAAGGCTTTCGAACGTCGCGGATATGGCTATTACGTGGTGCTTCGTCATCCGAATGGATTGGAAACGATCTATGGACATTTGTCTAAGATTTTGGTTGAAGAAAACCAGATCGTACGTGCAGGCGAGACGATCGGATTAGGCGGTAACACGGGACGATCTACCGGTTCTCATCTCCACTTTGAAACCCGCTTTTTAGGACAAGCCATTAATCCGGCTGAAATCATTGACTTCGAAAATGGCGTCCCTCATCAGGATACTTATGTTTTCCATAACGTAAAAATCAACGGGCGCAGAAGCAATATCTATACTTCTTCTTCCGATCGGCTGGTTTATCATCGTGTGAAATCGGGTGATACGTTGGGCAAGATTGCCCGAATATATGGAACCAGCGTGAATGAATTGTGTCGTCTGAACGGTCTGAAAAGCACGTCTGTCTTGCGGATCGGACAGTCTATTCGTTGCAGTGCCGGCGCGGTCACCTCTGCTAAAGCCGGAACGTCGAAACCGGCTGCTTCTGCTAGCGTAAAGCAAACCGTGAAGACTACGGTCGCGGCAGATGCTGCAGCTGTCGCTTCTATCAACCAGACTTCTGATGCCGGGCGGCAAGAGGCTACTCCGGTTTACCATCGTGTGAAATCAGGCGATACGTTGGGGGCTATTGCCGCTAAATATGGTACGACAGTCTCTAAGCTTTGTGAATTGAATGGCATTACGAAAACGACGATTCTGAAATTGGGCCGTTCGCTTCGCTGTTCTTGATTAAGAGTTGGCTGATATGATATAAAGGGCTATTCGTTATGTGCATACGGATGGCTCTTTTTATTTCCGGCTAAAGTAGCCTCTCTTTTGGTCAGATATGGATTTATCCGTATCTTTGTACGGATGTAAATGCTAAGAAAGTATGGCTGATACGAAGGAACAATTCGAAAAAGTAATATCCCAATGCCGGGAACTGTTTGAAAAGAAGTTGAAAGATTACGGTCCCTCGTGGCGAATCATGCGTCCGCAGTCGCTGACCGACCAGATATTTATTAAGGCAAACCGGATTCGCAGCCTTGAGATAAAAGGAGTGAGCATGGTGGATGAAGGTATCCGTCCTGAGTTTGTCGCAATCGTGAACTATGGGGTTATCGGCTTGATACAATTGGCAAAAGGATTTGCCGATACGACGGATATAAGCAATGAAGAAGCGCTGGCCTTGTATGATAAATACATCACGGCAACCAAAGAGCTGATGTATGCCAAGAACCATGATTACGGTGAGGCATGGCGCGGCATGCGTATCAGTTCCTATACGGATCTGATCCTGATGAAACTTTATCGTACGAAGCAGATCGAGAGCCACGGAGGCAAGACGATCGTGTCCGAAGGCATCGATGCCAACTATATGGACATGATCAACTATGCGTTATTCGGCCTAATCAAGCTGGAGTACGGAGAAGAAACAGTTGAAAATTGAAAGTTGGAAGTGAAGAATAAGAATGCCGTTTTAAAGATATTGGCAGAATTGTGCCGCTTGCTGATCGGAGTTGTATTTATCTTCTCCGGTTTTGTCAAGGCGGTCGATCCGATGGGCGGGGCGATCAAGATCGGTGAATACCTGGCTTCCTTCGGACTGGATATGTTGCAGCCTTTTACGGTATTGTTGTCTTTCAACCTTTCGGCAATCGAGTTTGCGCTCGGTGTCTGTATGCTGCTGGGAGTGTACCGGCGGTATGTCTCTTTTCTTATCTTGATATTTATGGCGTTTATGACGCCGTTGACTTTGTATCTGGCCCTTTTCGATCCCGTATCGGATTGCGGTTGTTTTGGGGATGCGCTGGTGATCTCCAATTGGGAAACGTTCTTTAAGAATATCGTACTCTCTCTTGCCGCTATTGTTACGTTTATTTATAACCAGCGCTTGTTCCAGTGCTTTACTTTCCGGGCATATTGGTTTGTCGCTTTGTATGCTTACCTGTTCGGTGTCGGTTTCGCTTATTATAATTACAATCATCTGCCTGTAATCGATTTCCGTCCGTATAAGATCGGTGCGAATATACCGAAGTTGATGGAAATGCCCGAAGAGGCTCCGCAGGATGAATACAAGTACACGTTTGTGTATGAAAAAGACGGCGTGAAGAAAGAGTTTTCGCTTGAAGACTATCCGGCAAACGACAGTAGCTGGACATTTGTGGATTCGAAGACGGAATTGGTCAAGAAGGGCTATCAGCCTCCTGTTGCCGCTTTCAATATTTACAATGGAAAGGGAGATGATGTGACGGAAGAGATCATCGGAAACCCCGGTCCGGTTTTGCTGCTTGTCGCTCCGAAGCTGGAAGAAGCGGACGACGAGCAGATGGATGAGATCAACGGCGTGTATGACTATGCGCTCGAACATGATATCCCGTTCTATTGCGTGACAGGTTCTTCGCCGGAGGCGATCGATACCTGGAGCGACAATACAGGGGCCGAATATCCTTTCCGGATGGCGGACGAGGTACTGCTTAAGACGATTATCCGTTCCAACCCCGGTCTGGTGCTGCTGAAAGGCGGTACGATACTGGGCAAATGGCACTACAACGATATTCCGGCTGAGGAAGAGGTCAAGGCGGTTATGGATCGCTGCTTGGACGAGAGCAATATAAAAAGTAAAGAAGATGGGACCCTTGCAACCAACCTATTGACTTTTACCGTACCTTTGCTGCTTGTTTGGATGTATGACCTGCTGCGTTTCAGACGCAAACGGAAAGAAAAGAAATAACTATTTGTATTACATATTTAATTAATTAAGTCATGAGAAAGAATATTGTTGCAGGAAACTGGAAGATGAACACTACCCTTCCTGAAGGTCTTGCTTTGGCAAAAGGCTTGGATGAAGCTCTTAAAGGTAAAACTCCTAACTGTGATGTGATCATCGGTACTCCGTTCACTCACTTGGCAAGCGTTGCTGCTGCTATCGACACGAACAAGATCGGTGTTGCTGCTGAAAACTGCGCAGACAAGGAGAAAGGCGCTTACACTGGCGAAGTTTCTGCTGCTATGGTTGCTTCTACAGGTGCAAAATATGTGATCCTGGGCCACTCCGAAAGACGTGCTTACTATCACGAAACTCCGGAAATCCTGAAAACAAAGGTTGAATTGGCTTTGGCCAACGGTCTGACTCCGATCTTCTGTATCGGTGAAGTGCTGGAAGAAAGAGAAGCCGGCAAGCATTTCGAAGTGGTAGATGCTCAGATCAAGGGCTCTTTGTTCGACCTGTCTGCTGAAGACTTCGCTAAGATCGTTCTGGCTTATGAACCGGTTTGGGCTATCGGTACAGGTAAAACCGCTACATCCGACCAGGCAGAAGAAATTCACGCTCATATCCGTGCTACTCTGGCTGCTAAATATGGTCAGGAAATCGCCGATAACTGCACGATCCTTTACGGTGGCAGCTGTAACGCAAGCAACGCTAAGGAACTGTTTGCTAAACCGAACGTAGACGGTGGCCTGATCGGCGGCGCTTCTTTGGCTGTCGATAAGTTCATGCCTATCATCGAAGCGTTTAATTAATTGATAATTGGCAATTGGCAATTGACAATTATTCCGGGGAATTCACCGGGGAGTATATTGTCAATTGTAATTGTCAATTGTCAATTGTCAACTGTCAATTGATATGAAATATATCTTGTCTTTATGTATATTGCTTGGTGCATCTGCTTTGTCCGCTCAGACGGATGGCGGTGGACAGGTGGAAGACATCATTGACGCCTTGCAGGAAAGAGTTCCCGGAAAGGGGACTGTTACGGTGCGCGGGTCGGATGCTCTCCGTAACATGCTCGGCAAACGGCTGCATGGTGAGGGGGTCGAAAAGACTGATAGCGCGGCCTTTCTGAAAATACAAGGCTATCGTACACAAGTGTTCTCCGGTAATAACCAGCGTAAATCCAAAGATGAGGCTTTCCGGAAAGAAAAAGAAATTAAGGAACTTTTCCCTGATGTCTCGACTTATGTGACGTACAATGCTCCGTTCTGGCGTCTGCGTATCGGTGATTTCCGTTCGCATGAAGAGGCTTATCACATGCAACGTCTTCTGATGGATGCATTCCCGGCCTATAGGAAAGAGATGTATATCGTTAGGGAAGAAGTCAAAATCCCATTGAATTGAAATGAGTGAAGAAGTAAACGAGAAGACTTTGCTGGCCCGCGAAGAGCTGGCCGGCCATTATAAAAGTATTATCAATCTGCTTGGTGAAGATGTAGACCGCGAAGGTCTGTTGAAAACGCCCGAACGTGTAGCCAAAGCCATGCAGTTCCTGACCAAAGGATATCATGAAGATCCGGCAGCCGTGCTTCGTGGCGCCATGTTCAAGGAAGAGGACTACAAGCAGATGGTGATTGTAAAGGATATCGATTTCTTTTCTCTTTGTGAGCATCACATGTTGCCCTTCTTCGGGAAGGCCCATGTCGCTTATATCCCTAAAAAATATATTACGGGGTTGAGCAAGATTCCCCGTGTCGTGGATATCTTCGCCCGCCGTCTTCAGATTCAGGAGCGATTGACCATGCAGATCAAAGACTGCATTCAGGAAACGCTCGATCCGTTAGGCGTGATGGTCGTGATCGAGGCACAACATATGTGCATGCAGATGCGTGGTGTCGAGAAGCAAAACTCCTTGACTACAACCTCCGACTTCACCGGATTCTTCCAGCAGGCCAAAACGCGCGAAGAATTTATGAATCTGATCAAACATAACCGGTAACGATGTCGAAGATAAGAGGACAGGTCGGCATGAGTGTCGGTGTTCTTCTGCATTTCTTTATTTTGTCATGTTTGGGGGGGGGGTAAACAGACTTTTCGCCATGATTCGCGAATTGCCTTCACCGCTTATGTTTGCTTTCATCGGAGAGCAAGCCGGATTTGGTGCATCCCATTTAAGTGACAGTAGCCGTGTTTCTGTTGCAAAACAGCCTAATCATTAACCTTTTGCCCTTGGTCGAATATGTTTTCGCCCTTGGTCGAAAGCCTTTTCGACACTTGTCAAAAGCCTTTTCGACACTTGTCAAAAGCCTTTTCGACACTTGTCAAAAGCCTTTTCGACTAAGGGCAAAAAGCAAAGGAATGGTAGCTTTTGATGTAATTGATTGTTTGTTTGCTTATTAGTTAGGGTTGTTGCACTTTTATCTTTCACTTAAATATTGTGGATGTAGTGCAGGGAGACATGACTAACTTGAACCAAGACGAGACACTGGGTGAAGCCGAATCTTGTTTTCTCCATAAACTTATTTTTATCCTCCGATTACCCTGTGAAGAACGAACGCTATAAACAAAACAAGCCCCTGAGGACGGTAATTGCCTTCGGGGGCTTCGTCGTATATTAAATACAGGATTAAGGAGGGGGGGATGTTAGAATCAGAAAACCAGTATGTAGGCCCTGTATTTGGTTTCTTTTGTGACCGGGCAGAGAGAAATATATCCTTCTTTTATTTTCCCGTCTTTCATTTCAAGCGGATAAGCCTTCTTCATAAAGCAATGTTGCTCGTAGGCTTCTCCCGGTTTGCTTGTGTAAGTGATGCGCATGTCACCCCGGGCGTTGGGAGCCAGGTATTTTTGGCTGATGCGCAAAGCTACCATCCCCATTGTGTAGCGCATGTTCACTTCTATGCAGGGATGTATGGCGAATTCGCCGTTTGCTTTTTTGCGGTAGACCAACATGTCCACGCCCAAGTAACCGGTATAGATGTTTCCGTATATCTGCCGGATCGCCTCTCCGACAGTTTCTTTCAGTTGCTGGAATTTGTCTCCGAAGTTTTCAACAAAGAAGCTTTCCAGATATGTCTGTTCGCCCAATACATTTCCGGAATAAGCTCCTTTCTTTTCAGCTCCGAATACGGAAAGCCCTTCATAGCGTATGTTCCCGTTTCCGTCTGAATAAAATTCCATCGCGAAATCCTGGTATTTGTCCAGTGCACATTCTATGCTGACACATCCCTGTTTGTTCAGTGCCCCTTCGATCCAGGTACGGTCTTTTGTAGTCAGTTTGCGTTCCGGTAGCCAAAGCAGTCCCCTGCCGGAAGATGAATAGGGAGTCTTCAGTATGAAGGGAGCATTCTGGAGGATCAGGTATTTTTCCACTTCTCTTACTTTTTTGCAGAATTTAGGTGATACCGGTACATCCATATCAGGTAGGAGTTCTCGTATTTTGTCCAGACATTCGGCAGCAGTCTGGCGGCTTGTCAATCGGGTATATTCTTCTTTCCATTCCGGGATCGTAAGGTTCAGGTTACCGCTTTTCCGCAGTTTTTCAAAAAGAGAATGGCTATGTGGGGAAAGTCCCCAGGGGGTTGCTTGCATTTCGGGCAGGCTGTCCTTCTGCTTTTCGATTTCCTTGCGTGAGATTAGCTTGGCAAACGGCCTGAACTCCTTCGGTTGTAAGGAGAAGAAACGAGGTGAAACGATCTCTTCGGTAAAAACAAAATCCTCCGGGTCTGCATACCAGACGGGAAGATAGGATAACTCCTTGATCATCCTCTGCACGTTTGCAGGCGGAGTGTAATTTTCAGAGCCTTGTAGTATGGCGGTTTCGTGTCCTGGGTTAAAAAAATGTATTTTGGATTTCATACTATATGTATATAAATAGGGATATAAATGAGGCACGGATTACACGGACTGCACGGATTAATTATTTTTCTTTCCGTGTGAATCCGTGTAATCCGTGCCTAATTTATATCAGTTTACGGGATTTTTCCGTTTTATTCGAGGTTCTCGTCGATGGCATCTATCTTTTTAATGATGAGTGCCATTTCGTCTTTTAGCTTGTCGATCTTGCGTTCCATCTCTTTGAGCAAGCCGCCGCCGCCTTTGGAAGAGATGCTTAGGAACCCGATGTTGTTTTCGTAAGTTTGAAGTTCGTTCTTCATCCGTTCGTACATGCGCATCAGTTTTTCCCGTTCTCCGTAAAGTTTCCCTTTCCCCCGTTCGCCGTTGCTCATATCGCTGAGACTATTGCGGAAAGTCTGCATCTTGCGGTCGTTCTGGTCGACTTTAAGACGGTCGAACTGTTTGTCGACAGCTTCGTGATATTCCTTGTAAATCTTGTCTTTTTCTTTAAAAGGGACATGGCCGATAGCGTTCCATTCTGTCATATATCCTTTCAAGGTAGCAAGTGCTTCGTCATGGTCGGCTTCGTCGATTGTGTTGATCTTTTCGATCAAAGTCTTTTTAGCAGCTAAATTCGTTTGCTCCACGCTCTTTTGGGAAGATACATTCTTGTTCTTCTGTTCGAAGAAATAGTCGCAAGCCGTGATGAAGCGCTTCCAGACGGCATCGGAATGTTTGCGGGCTACCGATCCGATCGTCTTCCATTCTTTTTGCAAGGCGATCATCTTTTCGGTTGTGCTCTTCCAGTCCGTACTGTCTTTCAATGCTTCGGCTTTTTCACACAAGGCTTTTTTCAGTGCGAGATTCTTTTCCATCTCGTCCTTTATATTCTTGTAGAATTCGCTTTTGCGGTTGAAATAAACGTCGCAGGCTGCGCGGAAACGTTCGAATATCTTCACGTTCGATTTCTTCGGGGCGAAGCCGATCGTTTTCCATTTGTCCTGCAAGGCAATTACTTCCTTATTTTTTTCTTCCCAATCTTTGAATGATTTCAAAGCCGGGAAATCGATGTTTTCTATCTGTTCGCAAATGGCTGTCTTGGCTTCCAGGTTTTCCTGTTCCTTCGCTTTCAATCCTTCGAAATGCTCCTGATGGCGTTTGTTGATGATTGTGGAAGCGGCTTTGAAGCGGGACCAGAGGTCTTCGCGCAGTTCTTTCGCTACCGGACCGATTTCGCGCCATTGCTGGTGTAGTTTCTGAAGCTGATGGAAAGCGGATATGACATCCGGTTCCGTTTGCAGTTTCTCGACGGTTTCGCAAAGAGCCGTTTTCATTTCCAGATTCTTCTTGAAATCGTAGTCGCGGAACTGGTTGTTTATTTTGATGATATCATAGAACATCTCGCTGTATGTTTGGTAGTTCTTCCACAGTTCGCTGACGTGTTCCTGCGGAACGGCTTTCACTTCTTTCCATCTTTGCTGGATGTCCTTGAAATCATTATATAATTTGTTGAAATCTTCCTGGCTTTCGATCAATGCTTTCAGCTGGTCGATCAGTTGGAGTTTCAAGGCATAATTGGCCGCTTTAACCCGTTCTTCCTCGGCAAGGATGGCAGCCCGTTTTTCTTTGTAGACGTTGAGCAGTTCTTTGATCTTGCTTTCGGTTTCGTCTTCGGGAGCGACAAAATCCTTTTCTTCACCACCGGCTGTGAGGAATGCTTTCTTCAATTCGTCCACTTCGCTCCGGTGGATTTTGTAATAAGCCTGTTTGAGTGCTTCCACCTCGTTGCGTGTCGCGTCTGCCGCCGCTCCTACCAAACCGGTCAGTTTCTCCAGAATTTCTTCTTTCGACAATTTTCCCGTAGTCGCAACGGTTTCTTCACCTGCCGCAACTTCGTCTGTTTTGACTTCTGCTTCAGATGTTTCTTCTGCTGCAACTTCAGCGTCCGTTGTTTCGTTTGTTACAACTTCCTCCGCCGTGTTTTCCGGTGTTGTTTCCGGAGCCTTAGTTTCTTCCAATTTGCCGTTTTCTTCAGTTGGCAAATTAGCTTCGTGAGTGTCCTTCATATTCAATCGCATTTAGGAAAAGGATAAATGTATCCTATATCAAGTCACAAATTAAAGTAAATATTTTGGGATTACAGCATTTGGAAGCAAATAATTTGCAGGTAGATGTTAAATTAGGCACGGATTGGAGCAAATTCCATGAAATCCGTGCCTAAATATAATCCGTGTTTGAAATTATCCTAAGAACGAGATCAATACGCCTGCGGCTACGGCAGAACCGATAACGCCGGAGATGTTGCTGGCCATGCAATATTGAAGCACATGGTTCTTGGGGTCGTATTTCAATGCTATCTCATTTGCCACGCGGGATGCCATCGGTACGGCGCTCAGTCCGGTTGCTCCGATCAGCGGGTTGATTTTCTTCTTTGTGAAGAGGTTGAACAGTTTGACGAAGAAGATGCCGCCCGCTATGGAAAGGGCGAATGCAAGGAAGCCTCCGATTACGATACCGATTGTCGTGAAGTTCAGGAACGCCTCGGCTGTCATGGTCGCGCCGACCGATAATCCTAAAAAGATGGTCGCTGCATTCATGATGCTGTTCGATGCTGCATCGAACAGGCGGAATGTATTGGTTCCGATCTCTTTGACCAGGTTACCGAACATCAGCATACCGATTAATGGCACTGCACTCGGCACGAACAGGGCCACTACCGTCGTCACTACGATTGGGAAGATGATCTTCAAGACACGCAAATTTTTGATTTCCGTGGTGGACGGGTATTTCTTTTCCTGTTCCTTCATATTGATGGATAGCTCTTTCTTTGAACAAAGTAGCTTGACTACCAGTGGGATGATAACCGGAACCAGCGCCATATAGGAATAAGCGGCAATCGCTATCGGTCCTAACAGATGGGGGGCCAGTTTGATGGTCGTGAAGATGGCAGTCGGTCCGTCCGCTCCTCCGATAATTCCTAAAGAAGCTGCTTCTTTAGGCGTGAATCCCATCAGGATGGCTACCAGCAGCACGGTGAAAATACCCAGCTGTGCCGCCGCCCCGAATATGGACAGACGCAGGTTGCGCAGCATCGGCCCGAAATCTGTCAACGCCCCTACACCCATAAAGATGATAGGAGGAAGGAACCCAGTCTTGATCAGCATGTAGTAAATGAAGTTCATCAGCCCCAACTCATGCGCGATGTCATGGAGCGGCATCTCCCAAATGTTCTTCATCACTCCGTGCACGTTGATCATGCCGTTTTCGTCGGCCTGTATCACCCCCATATCGCCTCCGGGGAAGTTGGCAAGCAACACGCCGAATGCGATCGGTACGAGCAGCAGCGGTTCATACTGTTTTTTGATACCCAAATAAAGCAGTATGAACGCAATGGCATACATGATCAGAAACTGCGGTTCAGCAATGATGTTGCTGAACGCAGTCATCTCATATAGATTTTGAAATATTTCATTCATTATTGTATCGTCATTAGTACGTCATCTTCAGAAACCGCATCGCCGGAAGCTAGGCAGATCGCAGTGACTGTTCCACTAAATTCCGCACGTACGGCATTATATGTCTTCATGGCTTCCACATAGCAAAGCACATCGCCTTCCTTTACGACATCTCCTACTTTTACAGGTGTGTCGGAAGCACTTTTCACGAGGAAGAATTTGCCTTCCAGCGGCGAGAGCACTTCTTTGCCGGTACCGGCAGGAGCAGCAGTGGGGGCGGGTGTCGCGGCAGGAGCAGCCTGTGTTTCTGCCGGGACGGCATTCGCTGTGTCTCCGAATGCTACGGTTACCTTGTAGGATTGGCCGTTCACATCGACGGTCATTACTTGCGGAGTTGTCGGCATAGCCATTGCCATACTGGCCGGGGCAGCTTGTGAAGGAACGGTGGCAGGCTGGGCGGCTGTTTGCTTCTCGGCTTTTCTCTTGGCTACGTCGGCTTTGAATTCCACTTTGGCTTTTCCTGAACGGTAGGCTTCATACTGTGCCGGATGCATCGCATATTCGAAGAGTTCTTCGTCGTCTTCGCCCGTTTCCCATTGTTTTTCGTTCATCAGCTTGCGATACTTGTCGAGCGCGTCAGGATAGTTGTCCTGCGGGTTGCCTTCGAAGAATTTGCGTCCTTCGGCTTTCGCCTTCTCGATGATTTCCGGAGCCAACGGACCCGGCAGGCGTCCTGCCTTGCCTAAAATCATGTCCCAGATATCGTCGGCGATCATGCTCCAGCGGGCCTTCCCTTTCTCCATCTGCATCACATTCATGAGCGCCAGGTTCTTCACATACTGGCTGAACGGAGTCACTAATGGAGGGTAGCCGACACGCGGCCATACATAGGCAACTTCATCGAACAGCTTGATCAACAGCTGGTCTTGGCTCATGAGCGGCTTGTTGTTCTTGATATTGTTCTTGTTGATTGTCTCCAGGTTCTTTTCGAGGTCTGACATCAGGCTTCCCATCATGCCGCCTGGCAGGCCCGGACCGATCAGCAACGAGTTCATCAGGCGGTTCTTCGGGCTGATATACAAGCCGAGGAAGTCATCCATGAATTCCTGGATCAGGCTGCGGACTTTCATATAAGCCTTCATGTTGATTTCCGGCACTTTGTAGCCGGCGTCTTTTAACATCGCCTGCACGGTCAGCAGGTCCGCATGGCCTGTACCCCATGAAAGCGGTTCCATGCCAACGTCGATGTAATCGCAACCGGCGTTACATACTTCTAAGATCGAAGCCACGTTGAATCCGGGACCGGCATGGCTGTGATACTGAACCGGAATTTCCGGATGTTTTGCCTTGATGTTTGCTACGATCTGCCCCAAAGAATGCGGACGGCCGATGCCGGCCATATCCTTTATACAGATTTCATCCGCTCCGAGTTCGATCAGTTCCATCGCCATCTTGGTGTAATATTCGACCGTATGGATGGGAGAGTGGGTGATGCACAACGAGCATTGCGAGATCATCCCTGCTGCTTTCGCATATCGGATGGAAGGAGCAATGTTGCGTACATCGTTCAATCCGCAGAATGTGCGGGCGATATCTGTCCCCTGTGCTTTTTTTACCTGGTAGAACAACTGGCGAACGTCGTCAGGTACGGGACTCATACGCAGGCCGTTCAGCGCTCGGTCCAGCATGTGGGTTTGTATGCCGGCCTCATGGAACGGCTTCGTCCATTCGCGTACGGCTCTGTTTGGGTTTTCACCGAATAATAAGTTTACTTGTTCGAATCCTCCGCCATTGGTCTCTACGCGGGCGAAGCAGCCCATCTCGATAATGGCTGGCGCTACCCGTGTTAGCTGGTCTACGGTGGGAACATATTTTCCGGCAGATTGCCACATGTCACGGAAGACCAAACTAAATTTGATTTCTCTTTTCATGATATTTTATGTATAAATGCTATTATAATTTCTCGATCTTAACGACTTTGCCTTTTCCACCGGTCATAACACTTACAGCCGATACGATTGCGGCAGTAGTCTGGTTCGTGATGCCGGCAGCCGGTGTGGATGTAGCCGTCTGTCTTTGTGGTGTCACTTGTTTTTTGACAATAATCTCTTCGGGCGCATATTTGTTTACCAGTACGATCAGGCCCTTCCCAAGATTGATAACGATCAGTAGGATAGCAAAAACAGTTGTCATTCCTACAATCATTAGCAAAAGTCCAGTTTCTATGTTTTCCATACTCATTAATTGACGGGAAAGCGTGCGGTTGGTGTGGCTGGCACAATCCTTCCCAAGTTAAAAATTCTGCTACAAAATTAGAAAAATGTCTGAAACTCACTTATGGATTCTTCATAAAAAATATGAAAAGGGTTCGGACTTTTCGTATCTTTGCCTCCCTGAAAACAATTTGTAATTAAATCATGGGAAACTTCTTTAAATCACTATTCTCTTCTTCTAAGGCTGCAACACCTGAAGAGGAAAAAAGCAAGAACGATCAGAAAAATTTCGATATTCTGAAATACGACGGTGTCCGCGCCCAGAAAATAGGACAGGTAGCGTATGCCATCAAATGTTTTACTGAAGCGTTGAAGTTGCAGGAGGATTTCGAGACGATGACTTATCTGGTTGCTGCCTATACGACGGCGAATAAGGCGGAAGAAGCTCTTGAGGTGCTGAACCGCATGGTGGAACTTGAACCGGATCATATCAATACGCTTCTGACACGTGTGAACGTGCTTTTCATGCTGGACAAGGATGCGGACGTGATTGCCGATTGCCGGCATATTCTCGAACTGGAAGAGACGAACCATTTGGCCTGGTTCCTGATGGGAAAGGCGAAGCGGACGACTTCCGACCCCTTAGGGGCTATTGCCGACCTGACGAAAGCGATCGCCTTGAAAGAAGATTTCACGGATGCCTATCTGATGCGTGCCCGGATATTGTTGTCGATGCAGCAGGCAACCGAAGCGCTTCCCGATGTGGAAAAGGCCATCACGCTGGCTCCGGAAGAAGAAACATCCTACTTGCTACGCGGCCGTATCCATGAAGCGATGGGCAATATTGACGCTGCTGCGGCCGATTACCAGAATGTGTTGGAGTTGAATCCGTTCAATGACGAGGCGACGTTGCTCGTCGGCCAGCTCCTGATCACGCAGGAACGTCTGGATGAAGCCATTACTTTCTTCAACGAAGCGATTGATCTGAAACCCGATTTCGGCAAAGCATACGCCGAACGGGGCCGTGCCAAGAACCTGAAAGGAGACAAGGATGGCGCCTTCGAAGATCTGAAAAAGTCCATCGAACTGAATCCCGAAGGCGACGAAGCCCGGAAGCTGGAAGGGCAGCATACGAATTTCAACGATATGTACAAGGGCGGGATCTTCTGAGAAGGATGATTCAGATTTTACAATAACCCCCTGTTTTTTCTATTTCAACCCGGAAACCGAACCTTTTCGGGTTGTCTTTTTGTAAGCGGGCCGGAACATTTTGTGACGTGCAGACAGCACGTTTGCGCGGTTCGTCTCCGGTACATGTGTTTTTGTCAATCCGAATCTTGTTTTCCTTGACAATCCGGAAAACCTTAACTTCCGGAGAGTCGAATATCCGGATCCTGCTTGGGGATGGTGCAGGAATATGGAACGTATAAAGAGCCCGGTTTCAGGGAGGCCGGCAGCCCTTTCGTGACGACCGTCTTCATCGCGCTGGCGACCGTCTTCGTTGCCATGACGACCGTCTTCATGCAGGGTGAACTGCGCACTTCAGAGCCATGAAGACGGTCGTCATGGGAATTTTCTGCGCATCTCGCGGAAAATACCTCCGGAAATGTTTGTTGCCGCTGCTGGAGAAACCTTTTGGAAAGGTGGTTTTGACAGCTTTTTTCTTGTTTCTATGGGCATTTTTTACAATATTCCCAGGTTTCCCCGATATTTTTACCGGTTCAGCGTCAGGTCGGTTTCTCTAAAAATAAAACTTATTGTCATCCCTGGCTTATTGTACGGTTTTTCAAAATACCCGTTAGTCTGAATCGAAACTGTAGCGCATGAAATTAGGATTTCTACCCCATATTTTTTAAGAAACTCGTGTTTTTGCAAGATGTTGAACAACAGAAAAATACAAATATATGCCTTTTGAAGGGGGGTATTGTGCGTTTTAACGTCTTTCGAAGTCTGGTGTTCTGTGTTTCTTAGATCTCTTCAGGATTACTTATTATAAGCTGATAGCCGGTTCCCCGACAAGATTTGATTTGGATAAATGGCATAGGGGCCAAGCTTTCCCGCAAGCGCACAATAGCAGCAGAGACCGCATCGCGTTCCGCTTTACCGATCTTTTCCTTTTTTAAGGCATTTCCGAGGATTTGTGAATAGATAATTTGAGGTGCTATCACTGATTGTTGAGAATTAATCAGATGAGTAAACAGCTTCAGGCCTTGCCCGCTTAAAGTCACATGTAGGTTTTTGTATTTCAAGATGCCGCTTTTCTTGTCGAACTGTAATCCGAAAGGTAAGGTCCCTTCTTTGGAAAAAGAACGGACAAAAGCGACAACCGGCTTTTCTACAATTTTTGTTTCTACAACTTTCTTTTCAAGCAATACCGCGTTTAGTTTTTTTATTCCCCATTTATAACTGCCGTATAAAATTCCGACAAATAAACCATAAAAGAGTAAAAAGAGAAGGATGGAATCTGCCCGTTTTAAAACAAAGGAAAGCGGAATTTGCATAAATGCTTGTAATTCTATATTGTCTTCTATATTTTTATTCTTCCGATATATAACTGGCTTCAAAGCGGTAGCTTTTTTCATAAAAAGGCTATCGGTGTAACTTATCGTTGTTTTCTCTTTACGCTTACAACGCACCGCTGTTTGTGTTTCCATACCTAAATCTGCAAGTCTGGCGCGAAAAAGGCTATCCAGGAAAATCCGGTTCGGATCATTCAGAGACAGATAGTCCTGGTCACACCATCTTTCTTTTTCTTCATAGGAAATAGAGTCCGATAATAATAATGCCCCTCTATTAGTTTTTATCGGTATGGAACCCAATCGGGTGTTCATTTCTTTACTGATAGCATCTTGAAAAGTAGCAGAGGCTTCAGTGAAAATCTTTTTACGGCATGAAAGGAATCCATGCCAGACCATTATCAAACAAAACAAAGTCATACACATATATAATAATATGCATAGTCTTTTAAAAAAAAGGATTTTGTCTGTATGTCTATTCTCTTCTTGCATGTTGCAAAAATATAAAAATGGACATCTATATAGGCTTTTCTCTTCAGATATATGTAATTCAAGTCCGAAGAAAACCTACAGAAAACCTACAGAAAACCTACAAGAAGTCAGGAAATGGCATTCTATTTATCTGTTTAATAGCGAATTGTGAAATATGTGGCACAAACCTATTGACATCCGAATTATATATCCCTACATTTACCTCAAAAACAAAAGTTATGAAAAAAAGAGTTTCAGCAGTAGTAATTGTTTTGGTTTGTTTGGGTGGAGTTGCTTGTATCAAGACATTGTCGACATCATCTGTCGGCTTGCCTCAATTGGCATTTGATAATATTGAGGCTTTGGCGTCCGGTGAGAGTAGTGCTTATAGGTGTTACGGGATAGGCGATGTCGACTGTCATGGTGATAAAGTTGATAAGATGTATAGTGGCTATAGTTTAAAATGACATGAGAATCTTCCTATACATATTATTAATAGGAATAAGTACATTAATCTCCTGCAGTGGTTCACCCGATCCTCTTTACCCTCGGTATACAACTTTTCCTGATGAGAAAATAGTAGCCACGCAGGAGATTTCTATTGATTCTGCCTTTTTCCGTTATCCCTACCGGGTAGCGGTAAAAGACAGTATCGCTATCATCATGGATTTACATAATGACAGCCATTACTTTTACGCTTTTACTTATCCGGAGTGGAAGCCGATCGCACCGTTCGGAAAGCGTGGAGAGGCCCCCGGAGAAATGCTTTCGGCAGAGATGTTCCAGTTTTCTGCATTGGATTCAGTCTGGACATTGGATGCTAACCGGATGCTGATCACGCGCTGGTCTGTCTCTCCGACGGGCAAGACCGTTTTGCGCAAAGAGGAAATAAGATTAGATAAAACATTAGTTCGCTCTTTAGATTTTTATCGTACAGATTCAGCCTTTCTGATCACAAACTACTTAGGTGATTTTCGTTATCACAAAGTCAGTCATAGTGGTAAACCGATCAAAAACATAGGTAAAATTCCCACCGAAATCAGCTATGAGCAAGATATTCATCCCGCCTTAGCACAAGCTTGGCGTAGCTTTACCGA
Source organism: Parabacteroides merdae ATCC 43184 (assembly GCF_025151215.1). NCBI lineage: Bacteria > Pseudomonadati > Bacteroidota > Bacteroidia > Bacteroidales > Tannerellaceae > Parabacteroides > Parabacteroides merdae. The sequence goes on from NZ_CP102286.1 coordinate 3,885,437, forward strand.
TTACAACCCGAAAAACGGGATATACGCAATGGCGACCCAATTGGGAGAAGCCCTTGAAATATACAATCTAAAAACTCAAACTCATAACGTTATATACGGTCCTGCCGGAGAACCTCAATTCATTGCAAAAGGAGGCGAAGGATTCCCGACCGGCATCAAAGGGTTTGTGGACATACAAGTCACAGACGATTATATTTATACCGTTTTCGATGGGATGTCCTGGAAAGAGCGGGACAAATTTTACGAACGCGGCATGTCTGCTCCCAAAGGAGGCCATTTCCTTTACGTGTTCGATTTGGCAGGAAACCCGGTTCGAAAATATACGCTCGACAAAAATATCTTGGGCATCCATATCAATGAAAAAACAAACATCGGAATTGCGACCTGCGCGGAAAGCGATAATCCGATCGTGACATTCAAATTATAACAAGAAAATGAAACAACTGCTCTACATATTATTCCTATTATTTTTGTTAGCCGCTTGCCGGGAAAACAAGAAAGATCAATTTGCCCGTCTGGTTCAGGAATGGCAGGGAAAAGAGATCGTGTTTCCGCAGGATATGGCTTTCACCCGTTTCGTCACTGAGCAGGTGGAATACCGGATACCCGATGCAGAATATAAAGTGCTGATTTATGTCGATTCAACAGGTTGCATCAGTTGCAAATTGCAACTGCCGAAATGGAAAGAATTGATCGCCCATGTCGATTCGGCAACAAACGGCAGCATCCCGTTCATCTTCGTCTTCCAGTCGAAAGACGACCGTGAGTTGCGGTACATCCTGAAACGCGACAACTTCGACCGTCCGGTCTGCATCGATCGGGACAGCCGATTGAACAAGTTGAACCGATTTCCGCAAGATATTACATTTCAGACTTTCTTGCTTGATAAGAATAATAAGGTGAAGGTGATCGGCAATCCGGTGCATAACTTGGCTGTCAGGGATTTGTATTTGAAACAGATGACCGGGAAAATATCACCGGGGCGCGACCGGATCAAAACGACGGCAAAAGCCATAAACAGCGAAGTAGACTTCGGCGCATTTTCGAAATCCGAAGAGAAAACGGCTGTTTTTGAAATAGAAAACACGGGAGACAATCCCCTTGTCATATTGGATATCAGTACCACTTGCGGTTGTACGACTGCAAACTATGACAAACACCCAGCGAAGCCGGGAGAGCGGCTTCGTATTGAAGTCAGGATGACACCGAAAGACACAGGCTTTTTCGATGAAATCGTCACACTTAAATGTAACACAGCAAGTCCTGTCAAAGTAAAAATAAGAGGGCAAGTTCAGGAAAGGGAGCCTGCCTGAAAAGCCTCAGAAACTACGACGGCAAGCTCCCCGAAACCCCTTAGAAAGGAGGTGTATGATGGTAATATAAACCGGACAAAACAGAATGATGCAAGTTCAGTACATCATTTGGCTATCTTGATCCTCTATAGAAAAGGTAAAGGTAGAAAATTTACTGAATTAAAAACAATAAAACAAAGGTACGAAAAATGAAAAAGCATATATTTGGAGCAGCACTTTTAGTAGCAATAGCAGTGGCTGCTGGCTGGAATTACCAGCAAAATAAACAAGATGTTCAACTCTCAGACTTGGCGCTGACGAACGTGGAAGCGTTGGCCAGTGGCGAAGGGAGTGGTGACTGTAAATGGAGAACTGGACATAGCTCCGTAACCGGTTGGATCGCAATATGTGACTCATACGGTGTTGGATATTCATGCTCCTGCGGAGATATAAAATATTATTAATTATCAGAGGGAGGTAACTTTTGCGAAAAGTTACCTTCTATAGAATATTCCATTTGGATTATGATAACAAGAATACGACTCTTGCTTTTTATATACTTGTTCTGTACAAATAGTATTAACGGTATTTTATCTCCCTCCCGTGTGGAAAATACCATTCAAATGGACATGAATCACTACCAAAAAATCACATTTGATAGTTTGATTACAGACATTTCCTGTACAAAACTAAGTAATACTGTATTTGATTTTTGTACAAATATGGTTCAATATAAAGATTTCCTATACTTTATGGGAAGTACTATGGCTGGAAAAAATGTATATATATACTCTAAGTCCGGAAAGTTCATAAAGGAAATTACATTTTCGGATGCCTTAATAGTCAATTCCATGTGTATTGTTCCGGAATTGGAGGAGTTGTGGGTCGTGAGCAGATTCAAAATTATCAACAAGTTCAAACTGGATGGCGCACCGGTCAAAAAAGTGTCTTTGCCTTTTCCTTGTGCCGCCATCATACCGACCGCAAAACAAGATTTTCTGGTTTATTCGGGAGGAGCCAATACAGAAAGAGGACACATTGAAGGACACTTTATGGCTCTCACCGATTTCAAGTCTATCCACAAATTATATCTGCCCAAATGGGGGAAAAAAGAATGGTTGTTCGCACCTTATAATTTATATACGACAGATGCTGACGACATTTTGATTCTCCCGGATAACACAGACACAATCTATAGATATGATACTTCCGAGAAGGAGATACTCCCATATTATAGTCTTGATTTTCATGGAGAATTTCTAACCAGAGACAAGTATCCCAAAGAAGATGCGGGAATGGCTGAAATAATCGATAAGAAAAAATACATCCATAACTGTTATAGCTTTTATTTCGCTTCGGATTATCTTTTTTTCAAGTTAATGGGGAAAAGGGACGATTTTTGTGCTATCCGGTGTAAAGACAATATCCTCTTTTCTTTCGACCGTCTTTTTGACAATTTCAGATCCAAATATGTGAATCCTTTTATCGGTTCAGATAAAAACAATCTTTATTTGCTTGTTCGCGAGAATGACCTTGCCGGTCATTACTTAAATATTAAATGCACATACCCGGCTATCCGGAAAATGTTACCCGGATTATTAACCACTGGGAACGATTGGATTTTACTAACGATTAAAATAAAGGAATAAAAGATGAAAAATATCACCCAACAGTTCTTTTTTATATGCTTGGTTTGCGTGCTTTTGAGCTCTTGCTCAGATCAAAAGGCAACAAAAATTGCTTTGATAGCGGATTTATCTCCTGAAGAATCCCGGCCGACATGGACGGAGTTGTTTTCTGATCGCTACGAAATTACTCTGCTGGAAACGACTTCCGGCAGTTTGATCGGGCAGATTGATAAGATCAGGAAGTTTCGGAACCATTATTATGTTTTATCCTCTAATGGCAAAACAATCCACCATTTCGACAAGGATGGAAAATTCGTATCGTCTTTGAACAGGCAAGGACAAGGGCCGGAAGAATATCCCCGAATAGAGGATTTCGATGTCTGCGAGGCAGATGGTAAAACTGAAGTATGGATTTCGGACAACAAAAGCCTGAAAGTATATGATGCTACCGATTTTTCTTTCAAAAGAAAAATTTCCTATCCATTTGTAATCCACAAATTTAAAAAGATGGAGAACTCTCATGTCCTGCTTGTCACCGGACAGAACGAAAACATTTTGACGTTGGTAGACAAAGAGGGGGAAATTATTGCCGAATATTTGAAAAAAGAAATACCCTACATCATGTTCCGGCCGGTACAATTTGCGGCTTATGGATCCAGTTATCTTTTCCAGTTAGGTATTTCAAACACATTCGTTTCATTCAACCCGCAAACTGAGCAATTCCAAATGGGACACTATGCCGGAGGAAATGAGTTTCTCACCGAAAAGCAGTTGTTGGAAATGTTTCAAACACACGGTATCGATTTTATCCTTGAAGCCAATAAATGCTCTTACATCAACAACATGATTTCTTTAGGGAATATAATCTGGCTACAGACACATCAGGGTGGAAAAAACTACCTGACAAAAGTAGAAGAAGGACAAAAGGTCTCAACCCAATTCTCATACGGGACAACTCTTTCCACTATTTCTGACGCAGAGAGCGATGACAGCATATTATTATATATCACGCCCGACCGTCTTTCGGAACACCCCGAAGATGTGATCGACAAATTTGGCAATAAGATTATTTGCAATATGGAAGATAATCCTTATATATTAGAGTTTTTTTAATGAATAATCATCTTAAATAAAGGAGGAGCAATCAGAAAAGATAGAAAGAAAGTAAGACAGTCAAACTATAAATATCAAGTAAAAAGAAAGGAGTCTCTGCCTACCGCCTCACAAACGTTAGCAGAAACTCCCGGACTTTTCCTCATTCAATAACAAATAAAGAAGGAGGTAACGGCAAAAATAGTAAATTTGGAGTAAAGAAAAAAGGGTTGGGAATCACCTGTTCCGGGAAAAGATACCGGGTGAAAGAGCCACAATTAATAATAAAATGATAAATCCCTAAAAATAATAATAAAATGGGGACAAAAATTTTGGGCGTAATCGCTTTTGCAGCGATCGCCGCCGCAGCAGCAGGCTGGAACTACCAGCAAAATAAACAGGAGGTTGAACTTTCTGACTTGGCGTTGGCTAATGTAGAGGCTCTTGCTAGAGGTGAGAGCGGAAGAGATCGTTGTGACGACTTCACTACAATGACTTGCTTGTCAAATGGACATACATATTATAACATGTATCCTGCTTGCGGTTTATAATTTATAAACTATAGGTGCTGCTTAAATTTAACAGGGCAGCACCTTTTCCTAAAACGACATGATCATGAAAAGTCTATTCATTATTATTCTATGCTTTCTTTTCACCTCTTGTAGTGAAAACCAGTATCGCATTTTCACATTACCTGAAGAGACTCCTGTCAGCGGGGTTGACTATCCCTATGAACTCTTTATGAATTATCCTTGGTCAATAGATATCATAGATGATAAATTATTACTCTTTGCCACTAAAGGTGACTACTTTATGCGAATAGTTGATGCTAATAATGGCAAAGAGATTAAACAAATTGGTCTATTCGGTGGCGGACCTAAAGAATTTGTACAACCCGTCTATTGGGGAAAAAATGGTAAAGATGTATATGTTTATGATGAAGCAAAAATGTACCTGAGGACATATTCATGGCATGAAATCTTAAATGCGGAAGAATTACCGGAAGCGAAAACAATAAACTTGAAAGGTAATGAGAAAAATATCTTATTCGGCAAGGTACTTAATCAGGATTATTTTGTAGGTTCGGTCGTCGTTGGTATGCCCCATCCTATAATTATACTGGATAAAGAGTTGAACACAATCGGGAACATGGGGAATATTCCGGATAAAGACCATCAAAGTGAAGCATTAGTTACTTATGGAGGTTCAGTCAGTTCGTATGGAAATAAGTTCGTGTCTACAATGGCATCATTTGGCTATATCGCCTGCTATGAGCAACAAGCAGATGGCACTTGCAAAATATTATGGGATGCTTGTGCAGAACAACCAATCTATAAGAAAGACCAATTAGACCTGACTCTTTTGAAATTAGGTTTTGCAGATGTGAAAATGACAAAAAATTATATCTTCTGTAGTTATTTCGGGCAAAAATATGATCGGGACAATCGGAAAAACATAAAACCCAGAAACATGCTGGTGTTTGATCATCAAGGCAATTTACTGAAAAACTTACGTTCGGAAAGAAGTTTAGCCCGGTTCACCGTTTCCGAGGACGAAAAAACAATCTATGCCGCGACTGAAGAACCGGAAGTGGCGATCATACGGTTTGATATTAGTAACATTCTGAAATAACAAGTTTATGAAAACATGGATTCTTCTCTTTTGCCTGCTGTTGGCTTCCTGCGGAGGTCGACAAGCACAATTTTCCGATCATGAGGACTTTTACTGGATAGACTTTCGTCCCTTAGTCAAGAATGAGGCATTGGAAGTGGGTTTGAATGAATGGGGGACAAACCCTCGATACGTGCAATTGGAAACCAACGAATTCATTCAGATCAAATTCATACAAAGGGTTATTTTGGACGGTGATAAATTCTTAGTAGTTCATTCGGACAGATTATCTCTATTTGATAAAGATGGGAAATACCAATATGACATCGGGGAAAAAGGAGAAGAGGAAGGAGAATATTTCAGAATGGGTGGTGTTGTTTTGCGAAATGACACACTGTTTGTCGTAGATGGGAATTATGATTTCACACTTTACAACTGGCAAGGAGAATATTTAGGAAAGTGGTTTCAGCCCAAAATACGGCATACAATGAATTTTTTCCTCGTTCCCAATACGGACCTATTCTTAGGGCATGTAAATAATTTTACCGGGCAAAAGAAAGTTAGGTTCGTCTTTTTCCGGGACACAACAGCCATCAAAACGATTCCGGTTACGGAAAAACTCGAACCGGCATCACCAATGGTCGTATATAGCATACCTACTGAAATGAAAGCGTTTGACGGGCTTGTCCCCGCCTTCAAGGAAGTATTCAACGACACGATTTACCAAGTCGATGAAAGCTTGAATTTGGTCCCTTATGCTGTAGTCGAGTTAGGCAAATACAAGGCGACCAAAGAAGCCATGTTTGCTTGCACGGCTGAACAACTGATGAAAAAATGGGACTTCTTCAACGGCAAAATTGCGCTTGCTGCAACTGGAGAGAAAGACGGTATCATTTATCTGGCTCACCATGATGTAACTGATCCGTACACTTACAGCTATGACAAAAATACCCAACAAACGTTTTATCAAAAGGTCATCTATCCGGACAATTCTTACGGATTCAAGGAAGGAAGTACTTTCGTGCCTCATTTCATATCGACAGACGGGAAATATCTGATCGATTACGAAATACCCGAAAACGGGAATAATCCTGTGATTGTCCTTGTCGAACGTTAATAAACAATTCATACCGTCCATGAAAACATGCTTCTTATTCATGATATTAAGTATTCTGACCTCTTGTACAATTGGAAAGAACTGCAACCGGGAGAGAGCGGAACGATCACGGTCAGCTACGAAGCGGAACAGCCGGGCGATTTTTACCGAACGGTAGACATTTATGGGAACATTCCGAACAACTCGCTGATGGTGAGTTTTATCGGGACAGTGAAATAAAATAATTAACGGGGAAAAGAAAGGAGTTCCTGCACACAGAACCTTGCAAGTCTAAGCAGAAACTCCCCGATTTTTCCTCATTCAATAACTAATAAAGAAGGAGGTAACGACAAAAGTAGTAAATTTGGAGAAAACAACAAAAGGGTAGGAAATCACCCGTTCCGGGAAATGGTACCGGACGAAAGAACCACAATTAATAATAAAATGATAAATCCCTAAAAATAATAATAAAATGGGAACGAAAATTTTGGGCGTTATCGCTTTTGCTGCAATCGCCATAGCGGCTGACTGGAATTACCAGCAGAATAAACAGGAAGTTGAACTCTCAGACTTGGCATTGGAAAATATTGATGCGTTAGCAAGAGGAGAACATGGACCGGATTGGGGACATAGTAAACTCGTTTATGAGCCAAATGGTTGTTGCAAAGATGATCCTTACTTAGATTGTTCTGGAGCATACAGTCCTTGTTGATAAAAATTATGCCAAGAGGCCTTAGAGCCTGTTTAAATTTTGCATTTGTTGGTTGTGAGAGTTGTATTGAGGATGTTTTTCTGTAGGAGATGCCGTCTTTTTTGTTGAAACACGTGACTTATTTTGCTTCAAACAGTCAGAAAAAGTGCCGAAGATTCCCGTTTACAGGCTTTTTACACCCGGATGTGAACGGTCTTGACACCCGAGTGTGAATGATATCGAGACCCGGGTGTCAATGGGTTTATCTTATTATGTTATTGAAAATAAGTCATGTGAAGAAGAATCTTGGACAGGCGGTTAGTGATAGTATGATAGATGGAATAGGCATCCGTCATACCTACTATCATTGCTTGTGTCTATTGATATTCAATTGATAAAAGGAAATTAGTGATAGTATGACAGTTGTTTTTCAAAATAATCCTATAATGCAATAAAGCAGGCCGATGAGGGCTATGCAAAATTTATTTCAGAGAAATTTAAACAGGCTCTTAATCACGACTCTTGGCATGTTAAAACATATTATCAAACATTTACATACGGTATTGATATGATTTTAAAACAAATACATAACATCAGCTTGGTCCTATTATTAATTTGCTCATCTTGCATAGACACTAAAGTCGATTCTATATTTATCAATTTAGAGCATGCAGAGAGTAGCATAAACTATTCTTCTATATTTGAACGGGTTGAATATATTAATTTAGATGCAGGAGAAGAATGTTTATTATCAGGAATCAAAAAAATCTATTTTGATTCAGATACACTTATTTTTCAAGATTCTAAAAATGAGGGAGTTTTCGTTTTTAATTTAAAAGATCATAAACTGGTGAGTCACATCAATAGGATTGGTCAAGGGCCAGAAGAATATCATAAAGACAATGCAATAGCTGTTGATTCTACTTCGAATTTAATACATATCTATGATATGATGAATTTCAAAGTCAATGTTTATACCTATAAAGGAGAATATGCATATTCATATAAAATAGAATATTTTATGAGAGATTTTGCATGGATGGACAATCTGTTATTAATCATACAACCTTGTATAAATAAGGTGTATAAGAGAAACGGTGTTTGGCTTTACAAGCCGATCGAAAAACAAGAATCTTTGCTGTTAGAGCATGATGGAGATGATCAGTCTTTTGAATTTATGTCTACCTATATCGAACAATCAGAAAATAAAATTTACTATTACGATCGAAACGACGATTGCATCTATCTTATAAACAATAAATCCATTTCCAGACTTTACAAAATAGATTTGAAGCAGAAAGTGCCATTAGACATACGAACTGCATCAAATCAAAATCCCAAAGATTTAAATATGAAATCAATGATGTTTGATTTTGTTCCCTCTCCTCATTCTGTATTGTTATGCTATTTTATGTTTGGAGAAAAAGAGAATCCATATAGGTATGTTCTAATTAATTCGAAAACAAAAGAAACCATCATATTTAAAAAATTTATAAATGATATGGATGATATTCTTTTCGCTGACAATAAGACATTCTGTATTAATGATCAATCATGGTGTAGGCTCTCTCAACAATCCGAAGACAGTGAAACAGTACAGTTGCAAATTATGTATTTAAAGGATCAATTTGTTCATCATTAATAAAATGAGCAATAATCATGAAACATTATGGAACAATCAAGAGAATTCTATCGAACAGAATAGACATATTAACTCGCTGATGGTGAGATTTATCCGGTAAAATAAAGCAATTAACAGGAAAAAGAAAGGAGTTCCTGCCTACAGCCTCACAAACGTTAGCAGAAACTCCCGGACTTTCCCTCATTCAATAACAAATAAAGAAGGAGGTAACGGCAAAAGTAGTAAATTTGAAACAAACGACAAAAGGGTTAGAAATCACCCGTCTCGGGAAATGATACCGGGTGAAAGGTTCAAAAACAAACATAAGTCTATAAATTCCTAAAACAAAACGAAAATGGGAAAGAAATTTTTTGGCGTAATCGCTTTTGTTGCGATCGCCACCGCCGCCGGCTGGAACTACCAGCAAAATAAACAAAGTGTTGAATTGTCGGACTTGGCATTGGAGAATGTCGAGGCATTGGCAAGAAATGAAAGTGGAAAGAACAATAAGGCATTGGCTCAAAAGGCGAATGGAGAATACTGTTGTACTCCTTTAAACGGTAATAATTGTACTCAATCACCAGCTTGTTAGAATGTTAATATTAGAGATATGTCAGAATTTAATTCGCAAATAATGTCTTATAAGATAAATTTGGGCATATCTTTTTGAATACTTCTAATCATCAAATTATTTCAAATGAGAAAGTCTATTTTTTTTCATGATCAACAGAGAGTCTGGCTCCTTGTTTGTTGGGTCTTTATCACATTCGGTTGCCTTCCTGAGGAACAGAGGCTTACATCCGTTCCTGCCATAGAAGTAGACATAGCTTCAGATACAGAGTTGAAATTGTCAGAATACTTTGAGAATTTTCGAATGCTCAAGCTTCCGACGGATACTCTTATGGGGAAAATAGAGAACATTAAGTGTGAAAATAATAAAATTTATATCTCTGATGGACTAACTCTTTTTGCTTTCTCCGAAGAAGGAGAATTAGCCCTTTGCTTAGAGAAAAGAGGTGAAGCTCCAGATGAATATTCTGGGATTTCAGATTTTGTGATAGACGGTGAAAATATTATAATATTGGACAGGAATCAACAAAAAACAATAACGTATGATCATTCAGGAAATAGTATTTCAACATTTCATCTCAAGTACTATGCACAAGCTATTTCGCCGATAGTGAATAATACATTTTTTTTATATAACGGATTTGATACAAGTCACAAATTGCATCGGATTAAAAATTGGAAAGAAGATTCCGCATTTTTAGAAGTAGATAAAAACCAAACAGGATACTTGTTCATATTCGCTCATCACAATTTTTATCAAGATCATGATTCTATTTATTTTTTTCAACCGATCAATGATACTATTTACAAGTCTGTTGAAGGCGGAAATATGAATCCGTTCCTCCATATCGACTTTAAAGGGAAAAATATACCTACATCTTTTTTCAGTGATAAGAAATATGAAAACGTTAAAGATTTTTTCGACAATTTGAATAAAAGATCTTATGCCTATGGTATTTATAGTTTTATAAGGGATAAGCGATTCACGATGTTCGGTAGTTTCTATCAGAAAAATAAAAAATTGACATTATTCGACCATAAAAATAAATCATCGAATACTTTCGGTACAATTAAAGATGATGTTTATTTCAAGGGTTTGACGATCCCTATATCTCAATTTATTTATCATGCAAATAAGGATGGTTCTATCGTTGTTCCATTGGAAGCCTATTCTGTAGTTGAATGGCGAAATACATACACACCGTCTGAGCCATTCGGAAGTATAATCAATACAACAAAGGAAGATGATAATCCATTGCTTTTGATCTTCGATTTCAAACAGTAGAACCAATCACCATAAGTTTATAAATCCCTAAAATAAAACAAAAATGGGAAAGAAATTTTTTGGCGTAATCGCTTTTGCAGCGATCGCCGCAGTAGCAGGCTGGAACTACCAGCAAAACAAAAATGAGGTTCAACTCTCTGACTTGGCATTGGAAAATGTCGAGGCTTTAGCTTGGGATGAGAATAAATCAAACTATCATTTGTTTCCATGTCCATCAAGTTCCGGAAATGAATGCCGTTTTAAAGACAGTGAACGTCCTGAATGTTATGGTCCAACGTATTGTAGATAACCATGTACAAATTACTATTTCATTATTTATGCATAATTTGCATTAGTATATCTTGCTCTCAGAGAAGAGAAAATATAAAGACCGTTGATAATGACTTAGTTGAAATACAGAAGGAGGAACTTTTTTTCCCTCCTTCTGACGTATTACAACTAAAGTCCTATTATTTGTCTTCTTCGGTACAAGTAGGTGCTAAACATATATTGATTGGATATAACCATAAGGAACATGCTTTGGATTGTATCGATCTTCTGGAGAAAAAAATCATTCAAATTCCGTTACAAACAAGTGGTCCTAACGCCATAACTCGTTTAACTGGAATTTTTGCATATCAAAAAGACTCCATTTGGGTTGCTGATGAATCGGAATCCGTATTCCTGATTGATCCGAAAGGGAATGTGTTGAAACGTATTCAAATCCGTAATTCTTTGCAAGAAGACGAGGAATTGATCATAAATACGAATCATGCTATGTCTACAATTCGTTTGTATTACAATGCCCTGCACCAGTCGCTGCTATGCACGGTAAAAGATAGGTCTGTTTCGCCACCCCGATTCAAAGTAAAAGAAATTTTCCTCGAAGAAAACCAAAAGGTAAAAACTTTCAATTTATCTCCATCTATTGCGGAACCAGACATAAGCAAAGGGTATGCGAACATGAGTGAACCGAATGTCAACTTTCGGGATGATTACATTTTATATAATTATCCGATAGAATCACATCTCTACAAGATCGATTTGAACACAGGATCTGGAAAAATGTACAAAGCTGATAGCGATTACACTTCCAATAAAGCTCAAAAGTGTAAATCCAAAACAGATTATACAGAATGGCAAAGACACGGATTTGAAAATCCTCATTTTTTTGATATCATGTATCTTCCGACATGTGATATGTATGCCCGTTTGCATGTGGATGCCATTGATTTCGGTAAAAACGAAAACCTGGAATTATTATCCAGAGAACGGGATTTTTATTTATGTCTGTTTGATAATGAGCTTAATAAAATAAAAGAAATCAAACTGCCCATAAACACATTCAATCCTTATACAGGCTGGTGTCAGCTTCATGATGGAATCCTTTTTTTTGTAGATAAAATTACAGATCAAGAGATTTCCGAAGATTTAGAAGTGCATATCTTTCATCCTGTCATGATAAAGAATGATTGAAATATAGTTTCTCCCCTAAAACAATGAATATGAGATTGCAATATAAAACAACTACAAAATATCTGTTTTTTTCGTTGCCTTTCTACTTGATGCTTTTTGCTTGCGGCTTACAAATAACCGATGTGGAATACGCTCTGCGGGAAGCCGGAGAAAACAGAGGGGAGCTTGAAGCGGTTTTGTCGCACTACGCAAAACTGGATGATCGGCAGAAACTGGAAGCAGCCCAATACCTGATTCGATACATGCCTTACCATACTTCTTATGATAAAGGCATTGAGGACTATTATCACGCCATTGATTCTGTCGTTGCTTTATCAGAAGACAAACTTGAACAAGAAAAACATATCGAATCGCTTCGTCTTAGATTTGAAAGTAAATATAAACAGAAACGGGATATAGAGGTTATCACTTCGGAGTTTCTTATTCAGTCAATCGATGAAGCTTTCAAACAATGGAGAGAATGCGAATGGGCCGAACATCTGGATTTCGAACAATTTTGTGAATATCTATTACCTTATAAATGTTTTGAAGGGCAGCCGCTTACCGAATGGAGGAATGCCTATTACGATATTTGTAAAGGAGATATTGATCTGGCATATTTGTGTGACGAGTATAAACGAAATCCAATTTTTGCAGCAACAGAAGTGAATAACCAAATGAAAAACACACCTCAAAGTTTTGGATTATTAAAGACACTTCCGATTTATGATCCTGATATCATACTGAAACTTCCTTTTTCTAATTGTGCCACGTATTGTTTAGGGGCTGTCTTAATCATGCGTAGTAAAGGAATTCCTGTCGCTTATGATTTTACGCCCAATTGGTCTACAGGTAATAATGGACATTCTTGGAATACAGTTTATACAACGCGTTTTGGAAACTTGGAGTTTGCGCCCCATACGACAGATCCGGGCACAGTTCATTATCCATATTTGAAAGTCCCTAAGATTTTCCGCAATGTGTACAAACCCAATGAAGAGTATCTGAAAATCGCAACTGAGAAATATATCCCACCCAAACTCAGGAATATGTTTATACAAGATGTTACCGCTGAATATATGCCTACGATTGACATACGTATTTCGTTGCAGGAATCATTGAAGAGTGGACAATCTCCATTTATAGCCATCTATGATGGAAATAATTGGACTCCTGTCTATTGGGGGAAAATAGCTGGTAGTCATGTGGTTTTCGAAAGAATGGGACTGAATACCTGTTATATCGCCTTGGCGTATGACTCTAATGGCAATGCTATTCCGATCAGCAAACCGTTTTTGGCTTCTGCTTCGAAGCATATCCAATTTATAGAACCAGACACTTCAGCTTTTCGTACGATCAGATTGAATCGAAAATATCCTTTGGGAGACAATGTATTTTCTATTAGAAAAAAAATAACAGGAGGTATTATCGAAACTTCTGAAAACAGGGAATTTGATCATACAAAGAAAATAGCGGAATTACCTCAAGGGAATTTAACAAATGGCACAGTGTTTCTTGATAAAAATGCCGAATATCGATATTGGCGTTTTACATCTTCTGATACAAGTCAGTGTGACATGGCTGAAATTTATTTCTATGATGAACATGATTCGATCATTCAAGGCAACATTATCAAATGTACAAATTCGATTTTTGATAAAAGCAACAACGCAGCTAATATAGCAGATGGTGATCAATTGACAAATTTCAGTGCCAAAGGAGAAGATTGGGTCGGTTTTGATTTTTGCCGGCCAGTAAATATATCCAAAATTTCGTATATTCGTCGTTGTGATGGAAATTCTATTCAGCCAGGATTGGAGTATTCTTTATATTATTGGGATAATAATAATTGGCAACTTATCAATACCAAAATAGCGAATGATGTTTTTATCGAATTTGAAAATGTGCCTCAAAAAGCCCTTTTGGCCATTAAATGCTCGCAGGGAAAGCAACAAAGAATATTCGTTTGTGATGAAGATAATAAAATTGACTGGTATTGATTGTAGCAACCTGAATATAAAATGATATATTTTTTAATCTAAAAGATAGATTGTGAAACGATGGATTAACATATTATTGAATCTATTTCTCGCTTTGGTGGTTCTGATCGCCTTTTGGCTCTTCTCTCAAGTCTTCCTCCTCGCCTCCTTCCGCATCCCCAGCGACTCGATGGAGCCGGAACTGGTCGAAGGGGATTTCGTGGCGGTCTGGAAACCGACGCTCGGCGCACGGCTGTTCGACCTCAACGCGACGCTGCGGCTGGAACAGACCGAGATACACCGCACACCGGGATTTCGGAAAACAAAGCGGGGCGACGTGCTGGTCTTCAACTTCCCGCATCCCAACGGCTGGGACAAGATCGAGATGCATATCCTGAAATACTACATCAAACGGTGTATCGGATTGCCGGGCGACACGCTTTCCATCCGGAACGGAAGGTTCCGGATAAACGGCACGAACGAACCGCTCGGGAACATGGATTCGCAGGAACGCATCGGGCGGACGTTGCCGGGAGAGTTTCCGGACGGTGTCTATAAGGCATTCCCGTTCGACTCCGTCATCAGTTGGAACATCCGGAATTTCGGACCGCTCTATGTCCCGAAAGCCGGTGACAAGGTCGAAATGAACCGGGAAAATTATCTGTTATACCGCAAGCTGATCGCATGGGAACAAAAAGCGGAAATCAACTATAATGATTCAACCGTTTTCCTGAACGGCGAACCGATACGGGAATACCGCTTCTTGAAAAACTATTATTTCATGGCGGGTGACAAAGGCCTGAACTCGCAGGACTCGCGCTATTGGGGCTTGTTGCCGGAAGAATATATCGTCGGCAAGGCGGCATTTGTCTGGAAATCGGTCGATCCGTACACCGGGCAGTTCCGCTGGGATCGGTTCATGAAGAAAATCGAATAAAAAACGGATAAGCATGGAAATAAAATACACCGGCATGGAACTCAAATTGCATAGGCATGGAATCCGGACTGCACTGGCATCCGTTTTCGGGGCGATGCTGATCGCCACGCCGTTCGTCGGCGACAGCGCATTGGCGAACGGCATTGTGACGGGGAAAGTCTTCTGGTTCCACCTGTCGATGGCGCTGATGGCGATCGGGACGGTTGTGACGGCATGGCCTGGCGGGAGGAAAAGCATCCCGTTTGCATTGCCGGACGGATTGTTGCTCCTCTTTGCCGGGATCACGCTCGCGACATACGACTGGCAGCTCGATCCCGAACCCGAAAAACTGCTTTTCGGCGGGCAGTTGGTCGTGTTGTGGTTTCTGTTGCGCTATTTTCTTACAGAGGCTCCTTGCCTGAAGTTCTTTTTCTTATTTGTGCTGATGCTCACCGGACTGGTCGAAGCCGTCTGGGGAATGCAGCAATTGCATGGCTATGCCTATTCCAACCATTCGCTTTTCCGGCTGACGGGTTCTTTCTTTAATCCGGGGCCTTACTGCGGGTACTTAGCGGTCGTGCTGCCGGTTTGCCTGTGGACGGCGTTGCGGTTTCAAAAGGGGATGCATTATTTCGGTTGGGTATGCGCCGGAGCTATCCTGATTGTCCTGCCTGCCGGAATGAGTCGGTCGGCGTGGATGGCGGCGGTCGTGGCTTGCGGATGGGTGTACTGGACGGAACGGATCGGATGGGAGAAGACGAAAGCTGTATGTCGAAGGTATAAGAATGCTACAATTCCTTTTATTGCAATTGTGGCGATATTGGTGGGATGTACCATTGCCGGGGTTTACGGGATGAAACAAGATTCGGCGGACGGGCGATTGCTGATGTGGAAAGTGACGGTGAAAGCGATTGCCGGACAGCCGCTTGCAGGAACGGGGTTAGGCGGATTCCCGGCGGCATACGCGGAGGCGCAAGGCGGGTATTTCGCAACAGGGAACGCAACAGACCGGGAGAAACGGGTGGCGGGATGTCCCGAATATGCGTTCAACGAATACCTGCAGATCGGGCTGGAACAGGGGGTCGGAGGGTTGATCGTGTTCGTGGCATGGCTGGGGAGCATGGCGTACTATGGAATCCGGAACAGGCAGCAGGGAACGGCCGGTGGCGTGTTGGCGTTAGCGGTGTTCGCGGTGTCGTCCTATCCGTTGCAGTTGCCGTCGTTTTGGGTGGCGTTGGTGTTTTTGGGGGCGATATGCGTGACGGAAGATGGGACGCGGACAAGATCATCTGCCCTATCCGTATCACCGGTGTGCCATATTACGATGATAAGTCTGTTGTCGCTTGCCTCCGTCTGTCTGTTCATCTTGCAGAAAGGGCAATATGAGGCATATAAACGATGGGGACGGATGCAGATGATCTACAACAACAAGGCGTATGAATCGGTTGCGGAAGATTATCACGAGCTGCATGACAAGTTGAAGCATAAACCGGAATTTTTGTTTGAAGAGGCGCAATGCCTCAGCAAGACGGGACAACACGCCGAAGCGATACGGGTGCTGGAACGGGCGAAGCGGCTGAGCGGAGACCCGATGATCCGGTACATGATCGCCAAAAACCGGCAGACGCTCGGAGATTACCGGGAGGCGGAAGAAGAATTGCTTCAGGCTATCGGGATACTGCCGGAGAGATTGTATCCATATTATTTGTTAGCCAAGCTATATGCAGAGCCGGAGTTCTACCAGGTGGATAAATTGCGGGCTGCCGCCAGTGTCGTGCTGTCCAAAGAACCGAAGGTGGAAAGTACGGCAATCCGGGAAATGAGGGAAGAAGTAAAAAAGATAATAGACAAGGGTGACTTTGATTGAATATTCTATTTGTGATTAAAAGAGACTCTGTATAGATAAAGTTTTTCTTGCAACTCTTTGTTTATTAAAAAAAAGCCTCTATCTTTGCAGCCCAAATTGGTATGAGAATAAGATAATAATAAATAATATACAGAAAGATGAAAAGAACATTTCAACCTTCCAACCGGAAAAGAAAGAACAAGCACGGCTTCCGTTCAAGAATGGCTACAGCTAATGGCCGCAGAGTATTAGCTTCTCGTCGTGCTAAAGGAAGAGCTAAATTAACAGTTTCTGACGAATACAACGGATAATTCTTTCCGTTTGAAGATTTTTCATAAAGAAAGTAGAGGTTTTTACTAAAAAGCCTTTACTTTCTTTGTTTTAACGGCTTTGTTTTCTACTTTTGATCCGCCGACAAATACAAGATAGAAATGAAAGACTTTTTGGTTAAACTGATAAAAAATCCGTACGTCTTAAATCTGTTGCTGGCTGTGGTCGTGGCATGTGCTCTGGTGTTCGGAACATTGAAGTGGCTCGACTCGTACACCCGGCATAATGAGGCTGTGGTAGTGCCGGATGTTAAAGGATTGGGAATGGAAGAGGCCGCCGAATTTTTCAAGAATAGTAATCTGCGCTATAACGTGATCGATTCCGTCTTTTCAAAAGACGTGAAGCCCGGTGCGATTGTCGAGCTGGTCCCGATGGCCGGTTCGAAGGTGAAGGAAGGACGTATCGTGTTTGTTACCGTAAATGCGCTCACTTCGCAGATGGCGACAATCCCGGAAGTGGAAGACCTTTCGTTCCGGCAGGCTTACGCCATTCTTCGTGCCCGCGGGTTTGAAAAGATCGAGATCGAATATGTCCCCGGTGATTTTAAAGACTTAGCTCTTGGTGTCGAGCTGCACGGGCGTGTTTTGCAGAAAGGCGAGCATGTACCGCTGACCGCTCCGTTGGTGTTGAAGGTCAGTAGTGGGGATGCTGAGATGCCGGTCGACTCGCTCGGACTACCGGATGACAGCGTGCCGGTCGAATCGTTGGATAGTGAAGAAGAAAACTGGTTTTAACTATGGATGAGTTTTTAGACGAAATGGATGATGAACAGGTAGACGACCTGTTACAACCGGAAGAGGGTGAAGATAAGGCTCCTCAACTGTATGAACACTTCCGCTTCGTGGCCGATCGCGGGCAGTCGTTGTTGCGTGTGGATAAATTCCTGGTAGACCGGATGTTCGGTGCTACGCGTAACAGGATACAGTCGGCTGCCGATGCCGGTTGTATCATGGCAAACGGCAAACCGGTGAAAAGCAATTACCGGGTGAAACCGGAGGATGTTGTGACAATTATGATGACACGACCTCCGCGGACTTTCGAGATTCTCCCTGAAAATATCCCTATAAAGATCGTGTACGAAGATGACGATCTGCTGGTGGTCGACAAACCGGCAGGGTTGGTCGTACATCCCGGACACGGAAACTATACCGGAACGCTGGTGAATGCCCTTGCCTGGTATTTGAAAGACGATCCTACCTACGATCCCAATGATCCTGCCCTGGGACTCGTCCATCGTATCGATAAAGATACATCCGGCCTGCTGGTTGTCGCCAAAAAGCCGGAAGCGAAAGCACACCTCAGTATGCAATTCTTCCATAAGACAACCAAGCGGGAATATCGGGCCTTGGTGTGGGGGATCGTGCGTGAAGACGAAGGACGGATAGAAGGCAATATAGGCCGTAACCCGCGTGACCGTATGCAGATGACGGTTTTCCCAGAAGGCGACCAGGGAAAGACGGCGGTCACCCACTATTCTGTTTTGGAACGTCTAGGCTACGTCACGCTGGTGAAATGCCGTCTCGAAACCGGACGTACGCATCAGATACGTGTCCACATGAAATATATCGGGCATACGCTATTCAACGACGAACGTTATGGCGGAAACGAGATCCTGAAAGGAACAACCTCTTCTAAATATAAACAGTTTGTCGATAACTGTTTCGCCATTTGCCCGCGGCAGGCACTCCATGCCAAGACGCTGGGTTTTGTTCATCCGACTACAGGCGAGGAAATGTTTTTTGATTCCGAAATACCTGCCGACATGACTGCGTTGATCGATAAATGGCGCGTATATGCAAATACTAAAGAATTATAGATGATGAAAAGGAACATTGCTATTGTAGCCGGAGGCGATTCCTCCGAAATCGTTATTTCATTAAAAAGTGCGGAAGGAATCTTCTCTTTTCTTGATAAAGACAAATATAATGTATATATTGCCATCGTAAAAAGAGACGAATGGGCGGTAAAACTTCCCGGCGGGGAACACACACCAATAGACAAGAATGATTTTAGTTTCCGTGAGAACGGCGAGATCAGACATTTTGATTTCGCCTATATTACGATCCATGGAACTCCGGGAGAAGACGGACGTCTGCAAGGATATTTCGATATGATCGGAATGCCGTATTCTTCTTGTGGTATGTTTGTAAGCGCACTTACATTCAACAAGTTTGCCTGCAATCATTATCTGAAGGGATTCGGTGTCGATATTGCCCATTCTATACATTTGTTTAAAGGACAGACTGTGACAGACGAAGAAGTGGTCAGTCGTTTGGGGCTTCCGGTCTTTGTGAAGCCGAACGACGGCGGCAGTAGTTTCGGAGTGACGAAAGTGAAAGAAGCCTCGGCTATCCAGCCGGCGATTGACAAGGCTTTCAGTGAAGGTCGGGAAGTGGTCATCGAAAGTTTTATCGACGGGACCGAGGTTACATGCGGTTGCTATAAGACAGCCGATAAGGAGGTGGTGTTCCCGCTCACCGAAGTCGTAACGGATAACGAGTTCTTCGATTTTGACGCCAAGTATAACGGACAGGTACAGGAAATAACGCCGGCCCGTATTTCTGCAGAACAAACAGAAAAAGTACAACGCGAGACATCGAGGATTT
The DNA here is from genome assembly GCF_025151215.1 of Parabacteroides merdae ATCC 43184. Classification (NCBI taxonomy): domain Bacteria; kingdom Pseudomonadati; phylum Bacteroidota; class Bacteroidia; order Bacteroidales; family Tannerellaceae; genus Parabacteroides; species Parabacteroides merdae. The sequence continues at coordinate 3,905,434 of NZ_CP102286.1, forward strand.
ACGACATATTGGGGGCGAAAGGTCTGATCCGTGTGGATTATATCATTCCGGCGGACGGTGAACCAAAATTGCTCGAAGTCAATACGACTCCCGGTATGACGGCAACCAGTTTTATCCCACAGCAGGTACGGGCTGCCGGTCTGGAGATGAAAGATGTGATGACAGATATTATAGAAAACGAGTTTAACTAATTGACAATGAACAATTGCCAATTGCCAATTATATGAGAAACGAATTGTCGATTGTCAGTTGTCCATTGTCCATTGTCAATTATAAAAATATGGAAGTTCCTATTAATGATTTTGACGATATCCGTCCGCTGAATAACGACGAGGTGAAAGACGCGATCGAATCGCTGATAGCCAACGAAGATTTTGAGCGGGCCTTTCGGTATATAAATCCGGATGTGAATTGGAAAGAGTTTTCAGAAACCATGCGTTCCTTCAAGACAAAGGAGGATTTCAAAGCGAAGTTGGCATATGAAGCGGTAATGATGGTGGCAAATAAAACCACTTTCTCACTGACGATTTCCGGTCGTAGCCGTTTGCCGAAGGACAAAAAGCCTTGTACCTTTATTTCTAATCACCGCGATATTGTATTGGATGCCTCTTTTTTGAACGTCATGCTGTATGATGTAGGGTATGGAATGACACAGGTTGCTATTGGTAATAACTTGTTGATCCGTCCGTGGATCGAAACGCTGGTTCGTTTGAACAATAGCTTCATCGTGAAACGCAATGTCCCGGTGCGCCAGATGTTGGAAGTGAGTAAAGTCCTTTCCGCTTATATCCGTCGTACGATCACGGAGACGAAAGAATCCATCTGGATCGCGCAACGTGAAGGTCGTGCCAAGGATTCGGATGACCGTACCCAGGGCAGTATCTTGAAGATGCTGAACATGAGTGGTGACAAGGATATCCTGTCAAACCTGATGGAATTGAATATTTTTCCGGTTGCAATCTCGTACGAGTTCGATCCGTGCGATTTCCTGAAAGCAAAGGAGTTTCAGCAGAAACGCGATGATCCGGACTTTGTGAAGAGCCAGCGTGACGACCTGTTGAGCATGGAAACCGGTATCCTGAATAACAAGGGACGTGTTCATTTCACCTTGACGTCGCCGATTAACGATCAGTTGGCGCAATTGGATCCGAATATGGAAAAGAATGAGTTGATCGCCGCTATCGCCTCCATTATCGATAAGGAGATTTACAAGCACTATCGTTTTTATCCTTGCAACTATGTTGCCTATGATATGCTGACAGGCACACGCCGTTTCAGCGAACACTATGGATTGAAAGATAAAAAGCAGTTTGAAGATTATCTGCAAGGTCAGTTGGATAAGATTGTATTACCGAACAAGGATGAAGCATTTTTGCGTACGAAAATCTTGGAAATGTATACGAATCCATTGAAGAATTTTTTTGCTAATCAGGAATAAGGTCAAACGTGTTTCATCACGATCTTTCAGGCCCGGATTTCACATCGTGTGATTCGGGCCTGAATTATTTCTGTTAGTAAGTTGGATTTTGTTTAGGCACACCTTTTTCTATTTATTCTCTTTCGCATAATTCGACGGGCTCATACCGAATTGCTTGATAAAGGCGGACCAGAAATAAGACTGGGAGCTGAAGCCTGTAGCTTCCGAAATCTCATAGATCTTCATATTCCCCTGTATCAACAGCTCGGCAGCCTTTTTCAGACGGCTTATCTTGATTAACTCGTTAGGAGTCAGGTCGGAGATGGCACGGATTTTCCGGTACAAGGTCGGGCGGCTCAGGTGCATCAGGTCTGCGATCATATTTACATCTAAGGCTGGATTGCCGATATGCTCGTTGATGATCTCGTTCAGCTTTTCCAGAAAACTTTCGTCCGCTTTGGTATAGGCCATCGATTTCATATTCGCTATAGGAGAGTTGAAATAGAATTTGCGTATATTGTCGCGGTTGGAGATCAGATTGGAAATCTGCGCCATCAGCAGGTTGGTGGAGAAGGGTTTGTCCAGGTAAGCGTCGGCTCCTAATTCCAGACCTTCCAGGCGTGACTGTATGGTGTTTTTGGCTGTCAGCAGGATGACCGGGATATGGCTGAATTCGATCTCCGTCTTTACCTCTTTCAAAAGGGCGAAGCCATCCATGACAGGCATCATCACGTCGCTGATGATCAGTTGAATGCTGTGTTTCTTTAATAACGTGATTGCTTCGGCTCCGTTTCCGGCTATCTCTACATTATATAACTGGTTGACTTCATCGGCGATGAAAACGGCCATTTCTTTATTGTCTTCGACGATCAGGATCGTCGGGCGCGATTCGTCGTGGACGAATTCTATTTTTTGAGGTACGGTTTGCGTTATAGCCTCTTCTTCTGTCTGCTTGATGGATTCGGGCAGCTTGACGGGCAAGGTCAGGCGGAACATCGTCATGAATGGGCTGTCGGCAAAAGTCTCCAACTGCAAGCTACCGTGGTGCATCTCTGCCAATGAACGTGCCAAGGGCAATCCAAGCCCTGTCCCCGGTTTATCCGTAGCGCCTTCTTTCACCCGGAAGAAAGGTTCGAATATTTTTTCCTTTAATTCTGCAGGGATAGGAGTGCCATCGTTGATAAAGTCTATCGTGAATGTCTCATAATCGGGAGAAAGTTGCAGGCGTATAATGATGCTGCCGGATGCATATTTGATTGCGTTTGTAAACAGGTTGCTGAATATCTTTGTGATCGCTTCTTTATCCACGAACACGTACAATTCCGGCAAAGACAAGTCGAGGTTCAGCAACAGGTTGTGTGCCGTTGCCGATTCTTGGAACCGCTTGGCTGTATCGTTTAGGAGCGAGACGATCTCCGTTCGGACGAAACTGAGGCGGTATCCTTCTATCTCTGTTTTGCGGAAGTCCAACAATTGGTTGACCAATGACAGGAGGCGGGATACATTTTTATCCATCAACGTAAGCGACTTATTCTCTTTTTCCCCGATCTTGTCGGATTTCAGGAGACGTTCGAGCGGGTTCTTGATCAGGGTGAGCGGCGTACGGATCTCATGAGCGATATTGATGAAGAAATCGATCTTGGCCTGATACAGTTCCTTCTCTTTCTGATCTTCGAACAACTGCATGTTGTAGGCCATTGCCCGTTTGGTTTTCCGGCGCCAAGACCAGAAGAAGCCGACGATGATGGCGAGAGTGACGACAATATAAGAAGCATATGCCGGAGTCGATGCCCACCAAGGGGGCAAAACGGTAATATTCAGTCGTGTCGGAGTGTCGCTCCAGTTGTTCGACAGGTTGGCAGCCCGTACCTCGAAGGTGTAGTCGCCCGGATGTAATTCAGCGAAATAGACCGTGTTGCGTTCTCCGATCGGAATCCATTCCTTGTCCATATTTCCCATCCTGTATGCATACTGGATGGATTTAGGGGCGATGAAGTTGAGTGCGGAGAAGTTGATGCTGAATGTGGATTGCTTGTAGGTCAGCGTGATCTTCTTAGCCTCTGATTCGGCGGAAGAGTTGATGATGCGTTTCTCTCCGGCTTCATTCTGGATTTCGAGGCTTCCCAAATGGACGTTCATCTTCTCGGCTGCCGGGATTACTTCGGATGGCTTGAAATGGATAAAGCCTTTGACCGAACCGAAATAGAAAGTCCCTTCGTTGTCTTTGAAGGCGGAGTTATCGTTGAATTGGCGAGTGATGAGTCCGTGGGATTCCGTGTAGGTCGTGATCTTACCGGTTCCTGTTTCCAGGCTGACCAGTCCGTTGGCCGTACTGATCCATAAGGTTTCGTTTTCGTCAGGTAGGATGCGGAAAGCAACATTGCTCGGCATACCGTTTTTGACGGTGTAATGTAGGGATTCGCCGGTTTGGAAGTCGTATTTGATAACCCCTTCTACGGTAGCAAACCACATATTGCCGTCTTTGTCCTCGCAGGCGTCGTTAACGAAATTGTGGCGCTGGGTGTTCAATTTGTCGTACGGCAGATACATGCCGGTATTGCTGATCGGATTATAATAGAAACTGCGGTTGAACATGCCGGTCCAGATTCTTCCTAAGCGATCTTCGTAAATGCAGTTTACTGCGAAAGGAGGAAATTGCGGGGCATACAGGAAACGGTCGTTCAGGAAGTCATATTTATAGATACCGTCATCGGTCCCGACATAGACTTGTCCCTCCTGCAATACTTTGATGCAGCGGACGGTGCTGTTCTTTACCGTCAGCGAGTCTTTCAGCAGGTTGTAATGCTTGATGACCTTTCTCGTCTTGATATCCATCAAGTCGATGCCGTGGATAACGTGTCCGATCCAGAGCCGGTCGCCTGATGCAGCCAAGCCTCGGATATTGGTGTGCGACAAGCCGTTTCCCCCCGGAACCGGCTGGTAGTTGGTGAATGTCCCGGTTTTCTTTTCCAAGCAGTTGATGCCCGCATCTTCCGTCCCGACCCATATATTACCGTATATATCGGTACAGATATCGCGGATTACTTCTCCTTTCATCGAATATTGCCCGTCCCAGGGATAATGCACATGGAAAGGGCGGAAAGGGGAATAGTAGTTGAGGCCGTTTTGGTGGAAACAAATCCAGATGCCGTTCTCCCTGTCTCGGCAGAATGCAGAGATGAAATGGCTCGATAAGGCGTATGGGTCCAATGGGTCCTGACGGATACGGGTACACTCGCCGGTGTTGACCTTATAGATAAACAATCCGGAGTCTGTCCCGATCCACAATTCGTCCTTGTCTTTTTCGAGGAAGCTGTTGATCAGGATCGTAAGCTGGTTGATCTTTTGAATGTTCAGATCCTGGTAGTCGCGTGTGGCCGGATCGAATATCTTCACGTCGTCATGCTCGAAAGCGATGTAAATGCGATCAGTCGTAGGAGAGGGATATAACATGGAAAGTTTCCGTGGCGTGTTCGGGGATGAGTGGGCGAATACATTATAGGACTCCATCGTCTCGTCTTCCGGATTCAGCAATGAAATCAACCCGTCCGAACTCCCGATCCAGATACTGTTTTCGCGGGTAATGCAAAAAGAGGTGTAGCTTTGGTTGTCTTCCGGAGCGAAGATACGGAACTGGCTGTCCTCCGTATTGAACCGGATCAGGTTACCGTCCATCAGTATCCATAGTTTATTGTCTTTGTCGAACTGGAAGATGTCGATCCCTTTGTCTGCTGTGAAAGGAATGTGCCGGAACGATTCCTTTTCATCGTCATACTGATATAATCCCGAAAGCGTCCCTACCCACAAGTCGCCGTTCATGTCGCACCCCAGGCATGTGATCCAGTTGCTTCCCAATGTCTCGGTTTCGTCGGGGTCGTTACGGAATACTTTGAACGTATATCCGTCGAAGCGGTTCAGACCGTCGCGTGTCCCGATCCAGATATATCCTTTCCTGTCCTGCACGCAACAAGTGGCCATATTGTCGCTGAGTCCGTTTTCGACCTGATAATGGCGGAAAAGATAGTTACTGTCGTCTGCATATGTCCGGGTGAGACAAAATATGAATAGGATGGATAAGATTAACTTCAGATGTTTCATATATGACTTTGCTATTATGGGCGAAAGATACTGAAAAATGTATTATGGATTTCCTTTTATTGTGTCACGGATTTCATAAATCATCTCAATAAGGGTGATAACGGCAGAGAATGAGATGAATACGGAAAAGATTGCAACAAGGTCAAACAAACCGGCCGTGGAGGAATCGATACATTTGTACCATGTGAAACACAGGTAATAAAAACCTTTTATTCTAATAATATGAATACTCTTACTACAAAACAAGGAATCGGAACGAAGGTTCAACTCTGCACAATGATGTTTATGCAGTATATGCTGAGTGCAGTCTGGTGGGTTCCTTTAGCCGCTTATCTTTCCCATACGCTTAAATTGGAAGTGTATCAAGTCTCGTTGGTATTAAGTGCGATGGCTATCGGTGCGATGGCATCCTCTTTTATCGGCGCGATAGCCGACCGTTATTTTGCCGCAGAGAAGATCTTGGCTGTATTGAATATACTGACAGGTGCCTTTTTGCTTCTGGCTGCCCAGCAGACATCATTTGTTCCTCTTATGGCATGTGTCGTGCTGGCCATGCTTTGCCATATGCCGACACAGAGCCTGACCAGTACGATCGCCATGAGCCATACGCCTTCGGAACAGTTTCCGCGTATCCGTATGTTCGGTTCGGTAGGATGGGTAGCTTCCGGTATCTTCAGCGTGATCGCCCTTCATGTGATGCATTTATCCGCTTTCGATGATACGAACCTGCCGATGTATTGTGGCGCCGCTGTCTGTTTCGTGGCTGCGCTTCTGAACTTGCGACTGCCGCACACCCCGCCTTCGGTCGATAAGAGTGCCGGTATCTCGGTGATGGATATAACCGGCTTCAGCGCTTTCTCCCTGATGAAGGATAAGAATTACCGGGTTTTTATGATTCTGACGTTCTTGGCTATCATCCCGTTCAACTTGTACCATGTATATGGTTCGATGATTCTCGCCGACGAGCATGTGCAGAATATAACGGTGACGCTGAACCTCGGGCAGTTGGCCGAAATGTTTTTCCTGGTCATCACCACTTCTATACTGATAAAGTCGGGGATTAAGAATACCTTGATCTTCGGTATGATCGCTCTCGTGGTCCGGTATGCTTCGTTCTATATCGGTGCGGAGACCGGTCTGCAATGGTTCTATTATATCGGGATTATCGTACACGGGTTGATCTTCGGCCTCTTCTTTGTCGGTGGCCAGGTCTATACGGACAATGTGGCTCCAAAAGAAATGAAAGCACAGGCACAGGGTTTGCTCTTCTTCCTGGTGTGGGGCATCGGCTTCCTGATCGGGACGCTTTGGAATGGCTGGCTGATCGGCCTTTTCCGTGACGGGGATAAATGTGATTGGCCTGTCGTCTTTGCCATCTCGACCCTGTTCTCGTTCGTCTTGTTGATCCTTTTTGTCTTTTTATTTAAACCGGTAGCATTAAAGACTAATAAATAGTAAAGAGTAGTAAAGTAATAATTTTATCAAACCCTTTTAATTCTCAAGATCAAATATATTATCACACGCCAGATGTAATGCGGGCTGTCCAACAACTTTGGATGGCCCGCTTTTATTGATGGGAATTAGCTCCGGGCACTTATTTTTCCTTTTTCATAGTTACTGTTTTTTTATTTGTTACGTGATCTACAAATATGTATATTGTATTATTAATTAATCAACAAATACACAGGTATTAACAGCATTACTACCACTCCTTTACTTTTCGCCCTTAGTCGAAAAGGTTTTTGACCCGTGTCGAAAAGGCTTTTGACCAAGGGCGAAAAGGTTTTCGACTAAAGGCAAAAGGTCTATGAGCAGGCAGTTTGACAATAGTAGCATGGCGATTGTCACTTAAATAGAACCTTCCGGGGCCCGACTTTATCCCTGATGGAGGCAGACGTAAGCGGTGAAACTCCTTTTACTACCGGCATTCATCTGTCCGATGCCGACAGAAAGGAATGACACTGGCGTATGTTTCTTAACATACTCTTTTGGGTGACATAATGTTAGCCTTATTTCTTATCTTTGAGACAAGGACGTAAGAAACGCTTACAGTCTGCTAATTTTAAATCTGAATGAAGATGAGACCGGAAGATTACATCACCCGTGAGGGGAAGTTTGGTGCGCACAACTATCATCCCCTGCCTGTCGTTCTCCAGAAGGGAGAAGGTGTTTATGTTTGGGACGTGGAAGGAAAACGATATTTTGATTTCCTGTCCGGCTATTCCGCCCTGAGCCAAGGGCATTGTCATCCGAAGATCATTAAGGCACTTACCGACCAGGCACAGCAGTTGACACTAGTGTCGCGTGCTTTCCATGCCGATATTTTAGGAGAGTACATGGAGTTTGCCTGCAAGTTCTTCGGGTATGACAAACTGTTGCCGATGAACACCGGAGCCGAGGCGGTCGAAACGGCTCTGAAGCTGGCGCGGCGCTGGGGATACCGGGTGAAGGGGATAACCCCTGAACATGCGAAGGTCGTCGTCTGCAGCGAGAACTTTCACGGACGGACGATCACGATCATTTCTATGAGTACCGATCCCAGTTCGTATGCGGACTTCGGGCCTTATACGCCTGGTTTTATCAAAGTGCAATATAATAATGTGGCCGAATTGGAAGAGGCATTGAACGATCCGGACGTAGTCGGTTTCTTGCTGGAACCTATACAAGGGGAGGCTGGCGTGGTCGTCCCCGACGAGGGGTATTTGCGTAAGTGTTATGACCTCTGCCGGCAACATAACGTCCTCTTTATCGCCGATGAGATCCAGACGGGTATCGGACGCACCGGTAAACTGCTTGCCTGTGATTATGAGAATGTCCATCCTGACATACTGATTTTAGGTAAGGCTTTATCCGGAGGTGTCACTCCTGTCTCGGCGGTCTTTGCCGACGATGAGATCATGTTGACGATCGCTCCGGGTGAACATGGTTCCACCTATGGCGGTAACCCGTTGGCTGCCCGTGTAGCGATAGCTGCCCTTGAGGTGGTGCGTGACGAGCATCTTTCGGAGAATGCTTTCGAAATGGGTATCCTTTTCCGCAGTGAAATGGAGAAGATCGACAATCCGATGATCCGCCAGGTGCGTGGAAAAGGACTTTTGAATGCTGTTGTCACTGAGCCGCGAGGTGGAAAAGCGGCCTGGGATATCTGTTTGGCACTGAAAGAAAAAGGATTGATAGCCAAGCCAACGCACGACCATATCATCCGTTTCACTCCCCCGTTGGTTATTGACCGGGATCAGATGATGGAGGCTATTGGCATTATTAAAGATACGTTCGCTCAATTTTGATTGCCTATGAAGATAAATGTGATAGGAGTACCTCTCAATTTAGGGTGTGACCGCGAAGGTGTGGAGCGCGCTCCGAACCATCTGCGTGAACGGGGCCTGATGAGGATTATCCGTAAAAACGGACATCGGGCCTTCGATCTGGGTAATCTGTATGTTCCTTTGGTTTCGGAGGCGGATAAGTTTGCCAGAGGGCGGAGCTTGAAATATCTGGATGCGATTGTCGAAGTCAATAATAACCTGGCAGAGCTGGTCTACGACACGTTGCGCGGAGGGGCTTTCCCTTTGGTGATAGGCGGAGATCATTCGTTAGGGTTGGGCAGTGCGTCAGGGGTGGGAAAGAGCTTTGATGATTTCGGTATCATCTGGTTGGATGCGCATGGCGACATCAATACGAGCGAGACTTCTCCCAGCGGCAATATTCATGGGATGCCGCTTAGCGCCTTGATGGGGATGGGGAGCGAAGAATTAGTCAATATCTATGCGCCCGGCAATAAGGTGAACCCGCAGAATGTCTTCCTGGTCGGGACCCGGAGCCTGGATGAAGGGGAGCAGGCTTTGATCGAGCGTGAGCAGTTAAGCGTTTATACGATGGACATGATCCACCTGAAGGGTATCGGTTTTGTTGCCGAAGATATCAAACGGAAGCTAAAGGAACGGAAGATACGGAATGTCCATTTCAGCATAGACGTGGACAGTATCGATCCCCGCTTTGCACCCGGTACAGGGACACGCGTGTGCGAAGGGTTGATGCCGGACGAGTTCAAGGATTTCGTCGAACATATACTATTCACCAATCTGATCAAGTCGATGGATCTGGTCGAGCTGAATCCCGAACTGGATGTGAACGATCAGACAACCAATCTATGCTTGGACATAATCGATTATATAACAGCCCGTTTGTAAGCGGATTCTATTGTTGAGAATGGGACTTGGGGTTCCTCGTAGAAGAAACTGTCTTGAAACTCCAAGAGCCGTTCTTGAAGCGGCAAGCATATCCGAAACCGTTTCTTTAGAACGGATAACCGATTGCCAGATGGACGCCCATGCCGTCTTTGAAGTCCGGAATATTGTAATAGCCTTTCTTTCCCGTATCGTACGGTACGTGCAAGCCGATTCCCCAATCCAGGCGGATAACGAGGAAGGTCAGGTCGTAGCGTAGTCCGATACCGGTTCCTAAAGCCAGGTCTTTCAGGAAACGGCCCCATTTCAACTGTCCGCCGGGGCGGCTTTTGTCGTAGCGTAGCAGCCAAACATTACCGGCATCGAGGAAAGTTGCTCCGTGCAGATCGCCCAAAATCGGGAAACGGTATTCCAGATTGGCTTCGAACTTGATGTCACCGGTCTGATCCAAATAGCCGTATTTTGAGTCGGTCGGGCGATAACTGCCCGGTCCGATGCTTCGGATCGTGAAAGCCCGGATACTGTTGGCACCGCCTATATAAAATTGTTCGCTGTAAGGTGTCGTGATCGAATTGCCGTAGCTATATGCGACTCCGGCCATCAGGCGTCCGACCAGGTGTTGCTTCTTTCCGAGATAATAGTTGTATCGTATTTCGCTCGTCAGTTTGGCAAACTGGGCGAAGCGGTTCCCTAACAGTTTCTTATCCCGTTTGTTAAAGCTCTTACCGGCGATGGCATAGGCACCGTCGAGAATAAGGCCCGCCTGTGTGATGGAAGACTGCCACCAGAGATGGTTCTTTTTGGTAGTGATGGGAGAATCGTCATACGTGTATGTATAGCCCATCGACGGGATGAACTGGTTCTCGAGGCTTCGCCCCAACGCCTTGTTGACATCTACGATGGAGTCGAATTCATGCGTCGTATGCTGCAACAGCGAGTAGGTCAGCTTGAACGGCGTCACCGAATGGTGGCTGGTCGCCGATGGCTGGAACTCGTACGAGGCGCTTCCGCCGAATGCCAGCATCTTGAAGAATTTGGCACGGTTCAACTGATCCGCATAGATACGGAAAGAGGTACTGGAAGGGTATTTCGTATCATGCTTTATCAAACTGGGGAAAAGTACCCGCGGGAAAGTCAGCGTACCGCTGATACCGAACTCCCAGCTGTTGATCGCCGAGCTGTTGCCCGAAACCCGTTTGCCGGTCTGCCATTCGTAAGAACCGCGCATACTGACGCCGAATGTCTCCCCTCCTCCGAATATATTCCGTTTGGTAACGCTGAAAATGGCGCCCGGTCCTGTCTGGTCATTGCTCTTGGTAGTCACGTTCAGTTCCAGTTCTCCATCCAGAGGAAGGTCGTAAACGGTGTTGATCTGCAAGTTCAACGTATCGCAACGGCGGGCGGTATCTTTGGGGATATATTGCATTTCCGAATAACGGAAAATGCCGAGACGGGAGAAGCCGGTCTGGGTCTTTTCCTGCTGTTGCTGCGAATAGAGATCGCCGGGGCGGAATTTCAGCCGGTCGTACAGCACCTTCGGACGGACACGCAACTTCCCTTCGTAAAAGATGGTCATATCTTTATACCGGATGGAATCTGTCGGTGGCTCGTTGTTGTAGCCGTTCAGGAATACCGATATGTCGCCTATCTTCCAGGGGCGCAGTACGGTGCGTGGCAGCCCTGGCTTTGTGGAGATACGGAGCGCTACCTTTCCGGGATTCATGATCGTATCGGCCTGGTAGCTGATAAATTCGGGACGGAAATAGTAATACCCGTTGTTACGGAGTAGGGAAGATATGCGTTGGCGTTCGGCTTCGAGTTGTACGACATTGAAATTATCTCCGTCGCGCAGAAGCCGGTCGCCGATGTTGCGCTGGACGAGTGTGTCGATGCGATGCCGTAGCCGGACGTAAGCAATGCTGTCGTATGTGTAGGCATTGTTCATCTCCACCTTGTAGCTGATCTTTGCCTTTTTGGGGTTCTTGGGGTCCGGTTCCACCTCGTAGGAAGTAGCTCCGTTGAAGTATCCATATTCGCGAAGCAGGTTATAGGCTACCTTTGTCCGGACTTCCGGATTGACCGTGTTGATGAAGACGGGTTTGGATGCCAGTTTATTGAATATCCATTTACCCACTTTTCTCTTTCTGTTCACGAATGCATTGTACATCCATAGTCCGAACGGCAAAGGGATACGGATAGATGAACTCCCTAGCAGGGCGTTATTGGGCGGATAGGCAAGAGCGGCCTCTATTTCCGTCAGCGCCTCTTCCCCTTCCTTGCTTTTGTCCTCGTTCGTCACTTCAATCTTCTTGATTCCCGTATATAAAACTTCCCCCTCCGGCAAATTCTTCGTTGTTGAGCAGGAAGCAAGCAGGAATAACGAAATATATGCAATATATTTGATGTGTTTCATTTTTTCTCTTCTGTTTGTTTGTCATCCGTTACCGGTTTGGGCTTGTTTTTTTTAAAGATGAAGAGTTCACGGAGGTGAAGCATCTTTTTGCGCAGGACGATACCGGCACCGGTTTCTGTGATCTCGCCTTCCAGCAGACTCTCGTAGTTCTTGTCGTGGAAGAGCTTGATGTAGCGGGTTCCGCTGCCGTCGAGACGGTATTCGATCGAAACGTTGTCGATGAACTGCTGCGACTGTCCGGCGTTGACATCCTGTCCGGTCGAAACACGTCCGCCCAGTATGATACTGATCCGGTCGTTGTAGAACCGCTTGGCGAAGCGGAAGGAGAAGTCTGTCCGCTCCCCGCCCGATCCTGTGCCGTTCTGGTCGTACTGCTCCATGCCCAAAGTGATATCCACGGACTTCAAGGCGCTACCCGCGATATTGTTGATCTCGCTTTGCAGGAAGCTGTTCAGGGCAGCTCCCATATCGAGGCTCGGTTTCTTTCCGCCGCCGCCGACATCGCTCATGTTGAGGTACATCCCTGTGACAAGCATCGTAACGGCGATCTGCGAGCGTTGTCCTTCGCCCATCTTGTCCAGCTCTTGTTGCATGGACTGGTCTTCCGGTGCGGAGAGGATAAATTGCAGTTGCAGGTTCTCCAACGTCTGTTTGATCGCCACACCGACATTGAAGGTGACCAGACGTGAGCTGCCGTCGTCCTGTGTGACGGATGCCCGCATCCGTTCGGTTGCTGTCAGGTTCAGCATCGGGTCCATCGGGTTGCCGCTCCACTGGACGTAACTACCGTCCTGTATCGTGAACTCCTTGAGCGGAATAATCGGCATGGCATATTTTACCATGCCTCCCGAAAGTGTATAACGTCCGTTCAGGATCATTTCACCCTGTGTCGTATATTGGAATGACAAGTCGCCCCCTCCCTCCAGTTCCACACGGCTCGATTGGTCGGGGGTGATATCTGCGTTCAGACGGACGGCCTGGTCGATCCGGATCGTCATCAACATGTCCAGTCCGCCGATGGGCAGAGGTGCTTCCGGCCGGTGCCGGCGGGTCAGCAGCGTATCGGAGAAATCGGTAAAGGTCACAAGGTCTGCTAAGCGGTCTTGAGCCGTGAGCGGGGATTCCTGCATCACGTAAGTGACATTTGTCCCGCCCAACAGTTGTAAATCTCCTCTCATGATCAAGGCGTTGAGCGGCCCCTTGACAGTCGAGTTGAGGTTGACAAGCAGCTTGCCGTACACCATGCTTTCCTTATTGCGTTTCACATTCAGCAGTTGCATGTCGTGGGCTGTCAGTTTCAAGTTTGCCGTCATCCGGGAAAGATTGTGAATGTCGATCGTTCCGTCGACTACGAACGGATTGGTCCCCGATGCATAGATGTTGTATTTGTCGAAACTGATCAGATTATTCTTGATCTTGATATCCTGCTTGTCGAAACGGAAGGAAGAACCGACTGCCGTGACATATACCGCCGAGCTGTCCATTCGCACATACCCGTTGACGGCAGGGGCCGAGGTGGTCCCGGTTATCGCCAGTTCCCCTTGCAAGGCTCCCGTCAGTTTGGCCATCTTGTCCGGAATGAACGGGTTTACCATCTCCAATGGCAAGGCGGTGATGTTCATATTTCCGTCCAGATAATCCGTTTTTCCCATTTTGTAATAGGCATTGATCGCCGCAACCTCGTTACGGTCGCGGAAAAGGTGCATGTCGACCTGATGCTCCTTGTCGCTAAGTGGCAGGTAAACAGTGTTGAACATCAGTTCACCTACCCGTCCCCCTTCATAGAACAGGCTGTCGATATGAGCGTCCGCCACAACCATGAAGCTGCTGTCCGAAGGGGCATACTGCAAGTCGGCGCTAAGCATTCCTCGCATGGAAGGGAGGTCCGGGAATCCCTTCGTGATCGCATCTAGGTCTATCTGGCTTAGCTCGGCATGGATTTCTTCCATTCCTTCTTCTCCGGCAAGCGAGTGAATCCAGAGCGAAGCATTGTTTTCACCGGTCAGCCGGACATCGGCGGCAATATCCTTTATGTTGCGGTACAGGATATAATTATCGGTATTCAATTTAAATGTACGGAAAGCCAGTATCGGGTCTTCCGGGAAAAGATGCAGGCGCAATCCCTCTTTTTCCTTGTCGACACGAGCCCCTAACCGGATACCGGTTTTACCTTGGCCGTCGGTATATTTCAGTTTGGCATCGACAAAAGTGTTGCGGAGCTTTCCCAGCAAGCTGGCGGTGAAAGGTTGTTGTTTCCTGTATTTTGTCTTGATGACTTTCGTGTCGTACAACAAGCCGAGCGAATCCTGCCGGACAATGAGGCAGATCGTGTCGATCCGTGTTGTGTCCTGCATCAGGTTGAAGAGATCGGCATCGAGGAAGAAACCCTTTTCCGGTGAAGTGTTGGCTTCGATATTCAGGTTGTCGAAGGTAATATAATATTGTTGCAGGATGTTGTAGATCGGATTATCCTTACCGGCTGTGATTTTCAGGTCCATATCCGGGAGGAGAGGACGGAAAGATGGAATGTCGATCATCGAATCGCGTTCTAGCTGTTGGGTGAGACCTTCGTTTATTTTCGTGAACTTATCGGTCATCGTCTCGATATCCGCATTTCCGGTCAGGACGATTCCAAAGTCTCCGGCGTGGAAAGAGACGCGGGTAGTGTCTTTATCGCTGTGAGCGTGTAAAGTCAATGTTTTCGGGTGGAACTTACCGGTCGGATTTATCAGTTCCCAGTTACCGAGGGTAACGTACACTTGGTTATTTTTTCCCATGTCTGTTTCCGCCTCTGCGAAAAGTTGGAAGGAGGTCGCCAGCGAATCATTCATAAAGTGCATGCCGTACAGGTCCAGGTTTTGCACGTCGGCGATTAGCATCGCATTCACTTTCTTCTTGTGGAGGGTTGCATTGAGCGACATATCCATCTTCGCAAGCGGATAATGGCTGAGCAGGTCGAATTTCAACAAGTTCTTTTCCAGCGAACCGTCTAACCTTACGTCGGATACGGCGTATGCCCCATACTCGATATTCGTAATCTTCCCCTCTAATTTAGCCCAAGTGGAAACGTGGAACGGATCATACCCTTTCCCCTCAGCACGGAACGAGGCGGCCAGGTGGTAAAGGGAATCTTTGGGTAAGAAATTGGTTGGTTTCAGGCTGTCGATCTTCAGGTCAGCCAAGTAAGACGCTTGTACGGGGTTATAACGTGCAGTCAGTCCGACCTTGCCTTCGCCTTGCGTGAGCAAAAGGTCGGCGCGGTACTCTTGGTTTTGCAAAGTCGCTTCCCCTTTCAGTTTCATTACCGGAAGGTTATAGCGTGACCGTTCGGATTCCGGTAGCATGCTGAGCACAAAGTCAAGATTCCCGGTTTGGGCATTCAGCTGAAACTTACCCGAACGGCGGATACTGTCTGCCACGGCTCTCATTTCTCCTGTGATATTCAGATTGAAGATGCCAGGCAGTTCGCCTTTCAGCTGGCGCAGCCGTAAAGCAGCCAGGTTCCCTTCTATTCCGGCTGTCAGGCTGATTTCTTTTTGGGGATAGGCTTGTTTGAACTCCTTGGGAAGAGGACCGGCAAAGATAAATACATCTTCTTTTCCTACCGAGGCTGTCAGCAGGCTATGGAGCGTACCGCTCGGTGTATTGTCGAACGTATTCCAGGGAACGGTTGCCAGCAGGCGGATCTCTGAGTAAGGTGTTTTCAACAGAAGCCCCGGAACCTGTATCGTCGTGCTGTCACTGCTGATGTCTCCGGTCAGTGAACTGAGCGTCAAACCCGAGCGGTCATTAGCAGAAAATTTTTTGATCCGTGCACTGATGTCCCTGCCTCCGTACAAAAGCGAATCGATCCGGATATTCACATCGTTCAAGGCTATATGTGCCGGATCGAAACCCGGTACCGGGTCACTATAGCTACCGTCGTAGTTCAGGGAAGAGCCGGACAGCAGAAACTGGGATGCACTGTAGCGTGCCGATCCGAGGTCGACTATCCCGTCGGTTAATCCAGCCTTTTCGATATAGGTCGAAAGACGCAGCGAGTCGCCCGGTATCTGCATGGCAAACGCTACCCGATCCAGGTCGATTTGATCCAGCATCAATTTCCAGTTGACCGCCGTCGATGTCGTATCCTTGTTTGTTGTCGTGTCGTTCATCAGGAGAGTGATGGCTGTGTCCGAAAGGTCGATTTTGTTCAGCCGGGCGATCTCTTTTCCGAGGTCTATACGATCTGCTTTAGCATAGAGCTTTCCTAAAGTACCTTTGATCTCCATTCCCTCGATCAGGTTGCCAGTATTGGCTTTCACGCCGCGCAGGTCGATCGCATCCACCAAGACTTCTTTTTTCAGCAGTGGCAGCGGACGGATGTTGACTTGGAAACTTTCGAGTGACAATAACGTGTCGGGAGGAGTTATGACTTTCACGTCCCGGATCGTCAGATTCAGCGGGAAGGAAAGACGTATCTGCCCGATCCTGATATTCATACCGGTTGTTTCACTGGCATATTCGGTGGCTAGCCGCACAGCGAAATTCTGGAAGGGAGGTATATATAAAAGAATTGAAATCAAGATGACCAATACCATCGGTATCAGGCATATGATCCCTATTCGCTTCATCCAACGTCTCATTTGTTCTTATTGTGTGTTTTCGTTATAATCATAACGGTTAAAGGACCTGTTTTGTTTGACATTCCATTAACAAAAATAGGGAATAAATTAAAAATAAAGAAGTAATATCGATAAAACGGTAATAATAACTGCTTGGAGCCGTTATATTAAGGCTGAACATAAAAAGATTAAACGATGATTGGAATATCGGACCTGGAATACCTTTGTGCAGAAGTACGGCAAATAGCCCGTAAAGCCGGTGCATTTCTGCGTGATGAACGGCAAAAGTTCGATCGGGAGCGGGTGGAGGAAAAGAGTGCACACAATTATGTCTCGTATGTGGATAAAGAATCCGAACGGCGTCTGGTCGAACAACTTTCGACATTGCTTCCCGAAGCAGGGTTTATTGCCGAAGAGGGTTCGGGAAGCCTGACGGATGAGGAGTATTGTTGGGTGATCGATCCGCTCGACGGGACCTCCAACTATATCCATGATATGGCTCCTTACAGTGTCAGTATTGCCTTGCGGGATAGGGAAGAACTGTTGTTGGGAGTTGTATATGAGGTCTGTCGCAATGAATGTTTTTATGCTTGGAAAGGAAGTAAGGCTTATCTGGACGGTAAAGAAATACGGGTAACGGATGTAGCTGTTTTGGATAAGGCTTTTGTTGCGCTTGGTTTCCCCTATGATTCCGACCACTATCGTCCGGTCGCCCAAAAGCTGGTGGACCGTTTGTATGGTTATGCCGGGGGGACGAGGCTGTTGGGATCTGCTGCGGCCGAGCTCTGTTACGTCGCCTGTGGGCGATTCGATGCTCGGATAGAAGGACATCTCGGCCCGTGGGATGTTGCGGCAGGCGGCTTGATCCTGATGCAGGCGGGTGGCAGGCTGTCAGACTTTGCCGGTGGCGACACTTGGCCTTCTGCCGAGCAGGTGATGGCGAGTAACGGGGTGATACATGATAAGATCCTCCGCTTGTTGTAGTATTGTTTTTATCAATGCCGTTATTTCCTTTTCCAGTCCTTTTTGAGGGCTTTCTTTCG
The DNA here is from genome assembly GCF_025151215.1 of Parabacteroides merdae ATCC 43184. Lineage (NCBI taxonomy): Bacteria > Pseudomonadati > Bacteroidota > Bacteroidia > Bacteroidales > Tannerellaceae > Parabacteroides > Parabacteroides merdae. The sequence continues at coordinate 3,923,196 of NZ_CP102286.1, forward strand.
GATTAGGATGATTGGGATAAATATGATAGCTATCCAAAAGAGGCTGATCAACATAAGAGTTAGAGATGAAAGGTTCTCTGGCATCAATGCTTTGTCGGCCTGTTTATCGGGTATTGCTTCGGAATGTATCTTTTGGGCGGATAGATGAAAAAAGTCCTACCTATTTTTAGGTATGAATGTAAAGGGCAGAATGATTTATTTGTCGGAAAGAATCGTGATGAGGAGCGATATTCCTGCTAACAAGCCCCTGAAACTAATCAATTCTGGTGAAAGAGGTTGTGCCGAAACAGTCTTGTTCCCGCACAACCTTTTTATTTAAAATATAGATACAGGCAGATTAGGAATGGATCAATCGTTTTCTATCACACGGATCATGTCGAAGTAGAATTCGCCGGCTACTTCTGCTCCCTTTTCTACAACTCCTGTCTTTGTATCGTAGATGTAGATGATGGCATTAGTGTCGACTTCAGTGTTCACACCGAAATAGGCTTTCTCGTTGAAGACGACAGAACGCTGTGAGAAACGGCCGCCACTGTAAGCGAGTTCTTTTCCTTCATAGCTCAAACGTGTCCTTTCGCCTGTAGCAAGATCGATGATAGAATAATAATGGCTGTAACTGTCAATTGCTGTACCAGCAGCATCGTTGCGTGCATAAGCTAGAGCTTTGCCGTTTCCCAAATACTGGATGGTGAGCAATTTACCGTCTGCATTCGGATATCCTTCGTAAGTGGCGTCGAAATCGATTTCACCATTGTTGATACGCAACAGGTGTCCTTGTTCCAAATCGCCCTTTTCGGTGATTGCGGCGAGGTAGAGGTTACCGCTTTCATCATACATTACGCAGTCTTGCATCAATTCGCCGTAGGCACTTCCCGCCATTTCTCGGGCAAGCGAGTTGCGCTTGTTGCTTTCTACCGCCAGAGTGACAGGATCGAGCACTGCTGTATAAAAAGCAGTAGTGGTTTTGCCGCTCTTTCCTGAAAGACCGTTCTTCCCGTAATAGAAATAGAACAGTTTTCCCGTTTTTTCATTATAGGTAAGGATGCCCGATGTGGTGAATTTCTTTGTTTCTTCTCCTGTAACCTCTGATTCCGGTAGTAGGATGTCCAGTGTGCCTTCTGCTAGAATCGACATATTATCGGTGTTCAGCTTACTCCAGATGATCTTGCTTGCATCGCCGTTGGCAGCCATGACAACAAGCGTGTTGTCATCTATCCAGGCATGGGTGTAGGAGCGTACTTTGTATGTATTTGTCTTAAAGGGAGATGATGCACATTCTATTACTTTGTTATCTTTGATCTGATATTTTACGAAACGGTCGTTGCTTGAAGGGATCTGATAGTAATATTTCCCTTTCGAGATGCTTTCCATCGAGTAGTCTCCCAATTCGGTTCCTTCACCTTTAACAGTGATAGTCCCCATATCGGCTGTCAGTTTATTGACGCTGTTGACAACCGTCGTGTTCTTGCTGCTCATGCCGCCATGTTTTCCTACGGTCAGAAACAGGTCGAAATGATACTTGCTTTCGTCGAAGGCAGGTGCATCGTTGGTTACAGTCACTTCACAAGTGGCAGTGAATCCACCGTCGTCCGTTTTTACCTTGATTGTAGTCGAACCTTCGGAAATTGCTGTTACAATGCCATTTTCTATTGTAGCGATATTCGTGTCCGAACTGCTCCAAGCGACAGTTGTAACAGCTGCATTTTCAGGAACGACAGTCGCAGTCAGTGTTCCTGTAGTTCCTGCTTTTAGTGTTAATGTGGTAGGAGTGATCGTGACACCGGTCACAGACACGTTTTTCAAATCATCGTCATCAGAACAAGCCGTGAAACCAACTGAGATCAGGGCTGTCATGAAGGTGAGTAATGCAAATTTGAACTTCTTCATTTTTTTCTTGTTTTTAAATATGAATGTTAATTGATAAATACTCTGAATTTTGCAAAGAATGCGCGTCCGGGTTTTTGCAGTTTATAGTTGTCATAAGCTGTTTCGTCGAGGAAATTAGAACATTCCAGTGAGATGTTGTAGCTGTCGTGTTTCCATGAATAGGTGATATTGGCATTGCAGATATGCTGTGAGGGTATACGGGCTTTGGTATCGCGGTTGCCATAGGCTTCCCACGTTAGGAAATACCAATGTACCCACTGGAATGTACAGCCTAAACGTAGCTTGTTGTCATGTAGTAGGAGGTTGTGGAACGTATAACTCGCCTCCGCGTTGCCGAATAGCCAGGGACGGTTGGGTACGTGGTTGTCGTATGTGGCGGATGGTTTGCCGTCTTCTTTGTATTTTTGTTGGTCACGGGCGTCTTGATAGCTGACGTTGGCCATGAGTTGTAATCGACCGTCCCAATCATAACGAATTTCCCCTTCTACGCCTTTGATATGGACGGCTGGATCATTGACAAACTGCATCATACCCTCTTTTTCAATGACGGAGGTTTGAATATAATTGTCCACATAACGTAGGAATCCGTTTGCCTCGTAATAGATAGTATGTCTGCCGGCAGGATGCCATGTGCCGAACAAGGCGAGATTGACGTTGTTGCTTTTTTCTGGTTTCAGCGCTACATTTGCATAAATGGTGGTTCCGTTGCCTAACAATTCACGGGCGATGGGCAAGCGTACGCTGTGTTCATAAGAAACCTTTACCGCTAATGGGTCGAAGAACATATAGCGCAGTCCGGTACCATATCCAAAGTAATTTTTGGTAGTAGAACCTTGCACTTTGTCCGATCCCGTCACGGTGGACTGGTCGGTCTGCCGGATATTCGGGTGATTCACATAATCTTTGGCAAAGAATATATTCTGCATTTTCCCATCAAAAAACGACTGGCTGTAGGTCAGTCCGATGATATGTTTGGTAACTGCATCGTTTGATGGTTCGAAGCTTTGGTCCAAATCATCATAGCGATCATTTCCGGTCCGGTTCATATGATAATTCAGGTTAAGACCGTGATGTCCGTCCAGTTGGTAATCCAAATTGACACGCACGATAGTCAGAGGGCGTTTGTAATGACGTATAGAAGGTTCATTACCTCTGATTTCGTTGCGTTGACTCACGATATAGCCTCCATCCCAATAATATTTCCGATAAGCTGTATCGATAGTAATGGAATGATCCCATGTATGTGACAAAGTTGCTTTCAATGTCATGCTTTCGGTCATGAAATTATATTTGTTATAACGAACCGATACGTTCCATGCATCCGAATTATGTTCAGCCATACCATAAACTTTGGTTTGTATGGATCCGGTCTGCAGTTCCTTGTCTGTTTTGGAGTAGGAAGCGGAAACGAAAAATTCGTCAGCCCAAAACTTACCTGTGATTCCAGCTTCTATCTGTGCCAATAGCGAAAAATAGCCGTCATGGAAACGTTTTGGGTTGCCGTAGATGAATTGATCACCTGTCTCATTGCGCATCTGCACGTCTTTCATCCGGTAGTCGTTTTTCGAATAGCTGATACCGATGGCAGGACGCACGACCAATCCGGTGTGCCGTTCCATAAACTGTGCGTTCAGGTTGGCACGATGTGTATGGAAGGAACCGATGCTATAAGAAGCGTCCATGAAACTTTTCTTTTCTGCCTGGGTGATAATGTTGACAGCTCCGCCTAATGCATCCGTCCCCAATGAGGCTGGTACTACGCCTTTATAGATTTCCACTCGGTCAATCAGGTTGACGGGCAGATTGGCGAGCGTCACATAGCTTCCTTTGCTATCCAAGGGAACACCGTCTATGAAATAGCGGACGGAATTACCTGACAGACCGTTGATCGAGAGGTCGAAATCGGAACCTACGCCTCCCTCTTCGCGTATTTTGACACCGCTTGTACGATTCACTAATTCATTCAGGCTATTAAGTGAATTAATGACAGGCTTAACGTCAAGAGCATTAACCGAAAGTGCGCTTTCTCTTACCTGTTGTGATTGTGTTTTCCCATACACCTCCACTGGACTTATGCTTACGGAACTTTCTTCCAGTTTGAAGTCGAGGGTTTTGTCGTGATGAAGGTCGAGTGAGGTTTTGATCGTTTGGTATCCTAAGGAGGAGACGACGAATGTGTGTTTGCCAGGGGATACTTGTAGGGAATAAAGCCCACTGTCATCTGTATAAGTGCCGGAGACCGTGTTTTCGACGGCGATCGTTACCAACGACAGGGGCGTACCTTGTTGATCGGTGACTTTCCCGGAGAGCGTAATTTTGTTTTGTGCCGTCAGACTTAGTTGCGACAGGCAGACAAGCAAAAGGAATACATGTACAAAGACTTTCATTTTAATCCTTGATATAGTGTTCATGACTTGCTTAAGGGAATACACACAAGGAGAAATGATATCTTTATGTAAGGGGATAAAGAATGACTTGACTCGATGTTTTGTAGCTTTATTTCCCGAAAGCTTTAAAACTATGTTTGTTTTGGCAGGTCTTCTGACTTGTTCCGTCTTTGAATGCCTTCCCATCCGGTGACGGACAGTGGCTTGTAGCGTATTCAAAGATTTGGAGAGGAACTTACAGCAGCGGGTCTGTTCAGGATTCGCACCTGATTCCCTTTTCATCACGCCTCCCGTAGCGGTTGGGAGCCGTGAAACCAAAACTGTGGCAAAGGTATGAAAAAAGTCTGTCTGTACAAAAAACGGATTAAAAAACAAATTCATTATTTTTGGCGCCGGATTCGTTAGACTCCGTGAAAGAATAACAGAATGTGGAACGATTAAAAATGAAGTGACTATGTTGGAAAAAGGATTGAAACATATCAGCCGGACTGTCGTGCAGCCGGATAATTTTGCATTGACGATGGGATCGGGAGATTTGCCTGTATTGGCAACGCCGGCTTTGGTAGCATTGATGGAAAATGCGGCAATGTTGGCCGTAGCGGCTGAACTCCCCGAAGGGGCGACTACTGTCGGTGCTAAAATGGACATGACACATGTTCGTCCTTCCGGTGAAGGTGAGGAAGTGCATGCGGAAGCGACGCTGGTTGAGGTGGAAGGGCGAAAGTTGACCTTCTCGTTGGTTGCCAGGGATTCGGCAGATGTGATCGGCGAAGGCACGCATATCCGCTATATTGTCGACAGAGCGAAATTTTTGTTGAAACTGAAAGGCTAACCATCACTTCGATTGCTGCGAGAAAAGGAATATGAAGTTACCTATTTGTAGGTATTTACGGCCTGCTGAATAGTTATTTATGGTGATTTTATATTTCTTTTCCACCTTCTATCTTTGCCTCAATTTAAAATAATCAGATATAATCATAATTGCTAATTTGCATAGACAACGAAACTAAAATCGAAGAAGGCTTCTCGTGAGAGAGGCCTTTTTTATTTGAATGTATTCTACCGATAACTCGATCCTGAAAATGACTATATGTAGGTAGTATGGAGGTCTGTTTTACCTGTAAATAGGGATTGGATATTATCGTTAAATTTGCGAACTTTGTCACCTAAATGGCTGTTATGTCTATAGTTCTCGATAAATGGAAGGATTAAGGAAATATTTAAGGATTGCGCTCCCATTACTTTTCATATCGTATTTGGGATGCCTGATAGCTTTTACCCACGTTCATATAGTGAACGGGGTGACGATCGTCCACTCCCATCCCTATCAGAAAAATGACGACGGGACTCCCAAGAAAGAACATAACTACGCCGAGTTTCAGTTGCTGCACCAACTTTCGACTATTCAAATCAGCGGTGCTGCTTTTGCACAAGTGCTGATTGCTGCGTTTCTTGCAACATTTTGTGTTTTATCCACCTGTCCGGTTTATCCGGATCACCTTCGTCCCGTCCTGGGGAAGGTTTCGCTTCGTGCGCCACCATTTGTCTTTTTTAATAATTAATGACGGTATGTCAAAAATCTACTTGTCCCTGCATCTTGCGGCGAGACCGTAAAAGAACATGCCTTATCAACCAGATGTTTTTATGGCCGGCTTTTATGTGATCTCGCGTCTAACGTGGGAACAAGGCAGTTCTGTATACCTACCACTTCCTATATTATTAATTTTTAAAAGACATCTCAATGAACAAAATTTATATACTTTTCCTATGCCTTTGCTATGCCGTTTCGGCAATAATGGCAAACACCTATAAAAATGATAAAGAAGTGACGAGCCCTACGGATGCCAATATTTTTGGGCATGTCGTGGATAAGGCGACCGGTGAACATTTGCCGGGAATAACGATCATCCTGAAAGGAACGACGATCGGTTCCGTGACCGATGACTCCGGGCATTATATGTTAAAAAATCTCCCCGAAGGAGAGTTTACGATCGAAGTCTCTTTTGTCGGCTTCAAGACAGTTACGAAAAAAGTAACGACCGGAAAAGGAAAGACGCAGGAACTGAATTTCGAGCTTGAAGAAGATTTGATATCGCTCGAAGGAGTGGTCGTCTCTGCCAACCGCAACGAGACGAAACGCCGTCTGGCGCCTACCCTGGTGAAGGTACTCAGCCCGACCGTGTTCGAAAAGACCAACTCCACGACATTAGCACAAGGGCTGGTTTTCCAACCGGGCGTCCGGGTCGAAAACGATTGCCAGAACTGTGGTTACTCGCAAGTCCGCATCAACGGTATGGAAGGAAAATATACACAGATATTGATTGATTCCCGTCCTATCTTCTCCGCATTGGCTGGCGTGTACGGATTGGAACAAATTCCGGCCAATATGATCGAACGGGTCGAAGTGATACGGGGCGGAGGATCTGCTTTGTTCGGTTCGTCGGCTATCGCCGGAACAATCAATATCATAACGAAAGAGCCCATTCGCAATTCCGGTTCCTTTGGACATACGATCTCTAATCTGGACGGATCTGGAGCGTATGATAACAATACGACCCTCAACCTCTCGTGGGTATCTTCTGACAATAAGATGGGAGCTTATATCTATGGGCAAAACCGCTATCGTTCGGCCTGGGATTCGAATGGAGACGGCTTTTCAGAGCTTCCAAAGCTGAAAAATCAGACGATTGGTTTCAACGGCTTCTATAAGACCAGTGCCTACTCCAAATTGAATATTGAATACCATCATATGGAAGAATATCGTAGAGGCGGTAGTGGAATGAAACTTCCGCCGCATATCGCCGAAGACCCCGAGCTCAACGGAACAGGTGAGGCCGGGCTTGTCGAACAGTTACAACATTCGATTAATACGGGAAGCCTGAAGTTTAATCTTTTCACTCCGAACCAGAAACATAACCTCAGCTTCTATGCGTCCGGACAGCATATCCACCGTGACAGTTATTACAGCGCATATGGCCGGACGACGGATTTCACAGGAGTGACGGGAGCGCAGTATATCTACAGTTTTGACAAATGCCTCTTCATGCCTGCCGATCTGACGGGAGGTATCGAGTTCAGTCACGACGATCTGGACGATCGTGCCACCGACAAGCAGAAGTACCGGGAAGCGGCCCTGGCGGAAGATCCGACGGCTACCGGACAGCATTTGCAGGAACTGATCGAAAAATATACGCCGGCATCCTTGCATCAGATCATAAACGTATGGAGTGCCTATGCACAGAACGAGTGGAAAAATGATAAATGGAGCTTCCTTATCGGTGGGCGTGTCGATAAAAACAGCATTATGGATAAGGCTGTTTTCAGTCCACGTGCCAATGTGCGCTATAATCCGACAGCCGACGTCAATCTCCGGTTGAGCTATGCCGAAGGTTTCCGTGCCCCGCAGGCCTTTGACGAAGATTTGCATATCAGTAATGTCGGAGGTGCGCGCGTCTCGATCGTGCGGGATCCGAATCTGAAGGAAGAGCGTTCGCGGAGCGTGAACGGGTCTGTCGACTGGTATCATTATTTTGGAGATTTCCAGGTGAATATGTTACTGGAAGGATTCTATACGAAATTGAGTGACCCGTTTGTCTTGTCAGCCCCTGTAGAATCGGAAAATGGTTCGCTGGTGCAGACTCGCAGCAACGGTTCGGGGGCAAAGGTGTACGGTTCTACGCTGGAGGGAAAAATTGTCTGGAGGAATAAAGTACAGATACAGGCAGGTATAACGGTACAACGGAGTTTATATGACGAACCAGAGGAATGGAGCGCGGATAAGGAACATTTGACGGATGCGGAGCGGTATAGCGATAAAATTTTGCGTACTCCGAATCTGTACGGTTATTTCACTGCATCCTATACACCGGTAAAACCGTTTACAATAGCGTTTAACGGTAATTATACCGGGCGAATGTATGTACCTCATCTGATGTCTGAAGTGAATGGGACGGCGGATGTTTTGGTGAAGAGTCCGGATTTCTTTGAATTGGGAGTCAAGTTGAGCTATGATTTCAGGTTGACGACAGCCATGACTTTGCAACTTAATCTGGGTATCCAGAACCTGTTCGATTCCTATCAGAATGACTTCGACAAAGGGGCAACCCGTGACTCCGGCTATATTTACGGTCCGGGAACTCCCCGCACCTATTATGCGGGGGCAAAGTTCAGTTTTTGATTTTCCTTTATGGACGCCTGTTCGTTATTTCATTTCCTTCTTATTTAAACTTTCGATTCAGGCGTCCATACGCGGGTTCTTTATGTTGTTGTAGATTGTAAAAGAATAGACGAAATTTTGGGAGAACTATGTCAAGATAAAAGAAAAATTGATCGTTAACAGTGTTTAACGAATAAGATGGGGTCATTTGGGGCGTTCTTTTGTCTTTTGGTAAAACAAACTCAAAGTGGAAGAACTGCGACATAGAAAAAATATAGACCAATTGTTACATGACAAATCTTTTATTCTTTGGTGTCTGTTTCCTACAGAGGAATCGGATAAACAATGGAAGGAGAATTATTTGTCACTTTATCCTGAAGAAGCGGAGACTTTGATGTTGGCTAGAGAGAAGGTTTGCCGACTTAAATTCAACCACGTACGACTTGCCTTTGCGGAAAAGACTGCATTGAAAAAAAGAATTCTGGATAATTACGAGAAACACCGTAAGCCTAAATATATTAGGTTGAGTTGGCTGTTTGCGGCTGCTTGCTTGTTGATATTCTGTTTTTTGGGATCTTTATACTTGCAGTATCAAGAAGTGTCGAATGTGGAATTGAGCACTTCGGTCTTAGCTGATGTCAAAGTGGATCCGGAACAAAAAGAAGTTGAACTTCATTTCACTAGTGTCCCGTTAAAATCGGGACGAGTTATTAATTAATCAAATAATCCCGGAATAAGGGGATTAAATTGTTCTTTGACATCATTGAAATTAGTCTTATTAAACAGCTCTTGTAAATGCGTTTTATCTGTTAATGAGATGCTAAGAATCTGCAAGACCTCATAAGTTGAACGATTCAGTTGCATATCATATTGTACAATAGCTACTAAACAATAGGTGATGATAGCAACACTAATCTGTATTCGAACCGCATTCTCGGTAGTACCCCAGAACCTTTTTATCTTAAGGTGTTGTTTCAGCCATTTGAAGAAAAGTTCCACGAACCATCTTTTCTTATAAAGATTGGCAACATCAAGTGCAGATATGTGTTTGGCATTCGTCAGGAATGTGAATTCACGATCATCCTCTTCATCATAGAAACGGATGACTCTGAATGATTCAGGATACTTCTTTTCAGAAGTGTACCCTATCAGTTTCACTTCCGCATCTGAAAGGATATTCTTCGGCATTCTACGCTTCCATTTACAGAACTTGCATTTCAGATTAGACTTCGCTCTGACTACAAAGAAAGAACCTGTAAGATGAATCCGATAAAGTTCTTTAAACGAGTCATACGCTCTGTCAAATATATAATAAGCATTTGGCTCATAATTAATTGCGGACATTTCTGTTGAATCATGCCTGGATGCTGTAGTTACTGTATAAAAGGCTGGAAGTTGTGCTTCTATGTCATAAAGGACATGAGCCTTAACTCCACCTTTTTTCTTACGGAACTTCGCCCAAGGGAATATAGCCAAACATAAAGGAATCGTAGTGGAATCAAACGCATACTTCCTTCCTGGAATATCCAAGATGTGAGTCGATCGTTTTTCACATGCTTCCTTCATCATATAGAAAGCAAAATCTTCGAAGATTCTGTAATCCCGATTCTGATTGGCAGATGCAAGCGTAGTTTTGGCAATGGGCTCACGACCCAATCCCAAATGATAACGCTTTCCTTGATGTGCTTCCAAAGCTACAATCAAGTCACGAAGACTTTCACGATTACTGAGTTGACCGAACATCATTGCAAGTAACTGACTCCAGCAAGTGAAATGTTTCACATAACGATTGCCATCATACTTGTCTACAAGTCTTCTGAACTTATCATTGTTCAAGAATTCTACTAACTGAGCGAAAACATATTTATCTTGGTTCATTTGAGGTCACCTTAATTGACCTCAAAGGTATGATTTCAAATCGTCGCGCCTAAAAAGTAGTATCTAATAGACTATATTTCAATTATTTCAAAGAACTATTTATCCACTTTTACGGGACAGTAATGACTTCATTTGTCAAAGGAAAAAATCCAGGTTACGGATAATTCTACAATTTCAGTCGATAAAAAGGGTAATGTACAAGTTGCTGAAATAGAAATAAAATCAATTGATCGAAAGCAACATTCTGAGCAGGAAAAAGAAGACGAACATCTGAACATGTTGAGTGTCCCAAATGGGCGACGATCTTCATTGATCTTGTCTGATGGGACAAAAGTATGGATTAATTCAGGAACGGTATTGCAGTTTCCTGAAACATTCGAGAAAGAGAAAAGAGTGCTCTATGTGAACGGGGAAATCTATATTGAAGTAGCCAAACATCCCCAATGGCCTTTTTATGTTAAAACGAATCAAATGGAAGTACAGGTTTTAGGTACTTCTTTCGGGATTACTGCGTATGATGACGAAATTTTCCAGACTGTCGTATTAAAAGAAGGAAGCGTCTTTGTTAAGAATAACCAGGGAAATGGACAGACAATTCAACCTAACCAATGTCTGATGGTTGAAAAAGAAGAAATGACCGTCAAGGACGTTGATGTTTATGATTATATCTCATGGATAGATGGTGTACTTCAATTTCATGAGAAAAGTTTACAAAAGGTGTTGAACAGCTTATCACGCTATTATCGTGTCCGTTTTGACTGCCCTATGGAGATTGGGCAGATAAAGTGCTCGGGTAATTTGGTCTTGTTTGATGACATTGACCAAGTCTTGCAGACACTTCAACGGACTCTCTCTATTTCTTTTAGCCATCGGGATGAAGTAATAAAAATAGAATATGTTCATAAATAATAAAAAGCCTATGAGAAAACATACAAAGTGAAGTTTAATTGAAACCAAGTATTTGGTAATATGAATCATGTGATTTTTTTTAATAATTTATGCTATCATGAAATATCAAAAATTAAAAAGAAATTTGTACACAGCATGCGTAGTCGCAAATTTATTTTTGATTCCTAGTCCTGTACTTTGGGCTGAACAATCATATGCGCAGTCTACGCGTTTGTCATTGGAATTATCCAACGCAACGATCAGTGATGTTTTTGCATCTGTTGAGAAAAATAGTGAATATCGTTTCTTTTATTCTGACGCAGTTCGTGCGGAATTATACCGGAATGTCGATGTGAATATTAAGAATAAAACCATTGACCGAATCTTATCGGAAGTTTTGGATGGTACGAATCTGACGTATTTCCTTAACGACAGGCAGGTGATGATTATCAGGAAAGAGGAAAAAACGCAGCAAGAGAAAAAAATATCAATCAACGGAACTGTCAGAGATGCCCAACAGGAACCTTTGCCCGGAGTCAACGTATTGGTCAAAGGTACGACTATCGGTACGACTACGGATATCGATGGAAATTATTTTATCAGCGTTCCCGATAAGAATGCAGTGCTAGTCTTCAGTTATATCGGCTTTGAATCGCAAGAAGTGAAGGTTGGTGGACAAATCAATATCAATGTCAATATGTCAGAAGAGTCTAATAGCCTTGATGAAGTGGTGGTTGTCGGCTATGGCTCTCAGAAAAGAGCTTCTGTAGTCGGTTCTATCACGGCGATAGAGCCTGCTCAGTTACAACAAGGGACTACCCGTGCCGTGTCTAACAATCTGGCAGGACAATTGGCTGGTGTGATTGCCGTACAACGTAATGGTGAACCGGGATCTGATGGTTCGGATTTTTGGATTCGCGGTATCTCTTCTTTTAAGGGGACTGGTGTTTCGCCATTGGTGTTGGTCGATGGGATTGAGCGTACGCTGGATGACTTGTCGGCTGCCGAAATCGAATCGTTTTCCGTACTAAAGGATGCAGCGGCTAGTGCTGTATATGGCGTACGAGGTGCAAACGGTGTCATCCTTGTGAAAACGAAGAGAGGTCAATTGGGGAAACCGAAAGTCAATTTCCATTTGGAACAAGGTTTTACCAAGCCGACACAGTTGCCTGATTATATCGGTTCGGTAGATTATCTTTCCTTGATGGATGAATTGTATATGGATGCCGGTAATCCGAATCCGCTTTATGGAGAGGAAATGATCAACAACTACCGTAATAATGTAGATCCGGAGTTATATCCGAATGTCAATTGGTTGGATGCCGTATCGAAAGACATGGCTTCCAATACGCGTGGAGATTTGACTATTACCGGTGGTAGCGATATCCTTCGTTATGCGTTGGTCGCATCGTATTATGGTGAACGAGGCATCTTTGTTCGGGATGAAAGTAAGGATTGGGATTCGTCTACACGCTTGAACAAATATAATATTCGTTCGAATGTGGATATCAATGTGACGAAGACGACTGTTGTGGGCATTAGTATCGGTGGTTACCTGCAAGAACAGAACGGTATGGCTGTCAGTGGACAGGATGTCTGGAATCATGCATTTGAAACGCCTCCATTCGTTCATCCGATCCAATATTCAGAGGGACGTGATGTACGTGTCCGGGAACGAACTAATCCATGGGCAGAAGCAACACAACATGGTTATCAGACAACATCCAGTTCCAAAGTTGAATCATTGTTCTCGGTTGAACAAGATCTGAAATTTATTACTCCCGGTTTGAAATTCAAAGGTCTGTTTTCTTTTGACCGCTATTCGAAGTCGTGGGTGAAACGGCATCGCACACCAACCTACTACAATCCGGCTACGGGCCGTGATGAGGAAGGTAACTTACTGCTGAGTGTCGGAACGGACGGACAGGAGTTCCTCGATACGGAAAACAAAGGCGAATGGGGTAATAAGGCTACTTACTTGGAAGGAAATATCACGTACGATCGTACGTTTGATGGGAAACATGCCGTCAACGCCATGTTTCTTTATAACCAACGCGACTATCAGGACGGCAATGTCGTCCCTTTCCGCCGCATGGGTATCGCCGGACGTGCTTCCTATACGTATGACAATCGCTACATTGCCGAATTTAACTTTGGATATAACGGCTCCGAAAACTTCACGAAAGGGAACCGCTTTGGTTTCTTCCCCTCTGTGGCTGTCGGCTATATGCTCTCAGAGGAAAAATTCATGGAGAAATACAAAGATACTTTTTCTAAGATCAAATTCCGTGCTTCTTGGGGGTTGACCGGTAATGACCAGTTGGATGGCCGTCGTTTTGCCTTTTTGCCGACCATTGATACGGATGGCAGTTATAAATGGGGAGTCAACAACGATTATAACCGTGCTTCCCGTTTTGAAGGAGAATTTGGGGTGATGAATCTGACTTGGGAAACGGTTGAGAAACTGAATGTCGGAACCGAAATAGGTTTATGGAATGCCTTGGATTTGCAAGTGGATTGGTTTAAAGAGCAGCGTCGGGACATCTTTATGCAGCGTAACAACATTCCGTCGGCAGCCGGATTCCGCAAAACGCCGTGGGCAAACTATGGTAAGGTGGATAATATCGGTGTGGATTTGTCGCTGACTTACAACCAACAGATTACAAAAGATTTACATATCGGTTTTAGAGGTACGTTTACATATGCTCACAATACGATTGTCGAAATGGATGAAGCGCTCGGTGTTATGGGAACGAACCGCCAACGGACGGGACATTCTGTGAACGAACTGTTCGGGTTAGTGGCAGACGGGCTCTTTACGGAAGATGATTTTGTTACTAATGATAAAGGGGATCTGGTGTTGAAAGAAGGTATTCCGTCGCATACGTTTAACAGTGTGCGTCCCGGTGATATTAAATATGTGGATATTGATGGTGACGGATCGATCACAAATAAGGATGAGGTTGCCATGGGAGGAACGGTCAATCCGGAAATTGTTTATGGTTTCGGGGCGACAGCTCGTTATAAGCAGGTCGATTTCAATGTCTTTTTCCAAGGAAACGGTAAGACTCATCGTTTCATCGGTGGTGTGGCTTCGAACTTCTTGCCCGGATCTTCACAAGGTGCAATGGGCAATGTCTTGACTAACTACAATGACCGCTGGACTCCGGAAAATCCGAGCGAAGATGTTTTCTATCCGCGCCTAAGCTATGGGGCGAATACGAACAACAGCCAGAATTCGACTTGGTGGCTGCGTAATATGAGCATGCTGCGTATGAAGGATATAGAAGTCGGATATACGTTGCCCAAACGTTGGATGAGTCGGATCGGATTGGAAAATATCCGCCTGTATGCTAAAGGGTCAAATTTATTGACATTCTCGGCTTTTGATCTCTGGGACCCGGAACTTGATACGCAGAACGGTGCGAAATACCCGATTATGAAATCTGTCTCATTCGGTATTGATGTTAATTTCTAATTTGAGTTTAAGTTTATAAAAATAGAATCATGAAACTGTTTAAATACATAACGATAGCTTTTTCAAGTCTTTTTATGTGTGGTTGTTCGGACTATTTGGATAATGCTCCGGATGATACATTGACAATGGAAATGGTCTTCAATGATAGAACTCGTACAGAGGATTGGTTATCAGGTGTATATAATCGTATTCCAGATAATTATTGGGATTTGTTGAAAGTTTGGGGGTATGACTCGATGGGGGATGATTTGGATCCGTCGCAGCGTTGGTATCAATGGTGGGGGAATTCACTGAACTTCATCATCGGACAGTGGTTTACTAGTTCGACCTGGGATGCTGCCATTTGGAGTGCGAACCCGATTCGTATTCGTTCGGCTTATCTTTTCATTGAAAATGCTCACGCTTTGCCGGATCAGGGGGTGAGTGAGGCTAACATCGAACGGATGAAGGATGAATGTCGTTTTTTGATTGCCTATTATTATTGGCAAATGATTGAAGCTTATGGAAGTGTTCCTTTTTTCGATGGACTGGCAGATGTGAATGATCCGAATTTGATGCGTGGACAAATGCCTTTCGATGAAATGGTAGATTGGATTGATGCACAGTTGGTTGACCTTTCCAAGAAACTTCCGGCTTCTTACTTGAATGAATCTACACAATTTTATGGCCGTGCCACTTCCATCATGTGTTTGGCGGTTCGTGCCCGTATGTTGTTGTTTGCTGCAAGTCCGTTGGTAAATGGGAACGAATGGTATGCAGGTTTCAAAAATTATGATGGTAAATTCCGGTTCAGCCAAACTTACGATCCTGCAAAATGGAAACGTGCCGCTGATGCTAACCGGGAGTTGATCGAAGCAGCACATGCTGCCGGTCATGATTTGGTACGTGAATATAATGCCGATGGCAGTATTGATCCTTTCATGTCTTGTTATAATGTGTTTTTCCTGCGCGGCGATCAGAATCCTGAAGCTCTGTTCATCCGTTCCGACTGTAATTTCAGTGAGTTTGAAAAACATGCTACTCCGCGTGGAGCTTCCGGTAACGGCGGTTTGGGTGTCTATCAGACATTGGTCGATGCCTTCGCCATGAAGGATGGTTCCCTTCCGATTACCGGTTATGATGGCAATTATGGAAAACCGATTATCAACAAGGAATCCGGCTATACGGAACGCGGTTTTTCTGCGCAAAAGGATATCCGTAAAACTAAGTACAATCTTTACCGTAATTGTCCGGGAGCTACAGTCGACTCGGTTGGTGCAGATGGTTGCACCTATAATCAAGTGGCTGCCTCCGGCACTTACAATATGTATGTCGGTCGTGAACCTCGTTTCTATTTGACGGTGATGTGGAATCGTCAGTGGTATCATCAGGCAGAACGTGAAGTACAAATGATGTCGAACGAACAAGACGGCGGCCCTACGCATGACGCTCCGCAAAACGGTTATCTGAACCGTAAGAAAGTCTCATTGGATCAAAACCAGCGTAACGGTATACACCCGTATCGTCCGGGTATCCTTTACCGTTTGGGCGAGGCTTATCTGAATTATGCCGAGGCTTTGAATGAGTGCGATCCGGGTAATCCTGACATCTTGAAGTATCTGAACTTGATTCGTGAACGTGCCGGTATGCCGCAGTATGGAACCGGAAAGGATAGTAATGGCTTTGATAAAATTCCATTGAACGGCCAGGATGAGGTGCGCGAAGCGATCTATCATGAACGTCGCGTAGAACTTTGCTGTGAAAACGGCTTGCGTTATTTAGACCTCCGTCGTTGGAAGAAAGCGGAAGAAGTGTTGAATCAACCTATGTATGGTATGAATTTCAGTGGAACGAAGCTGTCGGATGATCCAAATGATGCTGCTGCATTCTTCAAGCGCACGCAATATATCAAACGTGTCTACGAGCGTAAATTCTATTGGTATCCGATCTATCAAGATCAAATAGATAAAGACCCGACACTTGTTCAGGCTCCGTTCTGGGACAAGTGAGAATGTACAAAAAGTTATTCGTAATGCTAAAGAGGGGCAAAACAGCCCCTCTTTATTGTTTATCTCAGGAACATCAGTAGAAACAATAGTTCAATTTTTCCTTGTTGCATACGTTCTATGGCACGGTAGATCATTTTTCGCACACTTTTGGGTGTGATATTGAGTATTTCGGAAATTTCTTGTATGGAGAGTGCTTTGATAAAGCGCAAATATATGACTTCCCGCTGCTTGTTTGTCAATAAATTCAATAGGCTTTCAACCTCTTTCTCATAGTTTCTTCTTTCTTCTTCATCCTCCATTAAAGCTTCGGCATCAACTTCTATTTTGAAATTATATTCGACTTCTTCTTCTAAGCTAAGCCAGTTCGCCTGTTTACGTAAAGATGTTATTATCTTGTTCTTGAGAGCACTAAACAGATAGGATTTCGGAGAACCGAGAATTTCTATTTTATCAGCCGATTCAAACAAGTGCAAAAAGAGATCATGTATTGCATCTAATACAAAATCTTTTTCCACTCCAAAGGCTATTCCATAGGCGAACAACTCATCTATATAGTTCTCATACCATTTATCAATTTCTGATTTGATATTTGACATTTCGTATTGGTACAGTGAAATTCAAAACCGCAAAAATATAGAATCTCATTCGAATAGGCAATGAAATATCAAGGCTACGCACCAAAATTGTAATTGCCTTAGTTGTTCAACAGGGTGACCGTATCACAATTTTCTAAGGTTGTAATCTCTATACGGAGTTTTCACAAATCCTCTATCACTCTATCACTACGAAGGTTATGGCTATTAATATTCAAGCGTTAGAGGCAGTGATACAGGACGTTTTCCTCTATCACTCCTCTATCACTTCTGACACATGGTGCTTTTATCATATAATTGAAAACCAGTGTGTTGCCTTCTTTTGCTTTTGAAAAAGCATATAAAATAATCGAATAAACAAATGTAAAAACGAATATAACAGGTATTAAATTGGCGAAATACGGTTCTTCATTTCACAAAAGCCCTCTCTTTTTTTAGCAGAAACAAGCAGATAATTCCGTAAACACCCCCATGTTGCCATCCTTAACATCCGGGTGTAGAGAGTCGGTACATCCGGGTGTAAGAGGGGGCAACATGGGGATGTCCGGCAACAAAAGTGCCTTGCCGGACAATAAAAACCACCCGGTTTTACCTATTTTTATAGCCGTTTTTAGAGAAAAAGGCTCTGTTTTTTTGGGGTATATTTCATGCGATTTCCGGGTGTTGGTGCGGTTGCCCTGGTTGTTCAAACCTGTTTGAGAGGATTTCCGGCTTTTTTCCTATCTTTGCCGCCAATTAAGCAGTATCTGGAAAATTACGAAATTTTCCGCCATGAATGCATGCTTCGCCTAAAGAATTAAATCTCTTATTAATATAGTAATTAAGCAAAAAAATGAAACGTATAGTTTTTTTGGATTATGTACGCGTGTTCGCATGTTTCCTTGTTATGGTCGTCCACGCCAGTGAAAACTTTTACGGTGCCCCCGGTTCGACGGACATGGTGGGACCGCAAGCCTTTCTGGCAAATGAGTCAGACCGGCTATGGGTGTCCATATACGATGGGTTTTCGCGTATGGCCGTGCCGTTGTTTATAATAGTCTCCGCTTTTCTTCTTGCGCCGATGAAGGAAGGGCAGACCATGTGGCAGTTCTATCGTCGGCGTTGTATCCGCATTCTACCACCGTTTTTCATATTCATGATACTCTACAGTACTCTGCCGATGTTGTGGGGACAGATTGATGGAGCGACCTCGATCAAGGATCTGTCGCGGATATTTCTGAACTTCCCGACGCTGGCCGGGCATCTATGGTTTATGTATCCCTTGATCAGCATTTACCTGTTTATTCCTATCATCTCGCCCTGGTTGAGCAGAGTGACGGTCAAAGAAGAACGTTTCTTTATCGGGTTGTTTCTCTTGTCGACCTGTATGCCATATCTGAACCGTTGGTTCGGAGAAGTGTGGGGACAGTGCTTTTGGAACGAATACCATATGCTGTGGTATTTCTCCGGTTACTTAGGCTATCTTGTGCTCGCACATTATATACATGTCCATCTGACCTGGAACCGTTCCAAACGTTTTATTATCGGAATTGTTTCGATGCTCATTGGTGCAGCTATTACCATATATTCGTTCTATGTTCAGGCCGTTCCCGGAGAAATACTCCCCACGCCCGTGCTGGAAATAGGGTGGGCTTTCTGCACCATCAACTGTGTGTTGCTTACGGCCGGCACGTTCCTGATGTTCAGTTGTATTGAACTTCCCGAAACTCCGCGCTTCGTATTGGAACTCTCTAAACTCAGCTATGGGATGTATCTGATGCATATCTTTTGGCTCGGTCTGTGGGTGGCGGTGTTCAAGTCCGTCTTGCCGTTACCGACTGTTGCCGCCATTCCTGCGATTGCGACATGCACGTTCATTTGCTGCTTCGTGACAACCAAGGTTATTTCGCTCATTCCGGGCGGCAAATGGATCGTCGGGTAGAATATATTCGTTTGTTACTTTCGATTTTCACTTTGTAAGGGGTAAAAAGATCGTTATCCCTTCATTTATTCTAAAATCAGCGATAGCAATTCTGTAATCAGTGGCAGTGATTATATAATTGCTGTCGCTGATTTTGTAATTGCTGTCACTGATTACAGAATATTTCGTGTGTCCGTACCGAATTTTGGCGATCGAAATAGAGCGTATCAGAAAAAAAGTTTACATTTGCCACCGAATCGGTTCTGTATTTCCCGTTCGGGAATATGGATTAAAAGGGAATCGGGTGTAAATCCCGGACAGTCCCGCTGCTGTGAAGCTCCGTTTTAACATCTTGGAACTACTTTCGCCACTGACTTGTTATAATTAAGTCGGGAAGGCTTCAGGATGGGAGTCAGTCAGAAGACCTGCCGTTCATTATAAGGTTCATATCCTCGTGGGTTAGGCTATGGATGCGAAACATAAATACAATAAATATGATAAGAAAAGTTCTGATTGCGAATCGGGGCGAGATAGCTGTGAGGGTTATGCGCTCCTGTCGCGAAATGGGGATACGGTCGGTGGCTGTTTTTTCGGAAGCAGACCGGACGGCACGTCATGTCCTTTATGCCGACGAAGCGGTCTTGATAGGACCGGCAGCATCAAAAGATAGTTACCTGAATATCGAAAAGATCATCCGGGCAGCCAAGCAACACAAGGTGGATGCGATTCATCCCGGATATGGTTTCCTGTCCGAGAATGCGGATTTTGCCCGCCGGTGCAAAGAAGAAGGAATCGTCTTTATCGGCCCGTCGGCAGAAACGATGGAGGCGATGGGAGATAAAATATCCGCCCGCAAGCGGATGATAGACGCCGGCGTGCCGGTCGTTCCTGGCACGCAGCAGCCTTTGCAGGATGTTGGAGAAGCATGCCGGGTCTGCCGGGAGATCGGTTTCCCGGTCATGCTGAAAGCCTCGATGGGAGGCGGTGGAAAGGGAATGCGTCTGATCCATAAGGAAGAAGAGGTGGAAGAGGCTTACAACGCCGCTCGCTCGGAGTCGCTCTCTTCTTTTGGTGACGATACAGTTTATCTGGAAAAGTACGTGGAGGGACCACATCATATCGAGTTCCAGATTTTAGGCGACAATTACGGGAATGTGGTCCATCTCTGCGAACGCGAATGCTCTGTGCAACGCCGTAACCAGAAAATTGTCGAGGAAAGTCCGTCGCCGTTCATTACGCCGGAACTGCGGAAAGAGATGGGCGAGAAGGCGGTTGCGGCTGCTAAGGCCGTCGACTATTCCGGTGCCGGGACGATCGAGTTCCTGGTCGATAAACACCGTAATTTTTATTTTCTCGAAATGAACACCCGTTTGCAGGTGGAGCATCCGATTACCGAAGAGGTGTTGGGGCTCGACTTGGTAAAGGAGCAGCTTCGTATTGCCGACAACGAACCGTTGCATATCCGGCAGGAAGATATATCCCAGCGTGGGCATGCTATCGAATGCCGGATCTGTGCCGAAGATACCGCCAACAATTTCATGCCATCTCCCGGCATTATCCGCCAGCTGACCGAACCGAACGGGATCGGAGTGCGAATCGACAGCTATGTCTATGAAGGTTATGAGATTCCGGTCTATTATGACCCGATGATCGGCAAGCTGATCGTGTGGGCTACCAGCCGCGAGTATGCGATCGAACGAATGAGGCGTGTCTTACACGAATACAAGATTACCGGGCTGAAGACGAATATCAGCTATCTCAGGCGGATCATGGATATACCTGATTTTGTGCATGGAACCTACGATACATCGTTTATCGGAAAGCATGGCGAGGAGCTGCAACATCCGGTGAACCCCGGAGACGAGCATGAATCGGAAAATATCGCCATGATCGCTGCTTATATGGATTACCTGATGAACCTGGAGGAGAACGTATCGGGCTCTTCGGTGGACAACCGTCCGATCAGCCGTTGGCGTGAGTTCGGGTTGCAGAAAGGTGTGTTAAGGATTTGAAAAATTGTTTATAATGGAAATACATATTGGAAACCGGGTGGCTGATGTGGAGCTGCTTGGAAAGGATGGAAACAAGGTGCGGCTCGACATAGACGGACAGCCCTACGAGGTGGATATCGTGATGGCTGAGAACGGGGCTTGTTCGATCTTGCATGACGGACATTCTTACAATGCCGAGCTGATCCGTTCGGGAGGAGGAAAGAACTATCAGGTCAACACGCTTTTCTCCTCTTATTCGGTCGACATAATCGATTCGCAGGCCAAATATCTACGTATGCGCAAGAACAGCGAAGAAAAGCAGGGCGACAAGGTTGTATCGCCGATGCCCGGAAAGGTCATGAAGATTCCTGTGAACGAAGGAGACCTTCTGTCTGCCGGGGATATCGTGGTGGTGCTCGAAGCCATGAAGATGCAGAGCAACTATAAGGTCAGCTCTGATTGTCGGGTACGTGAAATCCTGGTGAAGGAAGGAAACACGGTAAACGTGAATCAGGTGTTGATGACATTGGAAGTAATTAATCAGGAAGAAAATGCAGAAAGAAGAGATATATAAGAAGTTTGAAGAACTAGATAAAGTAGCTGCTCTGGGTGGCGGCGTAGTTCGTATCGATAAGCAACATGAGGCGGGGCGTATGACAGCCCGTGAACGTATTGATATGTTGCTGGATAAAGGTACGTTTGTTGAACTGGATAAGTTCGTGACGCATCGATGCACGAATTTCGGCATGGAGAAAAACAAGATTCCGGGAGACGGTGTCGTTTCTGGATATGGTAAGATCGAAGGTCGTCAGGTCTTTGTCTACGCCTACGATTTTACAGCTTACGGAGGAACGCTCAGTTCGACCAATGCCGCCAAGATCGTAAAGGTCCAGACGCTAGCTCTGAAAAATGGTGCACCTGTGATCGCATTGAACGATTCGGGAGGTGCGCGTATCCAGGAAGGAGTCGGTAGCCTGGCAGGTTATGCGTCGATCTTCTATCAAAATACGATGGCCTCTGGGGTGGTTCCCCAGATTTCGGCTATCCTCGGTCCTTGTGCCGGTGGAGCTTGTTACTCGCCGGCACTGACCGATTTCATTTTTATGGTGAAAGAGAAGAGCCATATGTTCATAACCGGACCGGATGTCGTGAAGGCCGTTACGCATGAGACGGTGGAGAAAGAGGAATTGGGAGGCGCCTATGTGCATAGCAGTAAAAGTGGCGTGACGCATTTCGTGTGTGATACGGAGGAGGAAACGTTGATGAGTATCCGCGAGCTGCTGAGCTTCCTGCCGTCAAACAATATGGAGGATGCGCCGTCTCTCCCGTGTTCTGACGATATCCGTCGTGAAACGGAAACGTTACAGACGGTGATTCCCGATGATCCGAACGTGCCGTATGATATGAAGGACGTGATCGAGCCGGTGGTCGACAATCATTATTTTTTCGAAGTGATGTCTCATTTTGCAAAGAATGTGGTGGTCGGCTTTGCCCGTCTGGGTGGCCAGTCGGTTGGTATTGTGGCGAATCAGCCGGCTTTCCTAGCTGGTGTGCTGGATATCGATGCCTCGGACAAGGCGGCTCGTTTCATCCGTTTTTGCGATTGCTTCAATATCCCGCTGGTGACGTTTGAGGACGTACCCGGCTTTTTACCCGGCTGTCAGCAGGAGCATGACGGGATTATCCGCCACGGGGCGAAGATCGTTTACGCTTATGCCGAGGCGACAGTTCCCAAAATTACGTTGATTACGCGTAAAGCTTACGGCGGCGCTTATATCGTGATGTCGAGCAAACCGATCGGCGCCGACATCAACTTGGCTTACCCGATGGCGGAAATCGCAGTGATGGGAGCCGAAGGGGCTGTCAATATCCTGTACCGGAAAGCGGAAGGAGAAGAAAAAGCACAGGCTATGAAGGCATACAATGAACAGTTCTCGAATCCTTATCGAGCAGCCGAATTAGGATTTATCGATGAGATCATCATGCCCCGTCAGACACGTTACAAGTTGATACAGGCGCTTGAAATGGCAAAAAATAAGAGCCAGAGCAATCCGCCAAAGAAACATGGCAATATGCCTTTGTAAATCAAGGATGTCGATTTGAAAATTATAAATAACTAACATGGTGAACAAAAGAATCATTCGACAGAATCAATAGAATTGATTAGAGGAAGGCTTGCTTGTGAAAGTCAGCCTTCTTACTTTTGTGCCCGCATTTAATAGAGAAAAGACAAAAAGGATGGAAAAAGAGACTTTGACAGACCGGGAGGTTTTGTTGTTACGGAGAAAACTGGACTTATTACTCCGTACGGGAAAATTGCTGATGGAGAGTGCCGCGGATACGAACCGCATCGAACGGAACATGAAGCGTGTGGCTGCTTTTATGGGGATTCCTGAAGAAAAGCTTCATCTGGATATCAGATGGACGATGATTATGGTGAATGTGAGCGACGAGACACATTCCTTTTCAAAATTTCAGAAGTGTGAGAAGCATGGTATCAATATGACGACCATTACGGAGGTCAGCCATCTGTCATGGAAGGCGATTGAACAAGACTATTCATTGGACCAGTATGAGGAAGAGCTTGAGCGGATTGCGCGTAAACCTCGTAACTATATGCCTTACCTGGTGGCAATCGGTGCAGGGTTTGCCTGTGGCGGTTTCTGTAAGTTGTTCGGCTGTGACTGGATCGCGTTTTTGTTCGCTTCTATTTGTGCATTTGTCGGATTCCGTGTCCGAGCGCGTTGTATCGAGTTCGGGATAAATGTGTATATGAGTATTGCGATTGCGGCGTTTGTGGCGACTTGTCTGGCGTATGCTTCTTCTTTTTCGGGGCTGTCATCCACGCCTTACCATCCGTTGCTGGCTTGTGCTCTGTTTATCGTGCCGGGAGTACCGTTAATCAATTTTGTGGATGACATGATTGACAATCATTTGCTTGTCGGGATTACGCGGGCGGCCAATACGATGATGATGGTCGGAGCGATGACGTTCGGGATTGCTTTTGCCATGCGGGTGTTGGTAATGAACGATATAGAGATCGACCATAAGTTCAGTGAATTGAGCATGGTGCCGCATGATCCTTATTATATTTATGCCATTGCGGCGGCTATTGCAGCGATGGGTTTTTCAATGATTTTCAATATCCAGCGACGTTTGTTGTGGGTTGTGGCTTTAGGGGGGATCATTGCAGTGTGTACCCGTAATTTTGTGAATTTTGAGTTGGGATATGGTCCGGTGATCGGTTCGTTTATGGGAAGTTTTGTCGTGAGTCTGATTGCGGTAAAGGCGGTTCATTGGTTCGATGTCCCCAATCATGTGTTAACGATCCCGTCTGTTATCCCGATGATTCCGGGAGTACTGATGTATCGTTCGTTGTTTGCTTTTATCAACCTGCACGGGGTGATTGGTGAAGTGACCAATGCTTTTGCCAACGGGATCAATTCGGCTTTAATTATCCTGTGTATCTCTTTAGGTGTTGCCGTTCCGAATATCTTCGCTCGTCGCTACATTGCCAAAGACCGCCAGCGTTATCTTGAAGAAGAACTTGAAAAACGCAGGCAGCGTGGTAAGTTCATTGAATGGTAAGGAGATTCATGAATTATGATTTATGAGTTATAAAAGATTCATAAATCATAATTCAGTTCCAACAAGACAGTCTTGTTGGCTTTTAGGGAAGCTTTGACATCGATCAGGCGTTGGTTGCTGCTGCCACGGAAAAGAAGGCTTTCATCGCGTAGGGCTTGTTTGAATTTACCATCTACCAAGACGTCGATGTATTTGAGCAGCTCTGCCTGTTTCGGATTGTCCAGAAGACGCTCGAAAGTATAGCCGGTATAACACCAGATGTTTTTCCGGCTTTTTTCTTTGATCGCCTGTGCCAGCTTGGTGAAACCTTCCGGTTGGAACATGGGGTCGCCGCCGCTGAAGGTCACGTTGGCAAAGTCGTCTGCCAAGACCTTCGTTAGAATCTCTTCCGTCGATATTTGTTTCCCCTTTTTTATGTCCCACGATTCGGGATTATGACAGCCAGGACAAGCGTTCGGACAACCTGCCGCATAGATCGCGGTCCGGAATCCCGGACCGTCGACAGTTGTATCTTCTATGATATCAATGATGGAAAGCACTTTGGAATTTGAAAATTAAGAATTGAAAAATAAAATGCTTGACTTATAAGCTTCAATTCTTGGTTTATAATATAACTGTTTATATCTCTCGCAATCTTCAATTTTTAATTATGGACGACCCTGTCGTTCAGTTCTGCCAGTTTCGCTTTGTTCCAGCGATCTGTCGTACCGACCAGGTAGCCGGTGATGCGCTGTAGTTTGTCGAGATGGATACTGCCGCATTTCGGACATTTCTCCAAATGGGTTTCCGCATTTTCGTAGCCGCAGTCGAGGCAGCGGTTACGATTGTGGTTGACGGAACCGTAGCCAATATTATAACGGTCCATCATATCGACAACTTGCATGATCACTTCCGGGTTATGGGTCGCGTCTCCATCCATTTCGACATAGAAGATATGGCCTCCGCGTGTCATCTCGTGATAGGGAGCCTCCACTTCTGCCTTGTGGCGGGCGCTACATTTGTAATAAACGGGTACATGGTTGGAGTTTGTATAGTAGTCGCGGTCCGTGATACCGGGCAACGAACCGAATTTCTTACGGTCACGACGGGTAAATTTGCCCGACAAGCCTTCGGCCGGTGTTGCCAGTACGCTGTAATTATGCTGGTATTCCTCTGAAAACTGATTGGCCCTGTTACGGATATAGCTGACGATCTTCAGGCCTAACTCCTGCGAAGCCGCATCTTCGCCGTGGTGTTTGCCGGTGAGGGCGACCAGGCATTCTGCCAGGCCGATAAAACCGATCCCCAATGTACCCTGATTGATAACGGGTGCGATCGTGTCGTTCGGTTTCAATTTCTCGCTACCCAGCCAAAGAGATGACATCAGCAACGGGAACTGTTTGGCATATGCCGTTTTTTGGAATTCCATGCGCTCGTGTAGTTGGCGGGCGGTTATATCCAGCATGTGGTCGAGCTTGGCAAAGAATTGGGCGATCCGTTCTTCCTTGTTTTCAATGTGCATGCATTCGATAGCGAGGCGTACGATATTGATTGTCGAGAAAGAGAGGTTACCGCGGCCGATAGATGTTTTCGGACCGAAGCGGTTCTCGAATACACGCGTGCGGCATCCCATGGTCGCAACTTCGTGCATATAACGTTGCGGATCATCGGCACGCCAGTCTTCGCTCTGGTTGAATGTCGCGTCGAGGTTGAGGAAGTTCGGGAAGAAACGGCGAGCTGTAACCTTGCAGGCAAGCTGGTAAAGGTCGTAGTTACGGTCTTCCGGCAGATAGCTTACCCCGCGTTTCTTTTTCCATATCTGAATCGGGAAGATGGCCGTTTCGCCATTGCCGACTCCGCGATATGTGCTTTTCAATATCTCGCGAATGATACAGCGTCCTTCGGCAGAAGTGTCCGTTCCGTAATTGATGGAACTGAATACTACTTGGTTGCCTCCACGAGAATGGATGGTGTTCATATTGTGGATAAAGGCTTCCATCGATTGATGCACGCGGCTGACAGTTTTATTGACGGCATGTTGGATGATACGTTCGTCGCCACTCAATCCTTCGAGCGGACGATTCACATAGTCATCCAGTTTCTGCTGGTAGAGATGTGAATAATTCTGTCCGTTCAGTTCTTCCAGGTTCTTGATTTCTTCGATAAAACTATTGCGCACGTAAGGAGCCAGATAGAAATCGAATGCCGGGATCGCCTGACCACCATGCATTTCGTTCTGGGCTGTTTCGAGCGAGATACAGCCTAAAATACTGGCTGTTTCGATACGCTTTGCCGGGCGTGATTCGCCATGTCCGGCTGAAAAACCGTATTTCAGGATGTGGTCCAACGGATGTTGTACGCATGTGAGGCTCTTGGTCGGATAATAGTCTTTATCATGGATATGCAGATAGTTGTTTTCTACCGCCTCCTTGACCTCTTCGCTCAACAAGTAATCGTCAACGAACGGCTTGGTCGTTTCGCTGGAGAACTTCATCATCATGCCGGCGGGCGTGTCGGCATTCATATTGGCATTCTCGCGGGTGATGTCGTTGGATTTGATATTGATGATCTCCAGGAACATATCGCGTGTCTTGGCTTTGCGGGCGATACTGCGCTGGTTGCGGTAAGCTATGTATTTTTGTGCAACGTCTTTGCGGCTACTGTTCATCAGCTCCAACTCGACAGCGTCTTGGATGGCTTCGACAGTCATTTGCGAGTCGCCTTTGAAAGAAATATGATCCGTGATCTGGCGAACCAGCTCCCGGTCTTCCCCGTTTTCTGTGTGCAACATCGCTTTGCGGATAGCTGTTGCTATCTTTTCTTCGTTGAATCCAACGATACGTCCATCACGTTTAATAACTGTCTGAATCATGATAAGTTTATTATTGAGGTTTGTGAATTTTGTAGTTGCAAAAGTATATAGTATAACAATATGGTAAACTTTTTGGAAAACTTTTATGCAGTTAAAATATGTCAATTCACTGATATGCAATTATAAATTTTGGGTAATTGGAAAACTTTAAATGACTATCATGTTTTAATGTTGTCCAAAAGTGTATATCTTTTTCAACTTTTCGTGTATAATGTGGAAAACTTCTGAAGGAAGTGTTAACGTGAAAAAATAACTTGGAAAAGAGATACACGCTATGCTTTTTTTGTCTAATTTTGTCTTCGGATCGGTTTCGTATGATTAAATCAGATGATACGGATTAAAAGGGAATCGGGTGAAAATCCCGGACAGTCCCGCTGCTGTGAAGCTCCGTTTCAACATCCTGAAAACTACTTTTGCCACTGGTTTATGGTTATAAACCGGGAAGGCTTCGGGATGGGAGTCAGTCAGAAGACCTGCCGTTCATTAAAGGCTATTCTTTCCTCGTGGGTTAGGAGAATGGTTCGAAAATGTTTCTAACTTCATAAATAGTAAAAAGATGGAAAAGCTTTGCTTGTGTTGTGGCACAAAGTTTTCCGGCAATATTGATTTATTGTCAGGCGACTTTGCTGCTACTTATTTTTCTATACATAAATAGTATTGTTATTCGTTGTTAGAATATTGTTCAATAGTAATTAAAGTAAGAAGCTCCGTCGAAGTGATTCGCCGGAGTTTCGTGTTTTTTAAGCGCATAGCCGGACGTTTTTTTACTGTCCTCCCATAATATCCAACAGCTCGTTGGTGATAGCCTGCTGGCGGGTTTTGTTATATTGCAAGGTCAATTCCTGGATCAGGTCGTTGGCATTGTCGTTGGCCGTTTGCATCGCCATCATGCGGGCGGCATGCTCGGATGTCGTTGTGTCGAGTAATGTCGTGTAAATCGTTAAGTTGAGCAGCTTCGGAAAAAGCAATGCCTGAAGGCTTTCCGGCGACGGTTCCAGGATGTAATCGGTTGTCGGGACGGTGTTTTCAACCGAGGCCTGTGGCAGGGTGACCGGCAGATAGACTTTATGGGTCAATACCTGTGTGGCCATATTCTTGAAATGATGGTAAAGCAGCTCCACTCGATCGGCCTTACCCGAAGAAAAGAGCTCCATCAGTTTTCCGGCGAGGCGGACAGCCTCTTCGTACGAAGGTTTCTCTCCTAAATGAAGAAAATCGTCCTCAGTCGTATAGCCCGCCTTGTGCAGTTCGTCAGCAATCTTTTTCCCGATGGGGTAGAGGCAGACGGCGGTGTGTTGTGCTTCTAATTCGTGCAAACGGGCAGATAGCTCTTTCCATACGTTGGCATTGAACGTGCCGCATAGTCCGCTGCTGGATGAGAAAACGGCGAGAGCGACCTGTTTCACCTCACGCTTTTCAGTGTAAGGTGATTCCAGATCGCATTCCGCATCTAAAAGACCGTTTAAGATGGCGGAAAGTTTGTTTGCATAAAGGAGTGTGTGTTCGGTTTGCGTCTGGGTATGATGGAGTTTCGCTGAAGATACCATTTTCATGGCTGCGGTGATCTTTTGCGTACTCCGGATAGACGCGATCCGAACTTTTATTTCTTTTAATGATGCCATAATCCCTTTTTTTAATTGACAATTAGGTGTCGCTTGTTGTAATTGTCCATTGTCAATTGTTCATTGTCAGTTGTTTTGCTGTTTCTTCCAGTTTCTTCCGGATATCGTCGTTGATAGTTCCGGTTTTCAGGATGTCCAGTACGTCGTGCTGGTGTGATGTATGCAGTTCGTGCAGGAATTCCTTTTCGAAGTCGTGCACTTTATCCAACGGGACTCCTTTCAGCAATCCCTGTGTACCGCAGTAGAGGATGGCGATCTGGTCTTCTACAGGCATCGGGCTGTATTGGGGCTGTATCAGCAGTTGCGTGTTCTTTTGCCCCTTGTCGATTGTGAACGCCGTAACGGCATCCATCTCACCGCCGAATTTGGAAAACGATTCCAGTTCGCGAAACTGTGCCTGGTCGATCTTCAGCGTTCCAGCCACCTTCTTCATCGCCTTTAGCTGGGCGTTACCTCCTACACGAGATACCGAGATACCGACGTTGATAGCCGGACGGTTTCCTTGGTTGAAGAGGTCAGTTTCGAGGAAGATCTGCCCGTCGGTAATGGAAATGACGTTCGTAGGGATGTAGGCTGACACGTCACCCGCCTGGGTTTCGATGATCGGCAGGGCAGTCAGGGAACCGCCGCCTTTTACCTTGTCCTTCATGCTGTCTGGCAGGTCGTTCATCTGCCGGGCCACTTCGGGCTGATTGATGATCTTGGCAGCTCGTTCGAGCAGACGGGAATGCAGGTAGAAGATATCTCCCGGATATGCCTCGCGTCCGGAAGGACGGCGCAGGATCAGGGAGACCTCTCGATAGGCGACCGCCTGTTTCGAAAGGTCGTCGTAGACAACTAAAGCATGACGTCCGCTGTCCCGGAAATATTCACCGATGGCGGCACCCGCAAAAGGAGCGAAATATTGCATGGCTGCCGGATCGGATGCTGTCGCGCTGACAATGATCGTATAGTCCATCGCGCCTTTTTCTTGCAACGTGTTGACAAGCGAGGCGACGGTAGAACCCTTCTGTCCGATTGCTACATAGATGCAGTAGACTGGGTTACCGGCTTCGTAGTTGCCACGCTGGTTGATGATCGTGTCGATGGCAATGGAGGTCTTTCCGGTCTGGCGGTCTCCGATGATCAGTTCGCGCTGTCCGCGTCCGATTGGGATCATTGCATCGACAGCCTTGATACCGGTCTGTAACGGTTCGTTGACGGGCTGGCGGAAGATAACCCCCGGCGCCTTGCGTTCGAGTGGCATCTCACAGGCTTCTCCCGTGATTTCCCCTTTTCCGTCGATAGGGTTTCCGAGCGGGTCGATCACACGTCCGATCATACCTTCGCTGACATTGATGGAGGCAATACGTCCTGTGCGTTTGACGATGTCGCCTTCCTTTACCTGGTCTGTTGGTCCCAGCAGGACAGCTCCCACGTTGTCCTCTTCCAGGTTCATCACGATCGCTTCCATCCCGTTGTCGAACTGCAGGAGTTCGTTAGCCTCGGCATTGTCGAGACCGTAAATCCGGGCTACGCCATCGCTCACCTGGAGCACCGTACCTACTTCTTCCGTCCGGATACCAGTACTGATCCCTTCCAATTGCTGGCGCAGGATGGCGGAAACTTCACTCACTTTTATCTGATCTGTCATACTTCTTTCTGTTTTTATCTGTTTTCGAGTAACCGGCTACGGATATCCCGTAGCTGTGTCGCATAGCTGGCATCTATCCGGTAGTTCCCGATACGCAGGCGAAAACCGCCGATCAGCTCCGGTTGTACAATGCCGGAGAATTCGATGGTGCTGCCTGTCTCTTCCTTCAGCTTGTTCTGGAGATGTACTTTCACTTCCTCGCTTACCGGAACTGCGGTACTGAACTGCACGCGGGTGATGCGTTTGTCTTTCCGGTACAGGTGGATATAGATATGCGCCATGAAGAGCAGGAGGCTTTCCCGTTTATGTTCCAGTACGAGGTGCATGAAACGTTCATACAAGTCGGAGACCTCTATGCCGCCTGCCGCTGTCAGCAGCTTGAGCTTTTCCTCTGCCGGGAGGATCGGATTGCCAAGGGCAACCCGCAGTCCGGGTTCGAGCGAGAAGCTGTCTGCCAGCATCTTCATATCATCGTATACCCGCGTTTCCAGTCCTTTCTCCTTCGCTAAGGAGAAAAGGGCTTTCGCATACCGGGAAGAGATTGTTCCTATATCCATACGTTACGATTTACAAAACGATACCTCATCCAACAGCCGGTCGATGATTTGTTGTTGTTCCTTGTCGCGGCTGATCTTTTCTTTCATCACCTTCTCTGCTATGGCGATCGAAAGGTCGGCAATCTCGGAACGGACCTCGCGGATTGCTTTCTCCTTCTCTTCGCGGATACGTCGGGCTGCCTCTTCCACCTGCAAACGAGTTTCGGCGGCAGCTTTCCGGTGAGCTTCGTCGATGATTTGTTCCTTTTCGGCAAATGCTTCTTTCAGGATGGCATTCTGTTTTTCCTTTGCTTCGGCAAGTATCCGGGCCCCTTCGGCCTGGATATTGGCAAGCTGTTCATTCGCCTGGCGAGCCGTTTCAAGAGAGTTGTCGATGTAGGCTTTCCGTTGTTCCACTGCCTTGATGATGACAGGAAATCCGTATTTGGAAAGGATGACAAAGACAATCCCGAATGAAACGATCATCCAGAACAGAAGTCCCGAATCCGGTGTTAATAATGACATAACCTGTTACTTTTTATTGGAACAAAGCCAGGAAACATACCACGATGGCAAACAACGCCACACCTTCAACCAGAGCTCCCATGATCAACATCGAGGTACGGATCTCGCCCGCTGCAGAAGGCTGGCGGCCGATTGCTTCGACAGCTCCTTTTCCGATCAGACCGATACCTATACCTGCACCGATAGCGGCAAATCCCGCTCCGATTGTTGCTCCCATCTTCGCTATGCCCATTCCGGCAGCTGCTTGTAATAAAATAGTCGATAACATTGTGCTTTAAACTTTAAATTAGTAACCTAATATATTTAATCTTTAACCTTAGCCAAACCTATATAATTGGCTGACAATAATGTGAATATATATGCTTGCAGACAAGCCACCAGCAATTCCAGACAGTTCATGAACGCGCAGAACAGCACCGAAACGATCGTCATTCCGAAATTCACCAACAACCCCATCGATACCGTGATAAAGATCAGGCAGGTGAGGGCGAGGATGATCGTATGTCCTGCCATGATATTGGCAAACAGACGGATCATCAGGGCGAACGGCTTGGTGAATACGCCGAAAAACTCGACAAAAGGCATGATTGGCAACGGCAGTTTCAGATAGATCGGTGCTTTCGGCCAAAATATCTCTTTCCAGTATTCCTTTGTCGCAAACAGGTTGACAGCGATAAACGTACATCCCGCCAAGACGGCCGTGACCGCAATGTTGCCGGTGATGTTGGCCCCTCCCGGAAAGACCGGGATGATTCCGATCAGATTGTTGATCAGGATAAAGAAGAAGACCGTCAGCAGATAAGAGGAAAACGGCCTGTACTCTTCTTTGCCGATCGACTCCTTGATGACGCCGTCTTGTATGTAGGAAATAATCATTTCCATCAAGCCGGTAAACCCGCTCGGAACCTGGTTCGGATGTCTCTTGTACCAACGGGCGGTCCGTAGAACTACGAACAGCAGGATGCCGCAACTCAGGAACAGGCCGCAAACATTCTTGGTCAGCGACAAGTCGACCGGACGCACCTCTTCTCCGCGGCTGTTCTTTTCCACCACCTTGCCGGCGTGTTCGCCTTCTGTAGCGATATAATAGTTGTGATGCGCTTGGCCGTGATGTAAATGGTGGGAGAGGAACATGTCCCATCCACGCTCTTCACTTTTGACCAATATCGGCAGAGAGATGGCGATCTCCTTTCCGTTCCATTCAGTAATATGCCAGGTGTAAGCGTCTTGGATATGCGAAAAGACAATATCCTGGACATCGATGCCTTCCTTTTTGGAATCAGCATGAGCCGGGGCCAGAAAACAGAGCCACATCAGCAATACTATCCATATCAACCTGTTATTTTTGATATTGTTCATCATTTTCCTTTTTCTCTCTTTTCATTCTTTTCTTCTCGAACAGATAAACCGTATACGTTTCCAATCCCAAATAGATAAAATAGAAAAGCATCAGGGTGAAGCCGAACATTCTCAAATTTTCTCTGACCAGTGCGGCATAAAGCCACAGGAAAACAACGGCAAGGGTGAACTTGCAGAAACGGACTACCATGAAAGCGGTAATCGTCACATCGCCGTTTTTTCTTTTCTTCCGGTCAAGTATATAGGTCATCACAATTGCCATCACCCAGTAAAAGATCGGAATGGAAGGATACCATTTGAAATAATGATCCGGCCAGATCGTGTATAATAATCCTCCTAACGTCACACCGATGGCTGCATTGATAAATGTAATCAATCCCATCAGCTTTAATTTTAACCATCCAGTCATGTCGTCGTATATACTTTTATTTATTCGATGCAAACAGATATGTAATCATCCTTAACCTCTACGAATCCGCTCTTGATAGCCTGTTCGCCTTTTTTGCCATCGTGTTCATATTGGATGGTTCCCTGTCGGAGGGCGGCTATCAGCGGGGCATGATGGGGGAGGATATCAAATGAACCGGCTGCTCCCGGAAAGGAAACACGCTCTGCTTCGCCTTCGAAAAGAATGCCGTCCGGTGATACAATTTCCAATCTCATATCCATTTTTAATTTGCTTGTTCAGCCAATCGCTTTGCTTTTTCCATCACGTCCTCGATTGTGCCTACGTTCAAGAAAGCCTGTTCGGGGATATCGTCCGTCTCTCCGTCCATGATCATCTTGAATCCTCGGATCGTATCTTCGATGGAGACCATGACGCCCGGTACACCGGTGAATTGTTCCGCCACGGAGAACGGCTGTGAAAGGAAACGCTGTACACGGCGAGCGCGGTTGACGGTCAGGCGGTCTTCGTCGGAAAGTTCTTCCATGCCGAGGATCGAGATGATGTCTTGCAGTTCCTTGTTGCGTTGGAGGATTTGTTTCACACGCTGTGCCGTTTCGTAATGCTCTTTGCCCACGATCAACGGGTCCAGGATGCGCGAAGTGGATTCCAACGGGTCGACGGCCGGATAGATACCGAGTTCGGTGATCTTACGGCTCAATACCGTGGTGGCATCCAGATGTGTAAAGGTCGTTGCCGGAGCCGGGTCCGTCAGGTCGTCTGCTGGCACATAAACTGCCTGAACGGAAGTGATGGAACCTTTCTTAGTGGAAGTGATGCGTTCCTGCATGGCTCCCATCTCGGTGGCCAGTGTCGGCTGGTAACCGACGGCGGACGGCATACGTCCCAGCAGGGCGGATACTTCCGAACCGGCCTGTGTGAACCGGAAGATATTGTCGATAAAGAAAAGGATGTCTTTTGTTTCCCCCTCTGCCGCCAGGTCACGAAAAGACTCGGCGATCGTCAGTCCTGAAAGGGCTACCGAAGAGCGGGCTCCCGGCGGTTCGTTCATCTGGCCGAAGACCAGTGTCGCCTGCGACTTGGCCAGTTCATCATAATCGATCTTGGACAAATCCCAATGACCTGCCTCCATGCTTTTCTTGAATTCTTCGCCGTAGCGGATGACTCCGGATTGGATCATCTCGCGCAGCAGATCGTTTCCTTCGCGTGTACGTTCACCCACACCAGCAAAGACGGAGAATCCGTTGTTCTTCTTCGCGATGTTGTTGATCAACTCCATGATCAGGACCGTCTTTCCTACGCCAGCTCCCCCGAACAGACCGATCTTGCCTCCTTTGGAGTAAGGTTCGAGCAGGTCGATCACCTTGATACCGGTGTATAAGACTTCACGGCTGGTGGTCAGGTCTTCGAACTTGGGCGGTTCACGATGGATCGGAAGAGCCCCTTTCTTGTCGAGTTCGGTCATTCCGTCAATGGGATTCCCCGTTACGTTCATCAAACGCCCTTTTACCTGGTCGCCGACCGGCATCGTGATGGGCGAACCGTGCGAAATGGCTTCCATTCCTCTCTTCAGTCCGTCTGTCGTATCCATCGCTACGGTACGGACCGTGTTTTCCCCAATATGCTGTTGGACTTCCACAATCAGGATTTTTCCATTGGGGCGGGTTATCTCCATTGCATCGTGAATGCGGGGAAGTGTTATCTTTTCTTCCTTGCCATTATCGAAATGAATGTCCACGACCGGACCGATAACCTGTGAGATATAACCTTTTATTTCTCCCATACAATCTCTTTTTTCCTTAATCCTATTCAAATCTTCAGCTGCAATATTACGAATTATGAATTTCCGAAAACCGGAAATATTACTTTTTGAGTCTTTTTGTACTTAGTTAAATATTCAACTAATTTCAACCTCTTCTAAAATGAACCAATCGAGTTCTGAAATGAACCAAAATAGTAGGAATAGCTTATTTTGTAAACCATAGAGATAGAAGATTCTAAGCATGATATGCCGTTTTGTTGGCGAAAAACAGATGAAATGTTTTACTTTGTTAAATAAAAAGGATTACTCATCTGTTTTTTCTACCTTTGCAATCGGATTATGGTGTAACCGTATTTGCTTCCGCTGACGGTTAGTAAAAGGGAATCCGGTGAAAGTCCGGAGCTGTACCCGTAGCTGTAAGTTCTGAAACCCCGGCAAATCTTGTTGCCACTGGTGGTTCAATTGAGAATTGACAATTTGAACACCGGGAAGGCTGCCGTTAGTTGGTAATTGTCCATTATCAATTATCAATTGAAAAGGGGGGAACAAGCCAGAAAACCTGCCATTATTCGGTATCCGGTTCCTCGGGTAAAGGAACTGATGAATCGAAAAGGTATGCAGAATATATTTGTAAAACGATTGTCGGGCCTGTTATGTGCCTGGCTATTTCCGTTTGCCGCTTTGTATGCGCAGGTAGACACGACGACCTATCACCAGCTTTCGGGTGTCGAGGTGTTAGGAAAGGTACGCCCTTCCACCACCCGTGAGAGTACACCGCTTCAGGTGATGGACAAGGCTGGGATCGAACGGCTCGGTGTGCAGGACTTGTCGGAAGCCGTAAAACGCTTTTCCGGTGTGACCGTACAGGATTACGGAGGTATAGGAGGTTTGAAAACCGTTTCCGTCCGCAGCCTCGGTGCCAAACATACGGCTGTCTGCTATGACGGGGTGACGGTCACGGATGCACAGAGCGGCCAGGTGGATATCAGTCGCTTTTCACTGGACAATGTCGATATGATCTCCCTGTCGATCGGTCAGGCCGACGATATCTTCCAGACGGCACGGATGTACGCTTCGGCAGGGGCGTTGAGCATAAAGACAAGTCGGCCCGTATTCACTGATCGTTCGTACCATCTGAAAGCACAAGTAAAAGCCGGTTCGTTTGGTTTGGTAAATCCTTATTTACGGTATGAGCAGAAGCTGGGGAAAAAGTGGTATACTTCTTGGCACGGCGATTATTTACGAGCGGATGGGAATTATCCATTTACGTTGGTGAATGGTAATTTGATAGAAAAGAAGAAGAGATACAACAGTGATATCGAATCGTGGCGTACGGAATTGAATTTTACAGGTGATTTAGGGAAGTTCGGTACATTATCGATGAAAGGATATTATTTTGACTCCCATAGAGGATTGCCCGGATCTGTAATATTTTATAATGATTATTCGGGTGAACGTTTGTGGGATAGGAATGCTTTTGCACAGATTCATTATGAGAATCATATAACTGAAAAATTTACTTTCCAGGCACAGGCTAAATATAATTATTCGTGGATGCGCCATTTGGATGTTGATAATAAATATGAATCGGGACGACAGGATGATCGATATACACAAAAGGAATATTATCTTTCTATTTCGGGGCTATATTCTTTGGCTGATCATCTTTCTTTGGCTGTAGCTGAAGATTATTTCATTAATTCATTGGATAATACAATTCCAGAATGCCCGTTCCCAAAACGATATACGTCTTTGACGGCTTTGGCTATCCAGTATAAAGATCCGAGACTGACTGCTACTACCAGTTTGTTAGGAACATATATAACCGAGAATGTAGAGAGAGGAGACAGACCGTCTGATCGTAAACGATTATCTCCTGCTGTAAGTCTTTCTTGGCGAGTTCTGTCAGACCATAACTTCCGTTTACGAGCCTCTTATAAAGATATATTTCGTGTTCCGACTTTTAATGATCTATATTATTTGAGGATAGGCAATACTGATTTGAAGCCGGAACGGGCGACTCAATACAATGTAGGTATGACATGGAGTGGTTTGTTGCCTTTTATTAATTATCTGAATGTTTCAGTAGATGGTTATTACAATCGTGTGAGTGATAAGATCGTTGCTATACCGACAATGTTCATTTGGAAAATGATGAATATGGGAGAGGTCTCGATCGGAGGAATTGATGTGAATTTATCGACAGAAGTTCCTCTGTGGAAAAATATCTCCTTAACCGGACAAATGTCTTATTCTTGGCAACATGCGATAGATATAACAGATGAAACAGAAAAGAACTATCGGGATCAAATACCTTATACCCCCAAACATTCGGGAAATTTTTCTGCGGCATTGCAAATGCCTTGGATTAATATTTCTTATTTATTGACAGTGGTTGGAGATCGTTATGCCAGTCCGCAAAATATAGAGAGAAATTTGATAGATCGTTATGCAGAACAGACTGTTTCGTTAAACCGGACGTTTACTTTTGGATCTTGTTCTTTGCGGTTACAATTTGATATTATAAATATAGGTAATATAAATTATGATGTGGTAAAGTACTATCCCATGCCTGGACGTTCTTTCCGAGGAGGACTTGTTTTTATATATTAAGACTAGATATTGATTAACAAACAATTAATGTAATTGAAAATGAAAAAGAATTTTTATTGGTTTGCTTGTTTTGCTTGTGCAACTGTTGCATTAGCGTTTTCTTCTTGTAATGATGATAAGATAGAACCGGATATAGAGGTTCCGACAGAAGTGACAGGGGTTTATATTCTGAATGGCGGTGATTATGGAGGAAACAATGCTGGGATTTCTTATTTAGACTCAGAAGGGAAGGTAACTGAAGATATTTTTAAGAAGCAAAACAATCGTGCTTTAGGCGATATGGGGCAGCATATGATTAAATATGGTTCGAAACTATATGTATCGATGTATGGCTCGAAAACTGTTGAAATCTTGGATGCAGCAGATGCCACAAGTCTGAAACAACTGACTTTGACAGACGATCAAGGAGCAATACGTCCTCCTCGTATGTTTGCAGCTTACAATGGTAAGGTATATCTGACAACATTCGATGGTTATGTGGCTAAAATCGATACTGCATCGATGGCTGTTGAAGGCTATGTAAAAGTTGGACCTAATCCGGATGGTATAACGATTGCTAATGAGCGCATCTATACAGCTGATACAGATGGTATGAATTGGCCGAGCCAAAGTACTAGAGTCTCTGTTGTCGACATAAATAGCTTTGAGTTTGAAAAAACGATTACAGTATCATTGAATCCGAATTATATCTATTCAGATTCCGATGGGGATGTATATGTTATTTGCATGAGCGACTATTCAGATGACAAATCGTATATTGTACAACGTATTGATGCTAAAACTGACGAAGTAAAGACTGTTGAAGGTATTAAGGCTTATAAAATGACAGTTGCGGATGATATCGCTTATATCATGTTTAATGATTATTATGCAAATGAAGTGAAGTACTATAAATATGATTTGAAAAATGAAAAATTGCTAAGTGATAATTTTATTACGGACGGAACAGTAGTCAGCTCTCCTAATGGCATCGGGGTAGATCCGGTAACAGGTGATATCTATGTAGGAAAAAGTAATAAGAAGAATAACGGTGATGTATATGTCTTTTCTTCTGAAGGAAAGCTGAAATCTCAGTTTGAAACGCTTCCTTATCCGGCCGATTTTGTATTTATGACTAATAAGTAAAAATATATTCACTTGAAACGAATTTGTTTTTTCGTAATTCTTGTACTTTGGGCTGTTTCGTGTATACAACCCAAAGTACAAAATTCTGCTGGAAATAATTTATTAACTTCCGACACCATCCGCTACGCCCAGGGTTTTATCGTGCATCATTTCGACGGCTATACGGCTGTTGAAGTGCGTGATCCGTGGGACAGCACGCGCCTGTTGCAACGGTATCTTTTGGTAGACCGTGACCGGCCTGTTCCCGAAAACCTTCCGAAAGGAACGGTCGTGCAGGTTCCGGCACAGAATGTCGTGGTCTATACATCCGTGCATGCGGCTATTATCGACCAGTTGGGCGAGACAGGGCGGATCATAGGCGTTTGCGAGCCTCGCTATATGGACACCCCTGCCATCCGGGAAGGGCTGAAAGCCGGACGGATTGCCGATATGGGAGAGGCGACCGCCCCTAATGTGGAGATGATGATCGACAAAGGGGCCGAGCTTGTGATCGTTTCCCCTTTCCAGAATAGTGGCTACGGGCCGGTCGAGAAGTTGGGAATCCCCATTATCGAGGGAGCCGATTATATGGAATCGCTGCCGTTGGGACGTACCGAATGGATTCGTTTCTACGGGATGCTGTTCGGTAAGGAAGCGTTGGCCGATTCCATTTTCAGGCAAACGGAAAAGAGTTATCTCGATCTGAAACAGCTGGTCACGGCCGATATGCCTCACCCGACCGTTATCTCCGAAAAGAAGTTCGGCGCTTCCTGGTTTATGCCGGCGGGAGATAGCTATATCGCCAATATGTATGCCGATGCCGGAGCCGATTATGTTTTCAAGGAACTCCCCGGAGCCGGAAGTACGCCTTTGGCTTTCGAGACGGTACTCGACCGGGCTATCCATGCCGATATGTGGCTGATTAAGTATAACCAGTCCGAAGACATGACCTACGGTGACCTGCGTGCCGAATACGCGCCGTACGAGAACTTCGATGCCTTTAAGAACCGCCGGATTTATTCCTGCAATACGGGACTTGTCCCTTATTATGAGGAATTTCCTTTGCATCCCGATTACCTGCTGAAAGACCTGATCTGGGTGTTCCATCCGGAATTGCTGCCCGGCTACAGTCCGCGTTACTATCGGAAGATGCAGGACTAACCGGCAACGAAAGTTTGTGGAGAATAATCTATATGTTTGTTGCATAGTGGATTGTGTAGGTGAAGGATTTTTTTTCATTATCGATGACAGTACGAAGATAAGGCCCCGCTACAGGCAGGAATACCGTTTCGGGAAGATCGGCGAAGATCGGTGCAGAAACAGGTAGGAAGAGGTAGGAAATAGATGTCATTATATTTTGAATATCAGCATTTATTGCTTATCTTTATAGGGCAATGAAACGATGGGGATGAGGAGGAGGAATGAATTCGACGTCAGGCGTTACGGGTAGCAGGTATAGATGGCCCTTTACGGTCCGGATTCGATGTCGGCATCAGTTGGATAACGGTTGTCCAGTTGGATGGGGGGCAAACCCGGAGCTGCAGGTGAGGATGATCGTGCAATATCAAGGTGAGCCTTGAAACAAGGGACTTCTGTGTACGAAACAAGGGACTTTGACGTGTCAAACCAAGAAGTTCGGGAGGTAAAAGACCGGACTTCCGGATGCGAAAGAAGGGATTTTTCTCGTTCCTGTCGTGTCTTTTTCTATGCCGGTTTAAAAGGGCACAAGGAAATGAGTATATATATATATTATTAATATATTTATTCTAAGATGTAGGATTGAAACGCAATGAACGAAAAACCTCTGTAATCTGCTTGCAATGAATGGTTTATATTGAGACATTGACTGC
The DNA here is from genome assembly GCF_025151215.1 of Parabacteroides merdae ATCC 43184. Classification (NCBI taxonomy): domain Bacteria; kingdom Pseudomonadati; phylum Bacteroidota; class Bacteroidia; order Bacteroidales; family Tannerellaceae; genus Parabacteroides; species Parabacteroides merdae. Next base: position 3,964,191 of record NZ_CP102286.1, read on the forward strand.
ACCGTTTGTTTGCCTTGGTGAAATCGGAGTGGCGGTAATTGTTAAAACACAGGTACAGTTAAGGTCCATCAGGTATTCGTTTTTTGTAATGAAGTCGTTGATAAAAGAAGTATGTGTCAGACCATATTCCACGATTAATGATTACATTTGTGCGTATAGATTGTGATTGAGTCTGAATAAGATAGTTCAATATGGCACCTTCCTTGTCGTTTTGATTCTTGTCGTGGCATGCAATCAAGACAAAAGGAAGGAAGTAGCGGTGCAAAGTGTCACCAACAAATGAATAATGAAATATAATTTCAATTTGCAATGAAAAAAAGAATAACGATTGGGACGCTTACCCTCTTATCTCTCATGGGAATGTTCGGCTGTAAGCAGCAGGAAACGGTCGAGGCACTTATGACTCTTGATGTAAAAGCCGATTATCCGGAAAAGGAATGGGTTGTTCAAGACTTTTTGGATGTGGAATACATCCCGTTGGAAACGAACGACGAGTTTATCACCCAAGGCAGTGTCAAGGCGATAGGAAAGCGGTTCGTGCTGGTGACGAATCTGCTCAACGATGGCAATATCTTCGTTTTTGACAGAAAAACAGGCAAGGCGGTCAGGAAAATCAATCGGAAGGGACAGGGAGCCGAGGAGTATGCTTTTATCAACGGGATCATCCTGGATGAGGAAAAAGACGAGATGTTTGTCAATAGTGCTTCGAACAAGAAGATATTCGTCTATGACTTGCAAGGAAATTTCAAGCGGAGTTTCCAGCATGCCGAGGGCGCGCAGTATCTGGATGTGTTCGATTATGACGCCGACAATCTGATCTGCTACGATATGTCTGCTTCTTATAAGGACGGGCAGAAAAGGGATAAGGAGTTTTACCATGCACTCATATCGAAGCAGGACGGAAGTGTCACCCGGGCAATTCCGCTTCCTTTTGACATAATCAAGGCTCCGTTTGTTCAAAAGGGGGATATGGTTGCTGTCGCTTCCGTTCGCTCTATCACGCCTGACCAGGGAAACTGGCTGCTTGCCGATACCTCTTCCGATACGGTGTATCGCTATATTCCCGGAAAAGACAAATTAATCCCGTTCATCGTAAAAAAGCCGGCGGAAAATCCGGATATGTTCCTTACGATGGGGGTGAACACTGGTCGTTATTGTTTCATGCAAACCATTGGAAAAGAGTTTAATTTTGAAAAAGGAAGGGGTTTCCCGACTACGGATTTGATGTACGACAGCCGTGAAAAGGTTGTATTCAAGCCGATAGTACTCAATGCTGATTATACGACCCGGAAAAGGGTGGACTTGATATCCCGTCTCGGAAACGAGGAAGTGGCCGCCTATGAGATTCTTTCTGCCGACCGGCTGGTCGAGGCCTATGGGAAAGGTGAGTTGAAAGGCGGGTTGAAAGAGATTGCGGCCGGTTTGGACGAAGAGTCGAATCCCGTGTTGATGTTGGTCAAGCATAAGAGATAGAACCGGAAGGAAATAAAATCCCCCCGTACTCTTACAAGCGAGCCGGGGGATTTTCAGTTTGGCATTTTTATTATAGGGAGTTGTTTTAAGTTATCATGCCCAACCGTTCAACATTCCGTAGAAATACATGGGTTTCAGGAAATAAACCTTCAACAGCCATGCGGCCCATTGCTCTTTCGATGTGTCCAGCAACGTGAACGGGAACGAGTTTTGCGCCTCTTTCTTATAGTTGAACTCACACAAGAGAACATGCCCGTAGTCCGTCACGATCGGGCAGGCGGCATATCCGTCGTATTTCTCTGCCGGTTCTTTGCCTTCCATCAGCGAGATCAGGTTCTTGGCTGCGATCGGCACTTGCTTGCGGATTGCAGCGGATGTTTTGCTGGTCGGGATTCCGGCTACGTCTCCTAGGGAAACGATATTCGGATATGTTTTGTGTACCAGTGTCTCTTTGTCTACCATAACCCAGGCATCGGCAGCCAGTTTACCTTCCGTCCAGCCCAGTCCGGCTTCTCTTACAAAATCGGGGGCCGACATCGGCGGTGTGAAATGCAGGAAATCATAATCTTCTACAAACGGAGTGTAGACTTTCTGATCGCCCACTGTTTCGATCTTCTCGAAATGAACCTGCTTGGCAGCCGTATCCACACCTTTCACTCGTACATTCAGGTTGATAGGAATGTTACGCTCTTTGTAGATTTCCAACAAGCGGGGAGTGAAAAACGGGACATCATACAGCTCTTTGGATGCTGTGTAAAAATTCAGATCCACCGTTTCGCGTGTACCCTGTTTGCGGGTATAGTGTTCTGTCAACAAACAGATTTTCTTGGGAGCACCTCCGCATTTGTGCTTGGTATAAGTATCAGTGTAGATTCCACGTCCACCCGTCTTGGAGAATTCCTGTATGGCTTTCCAAGTCTTTTGTGCACCTTCGAAATCATAGATGCTGTGGGCGTTCCCTTGTCCAAGTGTCGCTTGCGTGATACCTTCTACCTTTTCCCAGTTGATTTGGATTCCGGGAGTCAGGACCAGGAAGTCGTAGGCGATCTTTCCGTTATTTTTGGTCGTTACCTGATTCCATACGGGATCGACGGCAGCAACAGAATCTTTAATCCATTTGATGTCATTGGGTATGCAGTCCTCCTGCTTTCTCCAGACGTCATCCGGTTGATATACACCCGATGCGATTAAGGTGAACCCCGGCTGATAAAACTGACGGTCACTGGGATCGATCAAAGTGATATCCGGCTTGTCCAGCCAACTCTTTAAACGGGCAGCCATACTGATACCGGCAGCACCTCCGCCGATAATTACAATTTTACCTTTGGCTTTGCTTGAAAATGCTTTTGCCTTTTGGGTACTTGCAGCAGTCAGTAAACCGGCCATTGCCATCAGTTTGAAAAAGTGGCGGCGGTCGATACCTTTCTTCTCGAACGCCTTTAATTGATCTTCCAGTTCGTGTTTCATCATGTATGAAAATTAGATTTTGATCGCAAAGAAAGGATAATCCGCAGGAGCGTACAAAGAAAGGACTACTACATGGCTTGCGCAAGTGCTTTGAGTGGAAAGAAATACTACAACATTACTTTCTCATGTCTTTTTATGATGCATTTAATTATCTGATATGTAATAGTATATAAGATGTGAAAATCTGAGAAAATATTTTCAGAAATTCATTAGGAAATCGACGAGATTCGTATCTCCTTCCAGCTCCAAACGCTTCCTTAGACGGTATCGGCGCAGCTCTATTGCCCGTACGGATACGTTCATGAGGGATGCTATTTCCTTTGTGGAGAGATTCATGCGGAGCAAGCAACAGATGCGGAGATCGCCTGTCGTGAGATCGCTGTATCGCTGTCTGAGGCGGTCCATGAAATTTTGGTGCGTGCTGTTGAAATAGCTTTCGAACAGTACCCAGTCCGCTTGGTTGTTCAAAGTCTCTTCCATCAGCGTCTTCATGCGGATGTAGAGTTTGTTCGGATAACGTTCGCCTAGCGTTTCTTTTTGTTTTTCCAGTTCTTCCAACAGGCTTTGGATGGCCTGGTTGCGTTTGACGAGGGCTGTTGTCTGAAGTGTCAGTTCGTTGTTCTTGTTTTGCAGTTCGGCTTCGAGCATCCGGTTTTTTATGACCTGCATCTGCTGTTGCTCGGCTTGCCGTTCGGCTTCGGCTTTTTCCTGTTCTTCCTTATGCAGGTTCTTCAGGTTGTAGCGGAGCACGGCCTGTACGAGAAACCAGACGAGTGTGATATAGACCAGCCATGCCCATACGGTATTATACCAGGGAGGGCGGACTTCGATGGGCAGTGTGAGTTCGGGATAGGGACCCTTGATGACGTATTTGCGGACTTTCAATTCATACCTCCCTTCCGGCAATTGCAGGAAAGTGATTTTCCCGTCGTGTTGCCAGGCTGACCAGTCTGAAGATACGCCTTCGATCTTGTAGCTGATCTGGTGGTTGGAGGTGAATATCGTGGTGCCTGCCCAGACATTGAACTCCTGGAAGTTGTGCGGGAGAGAAATGCGTTGCGTGTTGATCGGCAAGTGATGGATACCGGAAGCATCGACGTATTCGAGTCCCGAAACTTTCAGGGGAGTGCTGCCCAGGCTATTGCCGATCAGTTCCCGGATATTGACCAATAAAGTCCCTTGCATGGCAGAGACCAAGACCAGGGAGTCGTTCAAAGGGATGATCCGTTTGCCTCTCGTCACGAGGTTCATATTGTAATTGTCGAAGAGCAGGCGGCATTTCAATGTTCCGATGCCGTCCGCTACGTGAAACAGTCCGGCTTCGTTTTCGATGGAAAGCCAGTAGAGGTTGTCACCGGCCGGATAAACATGTTCGGCATCGGCAAATACGCCCACTGCTTCCGTGTCCCTAAATAATTTCTTAACGGTCGGAGCGGGGTCTTTTTCGATCCTAAAGCAAGGTTGCGCTTCGGCTTTGCTTACGGCGATGAAAGGGCTTGTGGCTCCCAATGAGCGCTTGAAATAGCCGAGGTTGGTTTGGATATACAACTCTTCGCCATCTAGTCCGGCATTCACCAGTTTGCCGATCTCGCTTCTTTTTCCTAACAAAGTGATCGGAGGATCGAAAGAGATTTGTGATAATCCGTTGTCGAGCGCCACCCAGATTTGCCGGTTGTCCTGTACGCAGATAAAGCGGACGATATTGTCTTGTAGTTGGTTCTGTAAAGACAGGTGTTGCAGGATCGTACCGTCGGAGTCTGTGATATATAATCCTTGTGTGAGGGTTCCGATGAAAAAGAGCGTTCCGTTGGTAGCGAAGGCACTCGGCTGTGCATCCTGTATTTCTTTCGGTAAAGTAAAAGGTATTTCAACAGGGGGTGGAGTGAAGCGGATTTCTGGCGGGACCGTGTCCAGCGGGTGGTAGCGGAGGATTCCGTCTTTGTCGTATGTCCAGCTTCCCAACATCGTCTCGTTGCGGGTGTAGATCGTGTCGTTGTAGTTCGTTACGCCGGTCACCTCTTCCTGTCCCGGCAGCGAATATAGTTTCCATGTGTTGCCGTCGAAAGCAAGCAGGCCGGAATTGTTGGCGACATACAGCATACCGTCGGGTGTCAGCGAAAAGCCCCAGTTCTGGCAGCTCGCTTTATAATCGTCGACCGTATAGTTTTTTACAAATACATAAGGAATGGCTACTGACGCGCGCATGGCATGTGCCGTGAACAGAAAAGAAATGAGAATGGTCAGCAGTCTGTACATAAGTCTAAATGAATATAGGCACGGAAGTCCAATACTTCCGTGCCTGAATGAGGTTACAAATATAATGAAATTCCTATTTACTTGTATTCCTGCCAGCTCTTAATCTGGATGTCTTTTTCGTCCATATTACAGAAAGCGCTGATGAAAGCACTTGCCAAGCGGGCGTTGGTGATCAATGGAATGTTGTGATCGATCGCTGCACGACGGATCTTATAGCCATTGGTCAGCTCGCGCTTGCTGTGGTCTTTCGGAATGTTGACAACCAGTTCGAACACGTGCTTGCTGAACATATCCATGATGTTCAGGTCGCCCTGTTCGTCCGGCCAGCAAACTGCTGTCGCAGAGATGCCGTTTTCATTCAAGAATTTAGCCGTTCCAGCCGTTCCGTAGATGTTGTAACCTTTGACTGCCAGCATATGGCACGGTTCCAGCAGTTCAGCCTTGCTCTTGGCGGCACCGGAAGAAACCAGTACGTTCTTCTGCGGGATTCTATTTCCGACAGCGATCATGGCAGAAAGCAATGCTTCGTTGAAGTCGTCGCCGATGCAGCCTACTTCACCTGTAGAGCTCATATCTACGCCCAGTACAGGGTCGGCCTTATGCAGACGGGCGAATGAGAACTGCGAAGCCTTCACACCGATCCAGTCGATGTCGAATGCACTCTTGTCCGGTTTGGTGTAAGGAGCGTCAAGCATGATGCGGGTTGCCGTTTCGATAAAGTTGCGTTTCAGGACTTTTGATACGAACGGGAAACTGCGGGATGCACGCAGGTTACATTCGATAACCTTCACATCGTTGTTCTTGGCTAGGAACTGGATGTTGAACGGTCCGCTGATGTTCAACTCTTTGGCGATCATTTTGCTGACCTTCTTGATACGGCGGGCTGTTTCGAAGTAGATCTTCTGTGCCGGGAATACCAATGTCGCGTCACCGGAATGGACACCGGCAAACTCGATATGTTCGGAGATGGCGTACTCGACCACTTCGCCATTCATGGCTACCGCGTCGAATTCTATCTCTTTCGCCCCTTGCAGGAATTCGGAAACAACTACCGGATATTCTTTGGAAACCTTGGCTGCCAAGTTTAGGAATTCGATCATCTGCTCCTTACTGTGGCATACGTTCATGGCTGCGCCGGAAAGCACGTAAGACGGACGGATCAGGATTGGGAAACCGACCTTTGCGATAAAGGCGTCGATCTCTTCCATGCTGGTCAACTCGGCCCAACGTGGCTGGTCGATACCTAACGTATCCAGCATTGCGGAGAATTTGTGACGGTTTTCGGCACGGTCGATCGACAGTGGTGAAGTACCCAATACAGGTACGTTCTGGCGGTACAGTTTCATGGCCAGGTTGTTCGGTATCTGTCCACCTACGGAGACGATTACGCCCTTCGGCAGTTCTAAGTCCATGACATCGAGCACGCGTTCGAACGAAAGCTCGTCGAAGTACAGACGGTCGCACATGTCATAATCGGTGGAAACCGTTTCCGGGTTATAGTTGATCATGATGGATTTATAGCCTAACTTGCGGGCTGTCTGTGCGGCATTCACCGAACACCAGTCGAACTCAACGGAAGAACCGATGCGGTAAGCGCCCGATCCCAGAATCACGACGCTCTTGTCGTTCGGATAGTAAGAGATATCGTGCTGGCTGCCGTCGTATGTCATATACAGGTAGTTCGTCAGTTCGGGATGTTCCGATGCGATCGTATTGATGCGTTTTACACTCGGCAGGATACCTAATTTCTTACGCAGGTTGCGCACGCGGATATTTTCCTTTTCCATGTTGCCTTCCGGGTTTTCAACATAACGAGCAATCTGGAAGTCGGAGAATCCCAGGCGTTTTGCTTCCTTCAGCACATCTTCAGGCAGGTCTTCGATCTTATCGTAAGCAGACAATACTTTCGTATAGTCTACGATGTTTTTCAGTTTTTCCAGGAACCACGGAGTGATCTTGGACAGTTCGTGGATGCGGTCTACCGTGTAGCCTTTTTCAAGCGCTTTGGCCACGGCGAAGATACGGAGGTCGGTCGGGTTGGCCAGCGCGTCGTCCAGGTTATCGAATTCCACGTCGTTGTTGCCGACGAAACCGTGCATGCCCTGTCCGATCATACGCAGACCTTTCTGCATGATTTCCTCGAAGCTCTTGCCGATCGACATAATCTCGCCGACAGATTTCATGCTCGAACCGATCTGGCGGCTTACACCGACAAACTTAGTCAGGTCCCAACGCGGGATCTTTACGATCATGTAATCTACTTCTGGTGCTTTGTAAGCGGAGTTGGGAGTTCCCATCTCACCGATTTCGTCAAGGCTGTAACCTAATGCCAGCTTGGCAGCCACGAATGCCAGCGGATAACCGCTCGCTTTGGATGCAAGTGCGGAAGAACGGCTTAGGCGGGCGTTTACTTCGATCACACGGTAATCGCAAGTATCGGAGTTGAATGCGTACTGGATGTTACATTCGCCGACGATACCTAAATGGCGGATCGTCTTGATTGAAAGTTCTTTCAATAGGTCCAGTTCTTTGTCTGTCAGTGAACAGGTAGGAGCGACAACGATACTTTCGCCCGTATGTACGCCTAACGGGTCTACATTTTCCATGCTTACAACCGTAAAGCAGTGGTCGTTCTTATCGCGGATTACTTCAAATTCAATTTCCTTCCAGCCTTTCAACGATTCTTCCACCAACACCTGGGGAGAATAGGCGAAAGCGCTTTCTGCCAGCGTACGCAGTTCTGCCTCGTCTTTGCAGATACCGCTACCCATACCGCCCAATGCGTATGCGGAACGGATCATGACCGGGAAGCCGATCTCGTAGGCTGCCTTCACGGCATCTTCCAGGTTTCCGACAGCGTGGCTAACCGGAGTTTTTACTGCTATCTCGTCAAGTTTCTTTACAAACAGGTCGCGGTCTTCCGTGTACATGATCGCTTCGACCGAAGTTCCCAGTACCTTTACACCATATTTGGCCAGTGTTCCGCTGGTATACAGTTCGGTTCCGCAGTTCAAAGCAGTCTGTCCGCCAAAAGCCAGCAGGATACCGTCCGGTTGTTCTTTTTTGATCACTTCTTCAACAAAGTAAGGAGTGATCGGCAGGAAATACACCTTGTCGGCTACCCCTTCTGATGTTTGAATGGTTGCAATGTTCGGATTGAGCAATACGGTGCTGATTCCTTCTTCTTTCAGCGCCTTCAGTGCTTGTGAACCAGAGTAGTCAAATTCTCCGGCTTGTCCGATCTTCAGGGCACCCGAGCCCAGAACAATCACCTTTTTGATACCACTTTTCGACATAGTAATTTGGGTTGTTTAATTTATTGATTTTATAGAATGTTATAATTGCCTTACGAGATCACAAGGTGCAAAAAAAATGCGTTAGTAAAAATAACTAACGCATCCTATATAACCAAATGATAATCCTTTAAAATAAAAAAATGAGCTTCATTGTCCGACATATAACCGGAAAAGTACGCTGGATTATCCTTATGTGCTTTCTGTGTCATGAAACTCTATCTTCAAAATTTCGGCAAAGATAAGGCTTATATTTCAAACATGCAAGAGATGTTGGTGCCCTCTTTCTGAAAAATACTTTTCAAGTTGACCGAAATGTCCGGAAGATAATTTTATTTTCCTATCTTTATCCCCATCAATCATTCAAATAATTCTGATATTATGAATAAGACACTTTATCTCATTTTTATTTGTCTCCTTTTATGTGCCGGCACCCATCTTGTTGCCCAGACTTTTGATTATAACCGAGTGAGTGGCCATCCCCGCTTATTGATGAAGCAGGGTGAGGAGCAGCAGATACGAGAAAGCCTGAAAGATAACCCCGAAATGCAGCGCGTCTATAAGCAGATTGTCGGAGAAGCCGACCGGCTGTTGGTCTGTCCGACGTTAACATATAAGAAAGAGGGACGTCGTCTGTTGGCCGTTTCCCGTGAGGCTTTGAAACGTATTTTTGACCTTTCGTTTGTATACCGGATGACCGGCGAAGATAAATACCGCTTGCGTGCCGAGCAGGAGATGGTGTCCGTCTGCTCTTTCGGCGACTGGAACCCGTCTCATTTCTTGGATGTCGGCGAGATGACGATGGCGGTTGCGATCGGTTATGACTGGCTGTTCGATAAGCTGTCTCCGGAAACAAGGAGAGTGGTACGTGAATCGATTCTTCAGAAAGGTTTTGCTCCGTCGAACGACAAACAATATAACTGGTTCCTGAAAGCAGAAAACAACTGGAACCAGGTTTGCAATACCGGGCTGGTATATGGAGCCCTTGCCCTTTTGGATTCGGACAGCAAAGAAGCGGCTGCTGTTATTGAACGGGCTATGTCGTCTGTTCCTCTGTCGATGAAAGTGTACGCGCCTGACGGCAACTATCCGGAAGGGTATAATTATTGGGGATATGGGACGAGTTTCAATGTGATGCTAATCGCCGCTTTGGAATCGGCTCTCGGTTCGGATGGAGGACTGAGTGCGGTGGAGGGCTTTATGTCTTCGGCCCGGTTCATGCAGTATATGGCGGGAACGACCGGTCTTGCCTTCAATTTCAGTGATGCACGCGAAACGACTCAATCTTTTCCGGCCATGTTCTGGTATGCATCCAAATTAGGCGATCCTTCCTTGCTCTGGAACGAAAAAATATTCCTGACACGCGAGGATACGCATTTTACTGCGGAAGAAGAGCGTTTCCTGCCGATTATCTTGATCTATGGTTCCCGCTTCGATATGAAGGAAGTGACGCCTCCTGTCTCGAAAATCTGGACCGGACATGGAAAAGTGCCTGTAGCTCTGATCCGTACCGGATGGGATAAGGGTGAAGGTTTTTATGTCGGGATAAAAGGAGGAACGGCTTCGGCCAACCATGCTCATATGGATGCCGGATCATTTGTGTTCGAAGCTCAGGGAGTTCGTTGGGCACAGGATTTGGGTATGCAGGAGTATTATTCTCTGGAAAAGGAAGGCGTACGACTGTGGAACGGTGATCAGGACGGGCAACGTTGGGATGTCTTCCGCTATAATAACTTTGTGCATAATACGTTGACGGTAAACGGAGAAAAGCACCAGGTAAAAGGAGCGGTTCCGATTCTCGCTACTTATACGAAAGATGCACGGTTGGGAGCCAGCTTGGATATGACTTCTTTGTTCGGTAGTAATCTGAAGAAAGCGACACGCGAGGTTGTGCTTGTGAAGGAACGGTATTTGCAGGTAACGGATCAGGTGCAGGCTGCCGGCCAACCAGCTTCTGTCCGGTGGACGATGGTCACCTCCGCCACTCCTAAGCTGCTCGATTCCCACACGATAGAATTGACGAAAGAAGGTAAGAAATTACATGTGATTATCGACAGTCCTTCGGCTGCCGCCTTCTCTGTGGTCGATAATGTTCCGTCGCATAGCTACGATGCTCCGAATCCCGGTTCTGTCCGGATTGTTTTTGATGTTGATGTGAAAGCCGGTCGGAAGGAAACATTGAAAGTGCGGCTGGTTCCGGTTGTGGAATAATACATGAATGTACCGATATGCCGGGGTACGACAATACCGCTGAATGGGCATATCGGTATGCTTCAATTCCTATTTGTTATTTGCCGAAATTCCAGTTCCTGATGATTTGCAGTATTTCCTCTTTCATTTCCTTCGTTATGTTGTTTTGTGTACTGGGCTGGAAGGCGAGAAACCTCTTGGCTGCTTTATGGAATTTGTCCGGATGTAAAAAAGAGGGGTTTGTATACAATTTGGCGAGTAGGAAGTAGGTATATCCCTGTTCCGGTAAAATCCGGCTGATTTCCAGCAGGTAACTTTCCGCTTTCTGGTATTGCTTGATCGCCTTTTCGTTTTTTGCAATTGCATAGTATAGTTCGGGGGCTGCACTTAGTTTTAATGCCCTGTCCAACCATTTGATGGCAATATCGTGCTGTCCGGTCTTATAGAAACATTCTGCTCCCTCATATAGAAAATCTGTCCGGTGGTATAACTGGACAAACAGACCGGCATACCGGCTGGCTGCTTGTTCGTACTCCTGATTATGATATAATTCCTGAAGCGTCTTCCATTCCCTATAGGTATAGTAGGTATCTTTCTGTCCGTAGAAAAGAATGCAGGTAAGAATGGCGGCGATGGCACTGATATACGGGATACTCCTTTGTGCTCGCTGCTTGTTATGCTTCGGATTGGTCACACATATAGTGGTCAGGAATAAGAGCAGAACCCAGTAGGTCGGGAGTTGGAGCGGATAGGAATAAAGGGCGAAGATTCCGAGTGCCAGAATTCCGCCGGATGCTCCAATCTGTCTGTGTCTGATCCCATAATAAAGGGAAAATGCGAGCCAGAAGATGAAGAACAGCAACCCCGTAATACCTAACTCAAGTCCTATTTGCAGATATTCGTTGTATGCATACTGGGGACAGGTTGCGGTTTGTTTTTCTTTGGAAGAAGCGGTATCGGTTTCGAAATAGGCAGATTGTTCCTTTGCGTATGTGGCTGGAAAGCCGCCTATACCTATGCCGGTTACCGGATGTTCCATGATAGCCTGGGTCGTGATATTCCAGATCAAAAGCCGGCGATCTCCGGCCTGGGCTTTTTGGATATTCCCGACCAAAATGACTGCCGTGATCGCAACAAACAGGATAATCGAAGAGATAGCAAACAGCTGGATGTGTTTCTGTATGGCTTTTTTCGTCTGTTTCCATCCGATCAGCCTCATCCAGCAAACCCAGATTCCGGAAAGGAGGGCTGCAAGCCATACGGGTTGGTCTGTTTTGAATATTAAGGTGGTGATAATCAAAGTAGATCCGAGAATGGAGAAATAGAACAGGAAAGTACGGGATTTCCACAAAGCGATCTTGTCGCAATTCTTAAAACGGAGTAATGTGTTCAGACAGACTGGAAAAATGACTGCGATATAGCCATAGAAAGGCTCTGGTTTCAGCGATGTTTCAAGCAGCCTGAAGACAGGATGGGTGATGGGAGCAGGATTGATGGTATGGCTGATCCCCCAGATGGCCGGAACGATTCCGGTAAATATGATGATCGTAATGAAAAACGGTCGTAATTCCTGATGCGCCTGTAAAGCACCTCTGAGCATAAACCAGAGAGCAACCAGCTGAGCGATGAAAAGGAAACGTTCCGGCTGAAGATTCTCGTCTTTGTCGTAAGAAACCAATACGATACCGAACAGAAGTAATAATAAGGCATCCGGTAATGAAAAGATAAAACGGCTTTTCTTTGTTGTGAATTCCATAAGTAGAACCCCACCGGCTAACAATAGAGATGTGAAATGAAACCAGCAAATTTTTCCGGACAGCGTGCCGTCTGCTAATTCCGGATTCATGGCGAAGATTATACACAATAGTAACATTCCACTCGTTGCGAGTAAAAGTAATCTTAGATAACTAAAAAAATTATTCATAATTATATTTATTAAAATGTGAAAAAACTCTGCTTTCTGTGGGTTGAGAGGCAGAGACCTTCTCACAACTTATCTGTCAGGCATTGCCAAATGGATGGCAAAGAAATGGACCGATGCAAGTATACCCTATTTAAACAGAAAGAGAAGCCAGTGTGTTTTCCTTTTGAGAGGAAAGATTTGAACAGGTCTAAAGAGGTCGCAAAAGTATATTTTGCTTTATTGGAGGGTGAATGTTAGAGTTGACATTTTGTTGACAATATGCAAACGACTGGCATACAAAATATTTTGATGATAAACGGTAATCCTTATTTGAAAGGGGAAAGTTAAGGTTAGGGTTGTTTTTTTAATGTGAAAAGAGGTAAATAGAGGAAGATTCCTAAGATAGACATGGCAAGCCCGCCGATGGTGCCGGCGGCAAGCGGGAACCAAAACGCTTCCTTATCCGGACCTAACATGAATGGGATGAAGCCTAAGATGGTCGAAACGACTGTGAGGAAAATGGGCGTGATCTTAGCATTCCAGGCTTTCAGATATGCCTTGTAGGGCGACATCAACGGTTTGCGTTGCCGGATTTGGTTGTATTCATTCAAAATGTAGATGCTTGCGTTAACGGTTATGCCGCACAATAGGACGAAGGAGGCAAATCCTCCTTGGTCGAAATTCAATTTGAACCAATAGAACGTGAGGAATACGCCAATGTAAGAGATCGGTATTACAAAGATAACGGCCAACGGCTGTTTCAGCGAATTGAACAGGATACTGGTGGTAAAGAAGATAATGACGATGATCAGCAATAACAGAAGATATTGTTTATTGTCCTTTTTGTCCCAATACCAGTAAGCGCTTTCCGACTTGGCGGTATAACCCATCGGCAGTATGGCATTGATTTCCTTCAGGTCGCGTTCCTGTATCTTATTTCCTTGATTGGAAGCCCCGATATATTCGTATTGCAGACAGAGGCGGTATTGTTGGTTTACTTTGCAAACCTTCTGCGGCATCTGTCCTTTTTCGACACTTGCAAGTTCTGCTAACTTGTAGGGCTTGCCGTCAATAGTTTGTGGAACATACTGCATGCTCCACACATCGTATTCCTGTGACTGGCGGGAGGAGAGTTTCAGTTTCTCTGTCTCTTCGTTGACGACGATCGTCCCGGTATAAATGTCCTTTCCGAAAACGGGATTGATGGAGGCGAACAGGTCGATCGGCTGTATGTCCTCCTGGGTCAGCCGGGCTTTGTTGAGGTTGAAGTAGAACTCCTGGTAATCGTCTTTCCACCACGAGAATTCTGAATTGATCAGCACTTCCTTGATGCGGCGGTGGGTGAGCAACTTGGCTTTCAGCTGTTCGGCCCATTCGTACAGCTCGTCGTAGTTGTAACCATACATCACGATACGGAAAGAACCGGCTCCTTCGCGTACATCGTTGCTGAATCCCTGGTCCTGCAAACCGTAGACTTGCCAGCTCCCCCCCCCCAATTCAAGTGCTTTGCTGATGATTTTGCTTTTCAATGTGTACGGGAAACCGCTCCGTTCACTCTCTTTCGTAAAATAGATGCGGATACCGGCCTGGCGTGCGCTGTAGACGTTTGTTTGGAACTGTCGTATTTCTTTGAAGGTGCTGAGATAGGCTTCCATCCGGCTCATCAAGGTATTCATTTGTGGCAAGGTCGTCCCGTTCGGGAGCGATGCGCTGACAGACAGGATCGTTTCTTCGTTGCGGGTGAAGTAACTTCCTTCATAAACTTTTTGTACGAACAGGCGTAGGGTCCCGCCCAATGCCTTATCGACGATGGGTTTGATCTTCTCCTTGTACGTCTCGTTGGAGGCGAATTTATTATATGTATCGATTAGCAGGGTGTCTGTTGCCGTGTAGACCTTCTTTTTGTCTTTCGTGTCGTATTCGATTTTTTCCGGTAACAGGAAAACCGGGATGCCGAATGCTAACAGTAAAATGAAACATGCCAATTTCTTCCATCCGCAAAGGAAATCGATCTGACATTGATAGTACCGGTTGTAGTAGACAGGGAAACGTTTGAGAATGCGGTTCGTTCTTTTTCTGATCCGGCTTTTCCATGTATACTCGGTCTCTTCTCCGGATATGTTCTTTTTTCCGCTTTTTTTCCATTCCAGGTTCATCTTATCGATTAGGGCGGGAACCAGGAAAAGCGCGATCAATAGGGAGACTCCTAAATTGATGATGACGACAGCCGCAAAATCCTGCAGATTGAGGCGTATCTTTTCATCTAAGAAAAAGATAATGACCAGTGCACCTATCGTTGTCAAAGTGGCTGCCAATATGGATAGGATTGCCTTTCGGTTATGTCGGTTCCGGATATGTTCCGTCATGACGATCGTGTTGTCGATCACCAGGCTGAGTGAGATTGTGACGCCTGCCAACGAATAAAGCTGCATTTCCAGTCCTGACAGATAATAAAGGATGACAGCAATACTGAGGTTGATCGAAAGGCTGATGATGATCAGTAACAGATATTTTATCTCGCGTGTGATCAGCAAGACAAACATCAGTAGGATCAGGACGGTGAGCCCCGTACGGACATAAATCTTGTTCAGTTCGTCCTGAATGAATTCGGTCGCGTCATAGCTGGTATGTATTTCATAACCGGGTGGAAGCAAGGTACGGATATGTTCCATTTCGGCTCTTACCCGTTTGGCAAGTTCCAGCTGGTTCGCCGTCTCCTCGGCGCGGATGGACAGATAGATGGAATTCAAGCCGTTGATACGGTAATAACTCTGTGGAGCTTCTTCCTGACGGGTAACTTTTAGCAGTTGGTCCAGGCGGATCAGCTTGCCGTCTTTGTTCAGGACGGTTATAAGCGATGGGTTGAATCCGTCTGTTTCGTTTTCAGGAACCAAAGCGAGACGTATCCACTGGCTACTTTGTCCTTCTTTGCACGAAGTCGCCAACTGGGTTTCCACGTTTCCGGTTCCTAAGAATTCTTTTTGATAATACTGGCTGATCGCTTTCTGTATATCCGGGATGCTGATACCTAACGTTGCCAGCTGACGGCTATCATATTCCAGTCGCCATTCCATCGGGGTGGCACCACTGACATCGATGCGGTAGATGCCGGGAATCCCGCTTAGGCGAGGTTTTATCTGGTCTTCGGCAAAGCGTTGTATGAATATGGGTGTGGCTGCCGCATTCAGTGTGTAGCTCATGAAAGGCCGTACTTCCTTGTCGTCCGGCCGGCTCATTTCCAGGACTGGATAGCTCAGTCCGTCCGGTAGGCTGGGCCATGTCTGTCGGATGATGGTAGACGCTTCGAAACGGGCGGCATCGATATTGGTATGCTTGTCCAGCTCGAGCGTGACATATCCCCATCCGTTGCCGGAAGTGGAATTGATCTCCTTGATCCCCTTGATGCGTGCCAACATCGCTTCGAGCCGCGAGGTCACTTCCATCTCTATCACGCGTGCCGAATTGCCCGGCATGTTATAGCTGATAGTCAACTGTGGCAGCGTGCGTGACGGCGACAGCTTGATCGGCAGCAGCGGTATAAAGGCAATCCCTGCCAGTGCCACGCAAAGGAAGGTGACGATGATGGTGAAAGAGGATATTTTAGGAGATGCACTCATTATTCATTTTTTGTTACAATCCGTATTTATATTCGAACTCGTTCGAAAGGGAAACTCCCGTTTCGAAATCGTGCAACGTCAGTTTTCGGATCTTATAATAGCTCAGCCAGTAGTTCTGTAAAGCCGAAATATAGTTCCGCTGCGCTTCCTGTTGGCGGTTCAGCGACAGAGTAAGACTGTTGATATCCGCTTTTCCGATCATGAAGCGTTGCTTGGTTTCGCTGTAGGCTGTTTCTGCCAGGTCTACCGCTTCTTCGGCACTCCCAATCAGGGCTTGCTGGATATTGAAGTCGCCGACTGTCATAATCACGTCTTCTTCTACTGTCAATTCTTTTTGTTTGGCGGATGTTTCGGTGACAAGCAGGTTGTTCTTGGCAATATTATGCTTCCCTTTTCGTACGCCCCAGTCTACCAACGGGATCGAAACAGACAAAGAGACGATTTCCTGCTGTTGCAGATTTTTGTAGGCGTCCTGTATGTTCTTGGACACTTGGTTGAATCCGACGCTGGCATTGATCTGGGCGTTGAACATCGCTTCTTTCTTGGTTTTGTCTACCTGCTGCTGGGCTTCTAATATTTGCTGGCGCAACTCCAGAAAGGTCGGGTTGTTTGCACGTGCCAATTCGAGTGCTTTGTCGACCGAGATTTCCATATTGCGCGGGCGGCTTGGGAGGCGCAGGCGTATTTCTGTATTCTTGTCGAAGTTCAAGTAAGAGGCGAGGCTGAACATGGCACGTTTTAGGGCGATTTCCGCATTTTTCAATGTGTTGCGTGCGTTTACGGCATCCAATTTCAGTGTCAGCAAATCCGCTTGGCTGATAGAAGCTATCTTATGCCGTTCCTGCCCTGTCCGGTACAGTGTGTCGGTCGTGGCGACATTTTCCTTGGCCAGATCATATTCCACCTGTGCCATTGCCAGAGCGAAGAAATAGGTCGTTGCTTGCTCGCTCATTTGCTCTACATTATATAATAGTTCTTTCTTGACCTTCTCGTATTTCAACGGTTCGATTTTCCGTTCCCATTTAAAAGCGTTATACCCCAATAAGTCTTGCTGGTAGCCGAGGCGGATCGGAACCGATGAGAACTGGTTATAAGTTTGGTCGCCGAAATAGCGCATATAATCCAAGTCTGTATCCAAATAGAATGTACCGCCTAAGAGGTCGAAATTCTGTTCGATCTCCAATTGCCCGCCCGCATAAAACGATTGTTGTTTTCTATATACGTCGATATCAGCCTCCGAGTCATATCGTTGGGTAAAATAACGGCGGTATTGTGCCGGCGTCAGATTTAGGGTAAGGCTTGGCAGACGGCCGGCCTTGTAAGTCCGGTATTCCCAGTAGCCGGCCAGATACATATTCTTGTATCGGAAAGCGTCCAGCGAACTGTCGGCCGCCAGTGTGATAGTTCGTTCCAGCGTCAGTGTGAGCTGCGCTTTTCCTCCGAACACGCATGCAAGCATCAACAACGTGATGACATATCTATAAATGAATTTCCTGTCCATAACTTCCAATTTTCAATTTTCAACATTCAAATTACCAACCTCATGTTTGCGATAAATGAACCAGTATATCAGTGGTATGACAAAAAGGCTGACTGCCGTACCGATCAGCATGGCCGAGATCATGGCGATGGAGAGCGGCTTTTGCAGTTCGCTGCCCATATCGAATGTGAAAAGCAGCGGAACCATTCCGAATATTGTCGTTAATGATGTCATGATGATAGGGCGCAGGCGCCGCCGTCCGGCTTCATGTATGGCTTCCATAAGAGGAACCCCTTCTTTGCGGAGTTCGTTGATAGCATCCAGTTTCAGGATGGAGTCGTTGATGATGATACCGCAGGTCACGACGATACCGATGGCACTCATCAGGTTCATGGTATGGCCGCATATCCAGAGCACCAGCAAGGAGGCTGCCACATCGATCGGAATTTCAAGCAGCACGATGAGCGGCTGCAGGAAACTTTCGAACTGGGCTGCCAGGATGAAATACATCAGTAGGATCGAAATGAACAAAATCACGACCAGCTCGTTCAGCATCTGCCGGTTGGAAAAGAAACTTCCTGAAAAATCGATATCCCAGTCTGTATCGATTTCTTTTTTTACATTTTCCATCAACTGTTCGGCATTGTCTATATCATAGAAACTGAATGGAATGTATTCTCCGTTCTTTCCTGCCGTGATCGTTTTCAAGTCCTCTCCCGGAGTGACACGCACCAGCGATTGCAGCGGGATATATCGTACGTTGCCTTCCGTATCAGGAACAGTGTTTACCAATGTTTTCTGCAAGACCTCATTTACCGTTTGTTCCTCTCCGGCCAATGCGATTGGCAGATATTGTTGGTAGGAGCGGAGCGTTGCTACTTCATTCTCTTTGAATGCCGTTTTCAGCAACCGGTACACTTCGTTGTAGTCGACGTTATAAAGCAGAAGTTTCTGTCTGTCTATTGTGATATTTAATTGGTTGTCGAAGGTGATACCGACAGGAGTATGTCCTGTTTTCGCCTCGATTTGCTGTTCTATTTTATTCAAGACGGAGGCTTCCGGTGCTTCAGATTTATTGCGGGTGTGCAATTCGGCGACAATGTCGGCTTCACCTGTCACAAACAGCTTTTCAAATACTGTTTCGGGAGGCGAGAAGGATATCACTGCCATCGGGTAATGCGTTTTGATCCATTTTTCCACCGATTTTTGTAAAGGAGCGATTCCGGTTGGTTTCTCCGTCTTGAAATATAACTCGCTTTCGGAAACCGACATCTCGCGATCCCGGTTCAACAGGAATTGCTGCTGCCCGACATAGGCCGTGTGTTCTTGTACCTGATTGTCGATAGAGGCGAATAACTGGCTGACACGGCTCTGGTTTTCATCGATATGGATGTTTTCGTTCCATTCCACATGAGCGATCAGTTCGTTCTGGTCTATCTCCGGCATACGGCTTTTCGGTATTTCGTAGAACAGAAAGGCGCAAAGCGGGAGCGTAATGGCAATGAAAATCAGGCTTGCCGTTTTGTGACGGAACACAAAATCCACTCCGGTATCATAGAAGCGGTCCAATGTATGCTCTTTTACCAGATTGTTGATTCGTATATTGAAACCCTTATGTTTGATGTCCGGAATACTGTATACCAGTTTGTAGAGTACCGGCAGCAGCATGATTCCCGTGAAATAGGAAACCATCAGACCGACGGTGACGGCAAAGGCTTGGTCGAAGAAGATCGCTCCTGCTATTCCGCTCATGAACACAAGCGGAACGAAGACGGCAATTGTCGTAAAAGTGGAACTCAGCATCGGAGTAATTACTTCGGTCGTCCCTTTATTGCAAGCCTCTTCCAGCGAGTCTCCTCGTGTCCTGTATTGGGTAATGTTTTCCGTTACGATGATCGAACTGTCGATCATCATACCCAAAGCCAGGATCAACCCGGAGATGGAGATGATATTCAGCGACATCTTGCAGAGGTAGAAAAAAAGGAAACTGATGATCAGGCTCACCACCATACTTAACCCGATCACTGCCGGGCTCTTGATATCCCCTAAGAAAAGGATGGCGACGATACAGATGAAAAGGAAACCCAACGACAGGTTTTGTTTCAGGTTCGAGATGGTATAATCCAGCAATTCCGTCTGGTTGCGGCTGACACTGAAATCGATATCCGGATAGACGGAAGCAAAGTAATCCGTCACTTCTGCCAATGCCTCTTTCATGTTATCCATATTTTCATCCGCCTGCTTGATTACAGCCAGCGTTACCGCCCGTTTCCCGTTGGAAAGGGAAGCTCCGGTCTCTTTCTCCGGCACGACGGAAATGCGTGCCAAATCTTTCAGTTGAAAAATATGGTTATTTTTCCTGATATAAATATTCTCGACATCTTCCGGTGTGCGCAGCAGTGTCGAGAACTTGATATTGTACTCGTAATAGCCGTCACGTACGGTCATGCTACCCGGTTCTATATTGTTAGATGTCAGTGCGGCCTCCAGATCGTCAAGTGTGATCTCCGACATTTTCAGCAACTTCATGTCCGGAACAATCTGTAACTGCCGTTTCAGAATTCCGGTCACATCTACCATTGCCACTTCGGGCAACTGTTCGATACGACGTTTGATCACCGTTTCGGCAAACTGGCAAAGGTCGAGGAACGATCCTTCGTTTATTTCACTGTAAGCGCTGTCGCTTTTCAATGTCAGATTCAAGCAGAATACGGGAATATCAGTGGCACTGGCTTTGATTACCCGTGGACGTTCTACTTCACGTGGCAGGTAGTTCATAGCTGCGTCTATCTTTTCGTTGACTTCGATAAAAGCCAGATCCGTATTTGTTCCGAAATCGAAGTTTAGGCGTATGATGGCAGCACCGTCGCGTGTTTCACTGTGGATGTCGCGTAAACTGGCAACCTGCATTAATTGCTGGCGGATGGTTTTTACTACTGTGTTTTCCAATTCGCGTGCCGAAGTGTTCTGGCCGGATACCTGTACGGTGATCTCCGGAATTGCAATATCAGGCAGCAACGACACCGGAATGGTGAAGTAAGTAACCAGTCCCACGATAAAGCAAGCCGTAAAAGCCATCAATACCGCGATAGGGCGTTGTAGTAGAAACTTTATCATGTATTAGAACTATGATTTATAAATTATGATTTCTGAATTGTCAATTGTCCATTTTTAATTGTCAATTACTTTGACCGGTGCTTCGTGAGCCAGGTTAATGTTACCGCTTGTAATCACGATATCCCCTTCTTTCAGTCCGTCAATGATCGTATAGCTGTCGGCATTTTCCAAACCTGTATGTACATAGTTCCAGTATGCTTTGTCTTCCGTTAATGTGAATACAACCTGTTTGCCGGAACGGAGTACGACAGCGCTTTTGGGAACGACCAACTGTTTACCCAGCGAACGATGGATACTTACTCGTACATTCATCCCTTCGAACAACTTACCTTTATCGTTTACGGCAGCTTTCACCTGTACCATCCCGTCTTTGTCTACCAGCGGGTTTATTTCGGATATACGGCCGTCAGCCGTGACATCGGACAAGGCAAAAGGAGCTACCTCTACACGATCGCCTGTTTTGATAAGCGGCAGTTCGCTTTCCAAAACTGTGAAAGCGGCTTCCAATGTGCGGGTATCGATAATGGAACAGAAAACATCGGAGGTAGAAGCCGTATTGAACTGTTTGGCGAACAGGTTAGCGACGACACCGTCGAAAGGGGCGGTCAGGACTGCGTTTCGTTGTTCGTATTCGGCAAGCTGCCAAGAGATCAGTGCCTGGTCATACCCGCTTTTTACCTTGACTAACTGCATGGTTGCGGGCGGTACTTTTGTAGAATCTTCCAGTTTGTAGCCCTGTCCGATCAGTACGTCTTGCAGTTCCAGTTTGGCGCGTTCGAGTGCATCTTTGGCTTGCGCTGTCTTGTTGGCAAGGCGGAAGGTTGAGAGTTCTGCGAGTTTTTGCCCTTTCGTCACGCGATCGCCGTTCTTCACATATATCTTGGCGATCGGTTCTGCCGATTCGAATTTTAGGTCGACAAAGTTTCGGGCTGACAGTTTGCCGTTACTGATCAGTTCGTGGTTGAAATCAGTAGTATTCAACTTCATCACCGTCACCTCGTTTGTCTCATCCGGTAGAACGGTTTCTACGCTTTCTTCGGAACCTTTCTCTTTCTTTTCACCGGAGCAAGCCATCATCCCGGCCAGAATCAGTATAGCAAACAATTTGTAGTATTTCATATTTTATTGTTTTTATCAAAGTTGTTTCGCAAATATACAAACATATTTTAGTTACGAGCCTTTCGTAATTACTTTTTTTCTATTATCTTTTTTACTTCTTCCCTCATTTCCCGGATTGCCGTACTTTCCACCTTCGGTTCTTTGGTCAGCACAGCTCCGGCGGCAGCCCGCAATTTATCCACCTGGTAGAACTCCGGCTCTGCATATAGCTTGGCTAACAAATAATATGGATACAATCTCTCCGGCAGTATCCCGATAGCCTGAAGCAATTCTTCTTCCGCCTCCCGGTAATCTCCGAGCATCTGCCGGTTTTTGGCGATCATGTACCGGATCATCGGGTCTCCGCTCAGCCGCTTCGCCCGTTCCAGCACCCGTATCGCTTCGGCGTGTTGTCCCGTCTTGCTGAGGCATTGCGCCTCTTCGAACAAGAATTCAGGTTTATGCTTTAGCTTGTCATGCAAACTGTGATAATCTTCCGCAACCGATTCATACGCCTTGTTGTTGTAGATCATCTGCATCCGTCCCCATCGTTTATATGCCTCATATTGCCCTTTCTGCAAGATGAACAGACAGACGGAGGCAAGCGACAACAGACTTATCATCGTAATATGGCACACCGGTGATACGGATAGGGCAGATGATCTTGTCCGCGTCCCATCTTCCGTCACGCATATCGCCCCCAAAAACACCAACGCCACCCAAAACGACGGCAACTGCAACGGATAGGACGACACCGCGAACACCGCTAACGCCAACACGCCACCGGCCGTTCCCTGCTGCCTGTTCCGGATTCCATAGTACGCCATGCTCCCCAGCCATGCCACGAACACGATCAACCCTCCGACCCCCTGTTCCAGCCCGATCTGCAGGTATTCGTTGAACGCATATTCGGGACATCCCGCCACCCGTTTCTCCCGGTCTGTTGCGTTCCCTGTTGCGAAATACCCGCCTTGCGCCTCCGCGTATGCCGCCGGGAATCCGCCTAACCCCGTTCCTGCAAGCGGCTGTCCGGCAATCGCTTTCACCGTCACTTTCCACATCAGCAATCGCCCGTCCGCCGAATCTTGTTTCATCCCGTAAACCCCGGCAATGGTACATCCCACCAATATCGCCACAATTGCAATAAAAGGAATTGTAGCATTCTTATACCTTCGACATACAGCTTTCGTCTTCTCCCATCCGATCCGTTCCGTCCAGTACACCCATCCGCAAGCCACGACCGCCGCCATCCACGCCGACCGACTCATTCCGGCAGGCAGGACAATCAGGATAGCTCCGGCGCATACCCAACCGAAATAATGCATCCCCTTTTGAAACCGCAACGCCGTCCACAGGCAAACCGGCAGCACGACCGCTAAGTACCCGCAGTAAGGCCCCGGATTAAAGAAAGAACCCGTCAGCCGGAAAAGCGAATGGTTGGAATAGGCATAGCCATGCAATTGCTGCATTCCCCAGACGGCTTCGACCAGTCCGGTGAGCATCAGCACAAATAAGAAAAAGAACTTCAGGCAAGGAGCCTCTGTAAGAAAATAGCGCAACAGAAACCACAACACGACCAACTGCCCGCCGAAAAGCAGTTTTTCGGGTTCGGGATCGAGCTGCCAGTCGTATGTCGCGAGCGTGATCCCGGCAAAGAGGAGCAACAATCCGTCCGGCAATGCAAACGGGATGCTTTTCCTCCCGCCAGGCCATGCCGTCACAACCGTCCCGATCGCCATCAGCGCCATCGACAGGTGGAACCAGAAGACTTTCCCCGTCACAATGCCGTTCGCCAATGCGCTGTCGCCGACGAACGGCGTGGCGATCAGCATCGCCCCGAAAACGGATGCCAGTGCAGTCCGGATTCCATGCCTATGCAATTTGAGTTCCATGCCGGTGTATTTTATTTCCATGCTTATCCGTTTTTTATTCGATTTTCTTCATGAACCGATCCCAGCGGAACTGCCCGGTGTACGGATCGACCGATTTCCAGACAAATGCCGCCTTGCCGACGATATATTCTTCCGGCAACAAGCCCCAATAGCGCGAGTCCTGCGAGTTCAGGCCTTTGTCACCCGCCATGAAATAATAGTTTTTCAAGAAGCGGTATTCCCGTATCGGTTCGCCGTTCAGGAAAACGGTTGAATCATTATAGTTGATTTCCGCTTTTTGTTCCCATGCGATCAGCTTGCGGTATAACAGATAATTTTCCCGGTTCATTTCGACCTTGTCACCGGCTTTCGGGACATAGAGCGGTCCGAAATTCCGGATGTTCCAACTGATGACGGAGTCGAACGGGAATGCCTTATAGACACCGTCCGGAAACTCTCCCGGCAACGTCCGCCCGATGCGTTCCTGCGAATCCATGTTCCCGAGCGGTTCGTTCGTGCCGTTTATCCGGAACCTTCCGTTCCGGATGGAAAGCGTGTCGCCCGGCAATCCGATACACCGTTTGATGTAGTATTTCAGGATATGCATCTCGATCTTGTCCCAGCCGTTGGGATGCGGGAAGTTGAAGACCAGCACGTCGCCCCGCTTTGTTTTCCGAAATCCCGGTGTGCGGTGTATCTCGGTCTGTTCCAGCCGCAGCGTCGCGTTGAGGTCGAACAGCCGTGCGCCGAGCGTCGGTTTCCAGACCGCCACGAAATCCCCTTCGACCAGTTCCGGCTCCATCGAGTCGCTGGGGATGCGGAAGGAGGCGAGGAGGAAGACTTGAGAGAAGAGCCAAAAGGCGATCAGAACCACCAAAGCGAGAAATAGATTCAATAATATGTTAATCCATCGTTTCACAATCTATCTTTTAGATTAAAAAATATATCATTTTATATTCAGGTTGCTACAATCAATACCAGTCAATTTTATTATCTTCATCACAAACGAATATTCTTTGTTGCTTTCCCTGCGAGCATTTAATGGCCAAAAGGGCTTTTTGAGGCACATTTTCAAATTCGATAAAAACATCATTCGCTATTTTGGTATTGATAAGTTGCCAATTATTATTATCCCAATAATATAAAGAATACTCCAATCCTGGCTGAATAGAATTTCCATCACAACGACGAATATACGAAATTTTGGATATATTTACTGGCCGGCAAAAATCAAAACCGACCCAATCTTCTCCTTTGGCACTGAAATTTGTCAATTGATCACCATCTGCTATATTAGCTGCGTTGTTGCTTTTATCAAAAATCGAATTTGTACATTTGATAATGTTGCCTTGAATGATCGAATCATGTTCATCATAGAAATAAATTTCAGCCATGTCACACTGACTTGTATCAGAAGATGTAAAACGCCAATATCGATATTCGGCATTTTTATCAAGAAACACTGTGCCATTTGTTAAATTCCCTTGAGGTAATTCCGCTATTTTCTTTGTATGATCAAATTCCCTGTTTTCAGAAGTTTCGATAATACCTCCTGTTATTTTTTTCTAATAGAAAATACATTGTCTCCCAAAGGATATTTTCGATTCAATCTGATCGTACGAAAAGCTGAAGTGTCTGGTTCTATAAATTGGATATGCTTCGAAGCAGAAGCCAAAAACGGTTTGCTGATCGGAATAGCATTGCCATTAGAGTCATACGCCAAGGCGATATAACAGGTATTCAGTCCCATTCTTTCGAAAACCACATGACTACCAGCTATTTTCCCCCAATAGACAGGAGTCCAATTATTTCCATCATAGATGGCTATAAATGGAGATTGTCCACTCTTCAATGATTCCTGCAACGAAATACGTATGTCAATCGTAGGCATATATTCAGCGGTAACATCTTGTATAAACATATTCCTGAGTTTGGGTGGGATATATTTCTCAGTTGCGATTTTCAGATACTCTTCATTGGGTTTGTACACATTGCGGAAAATCTTAGGGACTTTCAAATATGGATAATGAACTGTGCCCGGATCTGTCGTATGGGGCGCAAACTCCAAGTTTCCAAAACGCGTTGTATAAACTGTATTCCAAGAATGTCCATTATTACCTGTAGACCAATTGGGCGTAAAATCATAAGCGACAGGAATTCCTTTACTACGCATGATTAAGACAGCCCCTAAACAATACGTGGCACAATTAGAAAAAGGAAGTTTCAGTATGATATCAGGATCATAAATCGGAAGTGTCTTTAATAATCCAAAACTTTGAGGTGTGTTTTTCATTTGGTTATTCACTTCTGTTGCTGCAAAAATTGGATTTCGTTTATACTCGTCACACAAATATGCCAGATCAATATCTCCTTTACAAATATCGTAATAGGCATTCCTCCATTCGGTAAGCGGCTGCCCTTCAAAACATTTATAAGGTAATAGATATTCACAAAATTGTTCGAAATCCAGATGTTCGGCCCATTCGCATTCTCTCCATTGTTTGAAAGCTTCATCGATTGACTGAATAAGAAACTCCGAAGTGATAACCTCTATATCCCGTTTCTGTTTATATTTACTTTCAAATCTAAGACGAAGCGATTCGATATGTTTTTCTTGTTCAAGTTTGTCTTCTGATAAAGCAACGACAGAATCAATGGCGTGATAATAGTCCTCAATGCCTTTATCATAAGAAGTATGGTAAGGCATGTATCGAATCAGGTATTGGGCTGCTTCCAGTTTCTGCCGATCATCCAGTTTTGCGTAGTGCGACAAAACCGCTTCAAGCTCCCCTCTGTTTTCTCCGGCTTCCCGCAGAGCGTATTCCACATCGGTTATTTGTAAGCCGCAAGCAAAAAGCATCAAGTAGAAAGGCAACGAAAAAAACAGATATTTTGTAGTTGTTTTATATTGCAATCTCATATTCATTGTTTTAGGGGAGAAACTATATTTCAATCATTCTTTATCATGACAGGATGAAAGATATGCACTTCTAAATCTTCGGAAATCTCTTGATCTGTAATTTTATCTACAAAAAAAAGGATTCCATCATGAAGCTGACACCAGCCTGTATAAGGATTGAATGTGTTTATGGGCAGTTTGATTTCTTTTATTTTATTAAGCTCATTATCAAACAGACATAAATAAAAATCCCGTTCTCTGGATAATAATTCCAGGTTTTCGTTTTTACCGAAATCAATGGCATCCACATGCAAACGGGCATACATATCACATGTCGGAAGATACATGATATCAAAAAAATGAGGATTTTCAAATCCGTGTCTTTGCCATTCTGTATAATCTGTTTTGGATTTACACTTTTGAGCTTTATTGGAAGTGTAATCGCTATCAGCTTTGTACATTTTTCCAGATCCTGTGTTCAAATCGATCTTGTAGAGATGTGATTCTATCGGATAATTATATAAAATGTAATCATCCCGAAAGTTGACATTCGGTTCACTCATGTTCGCATACCCTTTGCTTATGTCTGGTTCCGCAATAGATGGAGATAAATTGAAAGTTTTTACCTTTTGGTTTTCTTCGAGGAAAATTTCTTTTACTTTGAATCGGGGTGGCGAAACAGACCTATCTTTTACCGTGCATAGCAGCGACTGGTGCAGGGCATTGTAATACAAACGAATTGTAGACATAGCATGATTCGTATTTATGATCAATTCCTCGTCTTCTTGCAAAGAATTACGGATTTGAATACGTTTCAACACATTCCCTTTCGGATCAATCAGGAATACGGATTCCGATTCATCAGCAACCCAAATGGAGTCTTTTTGATATGCAAAAATTCCAGTTAAACGAGTTATGGCGTTAGGACCACTTGTTTGTAACGGAATTTGAATGATTTTTTCTCCAGAAGATCGATACAATCCAAAGCATGTTCCTTATGGTTATATCCAATCAATATATGTTTAGCACCTACTTGTACCGAAGAAGACAAATAATAGGACTTTAGTTGTAATACGTCAGAAGGAGGGAAAAAAGTTCCTCCTTCTGTATTTCAACTAAGTCATTATCAACGGTCTTTATATTTTCTCTTCTCTGAGAGCAAGATATACTAATGCAAATTATGCATAAATAATGAAATAGTAATTTGTACATGGTTATCTACAATACGTTGGACCATAACATTCAGGACGTTCACTGTCTTTAAAACGGCATTCATTTCCGGAACTTGATGGACATGGAAACAAATGATAGTTTGATTTATTCTCATCCCAAGCTAAAGCCTCGACATTTTCCAATGCCAAGTCAGAGAGTTGAACCTCATTTTTGTTTTGCTGGTAGTTCCAGCCTGCTACTGCGGCGATCGCTGCAAAAGCGATTACGCCGATGATTTTCTTTCCCATGTTTCTCTTTAATTATAATTGATATTCTATCACATGAAATTCAGGATTATCACTTAATCCATACAATTTATTTGTCGTAGGATTGATTGTAAAGGTGAAAATAGGCGAATCCAATGTATATCGTTGTAGAGGATTTCCTTTATCGTCAAATACAAAAAGTTGATCTTTTAGATATTTGTGGTTTTCACGATTAAAATAGATCCCAGAGTATAAAACATATACTCTCCCATTTATGGATAAAGGTGAAAAATATGCATCTCGTGATTGCCCTGAAACAGAATTAACATGAACTGATTCATCTTGAATAGTCTGTTTGATTACTGGAAAAAACAAATCAGGACCTTGTATTCTTTTTTTTAAATTGCCATATATATCATATAGCTCTATTAAATCTGTTTGTTTATAAAAAAGGAAGATCCCATTTTTATCCGGAGACAGGGTAGCATAACAGGAAAGTCCTTCTATTTTTTCAAAAGGGGTCAATATCTCTCCATATTCCGGGTATTCACCTTTTGTTTCTATAAATTTGCCTTCTGAGTCGTAGAATGATAAACGCTTTTGAGTACTATTATAAGCTGTTGTCATAAAATGGTGATTGGGTAAAATAACGATATTTCCAAAAAGATCAGGCAGCATAACTTCTTTTATTGCTGTTGGTGATATAGTATCTGAAAATAAGATGTCTTTTTTACGATAAGCAGATATGAATGGTCTTTGTGCATCTGATAGCCATAATAGGCTGTCAGATGATTGTATTTGTTGTATATGAAGAAATTCTCCAGGGCCATTTCCAAAAGAAATAGATGTGTTAACTTTCTCTCCTGTATTAACATTATACATATGCAATATATGTTCATCCATATCTTCTTTTAGAATAAGGATTGAATCTTCTATATGTAATGCTGTCGGACGCATTACCTCTTTAGAAAATTGAAGATCAGTGCCTTTAATCTCGCCTTTATCCAAGAAATCTGTCAATTTGAAAGATATGCAATTCTCATAAACTCCTTTGTTGTTACAAGAACAAAATGTAATAAAAATACATATACTGATAAATTTTGCAATTTTCATAACCTTTATTTTTTAATTGGCTATATAATATACTATTATGTAACGATTTAACTTTGACGTGATGAGATCTTTTTCATTCGGATCCAATTTCCCGTCATGCAAAAAGGATTTTAATGTTTTTTGTTTGATCCTATCTTCTATATCAGCCTCATATATGATCAATAACGGAATCTCTTTATTGTAAATCATCTCTTTGGTATAGTCGAAAAACTTATAGTCGAAATATTTGTTCAAATCAGTTGTTACTTTTTCTCGAAGAGACATGGAGCCAGATCTATAAAAAGAGAAAATTTTCACATGTCGACAATTTGATGTATCCGGAGTCAAGATCCAAGACACAGTACTTCCTTTTTTCGGATAAGCAAATTCAGTCAGTTCAAATTCATCTGGTATATGTTTTTGATCCACGTATTCCTTTGTGTAGATTTTGTAGTTGGTTTTTTCTTTAGTCGCTTTATTACTGATAGTTCTACTTTCACTATTGAAAGACGGACTATCTACGAACTTTCCATTGTTAGGGGTTGTCGTACGGCGAACACCTTTGGATGGAAATAGATTTTGCCCCCATGTGACGAAGGGAAACAATAATAATATGATGATTAATTTCATGGTATATTTATTTTAGAAAGTGCTGAAGAGGCTCCTTCAGTCACTTTCTTTATTCGACACGTTTTATCCTCTCATGTTTGGACAAACTTTTATTAAATTTCCCCAAATGGATGAATATACATTACAGGTACTACTAAAATCAACAATACAACCATAATAAGTACAATTTCCCCAATCTGTTTCGCCTTGGGCTAACGCTTCCGCATTAGCTAATGCTAAATCTGACAGCGGCACTTCATTTCTACTCTGATTGTAATTCCAGCCGGCAGCCACTGCTATTGCTACTAAAAGTGCTGCTCCAAGTATACGCTTTTTCATTTTCGTATTTTGTTTTATCGTTTTTGATTCAGTAAATTCCCTATCTTTGTTCATTCTTTTAAAGCAACAAGATAGCCAAATGATGTACTGAACTTGCATCATTCTGTTTTGTCCGGTTTATATTACCATCATACACCTCCTTTCTAAGGGGTTTCGGGGAGCTTGCCGTCGTAGTTTCTGAGGCTTTTCAGGCAGGCTCCCTTTCGTTCAATTACTGAACTTGGCCTCTTATTTTTACTTTGACAGGACTTGCTGTGTTACATTTAAGTGTGACGATTTCATCGAAAAAGCCTGTGTCTTTCGGTGTCATCCTGACTTCAATACGAAGCCGCTCTCCCGGCTTCGCTGGGCGTTTGTCATAGTTTGCAGTCGTACAACCGCAAGTGGTACTGATATCCAATATGACAAGGGGATTGTCTCCCGTGTTTTCTATTTCAAAAACAGCCGTTTTCTCTTCGGATTTCGAAAATGCGCCGAAGTCTACTTCGCTGTTTATGGCTTTTGCCGTCGTTTTGATCCGGTCGCGCCCCGGTGATATTTTCCCGGTCATCTGTTTCAAATACAAATCCTTGACCTCCAAGTTATGCACCGGATTGCCGATCACTTTCACCTTGTTGTCCCAGTCAAGCAGGAAGGTTTGGAATGTGATGTCTTGCGGAAATTTGTTCAATTTGTCCAACTGACTGTCCCGGTCGATACAGACCGGACGGTTAAAGTTGTCGCGTTTCAGGATATATCGCAATTCTTTATCATCTTTCGACTGGAAGACGAAAATGAACGGGATGTTGCTGTTTGTTGCCGAATCGACATGGGCGATCAATTCTTTCCATTTCGGCAGTTGCAATTTGCAACTGGTGCAACCTGTTGAATCGACATAAATCAGCACTTTATATTCCGCATCGGGTATCCGGTATTCCACCTGCTCAGTGACGAAACGAGTGAAAGCCATATCCTGCGGAAACACGATCTCTTTTCCCTGCCATTCCTGAACCAGACGGGCAAATTGATCTTTCTTGTCTTCTTTGCAAGAGGTTAACAAAAAGAATATAGATAATATGTATAACAGTGGTTTCATCTATTGTTATATTTTAAATTCCATGATCGGCTCGTCGCTTTCTACACATGTGGCGATGACCGTCTTTGTTTTTTCGTTTATATCGATTCCGTATATGGGTTTGTCTAAGGTGTATTTTTGTATGGGATTTCCTTTCAGGTCGAATACATATATATAACGCCCTCCGTCTTCCGGCTTTTCGCCCCGTTGATAAGAGGCTAATTTGTCTTTAAACCGGATTCCTTGGAATACGCTATAGATATATTTGTCTGTGATAACAATATCGCTGAATCCCATAATTCCGGTCGGGAAGCCTTCACCTTTGATGCTTTTAAACCGGGGTTCGCCGTTCGGACCGTATAATACGGTATGGGTATTCTCTTTGGTATTGTATATTTCGATGGATTCCCCTAATTGGGTGACCATTGCCAATATGCCATTGTGCGGGTTGTAATCGATAAAACTACGCCATGCCTGTGCTAATGCCGGGCGGATTTCCGAAGCCAAATCTTTTTCGGTAGGTATTTTACCGATGCTTCTGATAGGTTTACCACTGTAATTGACTTGCCAATATCGGTGCTCTCCTAAATAGTCCGGGATCAGAAAACAAGAGTCTGTGGCACAGAAATCTAATGAACGGATTAGATTTTTATCTAATCGTATCACTTCCTGTCTTGTAGCTGAATGGTCTTTTGCTGAAATCGCCCAGCGTGAGATCTGCATCTTGTTTGCATCGAGTGCATATATGGAATCGAGGGAGTTGAACTGGAATGTTTCGGCCGAAAGCATTTCTTCCGGTCCTTCACCCCGTTTGCCAAAAGAAACAATATGTTTCCAATTCGGATATGTGAAAGCATGAAAATAATTGTCTGCGTTATGCAAATCCATTACAATAGCTATACTGTCTTTGACCACTACCCGGAATGGGTAGCGGAAGAGGGCAGTGTCCAGTTCGATCACCCGCGCACTTATTGCCTTTTCATTGGGAAAAGTCGAATATCGTGGGTAGTAAGTACCGGGGGAATCGGTACAGGAGATTATCGCACTGATACCTATTAATAATACGTATGCAAAACGTTTCACGATTATTCTAAACTTAAACCTGATATTTTATATTTTACTTTGTAGCTTCGGCAATCGACTGAACCATAACCATAGCAATGGGCATCATCATCATTTTCGCCTTGGGCCAATGCTTCAACATTCTGAAATGCCAGACTGTCCAATGTGCTTGTTTCATTATTGTAAAACAGGCTACACACAGCCACCAAACAACTTGTAATAAAAAGCAATTTTAATACTGTTTTCTTTTTCATGTTCCTTTTTTGAGCGTAAAAGTAATCTTCCGATTTAAGATTGTCAACTAAAAGTGGAAACACTTTGCTGTTTCCGGTGAAATGTTGCTAAAGTGTTGATTTTGCTTGTTCGTTTTGTTACTTTTGTCTCACAAATGAGATGAAAATGGAAAAACATAGATTTATTATAGTCTTTGGAGGGATATCGATTTTAACGATATTGGTCGTGTTTTTATCTTGTTGTTACTTTTCTCAAATTAAAAATGAGCAGATTCTTAAAGCAACTTATCTTTTTAGTCATGCAGTCGATCTGGAAAAGGAACTGATGCAACCGGAGTTTATCTCTTTCCCAAGATCTGATACCGGCATTTCTTCTGATTCTACTGTTATCGAGACCGAAAAGGGAAAAGTTGTTTATAAAAAAAATAAGCAGGCGGATAGTCTTGCTTTGATCGATAAAAGAGAATGGTTTTTTCAGATGTTCATTTCATTCGAAAATCCCAATCGTGCCTTTACCCTCGACAGTCTTTTTCAAGAAGAACTGAAAAGTGAAGGCATAATGGCCCGGACTGCCGTTTCTTTTTTACAGGGCGACAGCCTTGTCAGTTGTTCGAATAAGCCGTTATCTCGGGCAGGGATCGCTTTAGACCCCATTGTCTTTGGCGTAGAACAGGATCAAAGGCAAATAGAACTACAAGCGTATGTCCTGTTCCCCCATTCCTATTTATTTAGCCGGATGCCTTTGATTTGGGGGCTGATTTTGCTGTGGTGCATTCTTGTTATTATAATGTATATATGGCAACGCCGCAAAAAGGTGGAGTATAATAAAG
The DNA here is from genome assembly GCF_025151215.1 of Parabacteroides merdae ATCC 43184. Lineage (NCBI taxonomy): Bacteria > Pseudomonadati > Bacteroidota > Bacteroidia > Bacteroidales > Tannerellaceae > Parabacteroides > Parabacteroides merdae. The sequence continues at coordinate 3,997,492 of NZ_CP102286.1, forward strand.
CAGCTGTTGCTCCTGTTACGCCCGTACCGGCAGCGCTTTCTTCGGATGCTTCGGAGTGGATAGAGATAGCGCAGGATGTTTTTTTCAGCAAGAAAACGGGAGAATTGAAAGATCGGGATCATAAAGTTTTTTTGGCAAGAAACCGTTTACGTGCTTTTATCCGCTTTTTGGAAGCGCCGGATCATACTGTCAGCTATCCTGTTTTTTGTAATGATGTGTTAGGGCGGCCTTTGAGCGAAGATGAATCGACAGAAGAAAATAGGCAGCAAAACCGAGCGATAAAGAAATCTATGACGCAAACCATAATGCGACTGAGAGAAGATTTGACAACTTTTCCGGAGTTGTCTATTGAAAATGCTTCCGGTTTATCTTATCGCCTGAATATTGGAACTGTCCGGGAGAGCAACATCGGGCTGGAGGATACCCGTAGTAGGTCATGCGGATCATAACCGGGGCGTTCTTCAAAATTTGGCATATTCCTGCCATTTTCAGGACAACCGCATCAAAATTTTCCAGGGTTGTGATCTACATATGAAGTTTTCTGCAAATCCTCTATCACTCCATCACTCCAAAGGTTGTAGCTATTAATATTCAAGCGTCAGAGACAGTGATACAAGACATTTTCCTCTATCACTCCTCTATCACCTCTGGAACATGTTTTTTTTGTTATATTATTGATAATCAGTATGCTGTATTCTATATGCTTTGGAAAAAGCATATAGAATAATCGAATAAACAAATGTAAAAATAATATAACAGGTATTAAATCGGCGAAATACGGTTCTTCATTCCACAAAAGCCCTCTCTTTTTTTGCCAAAGACAAGCAGATAATTCCGTAAACACCCCCATGTTGCCATCCTTAACACCCGGGTGTAGAAAGTCGGTACACCCGGGTGTTAAGGATGGCAACATGGGGGTGTCCGGCAACTAAAGTACCGTGCTAGACAATGAAAACCACCCGGTTTTACCTATTTTGCACTCGTTTTTACATAAAATAATCGCGTGATTTACAGGGATGAGAAAAACTGCTATTGCCAGTGATAGGGTAGTGATAGAGAAAACGGGCATGTATCACAAATCAGACAATTTGAATATCAACTGATAGAAAGAAATCAGTGATACAGTGACAGAGGAAATGGGAAAAACTTATAAGATAAGGTCCTATTTTTTCTTTGGTATATTTCATACACAATAGTTCGTTAAAAATTCGCCAACCCTAAGCGGCTCTGGCAGTAAATAAAATGAGTTCTTTGAAAAGTTTGTCAATAACTTGCGTGTCTGGGTTAATCCCAAACACGCAAATAAATCGGGAGTGCTGATAAAAAGCACTTGGAACAAATCGTGATCCGATTGCGAAAAGGCTTGAAGGATATCTTTCTTCTGGCTTTCCAAATTATACTGGAAACAGACTTGTTCAAAGTTGGCTGACAGAATGTGAATCTACTCTTTTTATCTATCTGAATTGTGTATTCAGTCCGTAATATAACAACGATAGTAAAGTTTCTTTGCATAGCCAAGACTGTCGGACTGATATAGTCTAAATTATCCCTTCTAAATCCAAATAAGCGAACTGTATTTCATCGTTTAAGTTTATGATAAGCCGGTTATTTTCTTTGTCATAACAGAAATCGGTTATCATGTATCCGGTTTCCAGGGTTTTGAGGTAATTGCCATTTAAATCGAAGACCAGGAACTTTGTTGGATAGTAGGCGTCTGTGCGGTGATCGCCACCGGAATAAAGGGCCAGAATCTTATCTCCACAAAATTCAACTCCGAGAGAATAGTGCTGGGTTTGTGTTTTTTCGTTTACCCATTTCGGGCCGTAGATATTGCATTTTAAATTCCCGTTAAAATCACAGATGGTCATCAGGTCGTATTGAGTATAACACTGGACATATAATTGGTGCTCTGCGGATGCAGCGTATATGAAGCGGACTTTTTTCAAATCGGGATATTCGTATGGCATAGGATTTATTTCCTCGGTTGCCATATTCCATCTGGCAACCGAAGGTTTATAATCGTTGTTACCTATCGGTTCGATGATTTTGGCAATGCAAAGTGTGTCATTCAAATATAAATAATCATCCGGAAACAGTTTTTTCTTCATATCTATTTTTACACTTGGCTGATATTCCGGAGTCGTTAAAACACTGTCCAGGTCGTAAGCGAATATTTTCAGTTTGCCGTGATCCGATACAAAGAAGCGGCGGTTCGTCTCGTCGATTCCGACATGGCCTATAATTGTAATCTCATCCGGACCTTGTCCCTGATATGTACTGCTGGCAAGATGTTCGAATGTGTTTTTGTCAAACAGATGAATGAGTTTGTCCGGTGAATTATAATCGGTGACAATTAAATAATTGTCGATTAGATAAGTCCTCGATATCCGGCCTATCAGCACATCTTGTGTTGAAAACTCTTTCATTTTGTCCCGTACGTCGACCACCTGATCCCGTTTACTCTGGTGTTTTTCTGTTTCAGAATCCTGACTGCAACTCCAACAGACAGCGATCAATAAAAGGTATAACAATTTATTCATGACTTTATTTGCTTTTAATATGTTGTCACGATACAAATATACGAATATTATTTAATTACGATATGATCGTAACGGCTTTGTCCGAATTATTGATAGACATGAACTATATTTTTGTTTTTCATATCTTCATGATGAGATATTGGATCAGCCGGAGGCATAAAGATTCGGAATCTGTCAAAATAATTGCTATCTTTGTCGCCATTTGATATTAATAATTTAAGAAAGAAAATGGAAACAGTAGTAAGTGGCATTCGCCCAACGGGTAATTTGCATCTGGGGAATTACTTCGGAGCAGTAAAAGGATTTTTGCAAATGCAAAATGAGTATAATTGCTTTTTCTTTATTGCAGACTGGCACTCGTTGACTACACATCCGCATCCTGATAATATCCGTAACAGTGTAAAGACGATCCTGGCCGAATATCTGGCTTGTGGCATCGATCCGGAAAAAGCGACCATCTATCTTCAGAGCGATGTGCGCGAAATTCCCGAATTGTATCTGTATCTGAATATGAATGCAGGGATCGGCGAGTTGATGCGTACTACTTCTTTCAAGGATAAGGCACGCCAGCAGTTGCACATCGACCGTGTCAACACCACGGAAGGGGATGTGGAAAAGGAAATTTTCAACGAAGGCAATAAACATAGCGTAAGCGCCGGTTTGCTGACCTACCCGACTCTGATGGCTGCCGATATCATTATTCATAAGGCGGTGAAAGTACCGGTAGGGAAAGACCAGGAACAAAATATGGAAATGGCGCGCCGTTTTGCCCGTCGTTTCAATGCAACTTACGGAGTCGAATGTTTCCCGGAACCCGCCTCTTTCTATTATTCCAATAAGGCGATCAAAGTTCCCGGACTGGACGGATCCGGCAAGATGGGGAAGAGCGAAGGTAATGCTATCTACCTGATCGACGATGAAAAGACAATCAAGAAGAAGGTGATGAAAGCTGTGACAGATGCAGGTCCGACGGAACCGAACAGTGTGAAACCCGAACCGATTGCCAATCTGTTTACGATGATGGAGATCGTATCGACAAAAGATACTTTCGATTTCTTCAATGAGAAATATAACAATTGCGAGATCCGTTACGGAGATTTGAAAAAGCAGTTGGCTGAAGATATCAATAATTTCTGTGCTCCGATTCGTGAACGTATCTTGGACATTCGTTCCAACGAAGACTATTTGGCAAAAGTAGCCCGCATGGGAGCCGAAAAAGCAAGCGAGAGCGCTGCGAAAACGTTGCGTGAAGTGCGTGAGATTATCGGATTCAGAGGATAAGCATATTCAGGCTTACTATATTTGAGGCACGGATTGCACCGACCTCACGGATGAATTAAAACCGTGTAGTCTGTGTAGTCCGTGTTTTGTTTATGTTTGCAAGGCAGGTGATTTTGTGCGGTATAATTTATTAAAATCATAATAAAGAACCTGAAAATCGGATTATTAAATGGAAAACTACTTTACTTTGCAGTGAATAGAGACAAGTAACAAATGTATGGCGGCAATATCTGCGGGTGAATTTGAACGTATTTTCAAGGAGTTTTATAAGCCCTTGTGCCTGTTTGCACTCCGTTTTACAGAAAAAACGGAAGATGCCGAGGACGTCGTGCAGCAGGTTTTTGCCGATGTTTGGGATAAGAACAGCCATGATATGGTAATTGCTAACTTTAAATCCTATCTCTATCAGGCGGTACGGAACCGTTCCCTTACGCTTATCGCCCAGTCTTCCGATATGTTACAGACAACGGAATGTATTGCTGATATAGAAGACCTGTCGGAAGAGGAACAGATATATCAATCGGAACGGGATGCGCGTCTTTGGGCGGCTATCGACGGATTGCCTGCTGAACGGAAGAAAATATTTCTGCTTTCCAAGCGGGACGGATTGAAATATCAGGAGATTGCGGAGGAGTTGCATATTTCCATTAAAACAGTTGAAAACCAGATGGGAAAAGCATTAAAGACTTTGCGGGAAACTGCCATACGGATTTATTGTTTCTTTTTTTCTTGAATGAATAGGGGTTTTTTCAGATTTCCGGTCTTAGTGATAGAAAGGTTAAATGTTTATGTATCACTAATACAAAAAAGAAAAATGAAGAAATTCGTGTTATTTGTGATGTTGATGATGAGTGTGGTATCGGTGAGCGCACAACGGTGGTCGTTGACGCCGGAAGTCGGGATGACGGCCGTCAAGAGAGGCGGCTCTTCTTATATCGATGAACCGGGATACACTTGGAATGCCCGTTGGAAAATCGGAGTTGGAGTGGAGTATGTTGTTAAACCGGACCGTTTTTCATTGAAATCGGGGTTGTATTATGCTCAACGGGGATATTCGAGACAATCGACTTCGTTCGGGAACATTTACCCGACAATAGACGATCAGTCGGAGTCTACTTTTAGTAAAAGCTATTATAAGACGAGGCGTCATTTCTTGCAAGTCCCGTTGATGGCGAATTTGTCATTCCGTTTAGCGGATAATGTACGGTTGAATCTGGCTGCCGGTCCTTATATCGCTTATTCGATGGGAGATAAAAATATAGCTGTGTATAATGAATATACACCGGGTAATAGTAGCAGTCATGAAAGTTATGGCTCTATCTATTATGGAGGTAATGGAGGTTATTTGTATGGTGGCGGATGGGTAGAGAAAGGTTTTAGTCATGAAAGTTGGACGCACGATAACTCTTTCGACTGGGGACTTTCGTTTCAGGCAGGATTGGAAATAGGCTCCTGTGTGATGAATGTCGGTTACGATGCCTCTTTGGGCAAGGAATACGAATATGATTCGGTCGACTTGAAATACCATACTTTCAGTTTATCTGTCGGGTATAAATTTAAATTAGGAAAATAAACAATGGAAAGGGTTGTGGCAATTGTCCATTGTCCATTATCAATTGTCAATTGAAATGAAGAACAACGAGCGAGATGATAGATTTGAAAAACGCCTTCGTTTTGTAGTCCGGCACTACAAAGAGGGGAGCTTGGATGAGGATAAGGCTTGGAAACGGTTTGCCTTTCGGCAGGGAATCTGCCGCCAGGTCGCTTTTCGCCGTTATTGGATGGCGGCCGCTTCTGTTGTGCTTTTGCTTATTGGATTCGGCACTTTTTATGTGAAAGAGCGTAATAATCCCGAATGGGTATCTGTCGCTACTGTATCGGGGCAATTAAAAGATGTTTATTTGCCGGATAGCACGCTGGTTTCTATGGCCGGAAATTCGACACTTCGGTATGATGTGAAGAAATATGGAAAGGAAAGACGTGTGGTGGAGATGACGGGAAAAGCTTTTTTCCAGGTGAAGAGGAACGAGGCGCGCCCCTTTTCCGTTCATACTGCCATGACGGAGGTGACGGTTTTAGGTACCAGCTTCCAAGTTAGTGAACAACCGGACATGACGGAAGTCGATGTCGTTACGGGAAAAGTGCGTTTTGCTGCCGGAAAGGAGCCTGAACCGGTTATCCTGACAGCGGGAATGTCGGCCTCTTATTCGAATGAAAAGAAAGAAATAGATATCCTGAAGGAAGAGAATCCGAATAATCTTTCCTGGAAAACGAAGCAGTTGAGGTTTAACGATACGCCTTTGGAGAAGGTGATCAGGGACCTGAACGAGTATTACCAGGTGGAGATCATCAACAAAGTGGATTCGCCGGATTCCCGACTGACCGCAACATTCAACGATCTGCCTCTTGACGAAGTCCTGATGGTTATCAATCAGACGTTGGATATCCGATTGGTTCCCCGGAAAGATAAATAAAAAATATGTATCGTGTTTACCTATTTGTCATCGGGATTTGTATATGTTGCCCGCTGATCGGAGCGAAAGAACCTTTGCCCCTGTTGGCGGACCCGACTCCTACTGTCACGCTGGATATGAAGCGGGTACCGTTACAGGATATTTTGCTGGAGATCGAAAAGCAGACCGGCCTGTTTTTTTCCTATGAATCGTCGATGTTGAAAGAATTCCGCCATGTTTCGTTGACGGCGCGCGACGAGTCTCTTTCTTATTGCCTGAAACGGTTGTTCGAGCCTTTACCTCTTGTTTACCGGATTACGGGACGTTATGTTATATTGAAACGGAAACCCCGGCAATATACCATCAGTGGGTTTGTGCGGGATTCCGTATCCTACGAGAGTCTGATTGCGGCAACCGTGGTGGAGCGTTCTTCCGGAAAAGGATCGGTTTCCAATAATTACGGCTTTTACAGTATTACGCTACCTCCGGGGAAAGTGGTGCTGTCTTCTTCTTATGTCGGCTACGAGCCCTGTTTCGTTACGTTCGAGTTGACCTGCGACACGATGATCGATCTCTCCCTATCGCCTGCCGGGGTACTGGGGGAAGTCGTGATAAAAGGAATTTCTCCCCGGTCGGATGTTTTGAACAGTCGGGTAGGGGTGTCGGATGTCCCGGCAAGCCGGGTGAAATCGTTGCCGGCCCTGTTGGGCGAAACGGATGTTGTCAAGACTTTGCAACGGCTACCGGGTGTGACCGGAGGAACAGAAGGCATGAGTGGCTTGTTCGTGCGGGGAGGTGATGGCGACGATAACCTGTTTTTGCTTGATGGAAATCCGGTCTATCATACAGACCATGTGTTAGGCTTCTTTTCGGCTTTCAATCCGGATGCTGTGAAGAATGCCACTTTTTATAAAGGAAGTTTTCCGGCAGAATACGGCGGGAGACTTTCTTCTGTTGTAGATGTGCGTACAAACGAAGGAAACCGGAAAGAATATCACGGGAATATCTCGATCGGCTTGCTGGCGGCGCGTGCCAATCTCGAAGGGCCGATCATCAAGGATCGGTCTTCGTTCAACGTGTCGGTACGGCGTACTTGGATGGAATTGATTACCTGGCCACTCATGACGGCAGTGAACAAGAAGGCCGATACTGAATGGAAGGGGGGATACCATTTCTACGATATGAATGCTAAAGTCGATTATTCTTTTACGGACCGTAGCCGTGCTTATCTGAGTTTTTACATGGGAAGTGACAGTTATCGTAACGGTGAGGATTCGAAAGATATACATGGTGAAGATCGGGACTTCCGTTGGCGCTGGGGAAATCTGATCGGGTCTGCCGGGTGGAACTACCTGATTAACCGGAAACTGTTTGCCACTTTCACCGGAGGATATACCCGCTATCGTTCGCATATAATCCAGAAGCAGAATGCTTTTGTCTCATCGCCGGATAAGAGCGGACAGGTCTATTTTCAGGAAGGGCATTATCGTTCGGCTATGGAAGATGTGAGTCTGAGAGCCTCTTTTGACTATCGCCCGAATGTCGACCACCGGGTCCGGATGGGAGGCGATTACCTGTTCTATCTTTTTCGTCCCGAACAGAGCAATATGAGTTCCTGGTATAAGGATTCGGTTGTTTCGCAAATGAATAATACGGTCTTTTCGCATTCCTTGATTCATGGCCACGAAGTTTCCCTGTATGCGGAAGACGAAATGTTGCTGACCGACCGGTTGCGGGTGAATGCCGGGTTGCGCTTTACCCTTTTCCATGTGCAAGGAGAGACATACCAGTCATTCCAGCCCCGTTTTTCCGCCCGCTATCTGTTAGGGCGGAACCTGTCGGCAAAAGTGTCCTATACGAAGATGAACCAATATATCCATTTATTGTCCAACAGCTATATCAGCCAGCCGACGGATATCTGGGTTCCGGTTACCGGGAATATCCGTCCGATGCATGCGCATCAGGTAACGGGTGGCCTATTTTGGCATTATAAAGAATTGGATTTCTCGGCTGAAGGCTATTACAAACGGATGAATAATCTGGTGGAATATAAGGATAACGGTCCGGTTCTTCCCTCTTTTGAGGGGTGGGAAGACCGGGTCGGAGTGGGGAAGGGACGTTCTTACGGCTTGGAACTGATGGTGCAGAAAAAGACCGGGCGGTTTAACGGATGGATCGGGTATACGCTCTCCTGGTCCGATCGCTGGTTTCCGGATGGGACGGTCAACAAAGGACATCGTTTCCCCTCCAAATACGACAACCGGCATAAAGTCGATATCGTCGCTTCCTACAAACTTTCTAGGAAAGTGGAGCTGACGGCAGCCTGGATGTATAAGTCCGGTAATCACCTGACGATTCAGGATGTGCAATACCGCCCGTTACCGGAGCTGACGGAGCGCGGCTATCAGGAGGAGCTTAGGTGGGGATATGGCGAGAACGCAAGTTCGCGCAACAATTACCAGCTTCCGGCTTACCACCGGCTTGATTTAGGTGCTAATTTCTACCGGTATAAGAAGAACGGGCGTATGGGAATCTGGAACCTGAGTCTTTGCAATGCCTATTTTAAGGCGAATCCTTTCTCAGTCCGGCCTATTTATTATCAAACGGAAAAAGGGCGGGAGGTCGTGTTGGAGCAGACCTTGTTGTTTCTTTTCGTCCCTTCCGTTTCTTATACATATAAATTCTGATGGCGATGAAGAAGATACTGTTTGCCTTGTGCCTGCTTTTGTTTGCCTCTTGTACCCGCGACGTGGTGCTGGTCCTTCCGCCCGTTTCTCCACGCCTGGTGCTGAATGCTTCCGTTTCGCCGGATACGGATGTGACGGCTTTCTTGTCCAAAAGTTGGTTTGTCTTGGACACGGTTACGGACGACGGGGTCGAGGATGGCAGCATACAAGTGTTTATAAACGACCGTTTGCAAGGACGTATGCAGCCCGTTTCCGATAGCCGGTTTACAGGACGGTACGTGTTGCCCAGATGCCGTGTGAGGGCCGGCGATCGCTTACGGCTGGAAGCAGAGGCGGGTGGTTTCGATCCGGTAGGGGGAGAGACAGTTATCCCGGATCCGGTGGAGGTGTTGTCTGTCGATACGGTCCGTTTTACCCGCTTTGGTTATGGAGGATATGAATATCCTTCCATACGGCTGTATGTCCGGTTCCGTGACAAGCCGGATAAACGAAACTATTATCGCTTGATAATTGAAAAACAGACAGAGTTCCAGAAGGGAGACAGTGTGATAACCTGTAGTTCGATGTACCGGTCAGAACTTAATTATACGGATTGGTTGGGTGTAGTTTATGAAGATCCGGTATTTCGTTCGACAGTGACGAATCCGGTTATTGAACAGTTAGATGGGACGACTTGCCGGGGCACGTTTACGGACGATATGTTCGATGGCAAAGACTATACGGTCCGCTCTTCTTTCTGGCCTGTCGATAGTTCCTTTAAGGGCGATTCTGTAACGACAACGGTGCATTATGATATTCGTCTGATGGCTATTTCGGAAGAATACTATCGGTATCTGGTTGTAATCCGTAATTTCTCTATCTCGTTGGGTGATGCTTACTTAGATGGTTTGGTGGAACCCACCGCCACTTATACGAATGTCGAAGGTGGTTTTGGAATTGTTGCCGGTTGCCAACTGGCCCATCGCCGTTTTACAATGCCTTTCGGTGATAAAGAACCCTCTTGGAATCCGTTTGCCGTTTATGATTGATTTAAAAAAATTTCCGGATCGAGTAGGGGTTTTTCCTGTTTTCCTGTCTTATGGATGAAAAGTCAATAAAGATAAGATGAAGAAGTTTATGTCGAGAGGATGGTTTACCTGTGTTTTTGTGTGTTTGAGTTGTTTTTTGATATCGGAGAAGTTGTCGGCAGAGGTAAATGGTGGAGATGAGGTTCGAACGGTTACATTGAACATGTGGAACGTTTCTTTGAAGGAGATTCTGACAGAGATCGAGAAGCAGGCCGGAGTGACTTTTTCGTATGAATCATCTTTGTTGAAAGAGTTTCAGAAAACGAGTTTCAAAGTGAACGATGCTGCATTGGACGATTGTCTGGCACGACTTTTTGCCGGCTATCCGTTCGTGTACAAGAGGACAGGAAATATTGTCGTTCTGAAACGTAAACCCAGACAGGTCACGATCAGCGGTTTTGTGCGGGATAAAACTTCCGCAGAATCCCTGGTCGGGGCTTCTGTGTATGAAGTGAACAGCCTGAGCGGTGTGGCTGCCAATACCTATGGATTCTTTAGTCTTTCGTTGCCTGTACCGTCGGGCAGTGATGGTGCTCCCGTTCGTTTGCAAGCGTCTTATATCGGTTATGAGAGCCATCTGTTCACAATTCCAGTGTTGAAGCAAGACACAGTCTTGGTAATCGATTTGCAGCCTAATGCCGCAATCGGAGAAGTGTTGGTGACAGCCTTGGAAACAACCCGCCAAACGGTCCGTAGTACGCAAATGGGAACATTGGAGGTGAATCATGCTACTATTCGTGCGACTCCGACTTTGTTGGGGGAGGCCGATATTATCCGGACCTTGCAATTGACACCTGGAGTGTCGGCTGGGACGGAAGGTATTTCTGGTTTGTATGTTAGGGGTGGAAATTCGGATGAGAACCTTTTTCTGGTCGATGGTAATCCTGTCTATCAGGTGAATCATATCGGCGGTTTTTTCTCTGCGTTCAACAATGAGGCGATTAAAGGCATGAATTTCTTCAAAGCCGGTTTCCCGGCCCGTTACGGCGGACGCCTTTCTTCGGTGGTGGATGTGCATACCAAGGAGGGGAATATGAAAGAGTATCATGGATCCGCCTCTTTAGGGTTGGTTTCCGGTAATCTGAATCTGGAAGGGCCGATTTGGAAAGACCGGACTTCTTTCAATATAGCGCTTAGGCGTACGTGGTTGGATGTGCTGACGGCTCCTGTGTTGGCGATTGTAAATAAGAAAAATAAAAAGAATGGGGAACGTATTAATGTCCGTTATGCTTTCCATGATTTGAATGCTCGTATCGACCATCGTTTCAGCGACCGGAGTAGGATGTATTTGAGCCTCTATAACGGGAATGATGTCTTGAAAGTAGAAAGTGAAGATTTTGCTTATTCCGAATATACAAGCGAATATCGTAATACGATCGACGCCTATATGCGTTGGGGGAATTTGGTCGCTTCTGCTGGCTGGACGTATGCGTTCAGTAATAAGTTATTCGGAAAATTGTCCGGTTTCTATACGCGATATCGTTCTAAAATCAGATATAAAGAGGAAGATGTTTCCGGTAAGGAAGGTGATTCCGGATATAAGTATTCTTTGGACGAGACGACCAATGTGACAGGAATCACGGATTTTGGTGTTCGTACCTCGTTTGATTATCGACCGGTGGCGGCACACCGTATCCGTTTTGGCGGTGATTACCTGATTCATTATTTTCAACCGGAGTATAACCGGATGAAAGCATTGGACAATAGTCTGCCGGATTCTATGCAGATTGCTAAAACTTTTTCCGACGACAAGTTGTGGGCACATGAATTGGCTGCCTATGCTGAAGATGATTGGTCGATTTCCGATGCTTTTCGTTTAAATGTCGGACTTCGTTTCAGCCTGTTTAATATTGATAACAGGACGTATACCGGTATTGAGCCGCGTGTTTCTATGCGCTGGTTGCTTTCACCGGATGTTAGTTTGAAAGCTTCTTACTCCCGTATGAACCAGTATGTACATTTGATCAGTAACAGCTTTATGGATTTGCCGACTGATTCTTGGATGCCGGTGACTAATAAGTTGAAGCCGCTTGTCAGTGACCAGATTTCTTTGGGTGGTTATTACAATTGGAATCAGCTATTGGATTTTTCTGTTGAAGGTTATTATAAACGGATGAACAACTTGTTGGAATATAAGGATGGTTATAGTCTGATTCCTTCATCCGTTTCATGGGAAAATAAGATGGCTTCCGGTGAAGGGCGTGCTTACGGAGTGGAGTTTATGGTTCGTAAGCAAACAGGAAAAACAACCGGATGGGTCGGGTATGCGCTGGCGTGGGCGGATCGTCAGTTTGACGAAATAAATAAAGGACGGCGCTATCCTTCCCGTTACGACAATCGGCATAAATTGAATATTGTTGTCATGCATAAACTCTCCAAAAAAGTAGAGCTGTCGGCTGCCTGGACTTATTCGTCTGGTAATTATACAACATTGTCACTGGAAAATTATTATCCGAGTGACCATCTGCACCAACCGGGAGAAAGACCTTTCTGGGGGAATGGGACTGGTGAAGATTATTATGACCAACGTAATAATTATCAACTTCCTGCCTACCATCGTTTGGATGTGGGCATTAATATATATCGTCCTAAAAAGAAGGGGCGTATGGGAGTTTGGAATATTAGTATTTATAACGTGTACAGCCGGATGAATCCTATCCTGGTTTATAAAGGAGATGTCAAAGAGGAGGCTGGATCAGACGACTATGGGAATCCGAATGTCACCTATCGGAATGCATTCAAGTCTATTGGTATTTTTCCGATCATACCGTCGGTTTCATATACATATAAATTTTGAAGGAGGAAAAAGATGAGATATAATATTTGTATATTGGTTTTGTTGTTGTTTGTCTTGTCCGGTTGCGAGAAAGAGATAAATTTGGAACATATGCGTCCTGAACCCAAACTGGTGTTGAATTGTCTGGCCGTACAAGGTGATACACTATCGGTAGAACTTTCCCGTACCTGGTTTTATGCGGATAATAAGGTCAAAGATATTTTTGTGTCTGGTGCGGATGTAAAACTTTATGTGAACGATGTGTTCCGGGAATCATTGTCCGAAGTGGCCGTAAAGTATGAAGAGCTTGATATCGATGCCGTTCGTTACAAATCTTCATCTTATATACCTGTGACGGGCGATCGGATACGCCTTGTGGCTTCTCGGAATGGTTTTAAGGATGTGGAGGCCGTGACGGAAGTCCCTCGCCCCTGTTCTGTCTCGGGTTTCGAGCTTCAACAGGAGAGTGTAAGAGATACTACTGAATGGTTTGATGATGCATATATACATTTGGCTCAAAATAATACCGTGTGCTTCACTCTTCACGACGAACCAGGCGAAGACAATTATTATCTGATTTATTTCCGTCAGGGAAATATTTGGGGAGGAGAAAACGATACCGTTTATTCCTGGTATTCTTTTAGGCCTGATTATGGTAGTGAACCGGTATTTGCTGTTCAGAATTCGGCTTTAGATCAGATTTTCGGATATGATGGTGTGGGTGGTTATAACGGACTCGCTTTTTCGGACGAGTTGTTCGATGGGAAAAGCTATCAGTTTAAGATCCCTTGGAAAATAAGTCTTAGCTATACTCAGAGTGTCGATTATACCCCCTACATATACCGTTGTTATCTGTATTCCGTTTCTCGCTCCTATTATAACTATATGAAAACCATGAATGATTTGTATGAGAGTGGCTTTGTCGGCGATCTGGCGGAAATAGGCTTTGCCGAACCGGTCCGCATCTATTCGAATGTAGAAGGCGGAACCGGTATTTTAGGCGGCAGCTGCATGGAGTCCTGGGAATTTACAAGTGAATGATCAAGTCTACGCTGACCGGATAATGGTCCGAAATCCCTTCAGTTTCTATTCCGTTGTGGATATGGGCGTCGACACACCGGGAAACCAGGGATGGAGAAACCAGTATATAATCCAACCGTTCGCTTATCCCGTGCAGACGGGTGTCGCCATGTTGCCATCGGTAAAGGAAAGCGGTCGGGAATGTCGTTCGTTTATCGGCAGGGACATACAAACGGCATATATCGGTCAGCCCGATGGATAGGAATTGGGACAGAACTGAATAATCAAGCCGTCCGTCACGCATATTCCGGTATGTTTCTTGTTCGGCATCCCATTTCTGCTTGTTTTTGATGAGTTGGGCGTGTGTTTCCACCCAATCGGCGTCGAAAGGCGAATAGGCGTTGAAATCTCCCATGACCATACAGTTGTCCAACTGATTGTCCTGTATGTATTTTGTCAGCATTTGCGCTTCTTTCAGTCGGAACTTCCAGTCGTGAGGGCTGAGATGGGTGACGATGATATCCAATCCATACGTTTTTACGTGCAGCATGCCGTGCCAGAAATCTTCTACTTGTTTCTTTACGACCGTGATCGGTTTGTTGGAAGTTATGCCGACCGGGTATCCTTCTTCTTTCACGATGGCATAATACTTATGCCCGTATTCGGAGGCTAGTTGGCCTAAATTTTTTTCTGTAAATCCAACCAGTTCGGTTATGGCCAGAATGTCCGGTTGCTGTCCTTTTATCCAGTCGATAAAATTTGCTCGCCGGGAAGCATCATGTTCGAAACCGTTCCAAATATTGTAGGATATAACCCGTAGTTTCTCTTTTCTTGCTGGTTGCCCGTTGCTTGTTATGGGAAATAACGATATGAGCAGTAAGGTATAGAGTATATGATGTAGTTTCATGGTTCTATTGTTTTGACACATTTAAAAGTGGGTGTTGCGATAATTTTGTCTATTATTTCTTTATGTTCAGTTACCGATCCGGAACATTCCGATCTTGCCTGCCGGATAGAACATGAACTGGCGTTCCATCTTTCCGCGGATCGGATTGTATTCGTAGTTAACCCCTACGCCGACCCTGAAGCCGCTGTCGTTCACCTTGAATTCGAATGCTCCGCCTACGTTTGTATGGTTGTAAAACGGGTTCATCAGCATATGTGGGTTGTTTCTTTCGTTGTGATCGTAAAACGTATATTGTCCCCATCCTCTCACTGTCATCCAGTCGGTCACGTCATAGCTGGCCATCGCATTGAACCCGCCCATGAATTGGGGGGAAGGATTGAACGGGGTGAAATAGCGTCCGCCGAAAGCGCCTCCCGACAGGGAGAACCGGTCGTATGTCCATAGTAGTTCCGTGTTGATCCGGGTAAGACCACCGATGCCGGGCCATGTGTATTGTTGTCCGCTTGTGATAAAGGCCACTTGTTCGCTGACGGGGATGATCGATACTTCATGGAAATCCAATGCCATCGGCGAAACACGTCTTAACATCGGTGTGTAAGGATTGAAGAAAGGCTGGTAGGCAGCAGATGAAATAATCATGTCCATCGGGCGCTCCTGTTCATATGCGGATTGGACCGGAAGATCGGGAATGAATTCACGCAACTTGGCTTCGATCAGTTGCCTGTCCGATGGCGTGAAACTTTTGTATGTGAATTTGGGCAGGTTCAAGTCGAAAACCGCCCGTTTGGGTACTGCCACCATTCGTCCTTCTTTGGTTCTGATCCAAGTCAGATCAGATTGTGCTTGCAAACATAATGCGCACAATAACAATATGATTAAACTAATTCCCCGCTTCATACAACAACTCATTTAATTTCTGCGAAGATAAAAATAAATTTAGATATTTGTGTATAAATAATGAAGATCGGTGCAACTATCCGGAAATCTGTTTCATCATGTAATCAGAGAGTAGCAAGTATTTATGGACGAACAACTGTTAATCGACGGATGTAAGCGTGGCGAAGCATTGGCTCGTAAAGAATTATATGAACTGTACGCACCTGCCATGATGAGCGTGTGTGTCCCGGTCAATTTGGTGATTAATTTGTGGGACAATCCGGATTGGAATGTGTACGTCTCCGGGGGGGCAGCATGATAGAGAAAGGAGTGCGCTTCGAGTTTTGAAAATCAATGGTATAGTATAAACTATTATGTGCTTC
The DNA here is from genome assembly GCF_025151215.1 of Parabacteroides merdae ATCC 43184. Taxonomy (NCBI): domain Bacteria; kingdom Pseudomonadati; phylum Bacteroidota; class Bacteroidia; order Bacteroidales; family Tannerellaceae; genus Parabacteroides; species Parabacteroides merdae. Next base: position 4,013,482 of record NZ_CP102286.1, read on the forward strand.
CGCTTGTTATATTTTATAGTTACTTAAAAAAATAGGCGATGAAATTCTTTATTGACACGGCTAATCTGGATCAGATCCGGGAAGCAAATGAATTGGGTGTACTAGACGGTGTTACCACCAACCCTTCTCTGATGGCGAAAGAGGGTATCAAGGGAGTAGAAAACCAGCGTAGACATTACATCAAAATCTGCGAAATGGTGGATGGGGATGTGAGTGCCGAAGTGATTGCCACAGACTACGAAGGCATGATCAAGGAAGGTGAGGAACTGGCCGGACTAAATCCGCATATCGTAGTGAAGGTCCCTTGTATAGAAGCCGGAATCAAGGCAATCAAGTATTTTTCAGGTAAAGGCATCCGTACGAATTGTACGCTTGTCTTTTCTCCGGGACAGGCATTGTTGGCGGCCAAAGCGGGTGCGACGTATGTTTCTCCTTTTGTCGGCCGTTTGGACGACATTGCGAGTGACGGAATCGAACTGGTGCGTAAGATTGTTGAGATGTACGATTACTACGATTACGAGACGCAGGTGCTGGCAGCCTCCATCCGTTCTACACAGCATATCATTCAGTGCGTGGAAGCCGGAGCCGATGTGGCAACCTGTCCGCTTTCTGCTATCAAAGGCTTATTGAAACATCCGCTTACCGATAGTGGCTTGGCAACTTTCCTTGCCGACTATAAGAAGGTGAACGGATGATTTTCTTCCTTTTTTTATTCACTCTTTAGGCTTTTTACCGGGTTGCTCGAAGCTGCCCGGTAACTGTGCCATCCTACCGTTAGTAATGTGATGGCCAGGACGATGTCTCCGCCCATTAGGAAATAGAGTGGGGAAATGCTTATCCGGTTGGCGAAACTTTCCAGCCAACGGTTCAGCAGTACCCAGGCAAGAGGTGTTGCAATCACGAATGCCACTGCTATCCATTTGACGAACTGTCGGATCAGCAGTAACATGATGCTTCGTGTGCTGGCTCCATTCACCTTTCGGATGCCGATCTCTTTGGTCCGCTGTTTGGTCGCGTACAAAGCCATTCCAAACAGGTCGAAGCAGGTCAGGAGGATACTGATGATGGAATACATCAGCAATAAGTTCGCCATATCGGTCGTCCTGCGGTTGCGTTGCATGAATACTTCGTATACATCTATATAGGTGAAGTATTCATTAGGGTTTACCTTTTTCCATACCGCTTGTAACGTTTCCATCCCTTCCTTTTTCTGTTTTTCATTCAGTCTGACATAGAGTGTCCGGTAGTGTTGGTTGCCGGCGTTATTGAGATAGATCAAGGAAGGCATCGCTTCTTCTTCCAGCGTATTGATATATAGGTCGCTGACAATCCCGCAGATTGTACATGCCTGTTTTGGATCCCCGGCCAGAACATTTTGGAAGGATTTGTCATACCGGCTGACCAGTTGGCCGACAGGGTTTTCGCCGGCCGGGATCAGTATGTCCGCATATCTCCGGTTTATGTAGACTGGTTGGTCATATTTCTGCATGGCTTCCCGGGGAGCCAGTCCTTGGTGGATTTGTAGGTTCAGGGTTTGCAGGAGATCTTCTTCGCCCATGTATTGGACCGACGAATAGTAGGATTCTGATCCATCTTTGTTTTCAACAATGATCTGTTGGAGCCAGGCGAAGAGGAGGGAACCTCCGGCACGTGTGACGGAGACTATTTCCGGTCTGTTCTTCAGTTCGGCTGCGAATGTGTTGACATCCAGTTTCCCTCCTTTCCAGCTTCCGATTTCGATTAGATTGCGGTAGCATTCGCCTTTCTTTTGTGTCAGTTTCAATTGTGCATGGATGGTGAGTGTTCCGATAACCAGCCCGATGGAGATGATATACTGCATGACGGAGAGAGCGGTGACGACCTTTCTTTTTTTGTTTCCGGTGAAGAACATGCGGTAGTTGCTATCCGTCAGGTTGGCGATTTTCCGGCTCATGTAGCAAGCTGGGATAACGGACAGGATTAGGATTAGTCCGCAGATAACGGGTAGCACCTGCCTGTTCAGAAAAAATCCGGTGGTGATCCTTCCGGACATGATCCGGTTGAAAACGGGGATCAGGTCGTGGGCGATCAGCAACGAGAGCAGGAAGGCGATGCCGACCGTGAGGAATGTATCCAGAAACAATTGGTAGTTCATCTCTGCTTGTGTGGCTCCCATCAGCTTTTGTGTGTGTATGATCCGTATCTGTTGAAGGATCCGGGAGAAACTGAGATTGATATAGTTAGAGCAGGCGATCAGCAGGATCAGTAAGGCTGATATCAGCCCGATGAGTAACAGCGATTGCTGGGAACGGGCGATATAAGGAATCGATTCCTGCGTATAGTGTTGGAAATAGGATTCTTGCAAGGTATAGAAATAGTATCGCCCTTTCTCCTGTTGCAGGGTAGGGACTCCGTCTGCTTTGATCTTTTGGGCGAATTGTTCTTTGTCGAACGAGGGGGAGACTTTCAAAAGGGCGACTCCTCCACCGTAATAGTCTTGTCCGATACCGGTGAGCATGTCGAATTTGAGGTAGGACTGAGAATGTTCTTTCAATACGGCAGCAATTTGGAAAGGGCGGGAAAGGGGTGTTGTTTCGTCCTCATAACGTATGCCTCCGTCCGCCAGGTCTATTTGGACAATCTTTCCTACCGGGTTTGTTTTTCCGAACAGTTTCCGGGCACATGATTCGCTTAGCGCGGCTTTGTCCGGGGAGGCAAGGGCGTCATGCAGGTTGCCGTGCAGTACTTCATATTCAAAGAAGCGGGCAAAAGTAGTGTCTGTTATGGTAATCAGGATTGGGTCGTATTTTTTATCCCCTATGGTGACGGAGTTGCAATCGATTGAGCCGAAGCGCAGATAATCTTTCACTTCCGAATATTGCTCTTTTAGTTGAATCGGGATCTTTCCAACAATAAAAGATACCTTTTCTCCTGACTTCAGCGGCGAATCCTGGGCCATATAGACGATCTTTTCTTTGTTCGGATTATCAGCCTCGATGTTGAATTCATATATGACGAAGGCTGCCAGCAGGTTTGTACAGGCAATCCCGATTGCCAAGCTGACAATCGAAATAATGGAAAACGTTTTATTGCGCCACCAACTACGGAGGACCAGTTTGAGTGCTACGGCTTTCATGACTTTTGTTTTAATACGGATCAAAGCTATCCCCTTTCTGTGGATGTCGCAAAGGATAGTTCTTTTTTCTTCGGGAAACCGAAAATTTGTCTAATTATTGGACAATGGGACCGTCATAGAGTGAAGGGAAATGTTTAGGTGTAACTTGTTTTCGACAATGTCGAGAATATATGTAACATTGTGGGGAACAAATTACGTTTGATTGCGGATTTCTTGATAGAAAATATAATTTTGTAATCAGAAAAAATGAAACTATGCTGGATGGGAAAATAATTCTTGTGGATGATAACGAAGCGGTGTTGAAAACATTGAAAATGATTCTGGCACGCGAGTTCAAGACGGTAGTAGGAGTGTCCGTGCCGACACTTTTGCCGGCTTTGTTGCGTGAGGGCGATGTCGATATTGTTCTGTTGGATATGAATTTTGTGACCGGACGGCAGGATGGAAGCGAGGGCTTGTTTTGGCTGGATCGGATTGTGGGGCGTCCCGATCCGCCGCAAGTGGTCTTGATCACGGCCTTCGGAGATATTGAACTGGCGGTTTCCGCCTTGAAAAGGGGAGCGGCTGACTTTGTTGTCAAACCGTGGGATAACGAGAAGCTGGTAGCGATTTTACAAGGGGCTTTCCGGCGCAGGCGGAAGGTGCGGACAGAAGCGGCTTCGATGAGGCGGATATCGGCTGAGGAGGAGAAGGGGCAGGTTGTTTCCCTTTTGGTCGGGTCTCTATTAAAGAAATACGCACAGGCGTATGGAAAACAATTGCCGGTTGTCACTTCCGGCGGATTGGATAAACTCTCCGGTCTGATCCGGCAAGGGGATCTTTCGGCTTTGCAACAAACAATCGAGCGGGCAGTCTTGTTGACGGACTCGTCTTCGCTGGGGGCGGACGATTTCCATATCGAAAAAACAGCTTCCGCATCCCGTCCGGTGACATTGGAGGAGATGGAGAAGCTGTTTATCAGTGAAGTTCTGCGCGAGAAGAACGGCAACCTGACACTTTGTGCCCAACAGTTGGATATCAGCCGGCAGACGCTATATAACAAGATACGGAAGTACGGTTTGTAGCCGGATAGACACCCTTATCGTACAACGATCATTACATAATCCCGTTCATGCACTTTCGGGTTATCCAGCAGTTCGACCAACTTCTTTTGCTTGGGCGAGCCGGTGCGCTTTACCAGTTCGCGCATCTCGGTGACGGTACGGAGCATGTACAGGCAATCGTCCGTTTGTCCGTCCGGCCAGAAAGGCATCCCGTCGTCTAGGTCGTTAATGAAGCCCCTGTTTTTGTCAGCCGGGAGCATGACCGTGCGTCCTTCTTCTTTCAAGTAGACCGCCTGGTGGGTCAGGCTCGGTTTGTAGTCATATTCCCAGCCGAGCCAGTTTGCGATGATTCGTCCCCCCTTTTGATAAAGGCCCATGAACAAACCTTTGGGGTTCTCGTAAAAAGTTTTCAACCACATTTTGCCTTTGGGAATTTTAGCATCTGCCATCTCTTTCAGGTTAAGCCCTTGCTCCCCGTAACGGATAGCGTAGAGCGGGGCGACGGTTTGCGGATTGCGTAATTGGTAGACGGTGTCGCAATAGGGCATCATGAAAGTCATCCGGTCTTGTCCGGTGTTCCAGTAAAACGTTTGGAAGAACGGAATGTTGTCGGTCATCGTGCGCGGGGCCAACTCCCCTTCTTTCAACCTGAATTTGCAGAGCGTATCGCCTTGGAGGTTGAACGTCGTGATTCCGTCCGGTTCTCCCGTTGCCTCACTTTGGTTACATAAGGTATAACCAGTGGAGGAGAAACCAAGTAGTTTGTCGTCGCGTCGACCGAGCGGATATTTCTCGATGGGGCTTTCGGGGAAGATGTAACTTTGGATCGTCAGCATCGTATCCAGTGGCGGCAAGACACTGATGCAGGGGATGCTGTCCGTCCCGGTTCTCCGCGTTTCCTGAGTCTTCCCGCTAAGGGCGACATACATGCGGGTGGTTTTCTTATCGTAAAACATGTTCTGCCCGTTCATCTCGTTGTTCCATTTATAAGCCAATGCCTTGAAGCCATACCGTTTGCTCGGAATACCTTGTTTCCGGTAGTAGATGCGCGGGTTGTTGAATGTGATAAAGGCATTGCTATCCGGTAGCTCGATTGCCTGGGTGACGGTGAACCGGGCATCTCCGACGGTATAGTATTCGATCTCGGAGGCGATCTGGCTCAACTTCAACGGAGCGGGTTTCCTGGAGGCTTGTTCCACATCTACGATTTTTACGGGTTCGGAACGGTCTATCTGGGCTTCCATCTGTGGGGCGGCCGGGATGTGCCGTGCTTTTTCTTCCGTCTGCTTGCATCCGGTCGTTATCAGTAAAACGGATAGGATACCTATGGTAAAAAGGTGCTTTTTCATCTTGAATCTGTATTTGTAGCGAATGTAATGATTTATTATGAGCCTGTTTAAATTTCCCTGAAATAAATTTTGCATAGCCTTCATCGGCCAGCTTTATCTCTTTATAGGATTATTTTGAAAAACAACTGTCATACTATCACTAATTTCCTTTTATCAATTGAATATCAATAGACACAAGCAATGATAGTAGGTATGATGGATGCCTATTCCATCTATCATACTATCACTAACCGCCTGTTTAAGATTCTTCTTCACATGACTTATTTTCAATAACATAATAAGATAAACCCATTGACACCCGGGTCTCGATATCATTCACACTCGGGTGTCAAGACCGTTCACATCCGGGTGTAAAAAGCCTGTAAACGGGAATCTTCGGCACTTTTTCTGCCTGTTTGAAGCAAAATAAGTCACGTGTTTCAACAAAAAAGACTGTATCTCCTACAGAAAAACATCCTCACTCCATTGAAGTCTTGTGTGTCCAGGCGACGGCCGGTATATTGGGAAAAGGTAATAGCCTTCTTTATAGGTCCGGATAAAGAGGGCTTTCGTGTTTTTCGGCGGAAGCGGTTGATGAGCTTCGACCTTGATGATCGTGCCTTCCGTTCCGGATGCCTGTTGTTGTTTACATCCTGTTGTCAGCAGGAGTGCCGGCAACAGGATGAGGAGTAGTTGTTTGTTCGTGGGAGGCTATTTTTTGAGCTTGGCGATCATGACATAATTATTGTCGTTATCCTCGATCGTGTTTTGAAGATCGGTCAGCTTTTTACGCATTTCGGAGGTGATATCCTTGTTTTTCAACGCGTTCTCGATGTCGGTCATGAGGTTACCGGGTTCGATATTCCGGATATAATAGCCATTTGAGAATGCATAACTGGGATAGTCGATTTCCAAATTGCCGAAATAGTCGTTATAGAGTTTAAAGAAAGAACCTTTTCCTGTTTTTTTGTCCACGATGTAATGAAAAGTCTTTCCGTTGGTCCATGATCCGGGAGCGACTTCAACCGGCGGTTCTGAGAAATCTCCAATGAAATGGTGTGGCCATTCTCCGTATCCGTGCCAGGGAATTTTATCTGTATTGGCAAAGTTGAGTGTGAATGTCGGGATCAAACGACTGTTGTCTCCGTCATATCGGTAGAGCGAATCGACGCGGGTCGGCATTATACATAAAATATTGACATCGAACGTGCCGGGGATATTGAATCCTGATATTACTTCATTACTGAAGTCCTGAGGTGCTTCCAAATGTCCCGGTTCCATGTAGCCGAGCCTGTTTCCTTTCAAATCCTGTGTCCAGGCAACGGCCGCAGAGCCTTTGAAAGGCAACAGAACTATCGAAACCTTGCCTCCGGTAAGATCGACATTGAATTTTGCTTTCGGACAACGCAAGCAAAGAGGAATCGGGTCTAAGACGTTTCCTTGCAAGTCATACACTAAAAGTTGCGATGCATTCCAAGGCAGGATATAGATGCGGTTGTTTGCCTCGTCCAATTTGACATCATACACCATTTGGTATTCGCCGGGGCCTTGTCCGATCGCACCGATGTTGGTCAGGAAATTCCCCTTGCGGTCGAATAGTTTGAATGGGTTTGGCCGGCGGCCATGTACCAAGATGTAATTATCTGAAATTGTCACTCCGGTTTGTCCGACCAATGCCTCGTCCCGACTATCCAGTTTTACTATTTCCAATTTTTCTGTGAAGAAACTGAGAGGTATGCGTACAGTATCGGCCAGTAGTTTTTGGTCGCACGACATTACTTTGTCTGTTCCTGCCTGTACATATTGACCGACTATCGGGCTGTTGGCCAAAGGATCGTCTGTTTGTGCGGATTGATTTTTGTCTCCCGTTCCGCAGGATGTTGCTATTGTGATAATAAGCAAACTTCCTAAAAGTCTCGTTGTCTTGTTCATAATCTCCGGATTAATTGTTTGTATTTTGTTTGCATTAGATAGTCGGATACAAATAAATCGATTTAATTTGTTAAAAACAAACATATTACTGTTTATTCGTAAAATAACGTGCAATTCGTATCCTTTCTGCCTTTTTGCTGGTTTACTGTAATTGATGTACCTTTGTTTTATGTACAGTCGTAGGTTATATGCTAAGATTGTAGGGGGTGCAGTATTGATCGTGCTTTTATCCTTGATTGGCTCCTGGTTGTTAATAACACGGTTGTCATTTTTCTTATCATTTGTGTGTCTGCTGTTTATCCTGTTGATAACTCTGTTTATAATCCGGTTGGCAACCCGCTTGAATTATAAATTGTCCGTCTTCTTCGAGGCGATGCGAAACGAGGATACGACGCAACATTTCCCTGCTAATCCGGATGATCCCTTTACGAATGCTTTATATGCCGATATGAATCATATCCTCCGGCAGTTGGGTGATAAACATATTGAGATTGAAGAGAAAAGCCTTTATTATGAGAGTATTCTCCGAGTGATGACACATGAAATTCGTAACTCTGTCACTCCGATCGCTTCTCTTTCGGCAGACCTGTTAAAACATCTGGACCGTACTTCCATATCCCGGCAACGCGAAGGACTTGAAGTTATCAACAGCCAGGTGAAGAATCTGACTGCTTTTCTCGATTCGTACCATCGTTTGACACATTTGCCGGAACCGGAATATAAAACAGTTTCCGTACCGGCGTTATTTACTAAGCTGGAACGGTTGCTACAAGCCGAACCGAGAAGTGAACGGGTCGTTTACTGCGACGGTAAAGCTGATAGGTCGACAGGCAAGGAACTTCAAGTATATGGCGATGCCAATCTGCTTACTCTTGCATTGATTAATCTGATCCGGAACGCATTGCAGGCAGTAGAAGGACAAGAGGATGGAATTGTCAGGGTCGATACATGTGCTGGGGCAACCGGGCATCTCCTTATAATAATAACAGACAACGGTCCGGGGATTCCTCCCGAACGGTTGTCTGCAATCTTTACTCCTTTCTTTTCCACCAAATCCGGCGGAAGCGGTATCGGCCTGCCGATTTCCCAACGTATCATGCAATTGCATGGCGGCCAACTTTCTGTCTCATCCATACCGAATGTCCGGACAGAGTTTCGGATGGAGTTTTAATATCCCAATTCGAAATCCTGATCTACCGCCGGAACACCTTCATTCATCCATTTAGGCATGGGGGCATTTTGCAGGTAGTGGTGGAAGAACTGGAACATGCGTTTCTGGAAATCGATCCGGTTTGCCAGGCGCATCGGCCAGTGCGGTTCGCCGGTATAGTTGAGCAACCACACAGGTTTTTGCAAGCGTTTAAGGGCAATGAAGTATTCGATTCCCTGATACCAGGGTACATGCCCGTCTGCATCGTTGTGCATGATCAGGATCGGAGTGGTCACCTTATCCATATTGAACAAGGGAGAGTTTTCAATGTATTGCAACGGCATTTCCCAGATATTGCCCCCTATGCGACTCTGCCCGTGTTCATATTGCATGGAACGGTTTAAGCCGGAGCCCCAACGGATTCCGCCATACGCACTCAGCATATTAACAACCGGAGCACCCGATTCGATTGCGGCAAAGAGCCGGGTGCGGGTAGCTAAGTAGGCAACCTGATAGCCTCCCCAGCTATGTCCCTGTGCACCGATCGCCTTTTCATTTACATAGCCTTTGGCGATCAGTGAGGTGATACCCGGCATCACGCAATTGTAACAACTTTCACCCGGATAGCCGTCTGTGAAGCGGACATCAGGATTGAAAATGATAAAGCCGTGGCTGAGGTAGAACGGATAGTCGATCGTTGAACGTCCGGGACTGGGCATGTGGTAGTTGTATAATGTATTGGCATTACGTTCGTAGAAATTTACGATTACCGGATATTTCTTGTTCGGGTCGAAATCGGCCGGTTTGTAGATGACACCTTCCAGAGGCCGGCCATCCAGGGAGATCCAGGAAGTCAGTTCGGCTGTCCCCCAAATGATGGAATCCTGCTGGCGGATGCCGTCTGTCAAACGGATGGATTTTTTGAAACTGAGGTTGGATAATTGGACATCCGGATATTGTTCGTATGTTTCCTGCGTGTAGATTACGGCATTGGCATCCTTTGCTTTGGCCAGGGCCGCCAGTTTGAAATTACCGGCAAGCAATGCTTTCGGGGCAACCGGCTTGTTGAGGCGGGTAGTATAATATCCGGAACCTTTGGTTCTTTCGTTAAATCCGGTGAGATATTGTGCTTCGCTTGTATTGTAGGCTCTTTTCTCCCGATCCAGTTGGATCAGCGAGTAAGTGATTTGTTCTTTTCGCCCGTTGACGGTCAGGTTGACCGGAGAAGAAGCAGCAATCGGATCAAACTTCCAGATATCGTAACGGTCCTTGATCAGGATAGATTGATCGTCATCCGTCCAACCTGCTATTCCGTAGGGTGAAGGATAGTCGGGGACATCGTTATCTTCGTCCCAGGCGGCAAATGTCTGCGGAGTTGTCAGGCGGTATTCTTTGCCGTCGGCCGTCGAACGGGTATACCAGGAACTATCTTGATCCTGATACCAGTATGTGTATTTTCCTTTTGGGGAGAAACGCATGTAGGAAGGGCTTTTCTCCTTGATCTGCCGGCGTTCCCCGGTTTCCAGGTTGATTATGTAGATATCATGAAACTGGCGTGCGGTCCACATGCTTTGTGTGCCGTAAGGTCTTGTGGTGGAGAGAAGCGCCCATATGGCATTCCCCTCATCGGCTGTTTGCAGAGTCGGAAGTTCTTCTGTTGCCAATTGGAGAAGGCGTCCGGAACCGAGGTTGTAGATGGCTGTATAAGATCGTTTCAAATCGGTCGCTTTGTTAAAGGACTGTTGCGTGTATTGTACCTTTTCATCCCAGCTCCATACCTGTACATCCGGGCGATTCTCAGCCAAAAGGGTCGTGTCTTTCTGTTTGGGCTCCGGAGCAGTTCCGAAGAAAAGACGGCTTGCGTTTTCGGAAAAATATAAGGGCGCATTTTCACTGATAATCCATGAAGCGGGGAATGCTTTATCCCCTCGTTCTGCAATCAGTTTGCCGGGGGTATTATTTTCTGCCAGATACAGGCTGCTCCGGGTTGCGGCCGAATCTTTATGGGGACAAAACAGGTAAGCGAGCTTGCTACCGTTTTCGTTGAATGCAATCTTCTTGAATACCCCTTTTTTATCGGAGATCCGGTTATTTCCTTTCTGAGGAATGTAGGTATAAAGGACAGAGTCGGATACGACGTATAACACATTCCCTTTTTGGGCAAATCCGAAATCGCTGACTGCCGGGAACGAGTCTTGTTGCATTCCGTCGAGCGACCGGATATAAAGCATGGAATCTTTTTTGCTTCCGCGTTGGTAAGCCAGCCAGTCGGCTGTTTCCGATAGTTTATAAGATTTGAGCGAATCGATTGTTTCCATCCCTCCGGACAGGCGGGAAATGATGAGGCTGTTCATCGGCATTTTATCCTTGTCTGTTTTCTTTAGCTTCTCAGCCTCCACTTCTTTTAGGGGAGGCGTTTTTGTCACCAAGAGATATTCGGAGGAGGAACTGAATTGTGCTTTTGCAGCAGGTTTAAAAGAACCTTTCTCTTCTCCTTTATCATTATATAGCAGGATGGTCGCATCTCCCCGCCAGGGTTCCATCTTGCAGAATACCCATTTCCCGTTATCGGAAATACGTTGTTCGGATATGCGTTCCCATCCGACCATCTCATCGAATGTCATGGCTCTCTTTTCCTGGGCGTGTATGGATAGGCCGGAAGCCAATAATAAGAGACTGATTAAATGTATAGAATTGCTCATTAATTTGATTGATTTGTTTTAGTATGCAATATTACTCTTTTTTATTAAAAGGAAAAAGTATCTTTGTAACCTTCAATGCTTATAGGAAACAAATAGAACATGAGAGATCGGAATCTGGATATATACAGAGGGGCTATAATGATCTATATCACCTGTTTTTGTCATTTGATATGGTGGGAAGGTGTCAAGGTCGGCATATTTGAAGGAAGCTGGATTACCGGGATATTCTTTGCAATGGCAACCGTGTTTTATATAGTAGGAGCCTCATTTTCCCTGTCATTGGAAAAACCGTTTCGGACTTATTTGAAGGGCCGGATAAAAAGAGTCGCGATCCCTTACTGGAAGTATGCATTGGTTTGTTTTCCGGCTGTTGTGTATCATTATTGGAAGTCGGGAGAGATAATACCGTTGAATGACTTTATATCTTATGTGTTCTTTACCCCTACGGTAGAATATCGATTATTTGATCATATTTGGTTTATTCCGCCTTACTTGATCATATCTCTTTGTCTTCCCTTTTTATGCCGGATGATTCGCCGGTGTAATATACCTTTTATCCTTTTCAGTGTCGTTTTGGTATTGTTGCTATTGTTCAAAGCTTATTATCCAGAGTTGCTTCAAACTGTAATAGTCTATCTGTTTTTTACGATATGGGGATTGTATTATAAGAAGAAGTTAGGCTGGCAAATTGTTGTTTGTGTAATAGCTGCCGTAGGATATTTGATTTATGCTTTCGGAGTTGAAAGAGTCCCTTTTGATCTGCAAGCTAATAAATTTCCGCCAAACTTATTGTTTGCCTCATACGGAATGGCTGTTTTAGGAATAGGTGGAATTTATATGAAAAAGGGATTAGTTTTCTTATATGACAGATCTGCAATGGTTCGTCGTTATATTAATATATATTCTAATGAAGGATATGAAATATATTTGGTCCATCCCTTTACCATCATTCTGTTAGGCGGTATAAAGCGGCTTTTGGGGTTGGACCCAATTATTGCCGACCATCTGTATTTGCAAATGGTGTATATTGTTTCCGGCTTTTTATTCATACTGTGCGTTAATGTCTATGTGCTGAAAACTTACAATTATATATGGTCTTTGGTAAATAGAGTTTTTTAAGTCGTATTTCCTGCCATGCTCATTAACCAGTTGGATCTTTGATTTATAATCCGCTGCGTGCTGAATTGTTTCAGGAAGAATACGGTTCCGTCTTTCACATCCCGTATGCGGGCCTGTCTTCTCCGGTAAAGTTCGTATATTTCAGGTAGGAGATCAGATAAGTGAAAGAGCCGTCATACAGCAGCTACGGATCGTTGCTTATCAACTCCGGGATAAATAAGTAAAGTCCGTGTTTCATATTCATTTGAATTAGGTTATTTGTCTTTTATAAATGTACGGATATCTTCCGACAAGAATTTATACCCTTGTCCGGCTTTCAGGACGGTGCTTTCCGGTGAAATATAGATAAACGAAGGAAGCGCATGTACCCCGTAATGAGCCGCTATGCCACTCATGCCCAGTCCATCGGACAGTTGCAGCCAGTTGTCTGCCGATTCTTTGACTTCTGTCTTTTTCCAAACCGCTTCTGGATCTACAGACAGGCTGATAACGACAATTTTCTCTTTATATTTTTCCGCAATTTCCTTTAGTAAAGGAAACGCATCGAGGCAAGGGCCACAGTATCGGCTCCAGAAATCAAGGATGATGTATTTCCCTTTATAGTCGGAAAGATGGTGGATGTTCCCTTTGATGTCTTTCAGTTCGACATCCGCGATCTTGTCTCCTTCCTGAACTGTCGAGGAGATAGACAACAAGGAAGTTATCTCTTCCCCCAACCGGGATTGTCTTTGTTCGTCCGTCAGCTTGCTGTAGACAGATACGACTAACGCTTTATCCTTCAACTTTCCCGCTTGGCAACTCTTGGCAGCGTCTCTCAGTTCTTCCAGACCGGCATCGGTAATCGGATAGTCCAGCATGAGCAGCAACTCTTTTTGCAGGATAATCTCGTCATGTATGCTATTCACCGTCTGCCTGATCGAAGCAAATTTCTGTTTGGCGACCGAATCTTTCGCTCTGATCTTGGGGAGCAGTTTCATACACTCTGCCGTTAAGTCGTGGATGCGTATGTTTTCCTCCCGTGTAGCCTCCCGGAAGCGGTTCAGTTCGACTTGTTCGGGGATTGGAATGTCGCTTTCCGCCAGCCAGTTCTGCACATAAGGGGCTTCTCCGGTGATTTTGATGTTCGCTCCGGGCTTCACCCATACGGTGTAGCCGGTGTTGTTGAGGGATATGTACATCTTGGTCGTCCTGTCGGCTTCCCTGGTGAATTTGAATTTACCGTTCACCATTTTTTCCTGATCTTCCGGTCGTACATCCATCCCGTTTCCTTTCATCTCTGCGCAAAAAAATCTGACGGTATCCGGCATATTCCGTATGTCTCCTTCGATCGTAACGGTCTTTTGCCCGTAAGCGGAAGAAGCGCAGACAAAGATTCCAAACAACCATGCAAGTGTCTTCATAAGCAATTCGATTTATGATTAGTGCCGGCAATATACAAGTTTATTTGATTTGGAATCATGCGGGGTACGATAATTTCGTAAGCCGTAACATATCTTGATACGTTACGGCCCATTCTTTCCCTTTTATAACATTTAAGACTTAGATCAACGTCTCCGTTACCACCTGTCCGTCGAACAGGTTGATGGTGCGGGAGGCAAACCCGGCATCGTGCTGGCTGTGCGTCACCATGACGATCGTCGTCCCTTCCTTGTTCAGTTCGCTGAGCAGGTTCATCACTTCCTGTCCGTTTTTACTGTCCAGGTTACCGGTCGGTTCGTCGGCGAGGATCAGCTTCGGGTTGGCCACTACGGCGCGGGCAATGGCGACACGCTGTTGCTGGCCGCCGGACAACTGCTGCGGGAAATGCTTTTCGCGGTGCACGATCGCCATCCGTTCCATTGCTTCCTGTACCTTTTTCTTTCGCTCGGCAGCCGATACACCCATGTAGAGCAAAGGAAGTTCTATATTCTCGTATACATTCAACTCGTCGATCAGATTGAAACTTTGGAAGACGAACCCGATAATCCCTTTGCGCAGTTTCGTCCGCTGGGCTTCCGTATATCGGGATACTTCGATCCCGTTCAGGTAATATTCTCCGCTGGTCGGGTTGTCGAGCAATCCTAAGATATTCAACAACGTTGATTTTCCACAACCGGAAGGGCCCATAATGGCTACGAATTCCCCTTCCTTCACCTCTATGCTTACTTTATTAAGAGCCAACGTCTCTACCTCTTCCGTGCGGAAGATCTTTTCTAATGCAACTGTTTTAATCATGGTCTTTAACTGATTTGTTTACGAGAAATGTGACAAAAGTCGTGCCATAATCGTAAAAAACTTGTAGATAAGATGTTATCTGTTGTGCCGGGTTTGATGATCGTGCATATACGCACAAAAGGAGTTCGGATGCGCACGGTTTATCATAAGCATCTGTATCTTTTACCCCGTTCTTCTGTATATATTAGCACGCTTATCTTAACCCATAAATCGTTCGCTTGGCGGCGAACGGTTGTCCGCTTGCAAGAGAACGATCGTTCGCCGCCAAGCGGACAACTTATAAGTAGAAGGAAAAGGGCTAAATAATACGGTACTTCTTCTTAATTCATATAGTATAAGTTCTTAATTGGTTATTATAACCATACCTCTTCATGTTTTATGCGTCACTATATATATTGCAAGTGCGAGGATAATTCCATTTTTTCCGTATGTTTGTGGTGTTCTAAAGAATCAGATATATGGAAAAGACAAATAACGCGTCTTTGTATTGGTACGTCTTCTACAATGACCAACTTCTACTGCAAAAGAAAGCTGAAGGCTATGTAATCCCTTGTACGGACGAAGCGCCTGTGACGGTTGCCCGCTCGCTTCCGGTCGAGATGCAGGACGGGACAATGGCGATGGCGGCTTTTACCGATGCGCCCCTGGAAGAGACGGATGTTTTCATGCCTATGGGACTCCGCGCTTCCTATGATCATATCGACCGTTACTCCTATGATCAGGCGGGGAAAGCGTATGAGATTGTCTATTGGGATCAACACAGCCGGTTTTGTCCTGTCTGCGGGACGCCGACGGAACTGAAAGGGCCGATCATGAAGAAATGCCCTCATTGCGGCAATGAGATGTTCCCGTCGGTATCGCCTGCCGTACTGGTCTTGATCCGGAAAGGTGAGGAAATCCTGTTGGTGCATGCGCGTAACTTCCGGGGAACGTTTCATGGGCTTGTGGCCGGCTTCCTGGAAACGGGGGAGACGTTGGAACAATGCGTGGAACGTGAAGTGTGGGAGGAAACAGGATTGACGATCAGGAATATCACTTATTTTGGCAACCAGCCGTGGCCGTATCCGAGCAACCTGATGATCGGTTTTATAGCCGATTATGTCAGCGGGGAGATCAAATTGCAGGACGAAGAGTTGAGTTCCGGTTCCTTCTTCTCGAAAGATAACCTGCCGGAAATACCGCACAAGCTGAGCTTGGCACGGAAGATGATCGACTGGTGGTTGGGAAATTGAAAATTGAAAATTAAAAATTAAATCATAGATTATTATGAAACCAATGTTTTTATGTTCTCTTTTGTGTCTGCTAACTATGGCATTCGGTGCGGAAAGTGCCGCTTCGCAGGTGACGCGTGCCGATTACGAGCGTGCTGACACGATCCTGAAATGCTCCGACCGGGTTTATTCTCCTGCTATCCATCCCGAATGGATAGACAGTTCACACTATTTTTGGTATAAGAATCATGAGAAGGAAGGAGATTTCTACTATCTCGTCAATGCGGAGAGTGGAAAGAAACAGCGTGCTGCGGATAAGAAAGGATTGGCGGCATTCTTCTCCAAAAAGCAAAAGAAACTGGCCGAATCCCTGCTGAAAGAGGAAGAGAAGAGGCCGGATCGCTGGCGTCGTCGCGAAGAGGCTCCGGTTCCTGTTGTCTCGCCCGATAAGAAGTGGGAAGCGTATGTGAAAGATAATAATCTCTATCTCTCGCCCCTCTGGGATGAGAAGGAGAAAGATAAACCAAAGGAAGAGATTGCCTTGACGATGGATGGCACGGCGAATCTGCGTTATGACGGTTGGTCGATCATCTGGTCGCCCGACTCCCGGAAGCTGGCAACCGTGAAAGTGCGCGACGTGCAGGAACGCCGCATTCCGCTGATCGAATCCAGCCCGTCTAGCCAGAAGCAGCCGATCCTGCAATGGCGCGACTATGCGAAGCCGGGGGATGTATTGCCTGTTTACCTGCCGGTGCTCTTCGATGTGGAGGCGCGCAAGCAAATGGCGTTGAATGTCACTCCTTATGAAAATCAGTTCTATCTGAACCTGACCGGTTGGCGCGAAGACAGCCGCGCGTTCACGTTCGAGTTCAACCAGCGCGGGCATCAGCGTTATGTCATTGGCGAAGTGAGTGCTGCCGACGGTTCTATCCGTCATTTGGTGGATGAGCAGACGAAGACTTTCATCTATTATTATAACAACTATCGGTATGATCTGGATGACGGAAAAGAATTGCTTTGGATTTCCGAACGGGACGGATGGCGTCATCTTTACCTGATAGATGGTACGAGCGGGCAGGTGAAACGACAGGTGACAAAGGGTGAATGGGTGCTCCGTCAGGTCGATTATGTGGATGAGACGAACCGGGTTGTCTATTTCACCGCTTCGGGCTTTAATAAAGGCGAAGATCCTTATAACCTGCATTACTGCCGGATTAACTTGGATGGAACAGGCTTTACCGATATGACTCCTGAGAACGGGAACCACCGTGTGACTTTCTCTGCCGACCGTTCTTATTTTACCGATGTCTATTCTCGTCCCGACCTGCCGCCTGTCAGTCAGTTGAAGCGGACTTCGGATGTGTCTGTGGTGGCCGGATTACAGAGGTGCGATGTGAGTGCGTTGCAGGCGGAAGGCTGGCAAATGCCGGAAGTGTTCTGCGCGAAAGGCCGGGACGGGCAGACGGATATTTGGGGGAACATTTATCGCCCAATGCACTTTGATGCTTCCAAATCTTATCCGGTCGTAGAGTTTATTTATGCCGGTCCGCATGATTCGCATGTGGATAAGGACTTCAAACCGGCCCATCATCTGGTCTCCAAATTGGTAGAACTCGGCTTTATCGTCGTTTCGATCGACGGTATGGGGACGTCCAACCGCTCGAAAGCTTTCCATGATGTATGTTGGAAGAACCTAAAAGATGCCGGTTTCCCGGATCGTATCGCTTGGATGAAAGCGGCAGGTGCGAAATACAAGTATATGGATTTGAATCGTGTCGGCATCTATGGCTGGTCGGCTGGAGGTCAGAATGCGATGGCTGCTTTGCTGTTCCATAACGATTTTTATAAGGTTGCAGTCGCCCTTTGCGGTTGCCATGACAACCGGATGGATAAAATCTGGTGGAACGAACAGTGGATGGGCTATCCGATCGACGCCTCTTATAGCACCTCCTCCAATGTTGACAATGCTTACCGTCTGAAAGGCAAGTTGCTCCTGATCAACGGTGAACTGGATGACAACGTCGATCCGGCTTCCACCTTGCAGGTTGTTAGTGCCTTGATGAAAGCAAACAAGAATTTCGAACAGCTTTATCTACCAGGCAAGACGCACAGCCTCGGCGGTCCGTTTGAAATGCACAAAATGCACGATTTCTTCGTCAAGAATTTGCTGGGGCAGGAACCGCCGGAGTGGGAGTAAGGAGATATCTGAATAATAAAAAGGCCCTGTATCCAAGAGATTTCGAACCTTGGATACAGGGCCTTTCCGGTTTAGGGCAGTAATTCTTCCAATTTGATTTGTTGAAAGACCATATCGGCTTGACTGCTTTCATATAAAATACCGATTGTGTTTTCATTTACAGAGGTTATGCAGGAATAGCCGCGTCCGTTATATTCATCCAATAGGATTTTCTTGTTTTCAGGCCAGGTCTTTCCATCGTCATAGCTAATCTTCAGTGTGATATGATTACGCTCCGAATAGGATTCCGGGTTGACGAAAAGCAGGATTGATTTATTTTGTCCGTCTTTGTGATAAGTGTGTTTGTGTATGCTACCCATACAAGTCGGTTCGATTAATGCTTTTCGTGAGGTGGGATGTTCTGTCCAAGTTTTCCCTAAGTCAGAGGTGATGCAGACACGCCGTCCGTTCTCCTCTTTGTTTCCCCGGTTACGGTTGTCACGCATATTTAGCATGATGTTTCCGTCGGATAGTTGTACGGCCATACATTCTGTTACATTTGTAAAAGCCGGATTGCTGGCGCTCCAGGTTTTACCACCGTCTTTGCTCCAAGTGATATTGGAAAATGGGTGTCCGTCTTTATCTCGTCCTTGTGTCGGAAAAACGAGAGTTCCGTCTTGTAGTGTAATCCCATGTCCCGGTGCAGGGGCATATAGCCACCATTCCTTTCGTTTGGTTTGTTCCGTTATGTTTACAGGGGGATTCCAGGTTTGACCGTCATCGGTACTTTTTGCAATTAGGAACTGACTGGTCTCTTTTACTCCAAACCCAGGCTGAGAGCCTTTTTCACGCCATTGGTGTATCCAGCGGGTACTGTCTTTTGTCATTCCAGACACCCATTCCCCTGTTTTTCCATCTAATACTCCATGCATCCAAAGGCCGGCTACATAAATATCCCCTGTGTTTTCATCTACCAGGATGTTGGCATCACTGACTCCATTGTATTTTTCAGGTAATCCTCCCCAATCTTTCATGTCCAGGACTACTTGCATAGGTTGCCAGGTTTGCCCTCCGTCTGTACTGCGATTCAGACAAATATCCATATGCCCTTGTAAATCGCGTGGACTTTCGTAGCGGGCGTCATAGATTGCTAACAATGTTCCTTTTGTAGATGTTGCTAACCCTGGGATACGAGACGTGTGAACGCCGTCTTGCTTGTGCTGGCGTACGGCCACTCCTGCACGAAGTTCAGATGAAGCTGTTACAGGCACTTTTATCTCTCCTTCATTTGTCTCTATCTTAGTACAGCTTGCTTTAAAGCGATGGCTGAGATCGACTTTGTCTTTTAACTTAAAGGATACCCAAAAAGGGAAGGTGTCCGTATCAATTGAAATATCTGTATTGAAAACAACTTTTTCAGATGCGGATACTGTTTGGAGAACCGGCTTGTTGGTATCGATCATTCCTTTGGAATCGGTATGATAAAGACCGACACTTTCAATATCGTCGATATCTGTTGTGCCATGAAGGTCCACTTCTAATTTTTGTAATGAATAATTATCGCCAGTTTGATGTCTTATCAGTTCAATTTTGAAGACAGGGTTGGCTTCCTTCATGGTAAGAATGGGAAGTACCGGATGTTCTGCTGTCATGGATATGTTGTCTGTATAGTTCGTACAGGAGAATGACAGACCTGAAAGGATTGTAAATAATAATGCTCTATTCATGGAATTTTATTTATTATGAGTGTTTTTATACTCTTCAATCATTTGCTGTAGTTCATTTTCAATGTCAACATATTCTCTTTTTCCGCTTAGATTTTCTTTTTCTGCTTTATTGCCGTTCATGCAATAAAGTTCTCGGTCTGTAATATGATTTGTCGCATTGTCGTACCATAGCGTGTAACGCCAGTTTTTAGTCCGGACAGTGTATCCCATGTGTGTCTGGTTTTTATAAGAATTTACCGCTTTATAGGGCCTTGGGAATTGGCTGAAAGCACGATTCTTCCAGTTAACTTTATTCTCTATCAGAAAACGAAGGGATTGCCCGGATAATGTATGTGCAGGTTTTAGTCCGCAGAAATCGGTCAATGTCGGATAGATGTCAATCAACTCTACAATATCGTTTATTCTTTTCGGGGCATCTTTATATTCTGGGCTGTATATAAGTAGAGGAACTTTGCAATCCAATTCAAAATTTGTGGATTTCCCCCATAGGTGCTGTTCTCCGAGATGGAAGCCGTTGTCACCCCAAATGACAATGATTGTATTTTTCTCCAATCCCAGTTCTTTGAGCTTACCCAATAATTTCCCGACTTGTGAGTCGATAAAACTGACACATGCATAATAAGCTTTACAAAGTTCTTCCTGCTTTTCTATTGAAAGGTTTCCGTGTTTGGGTATGTCGGTATATCCTCTCAACTCTTCCCAATTGTGGAAGGAAATAACAGGAGCGTGTATTGGCTGTTTATCTTCTGCCTCTTTTCGGATGAAGGATTTATTCCGGTATATATCCCAGTATTTTTTCGGCATACTAAATGGCAGGTGAGGTTTGATATACCCGACTGCCAAAAAGAAAGGCTGCTTGGATTTGGATAATTTATCCAATCTCTTTAGAGCTTCTGCGGTAACTTTGCCATCCAGAAAAGAAGTGTCCGGTTGATCGGCAATTTCAATTGTTGCCGCTTTATTCCCTTGTCTGTTTTGCATCAACGTATATTCTTCTTTCTTAATAGATAAGTTGTATATGGGGGGGCGGGTCCAGGAAATCGTATCTTGTGTCCGGGTACTGCCATGATAGATTTTACCGATACCGATAGTTTCATATCCGTTATTTTTAAAAAGTTGCGGCAGAGTGGTAATATACGGACATTTTTCTCTGAAATGGGTGTTTAGATCGGTAACTCCGATTTCATCCGGACGCAATCCTGTCAGTAGGGATGCCCGTGAAGGGCCACTGACGGATTGCTGGCAGTATGTGTTTTCAAAGAGGAAACTTTTAGTCGCAAATGTATCGATATTGGGAGTTACGGCGTATGGATCACCGTAACATCCCAATGTCGGGCGCAAGTCATCTATGGCTATGAAAAGCACGTTTCTAACATCATTTTCTGCTTGTATGCAAAAAGGTAATAATGCCCCAATGGCTGTCAAAGTAGTCTTTTGTTTCATGTGCTTTTAGGGTTAAGCAATAATTTGCGTACGTGGAATCATACCATTTGTTTTATTTTTTTAGTTGTTCGAATGGTATTATTATAAAGCCGATTTTTTCATACGGATTGTTTATGCCATATTCATATAACAGTCCGATATTCCCGTTTCTCAGATTGGTCAGGTCTGAATAAGCGCTTGGACCTGAATAGACTTGATAGGCATAGGGCCAGGTTTTACCATTATTTTCACTCAGTTTGATTGTCATCTTTTCTCTTTTATCCGTGGAGGCTGGATTGGAGAATAAAATGTTGTTGCTGATCTTTCCCTTTTTCATATAATTTAGCGTGCTCCCTTGACAAATAGGCTCGATCAGTTCAGGAAGATATGACATTTGAGAGACAGTTTCTCCACCATCTTTACTGATTGCATACGAACGGGTTTTACTTTCTTCCCGGTTGTAATTACGCATGTTTAGCATTAAGTATCCATTTTTTAATTCCACAACACTACTTTCATTTCCTCCATGTTCGTTGACAATTCCTCCTAGTTTCCAAGTCTCGCCTTTATCATCGGAATAAATCAGTTGGGAATGATAAGTCTTTGTCCCTGCCACCATATGGTTGGCGGCAACTACTAACCGTCCTTTATTCTTTTTACCTTGTAATTGGATCCCATGACAGGGGCCTGTTGCGTACCAAGTCCAATCAGGGTGTTTGACAGATGATGTGATTTCTTTGGGGGTAGACCAACTTTTGCCATCGTTATCGGAATAAAGAACATATACTCTCCGACTGTCTTTACTTGTTTTATCGATGATTTGTTTTTCGTGATCCTCTCCTAAATTCCAACAACTGACCAAGATGATACGACCTGTTTCTTGGTCTACGATAGGAGACGGGTTGCCACATACATTATCACCATCGTCCCATACTGTAATGATGCGGCTCCAAGTCTTACCTCCGTCTTCGGAACGTTTCACTACTAAATCAATATTACCGGTATCGGAACAACTGTTTTTTCGCGCTTCAGCAAAGGCAAGCAGGGTTCCCGCTTTGCTTTTGACGATAGCAGGAATACGGAAGCAAGCATATCCGTCCTGACTTTTTAGGTAAATGTCTGTTGTTGTATTTGTTTGTGCATGGACTAAAATCCCCAATTGCATCAAAACGAAAAAGCATGTTACTATTATATTCTTCATGATTTATTAGCTGATTTGAGATTATTGATTGAAAAATTCCGGAATGATACGATAGCCTTCTTCTCTTACTTTAATAACGTATTCTTCCGGTATCGAACGATAAGGCCATCTCAAATGACTACCTATATCAGCCCATTTTCCTACTAATGCCATGAAGCGATCACAGGCATGGTTTGGAAAATGTTCTTTTACGATAAAAGGAGTTATCAGTTTATCCATAAACAGATGAATACGCTCTTCCAATTCGAGTGCCATATCCTTATTTGCTGTTATTTGCTCATACCATTTTTGAGCAGCAAAAGGATTCAGGCAAGCTATATTGGAATACGCTCCGTGAGCTCCGGAGAGTATGCCGCTTGCCAGATTATGGCCTGGAATAAAAACGGATAATCCTTGTACCTTTTCTCTGATTTGTTTATACCATTCGGGATTCCGGTTTCCGTCAAAAACTTTGATGCCGATCAAAGATGGTATATGTTGTTTTAGGTACATCCAATCATGGGGAGAAAGTATCTTTTTTGCATGAGGAGGATTGTAAAGGACGATAGGAATTCCGTTTGCCGCTTCTTCCATCCTTTGCAAAAAAATGACAGCCTCTTCCAATGTGACCGGAAACCAGTCTGGTAAGATTACTTGGACTGCGCCAGGATTTAGAGACTTGACAGCTTGTAATCGATTTAGAGATATTTGCGGGCTCATGTGGCTGACACCGATTTGAAAGGGAATACTGGCAGCAGAACATTTCTCTGCCAATAATTCGCTTGTTTTTATAAATTCTTCTTCATTTTGAGTATAAAACTCTCCTGCTGTCCCATTCGAATAGATTCCGCAGGGAGATGATGCTATCAAGATATCTATTTCATCTCCCATGCGTTTATAATCTATTTCTCCGTTTTTATTTGTTGCCAGCAAAAGTGTTGCCCAGTTGCCGACAAGAGTTGTATGTGTTAACGGATGCATAAGTATCAATTATTCATCATATCCCGGAGTTTGTATGATATTCGGGTTCTTATTAATTGACGTTTGAGCTACGGGCCATAATAAAATATTTAACTCGTTTTCACGTCCAATCAAATAAGGGGCCTTTTTGAATACAACTCCTAAACGGATGAAATCCCACCATAATTTGCCTTCGGCAGCGAATTCTTTCATTCTTTCTGTTACAATGGCTTCATTCAAGTCATTGGCAGCCATGGAAGATGGATAGAAATTCTTTTTACTGTATGCCCGTTCAGCAATTTTGTTAAGTGAAGCAATCGCACCGGGCAAATCATTTTTTGCTAATTTGATTTCTGCATCAAATAGGATGGCGTCAGCATAACGGTATACGATTATATCTGAATCAAAGATACGTGTTCCGTTTGTCCATGTTCCGGCAAATTTATTGATCCATTGAAATGTTGCATTTTTCGGTTCGTCGAAATAAGTTTCGAAACTTACAATTGTTCTTTGATCTTCTTTATTTTCAGAAAGTAAAGCTTTGTAATCTTCTGTATAGAAGCACCATTGTTGATGGCTACCTACTTTTACCGGATTTTCTATTGCTTCGACAGAAACATATTGAGAAGGAACCAGATAATCTCCAGGATATCCACCTGTATATTCATCTTGAATGTAACTCCACGCAAATATAATCTCGTTACCTAATTCGTTGTAAAAAATGTTGCCGAAATCTTCTTCAAGCGAGTAATTTGAGTTGTTCAAAACAGCTTGGACAGCAGTGTTTGCATTGTCGAGTGCCACCTCTCCTGCGTTTCGTACTTTATACATCCATAAAGAGTAGTCTGCTTTCAACATATTAATGGCTCCCAATGATGCCAGATTCCTGTCTGCTACAGATGTAGGCATCAAAGTTAAAGCATTGTCGATGTCTTCGCCTACCTGTTTGAATACATCTTCGGCTGGTTGACGCGTCGGAAAAAGTCCTTCTTGCTGATCCGATTCAAAGCCGTCCAGCAATATGGGAGCATCTCCCCAAATACGCCCAATCCAATAGTAGCAAAATGCTCTTACATAATATGCGTTTGCTAAAATCTTATTTTTAGCATCTTCACTATTGAACGCAATATCCGGTGTGTATTTTAAAATCAAATTAGCATTGTTGATTGTTGTATATAAATCAGCCCAATTTGCATAACCGTGGTTTGTTGGTATCTGATTTTGATATACTTGGTCACGTGCTGTTTGTCCGGCTAAACCGTCTGCCCAAAGACCGGTTCTATATTCTCCCCAGTAAATGTAACCAGTGCTGAATGTAGCTCTGAATTTATTAAACATACCATACATGGCAGAAGTTGCATCTCCTTCATCTTGCCACATGGAGTTGGCTGATACTTCACTTTTCTGGATGATATTCAGATCACCATGGCATGAAGCAAGTAGAGTTCCAGCCAATAATATTACTAATATTGTTTTGATTTTCATGATATAAATGTTTTTATAACTTAAGAAATCGTTTGATTAGAAAGTAACTTTTACTCCTACGGAATATTTACGGATAGGAGGATAATTGTAATAATCCTTATTATAGGTCGTAGAAGCACCCACTTCAGGAGAGACACCCTTTACAGCTGTAAAGTAATGCAGATTGTTTCCTGCTAATGTAATAGCCAAATTTTGAATACCCAGTTTTGTCAACTTATTTGTTGGAACATTGTATTGTAGACTTATTTCACGGATGCAGAGGTAATCACCTTTGTAGTTGAATACATTCGATGTACGGCTAAAATTAGCATTTCCATCATCCGGATCATTGGCTGTAAAACGTGCGTATTTTGTATTGTCGCCCGGCTGTTTCCAACATTGTTTCACTTCATCAATCAGTGTATAATTGTTTGCAAATGTATTCATGAAATAACGCATTTCTGAATTGTTATTGATGGAGTGGCCTAAAGCCCAATCAACAAAGATATTCAAAGTGAAATTTTTATAGGTGAAATTGTTGTTCAAACCTCCGGTTGAATGTGGAACTGTATAACCAAGCAAGAATTGATCTTGACTGTCAATATAATCTTTTCCGTCTTTTGTTTGGCTACCTTCACGGTTTTTCCATTCGTAATCACCGATTTCTTTACGTCCGGCTATATTTTTTCCATCGGAAGGCCGATAACCTTTTGCGGAACTATCATACATCGCATTGTCTGCTTGTTCTTGTGTTTCGATAATATGGTCAACTACATAACCATAATAACGATATAACGGTTCCCCCTCTGCTGTTCCCCCGAAGGCTGTCCCATCTGCCAAAGTAATACCTCCTATACGATTTTTGTCTCGTCCGTTGTCAGGGAGTTTTAAAACTTTATTTTTTACATAACTCCATGTAAATTTGGATGTCCATATGAAATCTTTTGTTTCGATGTTTGTGGAACTGATTTCGATATCGAAACCATAGAATTTTACTTTACCAATGTTAGTTTGAACATTGTCAAAGCCAGAAGTATTTGGTAATTCTTTGCTAAATAATAGGTTGTCAGTTCTTTTGTCGAAATAGTCTGCGCTGATGTTTAAGCGATTGTTAAACATTGATAGATCGAAACCTGCATCTAACTGTGTAGAGACCTCCCATGTTAATCCTAAATTAGGCATAGTAGACGGGATAATTCCTGCAACTCCATCGTATTTGGCATTTGTTGAATATTTGCCATAAGCGTCATATAGCCCGATTGCATTGTTTCCTGTTTGTCCATAGCTTATACGCCATTTCAAGTTATCAATGGGTTTTATATTTTGCATAAAGGATTCGTCAGACATAACCCAGCCCACGGAAGCACCAGGGAAAAAACCCCATTGATTTCCAGTCGCAAAACGGGAAGATGCATCTTCTCTAAATGTGGCAGAAAACAAATATTTCTTTTGGAAATCATAGGATAATCGGCCGAAATAACCAATTGTGACATCCTCTGTGAAATCACTTTTTGCGTCTTTTTTATTGGGACCTGCTGTTAATGTCGGAACTTTGTCGGAACTGGCACCTGTAACAGTTGCTTCCATTGATTGATTTTTATCTTTCTGATAGGAGTAACCAGCCATAACAGAGAAAGAATGATCTTTGATTGTCTTGTTATATGTTCCATAGGCTTCCAATTTATTTCTGTTTAATTCACCGAATTGCGCAGTGGTTGTACGTAAACCACTGAATTCGTTGGCTTTTTCGAAACTGTCACTTCTCCAATGATGATTATATGTAGACATTTGCACATCTGCTTTCAGACCTTCAATAATGTGGTATGTTAGTCTTCCAAATGCAGACATTCGTTTTTCCTCTTTGCTTTGGTCATTGTAATATTGATACCATAATGGGTTAGGAGATGTTGCATTATAGCCTTTTGTGGGTGTTCCGTCTTCATTATATTTCTTTTGAGTCGGTGGAGTTGCTAGACCTCTTGATATAACATTCATCTGGTTAGGATATTCAGATGAATTGGTTTTAGAATAATCAAAACCCATTGCAAAAGACAATTTGCTATTAATTTTTACATCCAGATTATTCCGCATGCTTAAACGGGAATAGCCTGTAGCTAAAGCGACTCCCCCGTCATCTGTGTATCCTGCACTAGCACTGTATCTGACAGATTCACTTCCTCCATCAATTCCTACATAATAGTTTTGCCATAGTGCGTTTTTGTAGATTTCGTCTTGAAAGTTGTTATCCTGGAAAATCAGTGTTTTAGTTGGATCTAATGGATCTGGCATGGATTTGTATCCAGTTGGTATGCTTTCCCCTTCTTTGAGGTAGCGAGTTGAATAGATTGAAGATTCTGTATTTCCTGAACTTGCAGAATAACCATCCATAAAGTTGTAGTGAGATTTGGGACCTAAGGCTACAGCTGGACGAACAGTATTGATATAATCTTCGGCATTCATGAAATTATACAATGTTTCTGCTTGTTGTAATGCCAAATTAGCCTCGAATGTTATTCGGGGAGCTTGATTGGCTGATCCTTTTTTTGTAGTGATAAGAATTACACCATTAGAAGCTCTTGAACCATAGATTGCAGTGGATGCCGCATCTTTTAAAACTTCAATAGATTCAATGTCATTTGGGTTAATACCCGAGAATGCACGTTCTACGCCATCAACTAAGATCAGAGGGTCGTTGCTTTTATTGATAGAAGAACCACCACGAATGCGGATTGTAGCATCAGCCCCAGGTGTGTTGTTATTGGAGTATAGGCGTGCACCGGCAATTTTTCCTTTTAAACCTTCACCAATAGTATTTACTGGAACATTTTTTAATGCATCACCACTTACTTTTGTAATAGCAGAGGTGATTGTTCTTCTTGATTGTGTACCATAACCGACAACAACTACTTCATCCAAACCTATAGTAGAGGCGTTTAGTGTAATGTTTAAAATGTTTTCGTTTCCTACTTTTACCTCTTTTGTCGTATATCCGATAAAAGAGAAAAGAAGAGTTGCCCCTTTTTGTACATTGAGGTTGTATTTACCGTCAATATCGGTAATAGTACCTGTTGTTGTTCCCTTGACAGAAACAGAAACACCTGGCATAGTTAGTCCATCGTTGTCTATAACAACGCCCGAAATATTCATTTCTTGAGCAGAAATTGAAATAAAAGGGAATAATAAGAGGACTAACAGTAAACATAAATGATTTAATTTGTTCATCTTTGTACTGGTTTTAAAATAGTGCTATTTTAAGATTGACACGAGGGAATAAGTACCGATCAAAGTTTTATTCCCCGTGTCTTTTTATTTAGATAAGAAACCGATTTTTATTAAATCGTTTTTCAGCATATCATATTCTTCCTTGCTTACAGCTGGAATGGGTAGTCTGCATGGGCCGCACTCTATTCCGATCAAATTCATAATTGCTTTACCTCCTCGTACACCTCCTCCGTATTTAATGATTATTTTTACTATTTCTATTGATTTCATTTGTAATTTTCTCGCATGTTGGAAGTCCCCTTCTTCAACTGCTTTCAAAATACCGTGGTAGACTTCGGGAAGATAGTTATAGGTGCTTCCAACGCCGGCAACTGCTCCGAATGCTAATCCTGAGATTAGAATTTCATCATACCCGTGAAGTACTTCAAATTCACCGTTATTTAATGTTAAACATTCACCCATTTCCATGAGATTATTGTGTGTAAATTTTGTTCCCACTAAATTAGGCATCACTTTTTTACCCTCTGTCAGAAAGGTCGCAACAGGTAAAAATACACCAGTCATAGATGGCATATTGTAATAATAGAATGGTAGTTCTTCTGCACTGTTGGCAATCGGAGTAAAAAAGTCAATTAAATCTTTGACAGTTTCCGGCTTGAAGAAACAAGGTGCCATTGCGGCAATAGCATCGGCTCCTGTCTCTGCCGCATGGCGTGCTAATTCGATTGCTTCTACTTGTGAATTACTGCCTACATGGACTATTACTTTAAATCGTCCATTGGATGATTTAACCCATTGCTCTAGAATATTTTTTCGTTCATTAGTTGTTAGGGATTGCGACTCTCCGGTCGTACCGCACACGAACACTCCTGTCATATCAGATTTAGCCATCAGATCTGCATACTTATCGATTACGGAAAGATTAATCTTTCCTTGGGCATCCATAGGAGTGAAAGATGCCGCAATTAGCCCTTTTAAACGTTGATAGTTTTTCATGTTTTTATTTTTTAGAGAATATTTTATATATTGTTAAATGATCTATGTTTTTAGTCTTGCCGGGAATAATCCAACTTGCTATATACCCAATAACGAAGCATGAGACAAATCCAGTAGTTGTATATAGTAAGAGATGTACGGATTGCTGTTGGATGACGATCAGTTGTATAAATATACTACCGATAATGCCGCATAATGCTCCTGCAGTATTTGCTTTTCGTGTGATCATTCCTAATAGGAAGAGTCCACCAAGGCTACCTAAAATGATACCTAAAATTTTATTGAATTCATCCCATAATGATTTTATTTCCCAAGTTGCCATCATATAAGCAAAAGCTATTCCTGCAATACCTAAGAAAAGAGTTGCTATTTTTGCTGTGCGTAAGTTGTCTTTTGCTTCTTTTTTAATTATTTTGCCGTGAATATCAACAATGTAGGCGGTGGCGGCCGAATTCATACTGCTACTGAGGGTAGACATGGCTGCTGCAAATATCCCTGAAATTAAAAGTCCTGTGACTCCTTGGGGGAGTTGAGAATAAATGTACCAAGGGAGAATTGCATCTCCGTCTGTGATTGTCAAACTTAAATCTGTTGGATTATGTTTATAGTAAACATATAATACTGTGCCTACGAAAAAGAAAAGAAGTGTCGCGGGAATAGTAAGAATTGCATTTGTCAGTACACTTTTCTGTGCTTGTTTTTCTGTTTCGGTAGTCATATAGCGTTGTACCATTGTCTGGTCTGTACCATAAGTTGTTAAATTGGTAAAGAAAGTCGCAATTAGTACAGTCCATAATGTTGATTGCCTCAAGTCGAAATTTAAACTTCCCAAGTCGAATTTATTGTCAACTGATGCTTCTCGGATAATACCTGAGACCCCATCAGGGATATTGCATGCGGCCATGATAACAACCAGGATGGCACCACCTAATAGAATAACGACTTGTAAAGCATCTGTCCACACTACAGCTTCAATACCTCCCATCATGGTATAGATAAGACTTAATATTCCCATCAGCCCTATGCAGAGAAATATATCGAAGCCTGTAACAACATTTAATGCTATAGCTGGTAAGAATAAGACAATTCCCATACGACCAACCTGAAATAGGATGAAAGCTATACTGCAAAGTACCCGAATTAAAGAACTGAATCGTTGTTCTAAATATTCGTATGCTGTTGTAACATTCAGTTTGCGATAGAATGGAATAAACAAATATAATATGAATGGAACAACCATTAAGATACCTGCATTTACAAGCATGTAGCTCCAATCGGAAGAATAAGCTTTTGCGGGAATGGACATGAATGTGATAGCACTCAGACTCGTTCCGAAAATACTTAGTCCAACAGCCCACCAAGGGAGTCGTCCTCCTCCTTTGAAATAGTCGTCTGTATTTTTTTGCTTCTTCGAAAAATAGTAGCCAATCCAACCAAGAGATACAAAATATAAAATGATAACAATTGTATTGACTATACCCAGTTTTTTTTCGAATGGGATGATTTCCCCTTTTAGGACATGAGGTGTACGAATACCAGGCTTGACTTCACCACTCCCTACATAAAATGTATTGCCTTTTTGGGCAATATTGGTTGTAACGGAAATAGGATAAGGAGCAACTTCTTTCTTTATCAAACTTTGGGTGATAGTATGGTAAAGACGAATTGTATTGTCAAAACCTGGATGATCATCGGATCCTGGAATTAATTGTGGTACACCCCCTAAAAAAAGAATATGGTTTGCACCACAAGATAATGCATTGCCAGCCATGACTGGAAAGCTTTGTTTCAGTTTCTTCCATGAATTTAAACGTGGGTTGAAGGCATAGCCATCTGTAAGTGTATTTATGTATCCGTCAGCTTTATAGTTACGCCCACTAAAAAGATAAAAGCATTTATCAAAACCGTCACTTTGAGTTGTACTCACTGCATATCCTCGAGGTTCTCCTGGCCATGATGGTAATTCTTTCCAACCTTTATTGCGGCTGTTGAGATCTAGAACAAAAAAATAATTGGTAGCTTCGGGCTTTTCCATGCTTTTCTGACCTCCGGCCACATATATTTTATCTCCAAGCAAAGAGGCTGTCGCATTTGCTAAAGGAACAGGTAAGGAAGGCCACTCTGTGTCAATTTTTATTTGTCCGTCAATTAGTTGAATTTGGAAAACATCATTATAGCATTGGATGGAATCGCAACCTCCAATACATAATATACCTGTATGCAATTCTATAGAATTGCCGTATGCCAAGGCTTTTGGCATACTTTCTGGTAATACTAACCATTTGGAGGCTGGCTGGATTGTGTTTATACAATATATTGTATTCTGATAAGTCTTATTTCCTCCATTCCAAGGTGTGGCATAAGGAAAATTTGCGCCTCCTGCAATAATTAGGTGGTTGTCTATAAAACCTGAAAAAGCTCCCGCAACTCCGATATTCGGCTTGCCGTCTAAATCAGGTAGAGTAAGAGAATTATCCCATTTGATTTTTTCCAATCTAGGATTAGTTGAAGGGATACTTTCTTTTAATGCTGCGGCTTGAAATAAATTCAATAAACAAGCCAGAAAAATTGTTCCTATTTTGACTGTATTAGACATATTGTTAACAAGTTATTTCTTCATTTTCTACTGTTTAGAAATCTTTTATATACTTCAAAGTGTTGTTCTATTGCTTTTCGATACCCAAGCTCATTTCTGTTTTTGAGAAAATTAAGCAGATCTACGTGGGTAACTATCTGCCCTTGCTCTTTCATTTCTATATTGATAGGTTCTAATAAATCCTTGAATTTGTTTTTTACAAAAATCATTACGGGATGAATGATATCTTGGAATTCGGAAATAGTTTTATTTCCTGTGATTTCGTATAATTTAGCATGGAATGTAAATTCGCTGACAGGGGCATATTCATTATTTTCAAAGACAATTCCCATTTTTACAATTTCTTCCAGTTCTGAAATGTCTTCCGGAGTAATATTTCTGAAAATATCGCTACATATCCCTATTTCCAAAGCAATTCTGAATCCTAAAATATCGAAAAGAGCCTCTTCGCCTAAAATACGTGGATCGACAACTCGTTTCATTCCTCCAAGAATCGTTGGTTCTGTTAGGATCATCCCCCGACGCGTACGAGTTTCTATCATCCCCATCATCTTTAACCGACTTAAAGCCTCTCGAAGTACACTGCGAGCTACCCCCAGTGCTGCTGCCAATTCCAATTCATTAGGAATAGAATCTCCTGTACGTATATCTTTTTCTTTTAAATAATTGAGAAGTTTATCCTCTACTTGATCAACAAGTGTGATTGTCTGACTATGTACTTTTAATGTATCCATTGCAATAATATTAGACGATAATTATGATTAATCTTATTTGTCAGACAAATAAATGCAAAAGATATATTATATGCAATAATTGGGTTAGTTTTTTGGATAAATTAACTATTCTTCTATTTCATCCAGCCAGATTTCCAAGCAAACCTGAGGGAATAGCTCCATTGTTTCCTGTACGGTAGTCAACGACTTCATCCGGTTAGCAATCTTATCCGCTGTATTGGGGTAGGCAGTTTCGATCAGATCGTTCAGAATGAAAGAGAAGAAAGGGGGATTTCGTTTTAGGTAGCGGTCCATTAACAAATAGCAGGTAGCGGGAGAGGATGACAGTATTAGCTTTTTCAGATCTGCATACTCTTCCGTTTCCATATATTGATAGGGAGTATTTTCTGATCCCATTTCATCGCATTTGTGAAGAAAAGAGTTGAATGTCTCGTTGAAAAGCCTCTTTTCTGTGCGGGAAGCCATTTTTATCCCAGTATTGATACGGGTGCGGAGGTCTGGTGTTACCTTGAAAACATCCGGTTCCGGATAATCTTCATTATTGCATGCTCCCAGCATGGCAAAGATGAAAAGTGCCAACAGTGTAGCTAATAGTTGTATTTTTGTCATAACCTGTTTCCGATTAATATTTCTTGTATAACTATAAGACGTTATATGACACTGGATTGTTGCAAAATGATACGACTTTTTTTGAAAATTTATTCTATGGGCTGTTTAGTTCATCGGAGCAAAGGAGGTTACGTGTGTCGTGTCTTTTAACTGCAACGAATCCTTGCGTGACAAAAGCGTATCCTGCCTGGCAAATTCCGGATGACCAGTTGCGAGTTTCTTCTTTTTCTTGATGATGTCGGGAGTAGGCAGATTGTTGTAATTTCTCCATGTCCCATCTCTTTTGGCATTACGTTTGTGTATATAACTCTTCCTGCTGGTCATTTCTGCGAAGTCGAAAGTGACGAAGCCTGTGTTATGAGAACGATTCATAGGATCGTTTTTCCATGTTTCGAGCATATTTTTATAGACCGGTAAAAATTTACCGGGAGGAGGAGCATATAACCAGAAAACACCAGGAGGCAGGTCCTTTAATGCTATTTTACGATGGGTTGAATCTGTTTGTATGTATTCGGTGAAATCTTTGAGGATGGGTAACGGGGTTACCGGTGACATTTTCATGTCGGAAGCCGGTTCATCCAAGTTTATAAAAGAACCTGATTGAATCGCTTTCATCGTCTCTGGATTCAGTTCCAGCTTTTCTTTACCGGACAAGACGTTCTGGAGCCAGACTGAATCCTTTTTTGTCCACTGCTGTGCAGATATATAATCGGCACCTTTCAGACAAATCAACATCACTATAAGCAGTTGTTTGTGCATGTTATATTATTGCATCATCTCTTTTACTTTTGCTTTCAACGCATCGCCTCTCAGGTCGCGAGCTACGATTGTCCCGTCAGGGCCAAACAAGATGATATGCGGAATTCCGTTGAAGCCGTACAGTTCAGAAGGCGTGTTCTGGGCATTGAGAATCTGTGGCCAAGTAATCTTCAAATCTTCGATGGCTTTCTTTGTATCTTTCGGCTGGTCCCATGTGGCTACACCAAGTACTTGGAATCCTTTATCCTTGTATTGGTTATACACTTCTGCCAGTATCGGGGTCTCTGCACGACAGGGGCCGCACCAGCTTGCCCAGAAGTCAACCAATACATAATTCCCTTTTCCTACATAGTCGGAGAGGGAAACCTTTTTGCCATCTTCGGTTTCCACTGTAAAGTCGGTGAAAGGTTGTCCGACGGCCGTCTTTTTCAGGTTGGTAATCCGTTGGCTCAGTTTCCGGATGATGTTCCTACTTTGGATAAAGGCGCTGGATTGGGCAATGATAGATTCCATTTCTTCCGGGTTCATAAAGTTCGATAGGTTTTGAAGGGCAAAAGCACCGATGTAATTATCTTGGTTTTTATCGATGAAGTCCTTCAGCATAGCCATATAGGCCGGCTTATACTCATTGTCGTAATAGGTCTTTGTCAATTCTTGGACTTTACTTTTATCTTGTTCCTGCTCCCGGATCTCTTTCATTTTGTTCTGGAAGAGTTCACTGATTCTTTTTTCTTCTTGGATATAGCTGCTGAAGGTCTCATTCAAGGGAGTGCCGGACGCGCTGTTCGGAGTTTCCATGTTCAGTTGGATGGTACCGTTTTCGAGCATGAAGGTGGTATAGTATTTCCTTCCGACTTGGGTTAGGCATAAAACAGCGGTGTCAATCTGACCGGTGAACGTAAACGCTCCGTTTTCAATCACTGCGCTGTCAATGTTTTGCCCCTTATCCCGGTCGAAGATATAGACTGTTTTCCCATTAAAGGTAGAATCGGGGATATTTCCCATTACCGTGTAGGAGGGAATCGGCTGTGAACAGGAGGCAAGGCCTGCTCCTGCCATGAGCAATGCGATTAATGTTTTTGTATTCATAAAATAAATATTAATGTTTTGAGGACAAAAGTAAAACATGTTGGCTTATGATAAGCCCTAATTCATGTAATTTGTCTTATCATCCAAAATATTAATTGTTTTTAGTGCTGTGTTCCCGCGCTTAATGTGGGAACACATCCTCCTTTATTCCGTTTTGATTACCTCTGCCGGGTTCAACCGTGAAATCAGCCAGATACGATAGGCGACGGTTACGAATACGATAGTGGTGGTCAGAAGGAGGATTGCCAGCCACATCAATGGATTGTTTAACCAGCCGGGATCAATCGTTATCTTTTCTTGCGTCAATATTCGCAGGAGCATATAGACGATTGCCAGCGCAGGGATGGCTGAAATGGCAAGTAAACGGATATATAGTTTACCGAACAATAGTGCAATGACCTTAGGGCCGGCTCCGTTGATTTTCCGTATGGCGACTTCTTTTTGCCGGCTGACCGTGTCGAGTGTAATGGCGGAATAGATACCCAGGACTGTAATGACTATGCTGATAACGGACAATAGGCTGAACAGGTCGCTTATCAGCATCTCCCCTCCATTGAGCCGGAATCGCTCCTCTTGTTTGGTGGTCAGCAGGAAAGGAATGGATGCCGGCAACCAGTTATGTACGATTTTGAGTATTTCTTTCCGTACGTTCTGTTCCTGTCCGGCTATGCATTTGATGTAAGCGACCCTATAGTTCGGTTCCTTAGGAACGGAGATGAAGGAGAAACGGTGATATTGAGATTGATTGGCTTTAGCCATTTGATCTTGGGTATATACCGGTTCGAACGGTAGTTGCTCATATATGCCGGTAATCTGGAAAGTCTGGTCTCCCAATTGTACGGATGTCGGATTCTTTTCCCCGTCTTTCTCCAATTCCCAGATAAGCGACCGTGAAACCACTATTTCGTTAGCCGCCTGTGGCATTCTTCCCTCTATCGGCAGTTTCATGAAAGACGGGTAGTTTTTACTGGTGAGGAAATGTATCCCGTGCAGTGTCTCTCCCTGTTTGTTCTTATAATCCAGATATTTGCCGGGAGTCTCTAAAAGCACGTCTTCAACCCCAGCAAGCGTACGGATACGGGAGACGATCTCTTCTTCGTGTCCTTGTACTTGCGGTTCCCAAAGTTCTATCTTCCAGATACGGGTACATTCTTCTTCCGTCAGCGTGTTGTTCCTTTTTTCTTCTGCGAGGTGGTAAATATTTCTTAGTCCGATAGCTCCGGCAATAAAGAGGAAACAGATGAACAGTTGGACTCCTAACATGAAGTTCCTTATACTATGTTTCTGTCGTTTCACGCCTTTTATTCCTTCTGTCAATGTGATATGTTTGATGCGGAAGATGACCAATGACACAATCAAGGCGCAGAGAACAAACAAGAAACAGAGATACTCCATTTCCTGCTGGATCAAGGTAGGCGTATGGATAAACAGATTCTCGTTGATCGTTTCTTTCGAGGCCATATACTGATAATAAACAGGCACTATCCATTCGGTCAGGACGAGACTTGCCAATGCCGACAGGATGAAAAGAACCGCAATCTCGCTGAAGAGTAATCTGAACAATCCTTTTGCGTCTGAACCTAAGCATTTCCGTAAACTGAGTTCTCGTGTCCGGTTATAGAACGACTGAATGCAGAACTTCAGGAAGTTTATCATCGCGGCAATCAATATCAGGAGGCCGATCAACGGGATGAAGAATGTCGCACTGAGATTATCCGGTTTGTACATCTCTTCCTTGAAAGTGCGTGCTGTCAGATAGTGATCGTTGTTTTTTCCAAAAGCCGGTATTTGTTGGCGTAACCTTTGGTTTATTTCTTTGCTTGAAACACCTTTATCCAGCAGGACCACCAGATCTCGGTATTTACGTTTTGGTTGGATGCCGGCTGTTTCCAGGAAATAAAAGTCACTCTTTTCCCGTGTCCCATCCGGAAAATCCCTGATAACGGCGCTGATTGTGGAATAGTGGATGGCAGACGTGTCGCTGTCTGCACGACTGAAATAGAGTGTTTTTCCGATAGAGTTTTCTGCTCCGAATATTTTTTTCGCGGATGATTCGCTGATGAATACTTCTCCCGGTTTGAGTGTCGGTGTCTGGCCTTCCAACGTTTGAATGCTGAATATGGTCGGAAAATCTTTTGTGACATTCTGGATGCTGCACTGGTACGGGATTTCTT
Organism: Parabacteroides merdae ATCC 43184; assembly: GCF_025151215.1. Taxonomy (NCBI): domain Bacteria; kingdom Pseudomonadati; phylum Bacteroidota; class Bacteroidia; order Bacteroidales; family Tannerellaceae; genus Parabacteroides; species Parabacteroides merdae. The sequence goes on from NZ_CP102286.1 coordinate 4,050,404, forward strand.
TCTGGTTCTCTTTGGATATGGAAATATTGGCTTGGCCGTATCCGTATGAATAAGCGATTTGCCCAATTCCGGTGATCGGATTCCCCATCAGTTCTTGCACCACCTCTCCTGGAATATAAGGGTCCTCATAACCGTATTGGGCCGATTTGACATATATATTCGCCATCCGATCGCTGTTTGCCCAAGCAATAAACTGGTTGTTGAATCTTCTGATATAATAAGAGGTTATACTGAAACAAAGAAGTCCGACTGCGATTCCGATGATGGAAAGCAAATACTGGATCTTGTTTTTAAGAATTTGGCGGATAGCCATTTTCAAGTAGTGTTTGAACATGATGTGATGTTTTTGTCGTTATTATGTTTTTGTTTTTATTATTCCGTTTTGATTACCTCTGCCGGATTGGTGGCGGCTGCCCTTTTGACCTGACGGAATATAGAGAGCAGCACGATCCCACAGGTGATAAGGAAAACCAACAGGAACAATCCTGCCGGCAATGTGGTATGGTTGGCGTATGTCTCGAGCCAACGTTTTATAACCAAGTAGCCGACTGGAAGAGCAAAAACATTGCCTAATGTCACTAATATGAAATACTCTCGGAAGAACAGTTGAAGAATGTGATAAAAGGTAGCTCCGTTTACTTTGCGGATGGCAATCTCTTTCCGCCGCTGTTCGGTGGCGAGGCTCACCAGAGAGTAAATGCCGAATGTGGAGATAAGGATGCAAACCAGCGAAAGGATGCTGAAGATGGTAAAGATCACTTTTTCCGGCCGGTTGAACCGATCTATTAGATCGGACAGCTCCGTAAACATTTTACTCCGGTTGACATTGTCATTCTGAATATGTGATGTTATCTCGTGAAGATGTTCCAGCACTTCTTTTTTATGTCCTTTTGCATAGCGGACATAAATAAGGTAAGGACGCTCGAAGTCTTTTACCATCGGATTTTCGTATGTGGTGAAGAACAGCGGTAATATAGGATATTGCATCGGAGCGTAGAGATAGTCTTTGATGACACCGCAAACTCGGGCTTGGCTTGCTTGCCCTTTTATGTATATAGGCCGTTCAAGCAGATCCGTGTAGCCTAATGTTTGCAGGCAAGTTGCATTTACCATATAGCTATATGGGGTTGCGTCCGTCGGCCAGCTACCTGCTTTCAGTTGCAGTTTGAAGAACGAAAAGAAGTCCTTGTCGGCAACGATTACCGAGTTGTAACTATTGGGTTCGGCTTCATTCGGATTGAAACAGAAATACGAGTAAAAGGAACCGTACCAATCCCCTTGTTCCGTAAAGACTGGAGCGTTCCCGCAGGTGTATGTGACTTCTTCTACATACGGATGGTTGGTCATTTCCGGTTTCAAAACACTTAAATCCGTCTGAAAGGAGGTGTCATATCCTAAATCTACCTGTATGACCCGTTCATAATCGATCCCTTTATCTTTTGAAAGGATAAAATGCAACTGTCGGAACAATCCGATGGAGGTGATAAAGAATAGTGAACCGATAAATATCTGAACGATGATCAGGCCCTGTTTGAAAAGAGCCGGTTTCTGTATTTTATGCTCTAAAAGATTTCGTATCGGATAATAACAGATAAGAAGGAATACTAACATACAGATTCCAGCGAGTGACAGCGTATTGCCTAAAAGTGAAGTTCGTGAAAGGTGGCGACTGACGTTCTCATAGATACCATACCGGTGCCAGGTCGTATAGCTTTCATAGTAAGGATAGATGCTCTCGATCAGACAGAAAGAAATCAGGAAGGCGATGATCAAAGGAAGTGCCAGTTCGATGAAACTTTTTGTAATCATACTTGTGGTTGAGGCTCCTATACAAAGATAAGTCCGGTTTTTTTGTTGTTTCCGTTGCTGTTGACCGATAAAAAGGACAAGTAGGTTGATCAGAGCGCTAAGGAAAGCCATTGTCCCGGCCAAAGCCAGGATATGAATGTTACGGATGCGGTCTGTCAATTCAGGATGGCACCGAAGATGCACTTCGGAGGCTGTCAGCAGGTTTATTTTCCAGTTTTTTACCTGTTCGCGATCCCATTTGTTTTCGGCATGGCTTTTATAGTGCGCCAGTTTGTTCCGTACATTTGCCACGTTCGCATTCTTTTGGAGCCGCACGTAGGTCGTCATGCGTTTGACATGATTGGGGTGAGGGGTTCTGATCAACAGAAAGTCGAACAGCAGATCAGTATTATCCGGATAGTTACGGATAATACCGACTACAGAGGGACGAAGATTATTATCCAATACGACTTCCTTGCCAATACAGTTTGTTGTCCCGAACAATTTGTGGGCTGTCCGTTCCGTTAAAATGACAGAACTGCCGTCGGGAATGACCCCTTGGTGAGTCCCTTCGATAAAATCTGCCCGGAAAAGGTCGAAGAAGGACTGTTCGCTTTCCATTCCATGCAGGTTGATTGCTTCGTTGTCCTGTTTCAATGTAAAACTGAGGTGGTTGAATGAACAAGAGACTTCGATTTCGGGGAGCAGCTTGAATAATTCTTCCCGGTCGTTAATATGTAACTGGTCTAAATCTGATTGTGTTCCGTTGGCACGCTTGACAAGTCCTTCTGTCGTCAGGCAGTAAAGTCGGTCTGCTTCCGGATGGAAATTATCGAAATGTGTCTCCCACCATAGCCAGTAACCTCCTAAAATGAAGGCAGTAAATCCTACGGCCAGACCAATGATGCTGACAATTGATTGAGTTCGGTATTTCAGTAGTTCCCGAAAAGAAACTTTGACATAGTGTGATAACATAATCTGATTGTTTGTTATAAGATATTGTTCAAAGACATTCTTATTCCGACTTGATCACTTCTGCCGGGTTCTGGTTCGCTGCCTTCTGTATGCGCCAACCGGTACAAAGAGTCAGCAGCAGGACCAGTACACCCCAGATGACCGGATAAAGCCACCAACTGATTGCTGCTTGCAACACATAGTTTTCAATCCATGATTTCATGATCAGGTAACTGGCCGGAAATGCTATGACCGAAGCGATGCATAGCAGGCGGAGATTACCGGCAAAAAACATTCTCATGATATCGGAGGCCTCTGCCCCGTTTACTTTACGGACAGCGATTTCTTTCTTCTTCTGTTCGCAGTCCAGAGTTACTTGAGAGAATACGCCGAACAATGAGATCAAAATACAGACTATAGTCACGAAGTCAAGCATCTTGAGTAGCGCCTTTTCCGATTTCAGAAACTTTTCATACTCTTCTTCCATAAAAGTAACATGTATGTCGACGGCGTTCGGTTGCATTTTCTTTGCCAACTGTTCAACCTGTTGTTTGCACAGTTCGCGGCTTCCCGGCTGATGCCGGAATATGGCAGTCGTTGAATAATCATTCTGTATATTCTTTTTTCCCGGACTGAACTCGAGCATAACCGGCTTTACCGGAACGGTAGGAGGTGCGATATAAAAGTCTTTGAAAATGCCGTCGATGATAAATCCTTTCTGATCTTTGCGGCTAAGTGTTTTGCCAATCGGGTTGTCGATCTTCAATTCCTTTACAGCTGCTTCGTTTAGGAGTATGTGCCGTTCGGTATCTCCTTCCGGCAACTTGCCTTTTAGCAATTGCAGACCATAAAATTCAAAGTAGCGATTGTTGCATGGGATTATTTGGATCGTAAGACCTTCCACAGAGGCCGGCTTGCCTTCCCAATCGGTAAAGGACCTGTAGGAACGTGAATGGCTTGGAAATAGTGGATCGTTTTCATCCGGATATACTTCGGCGATGGAGGAGAGTTTGGCAATTTCTTCTTTCAAACCGTCTGTTTGGGGATATATACGGACATCGCCCCGGTCTTTCCGGTTTAGTCCGATATCGGTGGTGTGCAAGTGATGGATTTGCTTGATCAGTACCGACGAACAGAATATGAATCCGATGCTGATTATCAATTGCAAGGTAAGGCTTGCTTTGGGGAAGAGGTTCTTTCCTTTTCCGTCAGACGAACCTTTAAGGGCCTTTTGTAGCGAACGCTTCCTGAAATAGTAGATAGGGAATAAAGAGAACAGGAAAGCCAGTAAGGTGATGAATCCGAAATAGACGAATGTTTCCAGATAGAGACTGAACGAATCCGTTTTTACATTCGATAATTCTTGGAATACAGGCAGTATGATTTCGATCAAGGCTATTCCGGCTAAAAGAGAGATGGAAAGCGTAAGCAGGTATTCGGAAGCGAACAGGACAAACAGATTGCCGTCAGACGAGCCGCACACTTTCCGAAGCCCGATCTCTTTACTGCGTATTCGTATACGGTTTACGAATAGGGTCAGATAGTTGAATAGTGCGCACAGGATTACCAATCCTCCGGCAAGAGCGAATAGCAAGATATGTTCGAACTTGATAGTTGGCTCTTCTTCGGGGTGGTCATACCGCATGGCGGTGATTGACGTCAGAACGAAATGACTCAGCGAGTCTCTGTCTTTCTTTATTTTATGTTCGTAAAGTTTCTTTTTAAAAGCTCTCATATCCGTTTCCGGACGGACCTTTATAAAAGTCTGACAATAGGCTACGTTCCATTCCTCCGTTTGTCGGGACGGCTTCAGTATTCCGAACGGGAAATTCGAGTGCTGGTCCTGACTTTTGACTATGGCACATATTTCCATATCGTCAGACCAAATTTTCAGTTTTTCACCTAATGGGTCCTTTGTGCCGAAGACCTCTTTGGCAAGCTTGTCCGTGATCGCGATCTTGTTACTTTTCGGGATCATAAAATCCCGGCTACCGGAGATCAGTTCTATTTCGAACATATGTTCGGCAGCTGAATCCATGACCATGTCGAAAGATTCGTATTTCTTCTCGTTGTAGAGGAAATCGGTTTTCCAGGCACTCGTGTTGCAACTTTCCTCTATCTCCGGGAATGTCTCTTTCAAATATCGGGCCAGCGGGTAAGGTGTAACGCTTGATAATCCTTGGTCATCGGTTTCCGATTCCATCCGGACGTAATAGATCCGGTCTGCGTCTTTCCTAAACGTATCGTAGGTCAGTTCATATCGTATCCAGAGCGACGATAACGCGAAACTTGTAAATCCGATTGCGAGCCCGACGATACAGATGAATGATTGCAATTTATATTTCAAGAGATTACGGAAAGCTATTTTGATGTAATGGTGTAGCATGGTTCAATGATTTAGTTTGTTATTATTCCGATTTGATCACTTCCGCAGGATTGGTCCGGGCAGCCTGTATCGTCTGATAGAGGACGGTTCCGATGATCAGAGTGATGGTGGCAAATACGATTACGATATACATCCAGGCAGAGATATGGCTCCGATAGGCATATTGCTGCAACCAACTTTGCATGAACAACCACGCGAGTGGCAATGCAAGAAGGTTGGCTATCAATGCAATTGTCAGATATTCCATAAAAAACATTTTGACAATCGTGCCGGCAGAGGCTCCCATCACTTTCCGTATGGCAATTTCTTTCCTTCGTTGTTCCATATTGCTGGATGAAATGGAATAAAGCCCGAAGATGGAGATTAGCGTACAGAACAGAGCCAGCAAAGTAAAGAGCTGCAGGCTGGCATCTTCGGAAGTGCTGAGCCGATCAAGTATCTGGCTTATGGTCTGTACATTGCAGGTAGTGGGATCGCCTGACTTAGAGTGTTTTTTGAATATATTCCGGATTGCTTTGATCGTGGCTTTTTCTTTTCCGGGTTCGGTACGGGCATAATAAAAATAACTGTTCCATTTGCTTTGGTCGATTACGATCACTTGTGGCAGGATCGGGTTGCGCAAACTGGCCGCTTGGAAGTTTTGGATGATCCCGACGATCTCCATTTCGGCACGTCCTCTGCTTCCGTCTTGCATGATCGTATAATTCCAAATACTGATTTTCTTGCCGATCGGGTTATCGATGCCCATGATGCGAGCAGCTTCTTCATTGATGACGGCTTTTGTCCAAGAAGCTCGCCAATCTCCATTGTCTGCCAGATCGCCGTCATTGATGAAACGGCCTTTCAGCATCGGTATGTTAAAAACTTCCGAGAAGTTGCTGCCTACTTGCAGGACTTGGAAGTTTGGATTGAAATCCAGAGGCTTACCTTCCCATTCGACTTCGTTTTGTGTATAAGGTTCATGGGTGATGGTAAATATTCCGGCTTGTGTGAATCCTTTTAGGACTGCTAATGAAGAAATCTCGCGATTGATTCCTTCCCGGTCGTTGAATGTCATTTCCATCTGTATCAGACCCTCTTTCTGGAATCCCAAGTTTTTATGTTTCATGAAAGATATTTGCCTGAACATGATAAATGTGCTCATCAGGAAGAATATGCAGATACATAGTTGGAGTGTCATGCTGATTTTGCGGAAACCGCTTTTCCGGGTAGGAGAGATTCCTCCGGATATTAATAGAGAAGAAGCGCGTACAAAATGCAAGAATAACGGTAGACTGACAATCATGAGTGTCAGCCAGCTAATGCCTGCTATGATACAAAGATGGCTGAATAATAACTTTCGCTGTAATGTCGTATCGAAGAGGTGTGAGAAACCGCCAGCGGTTAATTCCAACAGGCAGGAAGCCAATAGAAAACTGATCCCGACAAGCAATGTCAATTCCAGCAACAACTGGATAACCAAGTTCTTTTTATCAGCGCCGATCGCATTTCTCAATTTCATTTCTTTGTTCCGTAAGTAGATACGATTCAACAGCAGATTGGTGAAATTAAAGAAAACGCAGAGTAACAATAAGAGGCCGGTTACCGTGAATGTCCGGATGTAGGAAAGATTAAATGTCAATTCACTTCCGAATGTATGACGGACATCTGTCAGGGGAACCAACTTTAACAAAATTGATTTATTATATTCATGTTCGACTATATAAGAATTGATCTTCTTCTCAAAAGCTTTTATATTAATGTTGGGTGCTAATAATAGATAGATTTTAGTGTTTAGCAAGGCCCATTGTTTTTCGTCCGTGATCCGGTTTTCCCGGTCACGGTCGAATTTGTCCAGTTCATAAACATCGGCTTGCATCATGGAGTTGTTGGGCGAATCTTCCAGGACGGACACGATCGTAATGCTTTTGCGATATCCGTTTTCAAGGGTTTTGCCTAATGCTTCCTCCGGTGTTTTGAAATATTTCACGGCAAAAGAGCGGGTGACGGCTATCTCATCCAGCGTTTTCAGGATATCATCCCTTTTACCGCAAATTACGGGACGTGGAAAGAATTTGAAATACTGTTCGTCAATGAATTCCTCGTCCGGATCCTCTAACCTTGTTTCTCCATATTTGAAAGTCGAGCCGTATTTGGAATAAATCTGCGTTGTCTCTATTACTTCCGGGAAATCTTTTTTCAGTTTGCGTGCCAGAATAAGTGGTAATTCCTCCGATTTCTTTCCCGTTTGTTTATCGATTCCGTATATTCGGTAAATTTGTCCGGATTGTGGGTAGAACCCGTCGTAGTTCGTTTCATACCTGTACCAGTTCCATCCGTATGTAAAACAGATCAGCCCGATTGCCAAACCGACAATACTGATGGCAGATTGTACTTTATATTTTGCCAAGTTACGAAATGCAATTTTGATATAATGTTGTAGTATCATGATTCGAATATTATTTTAAAATCAGTTCTTCCGCATCCCCAAAGGTACTATATCCTGTGACAATCACCTTGTCGCCCGGTTGGAGGCCGCCGGTTATTTCGTATTGCTGCGGGTTTTGGCGGCCGATGCTGACCGGGGTTTTCCGGGCTTTCGTGCCGGATTCATTCAGTTTGTATATCCATTGGCCGCCGGTGGCCTGGAAGAAGTCACCACGTGGGATGACGAGGGCCTCTTCCGGTTGTCCGAGTTCGATCTGGACACGGAAACTTTTTCCGATGCGTACGTTCTCCGGGCTTGCCTCCGTAAAGACCAGGTCGACATCGAAGTTCCGGTCTTTGACTTCCGGAACGACTTTGGTGATCCGGAGCGGGTACTTTTTGTTTTGCCAGGTGATGGTGGCGGGTAGACCGGTGGTGATCCGGTCGATGTAGTATTCGCTGAGGGAAGTATGGATCTTGAACTGATCGAGGACTTTGATCTCGGCGATCGCTTCGGTACTTTGCACCTGTTGTCCGGGAGTTACTTTCACAAAACTGAGTTGTCCGGAGAGAGGAGCACGAACAACCAAGTCCTCCATGCGTTCCCGGACACGTTCGAACTTTTTACGTTCCCGTTCAAGATCGTTTTTCATCAACTCACGGCGCAAGATCGTAGCTGCACTATCATGGCGCAAACCTTCCAACTGCAAAGCGGTGCTTCGGGTTTTATAGTCGAATTCGTCCCGGGCCACTTCGAGCTGTGCTTTGCTTTTGACTCCCATATTGAATTCCTCTTCATCGAGTGCATAGCTTTTTTTGAGCCGGTTCAGTTCGTAGGTCGTTTGTAAGGTCTTTTGTTGCAGGTCGATACTTTTCTGTTCCATCTCGATCTCTTTCTCCTGATAAGAGATCAGCTGCTTTTCCCATTCATCCTGTTGGTCCTCGATGGCGCGGATAAGGTCGGGATTGTTGAGTGTCAGGATCGTGTCTCCCTTGTTCATCATAGTTCCTTCCTCTGCAATGATCCTGTCCACGCTGCCGGCTTCGCGGGTGTTGATCTGGATGGTGAGGATGGGTTGCACGACGCCTTCGACGTCTACATATTCCAGAAATTTGTCGCTTGTCGCTTCTCCGATGATCAGGTTTTCTGCATCGGTACGGAGCTTCCTGCCACCGGAAGCGGCGATCCCGACATAGATGAGAAGAACAATAAATGCGATTCCCCCGGCGATATGCCAGCGGTAGCGGTAATAAACGGGTTTCTTTGCTATGGGCTTGTCCATGTATATGATTTATAATTTATGATTTATGAATTGTCAATTGTCCATTGTCAATTGTTTAAAAGGAGTTCATAGTCTTCTGTGATCGGGATCATCTTCTCGAAATCGTAACCGGTCAGGCTGCGGAGACCGTAATAGAGATTCCAATAATTATATAAAGCCGCGATGTAAGCACGACGGGAATTGTCTTTTTCGGCTATGGCGGCATTGAGATCGAGAATCGTCGATTTGCCTAACAGGTAGAGCCTGCGTGCCACATCGTTACGGCGCTGGGCCGTTTGGTCTGTTTTATAGGCTATGGCAACTTTTCCGGCCTGTATGTTGAATTGCTTGACAATCTTGGCTACGTTCAGTTCGAAATCCATCCGTTCTTGTTCCAGTTCGGTGTAAACCTTGTCGCGGTTGCTTTTGGCCACTTTCACCCGGCCTTTACCTACGCCCCAGTCCAATATCGGTATGCGTATCCCCAATGTCACCAATTGCTGGTCCATCGGGTCGCGGTAGGATTCTTTCAGCTTTTCGTTGCTTTGCGTCAGACCGAACTGTGCATATAAGGCTGCTTTAAAACCCCGGTTGGCTTTTGCCTCGGCAACGTTGCTTTCACTTTGCAGCCGGCGGCGTTCGAAAGCGCTGATATCCGGGTTGTTTTGGAAAGCAAGCTGCATGGCTTCGTTTACGTCGACTGTGAAGTGAGGAATACTGTCGTCGGGAATCACTACCAAGTTTATATTTTCGGAAATGCCCAGATAACTGCGGAGCGACTGGATATAATCGTCGACCTCGATTTGCGCATTGAGGCAGTTTGTTTGTTCGGTCAGTTTGTTGAGTTCCAATTGGAGCATTTCGTTTTCGGTGATCGTTCCGATATTGTAACGTCCTTGTGCATACCGGTAAAGCGTGTCGGCGTATGCAAAATTATAGTTCGCGATTTCCAGCGATGTCTGTGCCGTAGCCAAGTTAAAAAAGCGGTTGGTCGTATAGGCTGCTACCAGTTCAAGTGTTTCGATATAGGTCTTTTTTGCTTCTTCGTATTTGATCGGCTCGATACGGCGTTCCCATTTAAGGTCATTGAAGCCGAATAAGTCTTGTTCATATCCTACGACAACCGGAGTACTTTTGTAAGACGAGATATTGTCGGTAAACATATCCAGTCTTTCAAGTCCGGTTTTCAATAAAACCTTTCCCCCTGTAAGGGCTATATTTTGTTGGATTTCGAGGCTGGCATCGACTGAGAGTTGGTTCCGATGCACAAACTTGTCGCTACCGTCTTCCAAGGTGACTGACTGGATGGAACGATTCAAGCTCGGATCGGATGTAAGTGTCAGGCTCGGCAACTGTTTAGCCCGGAACGAACGCCAGTTCCAGTAAGAAGCCCTGAAAGCGTGACGGGCGGCAATCGCTTCAGGAGAATTCCGACGTGCCATTTCGATAGCTTCGCTCAATGTCAGCGTAAGTGTTTTCTGCGCCTGGAGCTGTAAGGGGAGCAGAAATAGTATTGCTATGTATATTATTTGTTTCATGGCAAAAATGAAGCAAATAATATGCCATTTTTGTAAAAGGTTGGTACTTATGTAAATAGTGATGTGTAGTGATATGGATAGGGTGCTAATCCGCACAATTTACGTGCGGATTAGCACGGTATATTCAGGCTGAAATTGTATTAAGAAACGATAGACATCTCTTTATGGTTTTGCGGGATTCTCTATCACTCTATCACGCTTTGCTTTGTAAGTATTGATAAGCATGATGTACAAGGAGTGATACATGCCGGATTCATGTATCACTCCTGTGTCACACTTGTATCAATTGAAACGGAGAATCGGTATTGTTCTGAAAGTAGCGGGAAGCGTATCTATATGTATTTGTGAGCAAGTTATTTCGTCGACATAAGGTCCTTTTTTGCAGAAAACAAGGAGGAAAAGAGTGGAAAGCAAGCAGAAATGTTCGGAAACATGCCCATCTTCCGGCATTCTACACCCGGATGTTGACGCTCCCTACACCCGGATGTTGACGCCTCGAACATCCGGGTGTAGAGAATCATTACATACTGACATGTTGTAATGAAGATGCTTATTATGCAAGAAAAGGCTATATGTATTCCAAACATTCTTAATATGTTACTATTAGCTTGCCTGTAAGTGTATGAAAAAACGTGTTATTTCGCACAAATTATGTGCAGTATCGCACATACATTCCGTATATATAATACATATCTTTGTCACGTCAAGGATGATTTTTTACACGAGATAGAATAATACCAGGAATATGAAGAACGGGAAAATATTGATTATAGATGATAACGAAGATGTCCTCTTTGCGTTGAATCTGTTGCTTGAACCTTATGTGGAACAGATAAAAGTGACGACGCAGCCGGAACGGATCGAGCATTTTATGTCGACATTCGTGCCCGATGTTATTTTATTGGATATGAATTTCCGGCGGGATGCGATCAGCGGACAGGAGGGGTTCTTTTGGCTCGAAAAGATAAAGGCCGCCGACCCCGATGCCGTGGTTCTTTTTATTACGGCCTATGCAGATACGGAAAAGGCCGTACGTGCCATAAAGGCGGGGGCTACCGACTTTATTCCGAAACCCTGGGAAAAAGAAAAACTGCTTGCTACTCTCTCGGCAGCCTTGAAACTGCGTGAAAGCCGTACGGAAATCAATACATTGAAACAGCGGGTCGAGGCATTAGGAAGCCCTGATGATACCGGCTTTGAGATTATCGGTGAGAGCGATGTCATGCAGGAATTGTTTGCCACGATTGCCAAACTGAAGGATACGGATGCCAATATTCTGATTTTAGGCGAAAACGGGACTGGAAAGGATCTGATTGCACGCGCTCTTTATCATCATTCGCCCCGTTGCAACCAGGTTTTTATCAGTATCGATCTTGGGAGTATCCCGGAACAATTATTTGAAAGCGAACTGTTCGGATATGAAAAAGGAGCTTTCACGGATGCACGGCGCGATAAGCCCGGACGTATGGAAGTGGCTTCCGGCGGGACCCTGTTTCTGGATGAAATCGGTAATTTGAGCTTGCCGATGCAGGCGAAGTTATTGACCGCTATCGAGAAAAGGCAGATTCTCCGTCTGGGTGCTACCCGTTCCGTGCCGATCGATGTCCGGCTGATCTCTGCCACGAATATGGATATCCATGCGATGGTACAGGAAGGAACTTTCCGGCAGGATTTGTTGTACCGGATCAATACGATCGAGTTGCATATCCCTCCACTCCGCGAACGGGGAAATGACATCTTGCTGTTGGCCGATTATTTTCTGGACTGTTATGCCCGCAAGTATAAGAAAAAGATAGGAGGGCTTACCAGAGATGCGAAAACGAAATTGCAAAGCTATGCATGGCCGGGCAATGTCCGCGAACTGCAACATGCGATCGAGCGTGCCGTGATTCTTTCGGATGGCCCCATGCTGAGACCTGAAAACTTTATGCTGCATCCTGCACCTGCCCAAAAGAAAGGGGAGCCGGAAGAACTGAACCTGGGAGTTCTCGAAAAGGAAGCGATTGAACGAGCCCTCCGCCGGGCGGACGGGAATATCACGCGTGCTGCCGAGCTGCTGGGAATCACCCGTTTTGCCTTGTACCGGAAACTGGATAAGTTGGGCCTATGAAACGATATGTCCTTTTCCTGAAGATCGGGTTGTTGGTCGGGCTATCTCTTTCAATTGCCTTTCTGCTTTTGAAGGAATTGTATTTTACGGCTGTCATGTGTTTTATAATCTTGCTGGGAACTGCTTTTTCCCTTTATCAGGATCAGCGGAAAATGCTTCAGAAGATGGAGCATCTGATTGCCAACATCCACTATGGAGATATGAATCTGTCTTTTCCTATCCCTTCGACAGACGGGCCCGAAGCCAACCTGACGCGTGCCATGAATGAAGCGCTATCTGCTTTTCGGACCCGTCTGTACAATGTGGTGGTGGCGGAGGCGGAGACAGAAGCCTGGCAAAAGCTGATCCGTGTCTTGACGCATGAGATCATGAATTCTATCGCCCCTATCATTTCCTTGTCGGAAACGGTGACGGAACGTGCGAGTTCCAACGGGTTGAACGAGCGGGATTACAGTATTATGTTGCAAGCCATGCAAACGATACACCGTCGGAGCAAGGGGTTATTGGATTTTGTCGAAAATTATCGGAAACTGACTCGTATTCCGGTTCCGATGCAGCAGTTGTTTCCGGTTTCCTCTCTTTTTGACGATTTAAGGGGGCTGTATCCTGCCGGTGCTGTTTCGTTCTCTTTCTCTGTCCGGCCGGTAGACTTGCGTATTTATGCGGATCGTGCCATGATTGAACAGGTGTTGATAAACCTGTTGAAAAATGCAGTCGAGGCATGCCAGGAACGTTCTTATCCCGAAGTCCGGGTGAATGCGTTCAGGCGTGAAGGTGTTCCGGTGATTACGGTCTCCGACAACGGATACGGCATTGTGCCGGAAGCGATGGATAAGGTATTTGTTCCGTTTTTTACAACTAAACAGGGCGGTTCGGGAATCGGTCTGAGTGTTTGCCGTCAGATCATGAACCGGCATGGCGGTAGTATTTCCGTTATTTCAGAAGAAGAGAAAGGAACTACTTTCACTTTGCAATTTCCCCAGACGCGTGTGTTGTAAGGGAGAGATATTGGACAATGATTTTTTTCAATTCCGCCGGTTTGATCGGCTTGGCCGCATATCCGTTGAAGCCGTTTTGCTTTACTCGCTGCTCATCCTCTGAAAAAGCAAAAGCGGTTACGGCAATAATAGGAATGTCGGAGTCTTCTTTTCTGATTTCGACAGTTGCCTCATATCCGTCCATGTCCGGCATCTTGAGATCCATCAGGATAAGGTCGGGACGGTGTTCGCGATAAAGCCGGACGGCTTCGTTACCATCGTGGGCATGCAATAGGTCGTATTCTTTCAGGACCGCACGGATCAGTATGTAGTTGCTTTCGTTGTCTTCTGCGATCAGCAGCGTCGCTTTTTTCGGATTCGTGTTGTCGATTACAGCATCTTCGTTTACCGCCGTTTTTATCGACTGAACGTCAATGCCATGAATGACGGTATCCGGCAAAGTGAACCAGAAAGTCGAACCTTTCCCCAATTGGGATTCCACACCGATCTCACCGCCCATTTTTTTGACGATCATCTGGCAGATGGCAAGTCCCAGGCCTGTTCCTTGTGCAAAGCTGTTCAGCTTTACGAAACGGTTGAACACAAGATCTTTCTTCTCCGGTTCTATGCCACATCCCGTATCTCTGACGTAGAGTAACAGTTTATCGTCTTTATGCCGGTAGCCGAACCGGATGCTTCCTTCTTTCGTAAACTTGATCGCGTTGTTGATGAAGTTCGTGATGACTTGTGCCAATCGGTTCTTGTCCGACATGATGATGCAATAAGGCATTTTTTCGACAAAAGAAATCTGTACCCCTTCGGGTGCTTTTAGGCGGGACGATTGCTCGATATCGGATAATAGGGCGTTGATGTCTATCTCAGAGTCGATAAATTCCAATGTGCCGGCCTCGATTTTGGCTACGTCCAGGATATCGTTGATTAGTTGCAGGAGCAATTCATTGTTGCTGCTGATGATATTGATATATTCATTCCGTTCCTCTTCGTCCTCCGCCATGGTCAGCAGGTTGGAGAAACCGACAATTGCATTCAGCGGCGTACGGATCTCATGGCTCATATTGGCCAGGAAAGCCGATTTCAAACGGTCGGATTCTTCTGCCTTGTCTTTGGCTTTTCTCAGTTCTATTTCGTCTTCTTTCTGTTTGTCGATCAGGATCAGTAATTTATTTTTCAGCTTGCTGGTGCGCAGGTAAAAGTAAAGCACCATGATCAGGAACAGTAACAACACGATTGCGACCAACAATAGGATTTCAAATTTATATTGGACGAATAATCCTACCTCGGTATTAATAAATACGGAATGAGGAGGCAGTTCTTTTGTCGAGATGTGCCTTTCTTTCAGTTTCTTGGCATCGAATGTATATAGGTTCGGAATTGTTTCTGTGTCCAATTTTTCAGGATGTTCCTTTAAAAGGTGGAGAGCCTGACGGGCCAGATCTTTTCCTATGGAGCGGTATTGGGGTATACAGCCTCCGATTGCCCAATGCCCCAGCCCGATGGAAGTCAGTGAAAATGCCGGTACTTTGGGATTTGCCAACATCATGGTGTAAGTTGCGTTGCCGACATAGTATCCGTCATTGACGTCTACACGCCAGGTTCCCAGAAGAATGATGCTTTGCGGGGGTAACTGCTTGATCTCCTCGATGATGTTATAGATGTCGTTCTTACGCCCGTCCAAAGGGATGAAGTCTATCCCCTTTATTTTGCCGATTTCCTTTTTTACCAGGGCTTGGAGAGAAATACCGCCATAGCTGTTGTCTGTGATAAGGGCAAAATGTTTGGTGCTCGGATACAATTTCCGGACCAGTTCTATATTGGCTTTGATATCATAGTTGTAGACGAATCCAGCCAGGTTTCTTCTCTTGTTTTTCAGGTCTTCTACATTTACACTTTCGGGAGTCCATTCCGCTACGTTTATATTACTGTCAGGTAATAAGACGGCATTTCGGCTGACCATGCCGCAAAGTATCGGAATATCTCGGATTATGCTGTCATCTTGAGAAAGGTAGGAGGCCCATCCTTCTTGTCCGAGTATAACGATCAGGTTAGGGCTGTTTTCTCCCTGATATTTGTTCAGCAGTTTACGCATTCTTTCCTTCCAGAGGGGAGCTTCGGGCAGGCTTTTGCAGTTCATGTTCTCGATTACGACAGGCGAGTTTCCCCCCTGTTTCTTATACTCTTCCATGAATTCGGAAATATTTTGCGTCGTATTGCGTGTGTCGGGATTGTAAGAGCTGATGATCAGGATAGGGTTATTTTCATCAGCATGGACCCGGCATGTGAAGAGTAGGCATATGACAGTGAAAAAAAATAGCCATCTGTACATTACTTTGTAGTCTGATGATTTGCCCATTAAGTAAATATTATTCTAAACTCCCAAATAGATTCCTTTTGAATCCCGCATGCAAAAATAGGAATTATTTGGTATAAGCTTACATAAATCAACACTTTTCTAAAATTCGATCATGAGTCCTATGCTGGGTAATAGGGTCCCGGTACGTCGTTCTACAGGTTTTAGTTCATATCGTTGTTGGTCGAGAGGTGCGTCCGGATTTAGGATTTTACCTGTTTTGATATACACATCCTGTTCTTTATATTTGGAATTCAGAATATTCTGAATGTCAATATAGGCCCCCAACATGAACTTTTTCAGATAGAAGGTCTTGTCTATCCGGATATCCAGTTGGGTGAAAGGTTTTAACCGTTCGCTGTTGAAGCGGCTGTAATCGTAATAGAGACTGCCGCTGGCGTCCCAAGCTTCGACCAGGCTACTTTTTTCAACATCGTAAGGGGTATAGGGCGCACCGCCCACAACTCTTAGTTTGGCTCCGATATCCCAGTTTTTAGGCAGTGCGTAGGTCCCGCTGAATGTAAAGAGATGGCGGTTGTCCCAAGCTGACGGAATGTATTTTCTGCTCCCGCGTCCATCCTTGAATTCGCTCCGTACATAGGTGTAAGAAGCGATAAAGGTCAGTCCTTTATAATTATACCACCGTCCGGTAAGTTCGAGGCCGTATGCTCTTCCTGTGGCGGTCGAGCTGACCGCTTCGTTTCCTAAAACCCCGTAGTCCGTACCTTTAGAGGCGAGTGGAATGCTATCGACTAATGACATCGGGTATTGGTCGTATTTCTTGTAAAAACCTTCTGCCGAGAATTTCAGATATGAGGAAGGGCGATACTCCAGTCCGAGTCCTGCCTGGTCGCTTCGGATATAAGTCAGGTGGTTGGCTTTATTCAGGTAATTACCTTGATTGTCTTTGAATCCTAGAACCGTGTAAGGTGGCAATTCGTAATATCTGCCGATGCTTCCGTTCAGATAGACCGCTCCAAACAAACGGTAGGAAAGGGAGAGACGGGGCGAGAGTTGATCCAGGAGGTTGTTCATCTCCGGCGAATAGTCGTTGGCATCCGCCCGTACTCCTAAAGAAGCGGTGAAACGCTCGTTGTCGCTTTCGTATATGGCTGTGGCATAAAGCCCCCATTTCAAAAGTCCTAGATCTGTGTGATAGTTGATCACTCTGGGGATCGTGGTGAACTGTTTCTGGTATGTACGATTGGTGTAGGTCGCATATTCGAGGTTTCCGCCGACATTCAGCCGGAAGAAAGGAAAACGGAATATATTTTCACTGCGCAGTTTATTTTCGATTTCGTCCGAACGGTAATTGAGAGTCAGGTTCTCTTCCGAACTTTCGTCATTATCCCTGTATTTGATATTCTTATTGTTTAACTGGCTCCGGCTGACAATTAGCGAATAGATGTTTTTGCCAGAGTAATGTTTGTAAACAGCTCCTAATGTGTATGTCTTTTGCTTGACCACCGGCAGGTAGGCTAAGATATACTGGTTCTTTTCACTCATGTCTTCCATACCGGTGTTGAGTTTCATGTCGTCTATGGCTCCCAATCCCAGAATAGCCAGTTCGTTTTTCCGGTCGAATGTATGTTTCACTTTGAATTGTGCGTCTGTGAAGGTCGGCAGGAAAGGCAGCCCGATCATGTCGAACAGGAACTGAAGGTATGAACGGCGAATAGACACTTGGTAGGTCGTCTTCTTGCCGGCCGGTCCGTTGGCAGAGAATCCGATATCCGAAGCTCCTATCACTCCCCGTAGGGAGAATTTTTCTTTGTTTCCGTCCTGCAACTTGAAATCAAGAACCGAGCTAAGAGCGTTTCCACGCGCGGCAGGATAGGCTGCAGAGTAGAAATCGACTTCGCGTATGAAATCTGGGTTAATGATCCCGACAGGACCTCCGGATGCTCCCTGTGTGGAGAAGTGGTTGATGTTCGGTATTTCTACGCCATCGAGAAAGAAACGGTTTTCAGACGGTCCTCCTCCTCTGACCATCAGGTCGTTTCGGAAAGCAGCCGTAGATGCCACACCAGGAAAAGATTGCACGACCCTGGATATGTCCCGGTTTCCTCCGGCACTTTTCTCGATCTCTTTGAACCCGATCACGCGCAGTCCGAGCGGACTTTCTGCCGTCTTGCGGAAAGGAGAGGCGACAATGCTCACTTCTTGCAGGCTTTCACTACTTTCTTCCAGTTCGATCGGAAAAAACATGTCCTTGTTGGAAATTCTGAATTCAGCCGTAACTGTTGGTTTATAACCGATAAAGGAGGCTTGCAGGCGATAGCTTCCGGGAGAGACTCCGGTGATCTCGAATTGGCCGATCGAATCAGTGACAGTCCCTTCTATCGTGTTCCAGATGACCACATTGGCGAAGCTAACCGGTTCGCCGTTGGCGGCATCTTTTACAATCCCTTTTATTGAATATGTTTGTTGGGCCTGCATTATTTGTAAACCCGTAAACATCAAGAGTAAAAGAAAGATAAATTTTTTGGTCATCTTTGATTCTTGTTATGGTTACAAAGGTATATAAAAACCGGGATTAAAAACTTACCTTTGCAGGCATATTATAGAAATACATGCAGAACGCAACGAATCATATCAAACGGGAATTGCAACTGACGGCGGATGGGAGCCATACGCTTTTTATCCCCGAAATGGACGAACACTACCATTCTGTGAACGGCGCCGTGCAGGAGTCGCGCCATGTCTTTATTGAAGCTGGGTTACACCATCTGGAACGGAAAGAAATCGTCGTTCTGGAAATAGGTTTCGGTACTGGGCTCAATGCCTTCTTGACTTTGTTGGATGCCGAGGTGCATCAACGGAAAATACATTACTATTCGGTTGAACTTTATCCGCTTGATATGGACGTGATCGAGAGCTTGAATTACGGCGAAATGATCTGTGCCGGACGGAAAGATGTTTTCCAAGCCTTGCATCAGGCGGAATGGAATGTTGCGGTCCAGGTTACGGATTTCTTTGGACTGCATAAAATACAAGGAGACAGTAATACGTGTGCTTTGCCGGATCGGATCGACCTGGTCTATTTTGATGCGTTCGCTCCCGATAAGCAGCCGGAGATGTGGAATCAGGAAATCTTCAACCGACTGTATGCCCGCATGACCGGAGGCGGTGTTTTGACAACCTATTGTGCGAAAGGTGTCGTCAGACGTATGATGAAAGAAGCCGGATATTCTGTCGAAAGAATACCCGGCCCCCCAGGAAAACGCGAAATGCTTCGCGCTATTAAATTATAAAAGAGCTTCTATTTTAGATACGAATGTAGTTTTAGGAGCAGCACCTACCTGTTTATCTACTACCTTGCCGTCTTTGAAGAAAAGAACGGTCGGAATATTACGGATGCCAAATTGTGCAACCACGTCGTTGTTGTTGTCTACATCCATTTTGCCGATAGTAACACGGCCTTCATATTCGGTAGCCAGTTCATCGATGATCGGACCAACCATGCGGCAAGGACCACACCATTCAGCCCAGAAGTCAAGGACCATAGGCTTACCAGAGTTTACCAACTCTTCAAAATTTGCATCTGTAATTTGTAGTGCCATATCTTTAATTATGAATTATATATTCGAATTTTGTGCAAAAGTACAAATTCTTTTATACCATAC
Organism: Parabacteroides merdae ATCC 43184; assembly: GCF_025151215.1. Lineage (NCBI taxonomy): Bacteria > Pseudomonadati > Bacteroidota > Bacteroidia > Bacteroidales > Tannerellaceae > Parabacteroides > Parabacteroides merdae. Next base: position 4,069,819 of record NZ_CP102286.1, read on the forward strand.
AAATACTACCCGTTAATTTTAAAATCCATATTCTCGTTCGTTTGCAAGAATTCGACTAGGTTGCGTGTGACATTAAGCCGTATGTTTTGTGAGAAAAAATTCTGTATGACATTATGTTCGCAGTCAACCACCTTGAAATATAACAGGCTCTGACCCGGATTGTTTTTAATCAAGGTCGACAGTTCGTTTATGGTCGGTTCGTCCAAATCGTGGATCGGGACCGTGATACTGATCTTTTCGATCAGGCGGTCTTTCTCTTCCTGCAGCAATTGGATGGCCCCGATAGACAAGCTAAGGCGACCTGAATTGTAGCGGTCTTCCACACGCGCCTTGATCAGCAGGTACATGCCGCGCTTGCCGAATTTGCTGTAATCGACGTAATCTTTACCGAATAATGCTATTTCGCCGCTACCGGTAAAATCTTCTATCTTGATAATGCCGTAAGGATTCCCTTTTTTGGTCATCCCTTCGCGGAAGTCCGTAACGATACCGCCGAACAGCAAGTCTTTGCCTACCAGGTTTTCCTTGTCGTTTATTTCCGCCATGCCGGTATTACAAACATATGTCAGAATAATACGGTATTCATCCAACGGATGGGCGGAAAGATAGATACCGACCAGTTCTTTTTCTTTATTCAGGCGTTCGAGGTCGCTCCAACGTTCACATTTGGGAATCTCCGGTTTGGCGATGGCGATAAAAGCATCTCCTCCGAACAGGGAATTGGTAGCCGTGCTCTTGTCTGTCTGGAACTTATTGCCATAGCGAACCAGTGTTTCAAGGAATATTTCTCCTTTTCCGGTTTCGGCAAAGAACTGTTCCCGCTGGATGCCGAAATTGTCAAAAGCACCGGCTAATGCCAGCGATTCGATGTTTTTCTTGTTGCAGGCAGTCAGGTTGACACGTTCCACAAAATCAAAGATATCTTTGTACGGACCGTTTTTCCTCCGTTCTTCAATGATATTCTGCACGGCGGCTTCGCCGACACCCTTCACAGCACCCAGACCGAAGCGGATGTTCTTATTCTTGTCCACACTGAACTTCAGGATCGACTCGTTCACGTCCGGTCCGAGCACCTGAATGCCCATCGCCTTACATTCGTCCATGAATTTCGTGATATCCACAATATTCGATAAACTTCGGCTCAAGACGGCAGCCATATACTCGGACGGGTAGTTCGCTTTCAAAAAAGCTGTCTGATAGGCTACCCATGAGTAGCAGGTGGCATGGCTCTTGTTGAAGGCGTATGAGGCGAATTTTTCCCAGTCGGACCATATCTTCTGCAAAGTTTCTTCCTTGTAACCATTCGTCTTTCCACCCGCCATGAATTTGGATTTCAGGTGGTTCATCTTTTCGATCAGCTTCTTACCCATTGCCTTACGGAGGGCGTCACTCTCGCCACGGGTGAAGTTCGCTAACAGACGTGACAGAAGCATGACCTGCTCCTGGTAGACGGTGATGCCATATGTGTCTTTCAGATACCGCTCCATGACGGGAATATCGTACTTGATTTCTTCTTTTCCCTGTTTACGGGCGATAAAGGAAGGAATATAATCCATAGGTCCCGGACGATACAGGGCGTTCATCGCGATCAAGTCTTCGAATTTAGACGGTTGCAGTTCTTTCAGGTACTTCTGCATACCAGCGGATTCAAACTGGAAGGTACCTGTGGTTTTCCCGTCGCAATACAGTTTGTAAGTTGCCGGATCTTCCAGACTGATATGATCGATATCCAGGTCATGGCCGGTCGTCAGCCGGATGTTTTCAATTGCTTCCTTGATGATGGACAGTGTTTTCAGTCCTAAGAAGTCCATCTTGATCAAACCGGTCTCTTCGATCACCGAACCTTCATATTGGGTGACGAGCATCTCTTCACCGGTATCTTTGTCCTTGGCCGTACTGACAGGTACGACATCCGATATATCGTAGCGTCCGATAATGACGCCGCAGGCATGTACACCTGTGTTGCGCACGTTACCTTCCAGCATTTGGGCATATTTCAAGGTGTCGCGTGCCAGCGGGTCGTTTCCGGTAGCCGCTTCTTTCAGCTCCGGCACATAATTGATCGCATCCTTCAGCTTGAACTTCTTCATATCCGGAATCTTGTCCGGAACGAGTTTTGCGAGGCGGTTCGATTCGGCAAGCGGAAGCTTCTGTACACGTGCGACATCCTTGATGGCCGATTTGGTCGCCATCGTACCATACGTGATGATATGCGCTACACGTTCGGCCCCGTATTTTTCCGTTACCCAACGGAGTACTTCCCCGCGGCCGTCATCGTCGAAGTCGGTATCGATATCGGGGAGGGAAATACGGTCCGGATTCAGGAAACGTTCGAACAGCAAGTCATATTTGATCGGGTCGATGCGGGTGATCCCCAGACAGTAGGCAACAGCCGAACCGGCTGCCGATCCACGGCCGGGACCGACCGAAACGCCCAGTTCTTCGCGGGCGGCCCGGATGAAGTCTTGCACGATCAAGAAGTAACCGGGGAACCCCATCGTCTTCATGATGTGCAACTCGAAGTTCAGCCGCTCCTTGACTTCGTCGTTCAGATCATCTCCGTAGCAAATCTTTGCCCCGTCGTATGTGATCTTTTTCAGGTAGTCGGCTTCCAGTTTGATGCGGTATAGTTTTTCGTAACCGCCTAATTTTTTTATTTTGTCGTGTGCGGCCTCTTCACTCAGGACAACGTTTCCGTTTTCATCGCGGGTGAATTCGTCGAATAAGTCCTGTTCGGTGAATTTCTGGCGATATTCTTCTTCCGTCCCGAAATCTTCCGGGATGGCGAAGGTCGGCATGATAGGACCGTGGTCGATGGAGTAGAATTCCACCTTGTCGGCTATTTCCAGTGTGTTGCTGAGGGCTTCAGGAATATCAGAAAAGATGGTATTCATCTCTGCTGTCGTCTTCATCCATTCCTGTTTGGTGTAGCGCATACGGTTCGGGTCATCCAAATCTTTACCCGTACTAAGGCAGATTAGGCGGTCGTGAGCTTCCGCATCTTCCGCATTGACGAAATGAACGTCGTTGGTCGCGATAACCTTGATATTGTGTTTACGCGCCAGTTCCAGAATCGCCTTGTTTGCCGTAACTTGGTGGGGGTATACATCTTGTGCGGCGTTCGGGTCATGTGTCTCGTGTCGCTGTATTTCCAGATAGTAATCTTCTCCGAACAGGTTCTTGAACCAAAGGACCGATTCTTCGGCCTTGTCCATCCGTCCGTTCAGGATATGCTGCGGAATTTCCCCACCGATACAGGCGGAGCAAATGATCAGGTCTTCATGATATTTTTCCAACAACTCCTTGTCGATGCGCGGACGTCCGTAAAATCCTTCCGTCCAGGATAAGGAAACCATCTTGATCAAATTTTTGTAACCGTTCAGGTTCTTAGCCAGCACGATCAAGTGCCATCCGCTTCGGTCGTTCTGTGAAGCAAGCTTGCTATGCCGTCCGTTACGAGCACAATAGCACTCGCAACCGAAGATCGGTTTGAATATTTTTTTCTTCTCTTCTTCGATCTTTGCAGGTATTTCTTCAAGGCGGGCTTGCTCTTCGGCGGTCAGTTCCGTTTTACTTTTTAGCTCTTTTAGCTCTTTTTCATAGTCCTTGATGGCTCCTAACGGCTTGCCGTTTTTTTTGGATACCTTGTTGAAGAACTCTTTTATTCCGAACATCACACCATGGTCAGTGACGGCAATCGCCGGCATACCATCCTTTTGCGCTTTGTCAATCAAAGCGTCGATCGATGCTTGTCCGTCCAGCAGTGAATACTGGGTATGTACGTGCAGATGTATAAACGGTTCCATATGGGGTCTTAATCTTTTTTATTTCGGCCTATAAAGATACGGGTTATTTTATAAATTTATTCTATCGGCTGCAATAATCCGGTTGAAAAACTCTATCTTTGCTTTTAATAACTCAGAGATTAGCAATATGAGAAAAATTATATTTATCGCCTTTTGGGCAATGTTGATGATTATGCCGGCTGTCGGTCAAGTTACTTTCGGCGTGCGTGCGGGTGGTGCTTATTCTTCTCTGGTGCAAAAAGTTGAAGGGACATACAATGCAGGTGCCCGTTTCGGTTTCAGCTTGGCCGGACTTGCCGATATACATTTATATAAGGGCTTGTCTTTGCGTCCCGAACTGGCGTTTGTGAACCAAGGTGGTTCTTTCTACTCTAATCCGCAGGTGGAAGGGGCAAAGAATTCTTTCAATAAATGCAGTTACTATTCTATCCAGGTTCCGGTGAACTTGGCTTATACCTTTATTATAAATGATGTGCAGTTGGGCGTTTATGCCGGTCCGGCTCTCGACTTCTCTCTTTTTGGAAAGATGAAAACTGAAAACCAGAACGTCGATATCCATTTCGGCCAGACCAAGGAGGCTGATCTCAAAACATTTGATCTGGGTGTCAATGTCGGCTTGCGTGTGGATTACAGTCGCTACTTCTTTTCCGTCAGCGCCCTTTGCGGCACACTGGATCGTCGCGCTATAGAACGCGAAGGCGAATCTTCCCTCTATCAGAACAACGTGACGTTGTCGTTGGGGTATATGTTCCGGTAAATATTTATTACTCCGGCATACCGAAAACGAGATGATCCTTCTTTGTCATTTAGACGGAGAAAGGATATATTTCTTGATGTAAAATATTAGATGCTTTTTATGTCCGGTCTATAGCATCTTTTTCCTGAATTTGACCTACTTGTGTAAATTCTTTCTACGAAAAGTTTTGTGTTTTGCAGAAAAACCGTACCTTTGCAAGCCGAATATTATCAAAATTGTACTAAGAGTTTAATTTTTAGCACGTTGTTATGTCAAGTGTCCGTGGTGACAGCGCATGCGAGGATTGGATTCTTGTTTTTTAGAGTTATTAATTTATTAATTTTTTAAGCAAGTGGATACTTTAAGTTTTAAGACCATTTCTGCAAACAAAGCAACTGTAAACAAAGAGTGGGTCATTGTTGACGCCGAAGGACAGACTTTGGGACGCCTTTGCGCAAAGGTAGCGAAGCTTTTGCGTGGTAAGTACAAACCCAATTTTACTCCGCACGTTGATTGTGGTGATAACGTAATTATCATCAATGCAGACAAAATCGTTCTGACAGGTAATAAGTGGAACGATCGTATTTATTTGAGATATACCGGATATCCCGGTGGACAGATCGCTTATACGCCGGCTGACTTACAGGCTAAAGGTGACGACCGTCTGTTCCGTAAAGTAGTAAAAGGTATGCTTCCGAAGAATCGTCTGGGTGCTAAACTGTTGAACAATCTGTATGTATATGCAGGAACAGAGCACAAACACGAAGCTCAGCAGCCTAAATTAATCGATATAAACTCATATAAATAATCACAATGGAAGTAGTAAATGCAATAGGAAGACGTAAGGCAGCAGTTGCTCGCGTATTCGTAAGCGAAGGTACAGGAAAGATTACTATCAACAAACGTGATCTGGCTAATTACTTTCCTTCTACAATCCTTCAGTTCATTGTTAAGCAGCCGCTCGCAAAGCTGAACGTTGCAGAACAATATGATATCAAGATCAACCTCGATGGAGGTGGCTTCAAAGGACAGTCTGAGGCAGCTCGCTTGGCTATCGCTCGCGCACTGGTTAAGATCAATCCGGAAGACAAATCCGCTCTTCGTGCAGAAGGTTTCGTTACTCGTGACCCGCGTGCTGTTGAACGTAAGAAACCGGGACGTCCTAAAGCTCGTAAGAGATTCCAGTTCAGTAAACGTTAATCTTATTTGTGAGTCCCTTACAAGTATAGCAAAGCGTTTAGTATCTAAATTATCAGGATTCTTTTTATATGCTGACATACAGGAGGACTACCTGATGATTGAGTTAAACAAAAGAAAGTAAACGATTTTAAGAAAAAAACAATGTCAAGAGTTAATTTTGATCAGTTATTAGAAGCTGGCGTACACTTCGGACACTTAAAAAGAAAGTGGAACCCTGCAATGGCTCCTTATATCTTCATGGAGCGTAATGGTATTCATATCATTGACTTATATAAAACAGTTGCTAAAGTAGACGAAGCAGCAGAAGTAATGAAGAACCTTGCAAAACAAGGTAAGAAAGTACTTTTCGTTGCTACTAAAAAACAAGCTAAACAGGTTGTCGCTGATAAGGCTTCTTCTGTAGGTATGCCTTACGTTATCGAACGCTGGCCGGGTGGTATGTTGACCAACTTCCCGACTATCCGTAAAGCTATCAAGAAGATGGCTACTATCGATAAGATGACAAAAGATGGTACATTTGATAATCTTTCTAAGAGAGAAAAACTTCAGATCACTCGCCAGCGTGCTAAGTTGGAAAAGACCTTAGGTTCTATCGTGGACCTGACTCGTCTTCCGTCAGCTTTGTTCGTCGTTGACGTAATGAAAGAGCATATCGCAGTTCGTGAAGCTAACCGCTTGGGGATTCCTGTATTCGGTATGGTTGATACAAACTCCGACCCGAACAATATCGACTACGTGATTCCGGCTAACGATGACGCTACAAAATCTGTAGAAGTTATCTTGGGAGCTATCTGTGAAGCAATGAACGAAGGTTTGCAGGAACGTAAAGCTGAAAAGATCGATACAGAAGCTGCCGGTGAAGGCGAAGCTCCTAAAAGAGAACGCAAAGCTAAAGCTGCTGTAAAGAAAGAACGTACTAAGAAGGAAGACGACGAAGCTCTGAATGCTAACGTTGCTGACAAATTCGCTAAGGACGAAGAGTAATTCAATTGACAATTGAAAATTGACAATTGAAAATTAAGAGAAACATAAAATGAAACGATGGGCAATTGGCTTTTGACTTGAATTGTCAATTGTCAATTGTCCATTGTCAATTAATAAAGTAAATATTTAATAAATAAGAAAATAAGATTATGGCTGTAACTATGGCTGATATTACCAAGCTGCGCAAAATGAGTGGAGCTGGTATGATGGACTGCAAGAAGGCTTTGACCGAATCTGATGGTGATATCGAAAAGGCAATGGAAATTATCCGTAAAAAAGGACAGGCTATTGCTGCTAAGCGTTCTGACCGTGAAGCTGCTGAAGGTTGCGTATTGGCAAAGAAAGATGGCGAATTCGCTGCTATCATCGCTTTGAAGTGCGAAACAGACTTTGTGGCTAAGAATGAAGATTTCATCGCACTGACTCAGGCTATCTTGGATGCTGCTGTGGCTAACAAGTGCAAGACTCTGGACGAAGTGAAGGCTTTGCCGATGGGTAAAGGCACTGTACAGGATGCTGTTACCGACCGTAGCGGTATCACGGGCGAAAAGATGGAATTGGACGGCTATAACGTAGTGGAAGGCGCTTATACCACTGTTTATAACCACATGGGTAAGAATCAGTTGTGTACGATCGCTGCGTTTAATAAGGAATCTGAAGAAGCTGCTCACAACATCGCTATGCAGATCGCAGCCATGAACCCGATCGCTATCGATGAAGCCGGTGTTCCTGAATCTGTAAAAGAACAGGAAATCCAAGTGGCTATCGAGAAGACTAAAGCTGAACAGGTACAGAAAGCTGTTGAAGCTGCCCTGAAGAAAGCTGGAATCAACCCGACACACGTTGACAGCGAAGACCATATGGAAAGCAACATGGCTAAAGGCTGGATCACGGCTGAAGATGTTGCCAAAGCAAAAGAAATCATTGCTACTGTTTCTGCTGAAAAAGCAGCAAACTTGCCTCAGCAGATGATCGAGAACATCGCTAAGGGGCGTCTTGGCAAATTCTTGAAGGAAGTTTGCTTGCTGAACCAGGAAGATATCATGGATGGCAAGAAGACTGTAAAAGAAACAATGAAGGAAGCTGATCCTGAATTGCAGATCTTGGCATTCAAACGCTTTACTTTGCGTTCCGAATAATTTTGCTACGGCAGTTTGAAATAAAAAAGGAGATGTTTTCAAAAAACATCTCCTTTTCTGTTTTTTAGACACGGATTTCACAATTGTGAAATCCGTTTATATCCGTAGGTTTATTTTAAAGCAGCCAAAGCCTCTTTGATACGTTTGATAGCTTCCACGATGTTTTCATCGCTGGTAGCGTAACTCATGCGGATGCATTCGGGGGCACCGAAAGATGTTCCGCCAACGCAAGCTACATGGGCGACTTCTAACAAGTACATGGCTAGATCATCTGCATTCTCGATCGTGCGTGTACCGTCGGTTTTGCCAAAGTAATAGCTACATTTGGGGAACAGGTAGAAAGCTCCTTCCGGCTGATTTACTTCGAATCCCGGAATCTCTTTCGCTAAGCCGACAATCAAGTTGCGGCGGCGTTCGAATGCCTGGCGCATTTCTTCGACCGGTGCTTGTGAACCTGTGTAAGCAGCTTCTGCCGCTTTCTGGGATACGGAGCATGGTCCGGAAGTATATTGTCCCTGCAATTTGTTTACTGCCTTTACGATCCATTCCGGTCCGGCAATGAAACCGATACGCCATCCGGTCATGGCATAGGCTTTGGAAACACCGTTGACAATGACAGTACGGTCTTTCATTCCGTCCACCTGTGCGATGCTGTTATGTTTGCCGATATAGTTGATATGTTCGTAGATCTCGTCTGCAATCACGATGATTTCCGGATGTTTTTTCAGGACTTCGGCCAAGCCTGCCAATTCTTCTGCACTATAGACCGAGCCTGTAGGGTTAGACGGGGAGCAGAGGATCAACGCCTTTGTCTTCGGTGTGATAGCCGTTTCCAACTGTGCCGGAGTGATTTTGAAATCCTGTTCGATACCGGCCGCAACGATTACTGGTGTACCTTCGGCCAATTTTACCATTTCCGGATAGCTGACCCAGAACGGAGCCGGGATAATCACTTCGTCACCCGGATTTACCAATACCATGATTGTATTACAAACGGATTGTTTGGCACCATTTGCGCAAGAAATCTGGTTGGCTGTGTATTCCAATCCGTTTTCGTTTTTCAGCTTGGCAACGATGGCGTTACGCAAGGCCGGATAACCAGCGACGGGAGAATAACGAGAATAGTTTTCGTCGATAGCTTTTTTGGCAGCATCCTTAATAGGTTCGGGAGTATTGAAGTCGGGTTCTCCGACACTTAAGTTGATAACATCAACTCCCTGAGCCTTTAATTCACTGCTCTTCTGGGACATCGCCAATGTTGCGGATGGCGACAAACTTGCTAAACGTGCTGATACTTGTGTCATGATAGTGTTATTATGTAATTATGAATTATTTGATATTGTGCAAGACGTGTCCCATACGTTCCTTTTTCGTTTTCATGTAGAATTCGTTGTAAGGATTCGGAGCGACTTCGATAGGAACGTTTTCTACGACTGTCAGCCCGTATGCTTCCAGTCCGACACGCTTGACGGGGTTGTTGGTCATCAGGCGCATCTTGGTGACTCCCAAATGGCGCAGGATCTGGGCACCGACGCCGTAATCGCGTTCGTCTGCCTGATGTCCGAGATGCAAATTTGCATCGACAGTGTCCAAACCGTCTTCTTGAAGTTTATAGGCTTTCATCTTTTCCATCAGTCCGATGCCGCGTCCTTCTTGGTTCAGGTAAACGATTACTCCTTTGCCTTCTTGCTCGATACGTTGCATTGCTTTGTGCAACTGCTCGCCACATTCGCAGCGCATGGAGCCAAAGATATCACCGGTTGCACAAGAAGAATGTACACGGACCAAGATCGGTTCGTCCGGTTCGAACCTACCTTTTATCAGGGCAATATGTTCCAGTCCGTTGCTTTTTTGGCGGAAAGGGATCAAGCGGAAGTGGCCATACTGGGTGGGCAGATCAACTTCGACGCCATTTTCTACGATCGATTCTGTTTTCAAACGATATGAAATCAGATCTTTGATACAGATGATTTTGATATCGAACTTCTTGGCGACCTCGATCAGTTGGGGCAGGCGAGCCATGGTCCCGTCTTCATTGATGATTTCGATCAGTGCGCCAGCCGGGTATAAACCGGCAAGGCGTGCCAGATCAACAGCTGCTTCGGTATGTCCGGCACGGCGCAACACACCACGTGAACGGGCACGAAGCGGGTTGATATGTCCCGGACGGCCCAGGTCGGACGGTTTGGTTTTCGGATCGGCAAGCGCCAGAATAGTTTCTGCACGATCAAACATCGAAACGCCGGTTGTACAGCCACCTCCTAATTTATCAACCGTTATCGTGAAAGGAGTTCCTAGTAAAGAGGTATTATTTGCAACCTGCATGTCCAGTTCTAATTCTTGACAACGTTCTTCCGTGATCGGTGCGCACAATACGCCACGACCGTTTTTCAACATGAAGTTTACTTTTTCAGGAGTTATCTTTTCGGCGGCAATAATAAAATCACCTTCATTTTCGCGATCTTCATCATCGACTACGATTAAGAATTTTCCTTCTCGGAAGTCTTCAATAGCTTCTTCAATGGTGTTTAATTTGATTTCGCTCATATATTATTTTACTTATATTTCTTATTTTACAAAGATACAGGTAATTTTTCAATTATATCAATCAGTTCATAGCTTGTCTTTTGTACCATCTTGATATCGTGCCGTAAAAGTTTACGCTGATACGTGGCAAGCAGATAAACCGGGAATCCGATCGGGAAAAAGAGGCTGATTGCCAGCCCGGCTTTTCCATTTATTTTTGCATTTATCTGGTTGTAACCGTTGATGACCGGATAGTCCATCAGTTTGTTCAGAACCAAGTTTTGGTCCGAATTAGACAATTCTTCGATGATCCCGTCCATTTTTACTGCTAATTGTTCGGCCGTATGGTCACGACCTCCCTGTTTCCAGAAGAGAAAATAGTTTGTCCATCGTTTATGGGCGGCTAGGTAGGCATTGCTTTCTTCTGCCAGTTGTTTCAGGCGGAGAATGATTTGCCCGTAATCCGGATTGAACATGATCACCTCTTTCATTTCAACTTTTCTGCCCGAACGTTTTCCGAACAGGTTTTTTAAGGCATTCAGGTATGTGTCGGCATTCAGGATGACGGAGTCGTTGACCGCTTTATAAGTCAGGAAGATACCTAACGGAGCCAAAATTGCGGAACTTAGCCACATCCCTTGCCATGCTTCCCATACGCCGTCACGCGCCATTTTGAAACCGATATTGTCAATGATGTAATAGAAAATAAACAGTATGACCGAAATGACGACCGGCATCCCCAATCCGCCTTTACGAATGATGGCTCCCAGCGGTGCGCCGATAAAGAAAAAGACCATGCAGGCGAAAGACAAAGTGAACTTCTTGTGCCATTCCGTCAAGTGGCGGCGTACCCTGTAAGCTTCGTCTCCGATAGTGGCTGCTTTGAAGAAGTAATCAGCCTTCATATTTTCTATGCTCGATTTCGCACGTGTCAGGATAGTTGCCTTCTTTCCGGGATTTTCTGCCTGATAGAGACTGTCAAAGTTCATGACAATTACCGGCTCGTCCGTTTTGGGCGTCTCTAGTGTCGTTTTTGTATCTGATTTTTCACTATTCGAATCATCCTTTACGTTATTCTGCTTTATGTCTTGCGGCTTCTTTAGTGTCTTTTTGTATGAGGTTTCGTAAACATTTTTGGCGTTGACGTTTTGTATGCTGTCTAAGCGTACGGAAACAGAATCGATGAAGATTTGTAAATCATGCATGTTTTTACCCATAAACTGGTTTTGCATGAATGATTCGTCCGTCCGTGAAAAGTTGGCATCAAATTCGATCAGGATATCCCGGCTTTTGAATGTCTCCCTTTGGTAAGGAACGGAACTTTTTGTACCTGCGGTACTCGGTTGCTTGTCCAGGCTTCTAAAGGATTCTCCATTAAATAGGGAAAGGACTAAGAACATTTTGTCTGCCGATGTCTTCAGGCGTCCCGAATCTGCGACCATCACGCTTACTTTGTTGAATCCTTCAGAATAATCATAGATCATCATATCGCGAAGGAGCCCCGTTTCAGTATCCTTATGCTTCACATATACATTAAATCCAGTGATTTCGCTGTAAAAAACCCCTTCAGGAATATCTAGCTCCGGCGATTTCTGCCGCATAGACCAAAGTAGCGTGTAAAGTTTGACTTGTACGACAGGCATGGCATAGTTCTGGAAGAAGAAAGCCCCGATACTTATAATACTGATGGTGATGATTAGCGGGCGCATGATATGGACAAGTGAGACACCCGCCGATTTCATAGCCAGTAATTCCAATCGTTCGCCAAGATTCCCGAAAGTCATAAGCGAGGCAAGCAAAATAGCCAGTGGTAGTGCCATCGGTACGAGAAATAGGGCGGCATACATAAACATTTCCGCCAAAACAGGAATCCCCAAACCTTTCCCGACCATGTCGTCAATGTACCTCCACAGGAACTGCATAAGCACAATAAACAGACAGATGCCGAAGGTCATCAAGAACAACGGCAGGAAAGTCTGCAGCATAAATGTATATAATCGTTTTATTTTCAACATTGCTTATCCGGTTGACGGCGCAAAAGTAGTGAAAAAACGATATGATCGCTAACAGAAATCACTAAAACAAGCTAAATACCGAGTGTACGTTTCAGTTCTTCTACTTGCGTGTCCCATAAATCGATAGAATCCTTTTTTTCATCTTGTTCGGCAAAATCCGTTATTTGTAAAGAAGTCGATCCTGTTAATTCATGGCTGTGGATCTGGAATTCGAAATAGGCATTTTCATCCTCTTCATCCATCCAACGGTAACGGATGCTCATTTCCGGTTTTATAGACAGCACTTCCGCTTCCTGTTCGGCTTTGTTCCATTTAAAAACATATATGTTACCATTGATAATAACATCATCGGCGAACCAGGCGGATAGTCCTGGAGGAGTTGTGAGGTGATTCCATAAGCTTCGTCGTGAAACTTTATCGAAAATGTATTCGATATGAAATTTCTCTTTTTTCATCTTTCATCGTGTTTATTGCGCAGCAAGATAATAAAAGAATTGATATTTGCCAAATCTGTTCGCCAAAAAAACAACTCTGAATTAAGATCTTAACAGGAAGCTTTCAAAATAATTGAATTTTTTTTCATGAAAGTGTTGCACAATATAAAAATAAGCTCTACTTTTGCAGCGTCAATCAAGGAAATGGTGACATTTGATGGCGAGATAGCTCAGCTGGTTAGAGCGCATGATTCATAATCATGAGGTCCCCGGTTCAATCCCGGGTCTCGCTACACGGAAAAAGACTTCGTAAACTAAACATTTACGAAGTCTTTTTCCGTTTTATTTAGTAATCAAAAACGAGAAAAAAGTCCAGGTTTTCTGTTCTTGTCAAAAAGAAGCAGAGAGCCTGGACTTTTATGATAATTATGTAACCTCACGGTTATATTAATTAGGTTTGCTTGCAGAATTAAGGGATTCGTGCAAACAGAGTATAGGGTAAAATTTCACAAATTGTATTGTGTTATTTCTTGCTACAAAGTTACGCTATCAATAGTGTTTATATGCGTGGCAAAAATATCATACGGGCATTGTACCCATATCATTCGTGATAATGTAAAATGCTTGTAATCAGATGAAATATTTATTAACGATTGTATTTGTATCATATTGGCTGGTATTCCTATCACGGAGGATCGCATATTTATAAAAAGTGGTGCACACTCGGAATAATCCGAATGTGCACCTATTGCATATAAAAAATTGAGGGTCGAATTATCCGACTGTAACATACTGAATAACAGTACCCCATTCTGAAATGCTAATATTGATATTGTTGCGGGAAAGGTCAAAAATGATATTTGTTTGTTCTCCTTCGTTTGCAGCCACATTTTCTGAATTTTTGACATTTTCGGAAGAAAGAACTAAAACGTCATCTCTGTAAAGCTCTATAGTCATATTATCAGCCGGTAAAATGGAGAATGTACCTGTGGTTAGGTTGCCATTATCATTTAAAGTAGCTGGAATAATATATCCGATATCATTGCCTGTCAATTCACCATTGCAGTTGAATGAGCTTTTTGTTCTTTTGATTTTGTAATAATAATTGCCTTCTTTGGAGTCAAATACCTTTAAAGCACCTTTTGTCAAGATCGACATGGAAGACACCTTGCGTTCGATCTTTAATTCCTGCGAAGTTGCTTTTGTAGAAGAACGATGTAGAACGATTTGTCCATAAAACAAGTCTCCCGGCAGATTGTTTGCAACGCCATTATTGTGTTTTAGGCTCACTTGCAGGTCTGAGATGACGTTTGCCTGGTTCATATTGCTGATTTCTTCGCTATTGCTTGAAAGGCCTGCCCAAGCGATGACGGTGATCTTGTCGGATCCCGGACAGTTTATTTCGACCGGCTTAACCTGTAAAAGATAATCATTGTCCACTGTGATTTGTTTGTAGAAATCGTTATTTTCATCGAAAACATACAGTGTAGTGCTTTTTACGTCCCCTTTGGCAGTGATGTCCGAATTCTCGGAGTATGCTTTCAAGATTATGGAAAAAGGTGCTTCTGTTTCCAGTGGAACTCTTTCATCTATGATTGAAATGGAATCACCATCGGAAGAGCAACTTGCGAAAGATAGAATAACGGACAATGTCCAAATAGAAAACAAACAATTTGTGAAAATTTTACCCTTTTTCATGACCCTAATTTTTTTTATATGCTAATTAAAACCCTATACTCCGAAAGAACATTTGTAAGGTTAAGACCCTCATCAAAACCTTCGTTTCTTTTTTTCGATAGTGCAAATGTATCATTGGTTTTCGAATAATACAATAATTCTGTATGTAAAATATGTTAAACGAATCAAAATGGTTGGAGAATATCTCTTTATGAGGGTTGTTTGTCTCATTTTTGCATGGTAAAGGTATTAATTATCATTCGTTATTGAAAGGTCTACCACTTTTCTAGAGGCAGGTAAAGTGTCATGAATGTGGTTGATTCTGTCATGACTCGGATTTTGTTTTTAGATTTACCATTTCGCTGGTAAATGTATCAGCTGAGATAGGTGAAACTATTGGTTCTCCCTTGAAGTTGGTGATTGCCTATGTTGATAGGTTTTCTGAATATTCATAATATAATGCCCCTTCTATGTCGTGTATAAAATATGTACGTGCATAAAACAGGCAAAAAAAGTGGCGCACACGCGGAACAATCCGGATGTACGCCTATGCATATAAAAAATTGAGGGTAAAATAAATCAAATGAAATATTTTATTGATGGACAACTCATTTAGAGAAGCTTGTTTTGAAAAGTTTCCGATACTATGAGTATTGATAATTAATGATTGTTTGCTATGAAACAAGCTGCATTCTATAATACCTTAATTTGGAACCGATAAGCCTCGTCTGAATCTCTGTCCATTATTTTTGTACAAAAATAAAATGTCTTTTTCTGTTCTACAATAATACGTGCGTAAAAGATGTTAAACGTGTCAATGTGTAGGTATTCGTGTCATGTTCTGATGGGGAAGAGTTTTTTGATGCCCTATTTTTAATTGCGTCTATCGGATGAAATTTGGATGCTGTCATGTTTTTGTAACGATTTTGTATGTTTAAAAATATATGATTATCATGATATTTTTTGAAAAATAGTTGGTGTTAAATATCTCGTAAGAAAAATATTTTTGCCATCTTTGTCGTTCAATGCTGACGATGAGTTTTGATTTATAGAAGGATATATAATAAATGCATATAAATATGAAGAAAAAATCTCTGTTCAAGAGGGTGAGTGGAGTATTGACAGGTGTTTTTTTCAGTACTTCATTTATCTTGGCTGCCAATGAAAACGGACAACTATTCGGAAGTGAGACATTGATTGTGGTGGTTGCTCTACTGCTTTTATTTGTCCCCCTGTTTCTTTATGTGAGAAAATTACATTCCAATATGAATGATCGCTCGGATCGGATCATCAAGGAAAACGCCGCACTTGAAAGTTTGAATAAAGAAATCAGCTCCCGAAACGAAGAAGTGAATACCCGCAATGAAGAACTTGATTCCCGGAATAAGTCGTTGGAAGGGCAAATCGAGCAACAGGAAGAAAGATACCGGGTTTTACGGGAGCAGAATGACGATTTGGCGAAAGCCAATAGTGATTTGGTCCGGAAGAATAACGAACTGGAGTTGGTGATCTCTACATTAAACAATAACAAGAAAGAGTTGGAGCAGCTCATCGTAACCAAGATTAAGGAAAACGACATGATCCAGCGTGAGGCTGCCGACAAGCTTGCCGAAGCGGAAAAACGCCTGAAAGACGCTGAAAGCATCAACGACAACTTCTTTATCGAGACGATCCACGAAATGCGCACCCCGCTTTCCTTAGTGTTGGGTTCTCTTGCCTTGGTGGTGCAGAACGACGATCCGGAGAAAGATATGTCTACCCAGTTGCTTTCCGCTTATCGTAATACACTTGCCATGCAGGACTTGGCGGACCAGTTGATCGGTACGCACCGTTCGAACGATGTCGCCAATTATTTGCGCATCGCCCGTTACGATATG
This sequence comes from Parabacteroides merdae ATCC 43184, assembly GCF_025151215.1. Lineage (NCBI taxonomy): Bacteria > Pseudomonadati > Bacteroidota > Bacteroidia > Bacteroidales > Tannerellaceae > Parabacteroides > Parabacteroides merdae. Next base: position 4,086,213 of record NZ_CP102286.1, read on the forward strand.
GTCGAGATTGCCCGCCAGATCTGCGATATCTTTGTCGATTGGGTAGCCATGAACAACATCGATTTCCGTATCAACACGCAGACGCCCGCCCTTTGGGTCTGGATGGACCGCCGCAAGATGGAGTTCGCTCTGCGTATGTTACTGTCGAATGCCTTCAAAAATACGTTTGTTTATGGGAAAGTGACACTCGATATATCTGTTGTAAATGAAAACGGAAAAGCCTACAGCGCACTGGTTGTGACAGACGAGGGGTTGGATGAAGACGAAAGTACACGCCGCGGCTTGAAGCAGATCATGGACATGGCTGATGCGATAGGCGGTATGTACCGAAGCGAGTCGGACAAGAACGGCACTTCCTACATAATCATGATCCCGCTTGGCAAGCAGCATCTGTTGGACCGTCGTGTCGAGTTTGTGGAACCCGAATCCGACCTGGTCAAACTGAATGCCCGCCAGAAAGAAGAGATCGCCGAACTGATCCATGTGATTCCGCAAAAGAAGGAAACCGGAAAGAAACTCCTTGTGATCGACGACAGCGACCAGATACGTTGGTTCCTGAAGCATGTCTTTAATAAGGAATACCAGATATTGGAAGCCCGCAATGGCCAGGATGGGATAAACGTCGCTTTGAAAGAAGAGCCGGACCTGATCCTTTGTGATGTCATGATGCCGGTGAAAGACGGCTACGAGACCTGCCGTGAGATCAAGAACGATCCCAAGATGGCGCAGACGCCTGTCGTGATGTTGACAGCCAAAGTCGAGAGCGAAGATGTGATTACCGGTATCGAAGCGGGTGCTGACGATTACATCACGAAACCTTTCGACGTGGAAATCCTGCGGAGCAAGATCAACAGCCTGATGAAGAAGCGCGACGATATGAAACGTTACTTCTCTAATTCTTCTGCTGCTTCGCACAATGAAGAAAACACGCTGTCGACCAACCCGTTCATGGATGCCGTTGTCAAAAACATAGAGAAACACCTCGATGACTCTACTTTTGAGGCAAAAGTGCTGGCAGACTCATTGAATATGAGTCTGCCAACCTTGTATAGGAAAATTAAACAATACTCAGATCTGAGTATCCTTGAACTGACACGCAACATAAGGCTGAAAAAAGCCGCCGAACTGCTTGCCAGCCAGCAATACTCCGTACAGGAAGTCGCCGAAATGGTGGGATTTAACGATACGGCTACATTCCGTAAACGTTTTACCGAGCAATACGGAGTTACACCTTCACAATACGGAATTCCAGCTTAAGGCTGGACATTCCGTCCTTCCGGACAATTAGTCGTACTATATTCCTCTCTTATTCTTGTTCTATAATAAGATGTAAGCACCATAAAAACTGAAAATATCTCAAAAATAGGTGCAAATAAATCAAAATAGTCACTTAGAGTTTTACCGATTATATTTGAGAGTCACGCCCCTAATGCGTATTTACTTTTTCTCCCACCTTTGCAATGTCGAAAGACGATAACCCGAAACGATGAGACAGATAAAGATAATATTATAGATGGTATCAATAAATATAGTAAAGATAGTTAGCCGATGGGAAGTATAGGACAACATAAAACACAACAATCGTTCCGAACAACTCAGTAAGCTATAGGGGAAGAAAAATAAAGATCATTATATAAACGAATTTATTAACTTTTTAATTTTGAAAAATATGAAACTAAGAAATTTAATGTATGCAACAATGATTGCATGTGCTTTCGCTTCGTGTTCGAATGATGATGTGCCGACTCCGGATAACGGTAATCCTGATGCGCAGGGTGGGACAAGTTTGACCGTGAAGTTTGACAAAGCAGCTGATACAAAAGCATCTGGTGATATTACGTCTTTATCCATGTTGGTTTTTAATGCAGATGGCAAACTGGAAGTTGTCGGAACTAAAGTAAATACACCTGCTGTGGAAGGGGGAAATGATGCCGTTGCTCATGCTGAATTGACTGCTGGTGTTAAAGAGGTGGCTTTGATTGCCAATTATACAGTACCAACAAATTTGATAGGAGAAACAAAAGAGGAGGTTTTTACTGCTTTAAATAAAACGTTTGATTCTGAATTGGAAGTTGGTGCAGCTCTTACAATGAACAGTAAAATCTATACTGGTGTGGTTGTTGCTGCTGAAAAGAAGAATGTATTTGGTTTCACAACTGAGCCTACTGGTTATGTAAATGTAGAAGGCTTGTCTGACAATGATTTGAAAAAACCGGTGAAATTGTATCGTAACGTGGCTAAAGTTGTGTTGAATAAAATTTCTGCGAAAGTGACAACTGATGAAAATAAGCCTAAATATTCAGATCCTCAGTTGGATCTTAAAGAAATCTTTATTCTTCAGGGACATAAGAAAACTAATTTGATGGGTGAGGACTGGAAAGAATATGGATCTACAAATGTAGAAAATGAATGGTATAGTGCTTATGAGCATACGACTGATTGGCTTAACAAGGATGACAAGTATACGCTTGTTGATAATCCTACTGTCCCAGATGGGACTCCGTCTTGGATTAAAACAACTATCACTGGTACAGTTACAACTTCAAATGCTTATGAGACAGTAAACAGTTTTTATGTGTATGAAAATACAAATTTAACCAATAGAACACTGTTGGTTGTGAAAGGTGACTTCTCTTATAAAATCAATGATACTGATCGTAAAACAGAGAGCGATCGTTATTACACAATCGCTTTAGGTGAAAATTTCCAAGTGTCAGCTGGTGAAAGCAATGTCGCTTCTGAGCTTTTGACTCTGCGTGGAGTAACAGGAAATGATGGCAAATACAATGGTTTGTATCGTAACTTGCAGTATGATTTGACTTTGACAGTTACAGGACCGGGCTATCAGACTCCTGGTGGTGGTGGCGATCCTACAACGCTGGATGTACAGTGCGTGGTTGTTCCTTTCGGGTATGTTAGTCAAGATGTTGAAATCTAATCATCATTTATAAATATAGAAAATCCCCGGTCCTTAAAGGCTGGGGATTTTTAGTTTATAGAAAGGAGGTATTTATGGCATCTGTTGCACAAACCTATGCAAACCTATCAAAACGCCTGTGTGATAGGTTTATCTATTAATAAAGAGAGTGACACCTATTCTTAAAACACGCAAAGCTAAATACTTTTGTATTGTATAAATCAAAATAAGGGATAAATAGAAATTAATAAAATATACATATTTATGAAATTGAAGAGTTATTTTCTTTTGAGTATAGTGGTAGGGATGACATTTGCGTGTTCATCAGACGAGAACGTCCCGGAGGTGGAGGTTTTTACTCCGGATGCAACTTTGTCTTTGGCTGCTGTTGCAGATGGGAAAAGCTTGACTAAAGCCGGTGAAGGAGAGGGGGAAAATATTGATCAGGAAGATGCTATTAATAGTTTGCATGTGATGGTTTTTTATGCTGATGGAAACTTGCAAATTGATAAAGTGGTTGCAATCAATAGAGTGGAGGATTTGGATGTACAAAGCGGTGCTGTCAAAATTCTTGTATTAGCAAATGCTGGAACGCGGGAAAAACAATTTGGCACATTAAAGGAAGCATTAGTATATCAGAGGGCATTAGATAATGAGAATGAAAATAACGGATACTCTATGAGCAGTCGGTTAATCGAGGCTACGTTAGATGAGGGAAAGCATAATATTTTTGGTGAAATAAAAGATTTCTCCGGTCATATGCCGAATGTATCAAAGGACGGAAATAATATTAAACTGACACGCCACATTGCCCAAATCAACTTGAAATCAGTTTCTGTGAAATCTGATAATGGAAAAGCTTCTTTCGTCATTGACTCTGTCTTTATGGCAAATGTGAAAGGCTATTCTTTGATGGCGGCCAATTCCACTGAAGAATGGGGGATGGTGGAGAGCAAAGGAGCACCGGAAGGTAATTTCTTATGGTGGTACGGCCAATATGAAAATGAATATTGGAATGGTGAATACAAGACGATTGAGGATGGTTTGTTGAAGGCTGATTTGTTAGGCTTTAATGCTAATAAACGGAAAGTGACCTCTTCCTCTCCTTGGAAACCAGAAACAGGCCAACTCGCTTGTGGCAAATCATTTATCGTATATGAAAATATGGTTGATGCCGTCAAGCCCGGACAACGTACTTTGTTAGTGTTGAAGGGCACTTATACAGATGATAACGGCAGAGTAGAAGAGAACCGTTTTTATACGATCCCTGTCAATGCAATGGGGACGATGACAAATGCTGAAGGTGGTACACCTGACCACTCTTACGTCAAACGCAACTACCGTTACAACATCTCCCTCACCATTAATAGCAGTGGTTCCGACCGGCCGTATGATCCGGTGACTGAGGCTTGTATGGATGTGGCTGTTACGGTGGCTGACTGGGATGTGATCGAGCAAAATGAAGATTTGGATTAATAGGGTAAAATGAATGGGAATAAAAAACAAAACGTTATGAAATCAATATTGACAAAAAAGGTTTTATTTCTGGCACTTGTCGCAGTTACGGTCTTTGCCACCGGCTGTATCAAGGAAGACTTGGACGAGTGCTATAAGCTGACACTAAAGGTCGTGAACCACAAAGGTGATGATATCACGGCTTTGAGCGTTGTTTCGGAAGCCAAGCTCTTTATCTACGATAACAACTCGAAGCTGCTTGATACGCGCGATCTCAACGATGCCTTTATCAGAGGCAAAGAAACCATTGAGTTGAACTATCCCGAAAGTTCGAAACTGCACCTGATCGCATGGGGAAACCTCAAAGGACATCAGGACGTGAACGAGGCCACCAAGGCCGAAGACTTCGCCGTTTCTCTGAAGAGCGAAGGCGAGATCGCACAATCTCCCGACAGCATCTTTTTCGGCGATATCGATGTGACAGTACGCGGGAACGGTGTGGCTGGCGGAAACCAGGAAATCGTGCTCGAACCCAAAACCGGAACGGTCGAGATGAGAACGCTTAACCTTCAATATGCCCTGACGGCAAGAGGGCTGCGTGCGACCGATGAATGCGATTTCTATATGGACCGCACCTTGAACACGATCGACTATAAGGGCGAGTTGACCGGCGACAGCGTCTACTACAACCCCGAAGCCGACTGGAAAGACTCCGAATGGGAAACGACAGGACCGCAGGCGCTCTATTTAGGTCAGAATATGACCGGAAGCATACAGGTCGGTAACGACCGTTACGAAGTGAAGGAAGGAACTTTCGACGACGGTACGACAGGCCCGATCGAAATCCATCCGTTCCAGCGTACATTGGTACTATTCGCATGGGGCGAAGACGGCGCCTTCTTAGGCGCAAGGATCAAAGTGACTCCTTGGGGTGTTGTCGATGATGATATTGAATGGTAATAAGAAACGAATGCTAATATATAAAGACGAATGAGTATGTTACATAAAAATATAGTAAAGCTGGCAGCCCTCCTTTGGTGTGTGCTGACAGTTGCTTCGTGTACCAACGAAGATTTCGATAAAGGCAACAACGGTCCGGATGTCCCCGAAGGTCTGCCGGTGACCTTGAAACTGAATATCGGCACCCCCGAAGTCCCGGTGGTGGAAACAAAATCCTTAGACAATGGCGCTACTTTCGGTGCGATCAATGACTTGGCGGTGTTAGTGTATGATGAGAAGGGGGAAAACCCGATCGTTACGTTTCATGATGTGGAAGGAGAGAATCAAACATCTGTAAACAATATGACTTTCGATGCCAAGACCGGCAAGCACAAGATCTATGTGTTGGCAAATGTCGGTTCTGAAGATGCTGCAAAAGAATATACAACGGAACAAGCTCTGTTATCCAAACAAATTGAATCTCAAGAACCGATGGGAACAGAAATGATGCTGGGGTTTGTCGCAAAAGATATGGAGACGAGCATAAATCTATATAACAGTGGCAATAACGAAGTGATTGATATAACAGGCGATGCTTCCTTTGCAGCAAAAGTCGTGCCGCCTTATTCAAAGATAACGTTCAAGATCACGAAGGATCTGCCGAGTGACAAACATGTTTATTTGGCCATAACAGAAGTCAATGTCCGTCATTTGCCTGTTAAATATAGTCTGCTCCCCTATGAAAAGTGGACGATGGACAATGGTGTATCGGGTGAAAGCATCATCTCTTTGTATGAAAATAAATCGGCAAAGCCGGAAGATGAAGTAGACGGATTAGCCACCGGCAGGGATTTTTATATGTATGAAAATTTGCAAGGTGAGAATAATATTAACAACGATGATCCATCATTAAAAACTCCTGTTGGTTTGGAGGTCCCGACAATAGGAGATGGCAAGATCGACTATACTGAGTGGTTTAAAAAATGGTCTTCCGTACCTTGTACTTATATAGAGGTGAAAGGGAATTACACGATTTTTACTTCTGAACCGGGTGTCAATCATGTCGGGGATGGCGAGATCAACTATCGTTTTTTCTTAGGTGAGAATAGTACATCGGATTTCAATATCAAACGCAATACTCATTATAATGTGACTTTGGCCTTTACCGGTTTGGCCGGCAAGAACGAATTGCAGTATGAATGGCGCGTACAAGCGGATCTGGAAAACTCGACGTTTTATCCGAAGGGAACATTGGTAATTGATGGGGCTCCTTCAACCATTGGCATCGTTCCTTTTTATGTGGTTAACAATAGTGGTAGTGCTGTAAACATGACTACTGATGGATACACAGGTTCTGATATGAAAGTTTTTTATGAAACTACAGAGTCTGGATATTGGACAAATGCTTCGACAGCAACTGTTGAAGTAAAGAATAATAATTATAGTAAATTGGGTGTTGCAAGTAATTATATTGGAATCATTGGAAGCCAAGGACATACAAGTATCTATGGAGAGAATAATGAATATAAGAATCAAAATACAAATACGGAAGTTAAGGAAGAAAGTGACAATTATACTTTAAGAGATCAAGTCGCTAACGGTACTATCTATAGGAAAAGAGATTTCAAATTGAATACTGGAGAAACTATTGAAGTACACGAATATCCATTGCTGTATTTAGGTGATTTGAGTAGTGGAATTGGGGCTGCTGGTTATTCTGCCTATTATGCACGAAGAGTTGATGGTGGATCTTATTCGGTTGGTGAGAGTTGGTTGAATCAGTGGGAAACAAAAAGTGGAAAAGTACAGTCTGTGCAAGATGCCAAGTTATTGTGCAATGATCAATATGGAACGATGAATATTGATTACATTCAGTCTGTTTCAGGAACTGCTTATATCATATCTCTGTTGCCAACCCAAGAGGATATTAAAAAGATTATTTACCATGAAAAGAAGTTCCAATTGAAAGATGAAGCTTATTGGACAAGAGATGCCGGTTTGGTAAGTGGAAAAACGGGTGAACGGACTACATCACGCGATGGTGGTTATGTTCGATGCGTTTATAAAAGTAAAGGTTTGCTGAAATAATATTATAGACTTATGAAACTATCAAACATATTCCTCTCGACCCTGGCAGTACTCCTATGCTGTACTGCCTGCTCCAAGGATGAAGAATCATTTAAGGGGAAGGATGCGGATGCTTCGTTGAGCATTGCGGTCAAGGCGGCGGGGTCGGCCGTAACGAAAGGGTTTCACCCGAATGATGAGAATGAGTTGGCCGGAGAGGCCAAAGTAAATAACCTTTCGGTGCTCGTTTTCGACGAAAGCGGTGCACAACTGATTGGCTATGGCTGGCAGGCAACCAACTCGGAAGGCGAGGCCTCTATCCTGAACGTGCCTGCTATGACCATGCGGGCGCAGATCGTGATCGTTTCCAATACGCCGGAAAATTCGCTTGCCGGTGTTACGAGCTATTCCGATTTCGAATCCAAGCTGGCACAACTTGCCGACCAGTCTCAGAGCAACCTGGTCATGAGCAGTCCGGTTATTACGACCCAAGCGCCTCTTGTCAAGGGAGACAACTATCTGGGATACGCATCGATGGGCAGTGAAAATATCAACGGTATCGCCGAACCAGTCGAAATCACTCGTCTTGCCGCCCGTCTCGACTTGGTCAATGTCAAGACCGATTTTACAAAAACACTTCTGCGCAATCGTACAGTGAGAGTGGAAGAGGTCACGATATTGAACCAGAGTACGGCTTCACGTTTTTTCAGCCGTGATTATTGGGGAGTGGTGATGGCAACCGGACACCTCGGCAACAGCGATGCGACAGCATTGAACCGCGATATCGCCAACGGTTCTCCGATAAACGACACACCTTATGTGCACTACGTGATGGAAAACGATGGCTCTGAAGCCCCGACAGAAATACAGGTCAGAGCAACTTTGCTTGAAACGGACACGTATGAGGCGGAAACAAAAATATTCACCGCCGTAATCAACCGGAACGGTCTGGACAGAGGATATAATCACAACTACGTTAAACGCAACTATGTATATCGCCTGAATGTCACCTTCGGAGATACCAGCTTCGATGGCGACCACGAAAAAGATCCCAATATACCGATTCCGCCACGGCCGACTACCGGAGACCTGGATGTACAAGTCGAAGTGGTCAATTGGGGACAAGTGAGCCAGGATGTTGAAATCTGATGATGGCAACACATAGGGTAAATATTTAAAGTAGAACAAATTAAACGTATTATAATTATGAAATTAAGAAATTTATTTTTAGCCTCTTTGGCAGTTTGCACAATGGCATCCTGCTCAAAAGACGATGACGGAATATCCGGCCCGCAGGAGGTAGACGCTTATCTCTCTTTCGCCTCCACAACCGATGTCATGACGAAGGCATCGACCGAAGGTGACGCTGATGCCGGCAACGGCAAAGAAGCCAAGATCCAGTCTTTGACGGCTTATGTCTTTGACGAAGCCGGAAAGTATGTGATCAGTAAGCATGTCAGTTTGGAAGGTTCCGGTACGGTAGGTGAGGACTATAATGTTACTGGAGAAGGCGAAAATCAGTCCATCACCTCAATCAAGGCTATCCATGTGAAAGTGGCAAAACCGACTACAGAAGGGGGAAATTCTTCTACAACCTTTAAAGTTGTTTTGTTGGCCAATACGGAGCATTATAATGATGTTACCAAGTTAGTGGATTTGGAGGGAAAGACAACGAAAGACATCAGATCATTAAATGCTGTAGGAGTAGGAAAATCTTATTTGCCAATGCACAGTCCAGAGTTGACTGTTGGAGGTTTAAAGCCTTCTTCCGACACGGAACATTTCATAAATTGGTATAATGGTGCTTCTTCTTGTACACCGGAAAAAGTAACAGCAAAGGACGATCATACAGGAAGTATTCCAGCTGCAGGTGCGACTAAAGTAATAATGACTCGCTCCATCGCGCGTGTGCAATTGGTTTCTTTGAAGGCTGACTTCAGCGCATTGGAATCTGATGGTAAAACGATAAGATTTGATGTTACGTCTGTGTTCTTGGCCAATGTCCGTGCTAACGCATCGGTTATGGGCGAAGAAAATACGGGAGCCAGTTTCTACAGAGGAGCCCCTGAATCGTTTGATGAACATCAGTTTTTGATTGCATTGAATAGTACTGTAGATGAAGCATTGGTGGCTACATATTCCGACAGGTCATTGACTACGGCTGGAAACGCTTTGACAGGATGGGATTTTGACAAATATATCAATGCAAATAGCCCGGAAAGCATTATGGGTATTCCATTCACTGCTAATGGTGATGGGTCTTATTCGAAAGAAGAGGGTGGCGCTTACCAGACCCGTTTGATTATTGCCGGCAACTATTATGATGGGAATCAAAGTAAAGGAACAAGATACTTCCATATCCCTTTGAAGTTGGTTGGTGATGCCGGTAATGTTGCAAGCAACAAGTTTTTCAAGGTCTCGGCAACTATCACCGGTGAAGGTAGCCCGAATCCGGATGAAATCTTGGAAAATGCTTGTATCAATTTCAGTATTGAAGTGGCACCGTGGAATGTGGTCGAGCAAACAGAAGATGATACGAATTAATAAAATCATTGATTCACAATAAACAAAGGGGACGTTTCAAAACGCCCCCTTATTTTTTGTCTATTAAAAGAAGCTTATCGTTTCTATCGCAATTAAAGGGTGTACCTCTCAATTTGCCTTTTGGTATTTTTACCACTTAATCTTGAAAGTTTCGCCTATCGCCTCCTGTCGGCATTCCCTGTACATTTGCACCGTAAGTCAAATGAGAAAATACATAGGATTATGAAAATTAAGAATATATTTTTCGCAGCAATATTGGTTCTTGCCGGTTTTTCCTGCTCCATGGAAGATGATGCTATCATGAATGATGTAGAGAAGGGTATTGAAGAAGCCACGGAAGCTTATACAGTATTGGACTTCGGTGTCGCTTTTAATGAAATGGCTACAAAAGCTTCAACAACTGTTGTTCCCGGTGAAGACAGACCTGCAACAGGTGATGAGAACAATGACGAAAAAAAGATATCTGAAGTATCTGTATTCTTATTGGAAGATGGAAAGGTAATAGGTATTTTAATCCCCCAAAATAGGAATCAGGTAAGTTCTAATAGTGATGGTTCTATCACTTTGAAGGATCTGAAGTTTGTGACGAAGTACAAAACTAATCGTACATTGGAGGCCCATGTTGTTATAAATGGTAATCAATTTTTGAAAAATATCAATATTGGAGATGCACAAAGTGCTTTGAATCAACAAATATCCGGATGTCTTTCTGCGGATCAACTAATCAAATATGGTTCTACGCGCATTGTTTTTGGAAAAGATATAACTAATTCTTATTCATCTCCGTCTGTTGCGGAAAATAATCCTACGACCATTCTTGTGAAGGTATCCCATGTGGCTGCACGACTTGACTTCTCTCAGTTTGATGTGACACTTAACGGTTTTGAAGGGAATCCGACTGTTGTTTTTGATGAAGCTAAATTCGTGAACTTGCAACAAAATGGCAAGATTGTTGAAGGGGATGCGAGTGTCAATGTTAAAGATGGCGCTTTTTTGAACCGTAGTAACCGAATTGGAACGAGATGGACTGACATGGGAACAGCCTATGGCTATGCTAACCAATATAAACAAGATTCTGAAATGAATACAGCCTTGTATGTGAAGTTCACAGTTGACGGCAGAACATTTGAGAAAACATACCCGATCAATCCGGCTGGTATAACGAAGGAAGTCGATCATAACGGTATCAAAGGCGGCTACCTTTACGACATAAAAGTGCGTTGGACGATCACTCCGGACTGGGGAGATTCCACAATCGAATTCTATACGAGAGACTGGGTTCATAATTCCATCCCGGAAATTGTATTGTGATTAAATAGGAGAGTATAAAAATGAAAGTATCGACAGGTAAAATACACACAATTATGAAAACGAAAAATATATTCCTGACAGCTATATCTGCATTGTTCATCTTTGCAGCATGTACTGAAGAAAAAATAATAGACGAGCCGGGCGTTTCCGGCAAAGGCGATCTCGTCATCGAACTATCTCCCTCTTCCGTCATCACAAAAGCTGCTGCAACAAACGAAGGATATGTGTATGCGACAGAGGAAGAATTGAATGTAGAGGATTGCTGGATATTCGTGTTCGGTGAAAATGAAAAATATATTACGTCTCAGTATTTTTCTGGCGATGCTTTATCGGAAACTGAGAATGAATATGTAGATACCCCCGTTCCAAATGGAGGTAGCCAGACGTATAAAAAAGGATATACAATCACTTTAACCGGTTTGGATTATGGTACTTATGACTTTTGGGTCGTAGCCAATCCGACAGAGGCTAATGATGCTTATAAATCTTGTCAATCTCTGGATGCATTGAAGGAGATTATTGAAGGTGGCGATTCATATCAAACTGCATTTGCAGAGAAAGCTGACCAGTTGGTGAAAGTCGGTAACAAATCCGCAACATTTAACGTGACGACTGTCGCTTCTCCAATCCAGATCCCGTTAACACAGTTGGCTGCACGGGTGGAACTGAAAGTGCGGGTGGATATTCCGAGACAATTGTTAGAAGGGAAATATGAGTATCCGGATTTAGGAAGTATGAGTGGAGTGCTTACAGAGGCACAATTAGAAAAATTATTCCCTGATGGTAAGATACCTGGAGGAGTAAAGACGAATGCACAAGAATTAAGTGAAAGAGACAGTAATGGTAAGCTAAAGTATACATATTTTGGTCATCCCGTTACGACTACATCTACTCCCAAAAGTGCACATCCTGGTGCTTTGTCAGTTATTAAAAAGACAAAATATAAAGGTTTTTTGTTGAAAGAAATTAAGCTTGTGGTAGAGGATATACGAATTAAAAGTGAACTTGTGCCGAACAAAGAAGAATTTGAAGGACAGTTGGGTATAGCCTCTTTTGATCCGAATGAAGATGTAAGTACTACTTATTCTTTTAAATTTTACACATATACAAAAGAAGATTTAAAGATAAACTTGACGGGGAATCTTTATGATGCTGAATATCAAGTTTCTCAAAAAGGAAAAGTAGAAGATTGTATGTTTGTAAACGATAAGGCTCCAAGTGAGTTGGTTGCGCAGATTAATTCAGGTAATATTAAAGAGGGTGAAACCTTACATTTTACTGGTGGTAATGGTTGGGGAGATAAGGGAGTTGGTGTCATGCTCTGTAACGAGGAGACTTGGGTTGCTGTTGATGAAACAATAGAAAATTCGACGATTGAGGGGGAGGTTAAGCATTATTCCTCCGGTAGCGTAACCCTGAAACCCGAAGGCGGTTTTCAAGTCGGCAATATGTATGAAGCATCTGCATTGATACAGAGTGTTCCGGCTACAGGTTCTTTAAATATAGTGATAGAAAATATTCAGTCTGGAGGCGAGATCAAATTCGGCTTCAATTAATTACCAAAGCGATTATTAGTCTTTCAAGGGCTATGCCGAAACAGCTTTGTTCCCGCACCAAGCGTGTGGAGACAAGGCTGTTTCGGCATAGCCCTTGAATTTTGATGGAGGTGTGCCAATATCGGTATCCCCCGTTTTTCAGCAGTTTAAACCTCTATCTCCCCGCAAACTATCCCGAATCTTCCCACAAACTAACTCAAACCATGCCATAAACTAATTCATAGCATATTACATACTCTCGATAGATAGTACGACATAACACCGATAGGTAGTACTACCTATTAGCAATTCATAGTACTACCTATACCTTATACATAGTACTACCTATCCCAACTTTCCTGTATGTCCCGGATTAGTTTATGGTATGGTTCGAGTTAGTTTCCGGTATGTTTTGTATTAGTTTGTGCATAAAATAATTGAAAAACATAGAATATCCGAAATATAAACCTTACCTTGCAGGAAATTTAAAAACTAATGCTAATATGAAAATAACGCAACTTCGCGGTGACCTGGCGGCCTTCCGTAACCTTGAACTAAGCATTGTCCTGAACGCCATGAAAACGGAAAATAGCCGGAAGCCGGTGACCACCTTGCGGCAGAACATTCCTTATCTGACTCCCGGGATAAAAAGCCTTGCAGCAGAAAAGATACCTGTAGTTTTGTTTGGCGTTACGCTGAAGCGGGATGATGAGAGGATCGGTGTGGCTACCTATGCAGGATTGGTGCTGCTCAGTATCGGCAACCTGATCGATTATGCGGAGGCGGCTGCCATACGGGACCGGGCGGCGGGATTTCCGCAGACACTCGCTTCGTTTGTAGGATCGAGCGGACGGAGCGTTAAAATCGTGGTTCCTTTTACCTTGTCGGACGGTTCGCTGCCGAAGACGGAAAGGCATATGCGCCTTTTTCACACCCATGCCTGCCTTCGTGCAGGACGCTATTACGAAGCACAGCTCCAGTTGCCCGTCGAATGGAAAGAAGAAGGATGCCCGACGCCGGAACAAGGATGCCGTGTGTCGTATGATCCCGACCTGTATTATAATCCGGATGCCTTGCCGATCCGCCTGGAACAACCTTTGCAGATGCCTGCTCCTGTGACGACACGCGAGGCACACGATGCCGAGACGGACCCTCTGTTGCGCATGGCGCCCGGCTATGAACGCTACAAACGCATATCGCTCCTTTATGAAACCAGCCTTACCGACACCTTGCGGCAGGTCGGGTCGGAAGACGGTGGCGATGAAGGACGGAAAAAGTTCATCGTGCATCTGGCGCGTAAATGCCGGCAATCCGCCATCCCGGAGGAAGATGCCGTCCGTTTTGCCCTGATACACCCGTTCGGCAGGGAGCAGGAGATGGAGTTGAGGGCGACGTTCGGGAACGTCTACAGGAAAGAAAAACATTGCAGCGTACGGCCCTGTATGCCCCGGCGGATGCTGGTGGCGATGCAGATGGAAGAGTTTATGACAAGGCGTTATGAGTTGAGGTTCAACCGGATGAAGGGATGCAAGGAGTATCGCGAACGACATTCGCTGTTTACGGACTATCGCCCGGTGACGGCCGAGGCGGTCAAAAGCATCTGTTTCGAGGCGCAGTTGGAAGGGATATCGGCAATCGAATATGACGTGCAGCGTTACGTGGACTCCCGGCGTGTTTCCCATTACTGGCCGATCGAGGAGTTCCTTTTCGATCTGCCGCATTGGGACGGGCAGGACCGCATCCGTGCCCTTGCCGATTGTGTGCCATGCGAAAACAAGGAGTGGAGGGATTTCTTTTATATTTGGTTCCTCAGTATGGTGGCACACTGGTTGCAGATGGACAGGGAACATGCCAATAGCACGTCACCCCTGTTGGTCGGGCCGCAGGGTTGCCGCAAGAGTTCTTTTTGCCAGAGTCTTCTGCCGCCCGAATTGCGACCTTACTATGTCGATGGGATCGACTTGGGAAGCCGGAAGGATGCGGAGATGGCGTTGAACCGTTTCGCGCTGATCAACCTGGATGAGTTCGACTCGATACCCGCTTCCCGTCAGCCTTATTTGAAAAACCTGCTTCAGAAGGCGAAAGTGACGTTGCGCAAGCCTTATGGCGAGAGCATGGAGGAGATGAGGCGGTTCGCTTCGTTTATCGCAACCTCCAATACGTTCTCTTTGCTGACCGATACCACCGGCAGCCGCCGTTTTATCGGGGTGGAGGTGAAGGGGATGATCCGGATAGAACCCATCGATTATCCTCAACTCTACGCCCAGGCGGTCAGTGCCTTGAGGGAAGGTGAACGCTATTGGTTTACCCCGGAAGAGGAGGTGCTTTTGAACCGGAATAACCGGATGTTCGAAAAGCGGCCTTTGCTGGAAGAGTTGTTCCTCCATTATTTCCGTATTCCGGAGGAAGAGGAGGTTTGTGAGCCGTTGTCAGCACCTGAAATATTGATGACAATCAGCAAACAGAGCAAAATAGACCTTACGGAAACAAAGCTGAGGTTGTTCGGACAATTAATGCAAAAATATAATGTACGGAAGAAGATGAAAAAAGACCGGAAATACTATTATGTCATACCGGAAACAGAAGAACCGGGTGCCGATGTGCCGGTCGGGTGAGTACATCGACATCTGTATCGACACCAACATCGACACCTGATAATAGATAAATAATCAGGTGGTTGGGTTGAAAGGTGTCGATGTGTAGCATGATAATCATTTATAAAAATAATATAGTATGAGTATACAATACAGATTTGTCCCCATTTATGATAACCTGAATGAGGACAGCGAGAAAGTAACGGGTTTTTATCCCAAAGTAGTCAGCCGTGGCACAATAAACAAAGAGCGGATGTTTGAAGAAATATCGCACGGTTCGTCTTCCCTCCGTTCGGAACTGGCACGTTCGTGGATGCTGATGGAAGACTATATTATAGATCGGTTGAAAGATGGTTACGATGTCTGCCTGAACGATTTTTGCACTTTCGGTATCTCCGCCAAATACCGTCGTGTAGACCGCATCAACGAAATCCGAGCCGAATCCATTTTCGTAAAGGGCATGCATGTCCGCACTTCGGAGGTCGTCAATAAAAAACTCAAATGGGCGCGTTTCGAGAGGGAGTCGGAGAAATGAATCGATATGATAATATTTCCGTGTGTTAATCGGTATTTCTATCGTCTTGTCCTTTTTTCGTCGGTATTTATATCACGCGGTCCGTTCTTGGTAGCTTTGCCCGTGAAACTTGAAACGAGCACCTACCGCGCGTGGTAAAGACTTATTCTATTTTTGTGTCGGGATAAACTGTATTATCCCCTTTGCTGTTTAACATGGGATAGAAAAACGAAAGATAATTAAAAATGAAGTGTATGAAAAAAGTACTTTTCCTCTTTTTGCTTCTAGCCGGCATGACGAATGTTTATGGGCAGAAGTTTGCGGTAAAGTCAAACTTGCTGTACGACGTGACTGCAACGATCAACCTCGGTGTTGAAATGGGATTGAGCAAGAAGTGGACACTGGACTTGTCCGGTAACTACAACGGATGGAAGTTTGGCGACGACATGCGTTGGAAACATTGGATGGTTCAGCCGGAAGCGCGTTATTGGTTATGTGAGAAGTTTAACGGCCATTTTCTCGGAGTGCATGCCCATTATGCCGATTATAATGTCGGCGGGATCAAATTCCTGAGTAAAAATATGGAGAATTATCGTTATCAGGGCAACCTCTACGGAGCCGGCTTGTCCTATGGTTACCAATGGCTGCTGAGCAACCGTTGGAGCATGGAGGCTGTGATCGGTGTCGGATGGGCGCATCTGGACTATGATAAATATCCGTGCGCATCGTGCGGTACGGTTCAGAAGAGCGAAACGAAAGACTATTTCGGAGTGACGAAGGCTGCTCTTTCTATTATTTACTTTATTAAATAATCGGAGCGATGAAGAAAACAATGAAAATATATATGGCAGCAGCTTTGCTGGCTGTCGTTTCGCCGGCTATCCTGGCTCAGGCCCCGGTAAAAGTGGTTTGTAACGAACTGAAACAAAAAGGGAACGAATTGGTGATCGACGCCGTGATCACGGTCGACGGTAGCCGGATCAAATCTCGCGATAACCTCTCCCTGACACCGGTCTTGGAATCGGCTTCGCAGAAGGAAGGGCTGCCTTCCATCCTGCTGAACGGACGGATCAGTCAGAAAGTGTATGACCGCGAGATCGCTTTGAACAACTTGCAGGATGAACCCCGCTTTTTGGTCGTGCAGGCCGGAAAGAGCGAAAGCGTCATCAACTATAAGACGGTAATCCCGTTTGAGCCGTGGATGAAAGACGCTCGCTTCGTGCTGATCCCGAACATGTGCGGTTGTGGAAAAGAGGAACAGGGTGCTCTGCTCGTGATGGCCGACAAGGTCCTGACCCGTCCCGACAAGCGGTATGAGGTGCAGCCTACCCTGGCTTATATCTCTCCGGAAGCGGAAACGGTAAAACATCGTGCCGAGGTGGGGACTGCTTATCTGGACTTCCAGGTGGGAAAATATGCGATCCTGCCGGATTTCCGTAACAATGCGCTGGAACTGGCGAAGATCGACAATACGGTCAGTACGGTCGTAAACGATAAGAACATCACGCTTGAAGGCATTATCCTGAAAGGTTTTGCGTCGCCCGAAGGCAGCTACAAGTCCAATACGGTCCTGGCCGGCAATCGTGTGAAAGCGCTTGCCGAATATATACGGAAGAAACACGACTTCAAACCGGAGCTGTTCACGTTAGATAACGGTTCAGAAGATTGGGAAGGCCTGAAAGCAAAAGTAGAGGCCGACCGGAGCGTTCCTTCGCGTGAGGCTGTGCTGGCTATCATCAACAGCAATGACGAGCCGGACAAGAAAGACGCCAGGCTGGCTGCTTTGGACGGAGGGGCTCCTTACCGTTATGTATTGAAGAATATCTATCCTTCGTTGCGCCGTTCCGATTACCGTGTCGCTTACCAGGTGCGTTTCTTTACGGTCGAAGAAGGACGCGAGATTATCAAGACGCGTCCGCAGCAGTTGAGTTTGAGCGAAATGTTCGCGGTGGCCAACAGCTACGAGATCGGAAGCAAGGAATATAATGAAGTGTTCGAGATTGCGGTCCGCATGTACAGCGACGATCCTGTCGCCAATCTGAACGCCGCCAATATCGCATTGTCGAAGAACGATTTGGATGCGGCCCGTACTTATCTGGCTAAGGCCGGCAATAGCCCCGAAGCCATCCATGCGCGTGGTGTCCTGAACCTGCTGGATGGGAATCTGGACGAGGCAGGAAAACTGCTGGAACAGGCAAAAGCTGCCGGTGTGAAGGAAGCAGCGGCCAATTTGGACGAGTTGCGTAAGAAAGAGGCCGATAATCAGCTCTTTGATAGCTTTGAGTAGTAAGATTGAGACTTTTACAGTGCAACCTTTGCGGCATTAACCCATATCTTTGTAATATGGAGTTTGCATATAGGAGATTGAGAATTTAAATTATTAAGATTATGGAACGTATAGTGGATGTCGAAAAGGTTCTGATGAACGAGATAGACAACCTGCATGGTGTCTACTTATATCTCGAAGGCGATTCATGGTGCGCGTATGAACGTTCTGCTTATTATCTGGCCAAATTGAATGTGCCGGTGATACTACAGAAAGAAGTAATCCGCGAGGGGTACGATGTGGTTTTGTTGAAAGCACTGTTTGCAGTGGATGACATGTGTTTGCCACTGGCTCCTAAAATGGAGTTGAAGAGGGTGGCGGATGACAAGTTGCAGTTCCACATGTATGACGATATTGATGGTTTTCCCGAATGGAAAGCTTCTCAATTGAATAAGCTGCCTGCGTGACAGGTTGTTGAATAGCATTTTTATTAAACAGCCGTGAGGCTTGAATAAATACTAAGTTGTAAAATTGAGGGTGTATTTTGTCCCGAAGGCTGATCGAAAGATCCCCTTCGGGACTTTTTATTATAAGAATATTTGAAACATACAAATGATGATTTACATCTGCCAAAATTGAACTACATTATTTGGAGGGTGCGGTAAACTATGATCCGGGCATCCGCAGAGAGGGTGACGGTGAAGTTGTTACCGGTTGCCTCGTTTAACGTGCCTTGCCACCAGGCTGTCAGCCGGCGGTTGCGGATGGGCCAGCGCAGCCCGGTGGTGGAAATCGTGCCGGAAGGGGCGAGCGAGAAAAGGGACACTTGGGTTCCGGGTTTACTTTCCAGTGTTGTCGTTTGAAGGATAGGAGTGAAGATCCCATAGTCTGAAAGCATCTCTATCCGTTGGAACAGCGGGGCGTAGTCCATCAGCAACGAGATATTGCCTAACGTATGGTCTTCGCGCAGCCCGGTAGCTCCTAATATCAGAACTTCCTGCTGCCCGGACCGGTGGGCGAAGCGGACGGATTTTGTCAGGTCGTTTATTTCCTGGTCCTCTACGATATGGATGCGGTCGGCATACTGTTCACGAAAACGGGATGGGATACTGTCGAGGTCTCCGACAATCGCTGTCGGAGTGATGCCTGCTTTATCCAACGCCTCGACGGCTCCGTCACAAGCGATGACGACGGAGGCTTGATGCAGAAGATGAAGCGGTAAAGCTGTTTGCGGAAAACGGCCGTTTGCCACGACTACGCAATTATAAGGTGCTATCATTTGTTCTTATTCCTTTCTTTTTCCAAGTGTATAATCCGGCTGCCGCCAGTATGGCGTAGCAAATATAGAGAAACATTGTGGGATAGAGCCCACGCAGGTAATAAAGATAGACGGACACGCAGTTGACGACGATCCAGAAGATCCAGTGCTCGACGATCCGGCGTGCCAGCATCCAAGTGGCGACGATTCCGACGGCGGTGGTAAAAGCATCGCCTGCCGGTATCGGCGAATCGGTGAAATAATGCAGGACATAATAGAGTAACGCAAACAGGGCGACGATGGAAAAGCTGATCCCGGCAAAAAGACGGAGTGTCATATTGCGGTAGAGGATTACCTCCTGAGGAGCTGTCTCTATGTCTTCCGCTGTTTGTTCTTGCCTGCCCTTGCTGCGTGTCCATTGCCAGAAACCGTATATGCTGATGGCTACATAATAGATGTTCAATCCCATATCCGCATATATCTTTGAAAAGAAAAAGACAAAAACATAGACAAGGGAAGTCAGGAAGCCGACAACCCACATGGCACGATGCTGCCTTATCTCCAGAAAGAGATAAAGCAGGCCGGTCAGTACTCCGAAATATTCCAGTAATTGTTCCATCATTTAGAATTTGAATGTTACCCGTGCCATTGCGTTTGTTCCCGCCTGGGTGAAATAGCCGTCTTCTTTGTAACGTTCGCCGTCGACCATTGCCGAGTATACCCATGCATTGGTTTCGTATTGCTCGTTGAACAAATTGTTGATCGTGACATCGAGGGCGATCTCCTTCATAAACTTCGGTTTGAAAACGTAGCCGACACGCAGGTTGCTGACGAAATAGGGATCGATGGAACGGTCTTTGCAAGAGGTGTTGTCGATATACTGGCGGCCGACAAACTGGGAGTTGAAACTTGCGCTGAATTGTTTCCAGCTGAAATTGAACATGCTGTTGGCGATGATGTCTGGCGAAAAGGCGATGTCGGTTGTCCCTAAGTCGTTGTGGTCCTCGCGTAGGAAGTTCCAGTCGGCATCGTAAACCTCGATGCTTTCGATGAAGTTCTTGATCTTGTTCCGGCTGAGTGTCAGGTTTCCGCTCCAGTCCAGCCAGCGGGCGATTTCCACGCCTCCCGTGAGTTCTATTCCCATCCGGTAGCTGTCTTTGATATTGGAAGTGAGGGCTTCGCCGATTTCGCTGATCTTGCCGGTCAGGATCAGCTGGTTGCTGTAATCCATGAAGTAAAGATTGGCGCCGACATGGAAACGGGAGTTTCCGAAACCGTAACCCGCTTCATAGTCGTAGAGCGTCTCGTGCTGCGGGCGTTCGTCCCGGCCGGCCTCGGTGAAGTTGTCCCGGTTTGGTTCGCGGTTGGCTACCGAGAACGAGACGAACGCGTTGTGGCCTCCCTTCTGGAAGTTAATGCCCGCCTTGGGGTTGAAGAAGTTCCAGTGCTTGTCGACATTCACGTGGTCGCCGGCTTTGTCGTCGCTGCCTTCGATCGTGTAGTGGATGCCCCGGTACTGCATGTCCAGATAACCGTTCAGGTTGGGATGGAGCTGGTAATTGGCCTTGGCATACATATTATAATCCAGTTTGTCACCCGTGTTACGGTAATATTCGTAGTCCGGTTCGGGAAGGTTGTTCGATTGTTTCGCCCACATGACACGCCCGAAGTGGTCGCCGTCGTAACGGTTGATGGCGGCTCCGGCTGAGAATTGCAAACGCTCTCCCCGATAGTTGGCGCTGTAGATCGCTCCGTAGAAGTCGTTTTCCAGCCACTTGCGGCGGACGAGGTCCGTCTTGGCGATGGTGTCTCCCTGGCTGTCGATATATGGGGGCAGTTTGTAGTCCTTGACTTTGGCTCCTCCTTTATAATCTTCATAATAGCCTGCCCCATGTGTGTAATGGAGTGTCAGGTTCATGTTCCACAGATCGCTCAGGCGCTGGCTGGCTGTCAGGTGGTAGTTCTGCTGCCGGTAATTGTCTGTTTGGTTCTTGTAATATTTGGTGACCCCGTCTTCTTTATATTCCCCGCAAGGGTTGTAGGTGCGGTCTGAATCTAGCAGATAGGAAGGGACGCCGGTCCATGCCTGGTAGGTCTTCTCGATGCTGCCGAAAGTCTGGAAGCGAATCAGCGTGTTGTTTCCGTAGTAAGCCGCCGAAGCAAAGTAAGAGTGCATGTTGGCCTTGGCTCGGTCGATGTATCCGTCGCTCTGGATATTGGAATAGCGGGCATCGAAAACGAAATGGTCCTGTAGAAGCCCGGTTCCGAGCTTGACAGTGTTCTTGACTGTCCCGAACGATCCGGCCGAGACCGAATATTCGGCATAAGGTTTCAACTCCGATTTCTGCGTCTGCATGGCGACGGTTGCTCCGAAGGCGGCTGCCCCGTTGGTCGAGGTCCCGGCTCCGCGTTGTATCTGGATATTATCGACCGAAGAGGCAAAGTCTGGCATGTTCACCCAGAAGACCGTGTGTGACTCGGAGTCGTTTACCGGTACTCCATTGACTGTGATGTTGATACGGTTGGCATCCGTCCCCCGGATGCGGAAACCGGAATAGCCGATACCTGTCCCTGCATCTGACGTCATGATTACGGACGGCGATTGGAGGATCAGGAAGGGGATGCCTTGTCCGTCGTTCCGACGATTCAGCTCGTCCTTTGTCAGTTCGCTGTAGGCAACCGGTGTCCCTTTGGCTACTTTGGTTGCGGTGACGACCACTTCGTCCAGCGAGATGTCTTTTGAGATTTTCAGAGAATCGGCCGGTCCGGTCGTTTTGCCTTCCGCCGACAATGCCATTAATGTTGAGGCAATAATAAGAACACTTTTCATCCTTTTTCTTTTTGATAACCTGAATTTTAAAAGGAATAGCAGAGGTGGACTGTTTTTACTGAAGATACACTTTTTTCCCTTCGTCGGCATTACCCGTACAGGTTCAATGGGTATAATCTCAGCCAGCCTTCCTGTTTTTGGGCGTCATTCCGGCAAGCACCCCTTATATTCGAGGGCAAAGGAACGAAAAAAACGGGTAATGACCAAATGTTCTGATATATGCTTACTTTTGACATATTAAGTATAAATGTACGCGATAAATCTCTTAACATGCAGAAAAAATATATATTTATTTGAAAACTCACTGATTATTTGTATATTTGCAGACGATTAAGCGAAGATGAGGAGGGGGCGGGCAGTCCCCTTCTTTTGTTCTTAACTGTATGTATATGATTGAAAAGGACGTGATAAGTCAGTTGGTAGAAGAGAAATTAGCTTCTTCCGGCAATTATTTAGTGGATGTAGTAATAAAACCAGGTAACCTGATTATCATAGAAATAGATAATGATGAGGGTGTTTGTATCGACGATTGCGCTGAGTTGAGCCGCTATGTGGAAGGTCACCTGGACCGTGATGTGGAAGACTTCGAACTGGAAGTCGGTTCCGCAGGGATAACATCTCCGTTTAAAGTGCTTCGCCAGTATGTGAAAAATATAGGTAACGAAGTGGAAATGCTGCTTAAAAGCGGTACGAAGTTGACCGGCGTATTGAAATCGGCCGACGAAAACGGGGTGGTGGTCACTGTTGAAAAACAAGTGAAGCCCGAAGGAGCCAAGCGTAAAGTGACTGTCCGGGAAGACCAGTCATATACATTCGATGAAATAAAATATACAAAATACCTAATAAGATTCAAGTAAAAAGATTATGGCCAAGAAAGAGGAAACAATCAGTATGATTGACACACTTGCTGAGTTCAAGGAGTTGAAAAATATAGATAAAGATACGATGATCAGCGTGTTGGAAGACTCATTCCGCAACGTGATCGCTAAAATGTTCGGTACGGATGAAAATTACGATGTAATTATCAACCCGGAAAAAGGTGACTTCGAAATCTGGAGAAACCGTACGGTTGTCGCCGATGACGAACTGGAGGACGAGAATCTTCAGCTGACACTGACCGAGGCCCGTAAGATCGATGCCGACTGTGAAGTGGGCGAAGAGGTGACTGATGAAGTGCATTTTGCCGATTTCGGACGTCGTGCCATCCTGAACCTGCGCCAGACGTTGGCTTCAAAAATACTTGAATTGCAGAAAGACAGTTTGTTTGCTAAGTATAAGGATAAAATCGGCAATATCATCGCAGCCGATGTTTACCAGGTATGGAAGAAGGAGATCCTGTTGTTGGATGACGAGGGTAATGAGTTGCTGCTCCCGAAAACAGAACAGATCCCGACTGATTTTTACCGTAAAGGTGAAACCGTGCGTGCTATCGTACAGCGGGTGGATAACTATAACAACAATCCGAAGATCATCCTTTCCCGTACAGACAAATTGTTCCTGCAGCGTTTGTTCGAACTTGAAGTTCCGGAAATCAACGATGGTCTGATCACCATCAAGGCGATTGCCCGTATTCCGGGAGAGAGAGCAAAAGTGGCCGTTGAGTCGTACGATGACCGTATCGACCCGGTCGGCGCTTGCGTCGGAATGAAAGGTTCCCGTATCCATGGTATCGTTCGCGAGCTGAGAAACGAGAACATCGATGTTATTAATTATACATCCAATATATCGCTGTTTATCCAGCGTGCATTAAGCCCGGCAAAAATTTCCTCTATACGAGTGAACGAAGAAGAACATAAGGCAGAGGTTTATCTTCGTCCTGAAGAAGTTTCATTGGCTATCGGTAAAGGTGGTTTGAATATCAAGCTTGCCTGTATGCTGACCGAATACGCCATCGATGTCTTCCGCGATGTGGAAGGTGCAGATGAAGAGGATATCTATTTGGATGAATTCTCGGACGAAATTGACAGCTGGGTAATCGAAGCACTGAAGAATATCGGGTGCTACACGGCGAAGAGCGTATTGGCTATGAACCGCGAAGAGATTGTAGAACGTGCCGACCTCGAAGAACAGACTGTTGACGAGGTACTTGCTATCTTATCTGCCGAATTTGAAGAAGAAGAGGGAGAACCTCAAGAATAAGTATTACGACAAAGTTTGATATGCCCATAAAATTAATACAAGTACAGAGAAAATTAAATGTAGGAATCAACACGGTTGTTGAGTTTCTACGCAAGAAAGGGTTCGAGGTTGAGGATAACAATCCCAACACGCGAATCGGTGATGAACAGTATGCTTTGCTCGTAAAAGAGTTTGGAAAAGATTTACCGAACGGCGGACGTGAGCGTGAACGGGTCGTGCCCGAACGCTCTCACAGGGAAGCTTCTTCTGTGAAAGAAGAAAAGAGTTCGGAAATAAAGACTGTAATACCGGAAGAATTCAGACCTAAAATTGTGACGAAGGGTCGGATCGATCTGGACAGACCGCATAAAAAAGTGCAGGAGGTGCAGCATCAGCCTGTTTCCGTTCCTGTGGAAAAGAAAGTGGAGAAGCCTGTGGAGGCGGCCACTGCTGCAAAAACTGCTGATGCTCCGGTTGAGGAGGTGAAAACCCCCGAAGTAAAGGCACCTGAGGTGGAAATGCCTGAAGTGAAAATCCCGGAAATGAAACAGCAGCCAGAGGAGATAAAAGAAGAAAAAGTTATAGTAGTGGAAAAGGAACCAGCAGAAGTGATGAAACCGGAGCCTGTACAGGAGCCGAAAACTGCAAATGTAGAGTCAACGACTGCGACGACTGCAGAACCGGCGGCATCTGCCGGCAACGATTCTGACGAGGGATTATTCCGGTTGAATACTCCGAAGTTCGAGTCGAAAATCAAGGTGACAGGGAAGATAGATCTGAACGCGTTGAATCAGTCTACCCGTCCGAAGAAAAAGACGAAGGAGGAACGCAAGAAAGAGCGGGAAGACAAGCGCGAGAAGTTCGCCGGTAACAAAGCGGGGCAACAGTCGGGTAACGGGCTTTTCAATAAAGGACCGAAAGACGGAACGGCAAGACCAGGTGCTCCTGTCAAACCGGGAGAAGGCGGTACGGATGCAAAGAAAAAACGTAACCGTATCAAGAAAGACCGCGTAGATGTGAACAATACGCCGGGAACTAATGCACGCCCGTCACGTCCGAACGATGATCGCAAGCCGCGCCTACGCAAGCCGGTGAAGGCGGAAATCAGCGAGGAAGATGTACAGAAGCAGGTAAAGGAAACCTTGGCCCGTCTGACCAACAAGGGAAATAAGAATAATAAAGGTGCCAAGTACCGTCGCGACAAACGCGATGCCATCCAGAAGCGTGAACACGAACTGATGGAACAGGAAGAAATGGAAAGCAAGGTGTTGAAGCTGACGGAGTTTGTGACTGCCAATGACCTTGCCAACATGATGGACGTTCCTGTGACGCAGGTTATCGGTACTTGTATGAGTATCGGTATCATGGTTTCCATTAACCAGCGTCTGGATGCGGAAACAATTAATATCGTAGCTGAAGAATTCGGTTTCCAGACCGAATATGTAAGTGCCGAAGTGGTGGAAGCCATCAAGGCCGACGAAGAAGACGACAACGAAGAAGACTGGGTGGCGCGTCCTCCTATCGTGACTGTGATGGGACACGTTGACCACGGTAAGACCTCTTTGTTGGATAATATCCGTAATGCAAACGTAATTGCCGGTGAGGCAGGAGGTATCACGCAGCACATCGGTGCTTACAACGTGAAGTTGCAGAGCGGGCGTCGTATCACGTTCCTGGATACGCCGGGCCATGAGGCTTTTACCGCCATGCGTGCCCGTGGTGCCAAGGTGACGGATATCGCGATTATCATTGTGGCTGCCGACGATAATGTCATGCCACAGACTGTCGAAGCGATCAACCATGCTTCGGCTGCTGGTGTACCTATCGTATTTGCTATCAATAAGATCGACAAGCCTCATGCCAATCCTGACAAGATCAAGGAGGAACTGGCTAACATGAATTATTTGGTTGAAGACTGGGGAGGTAAGTACCAGAGCCAGGAAATTTCAGCCAAGAAAGGTATCGGTGTGGAGGACTTGTTGGAAAAAGTATTGTTGGAAGCCGATTTGCTCGACTTGAAGGCTAATCCGAAGAGACGTGCTGTTGGTTCCATCATCGAATCTTCACTTGACAAAGGACGTGGATATGTTTCTACCGTGTTGGTTGAAAACGGAACACTGAAGGTCGGTGACATCGTACTGGCCGGAACCCATTTCGGTCGCGTAAAAGCGATGTTCAACGAACGTAACCAGCGTATCGAAAAGGCTGGTCCTTCCGAACCGGCTCTGATCCTCGGTCTGAACGGTGCTCCGCAGGCTGGCGATACGTTCAACGTACTGGAAACAGACCAGGAAGCCCGCGAAATTGCCAACCGTCGCGAACAGTTGCAGCGTGAGTTGGGCCTACGTACGCAGAAGATGCTTACGCTGGATGATATCGGTCGCCGTATCGCAGTCGGAAACTTCCAAGAACTGAACGTGATTGTGAAGGGTGACGTGGACGGTTCCGTAGAAGCGTTGTCAGACTCCCTGATCCGTCTGTCTACAGAGGAAATCCAGGTGAACGTGATCCACAAGGCTGTCGGTCAGATCTCCGAATCGGATGTCGTACTGGCTGCCGCTTCTGATGCGATTATTATCGGATTCCAGGTGCGCCCGGCATTGCCTGCACGCCGCCTGGCAGAGAAAGAGGGAGTTGAAATCCGTCTGTACTCGATTATCTATGATGCGATCGAAGAAGTGAAGAGCGCTATGGAAGGTATGCTTTCACCGGAAATCAAGGAAGAGATCACTGCGAACGTGGAAGTGCTTCAGGTCTTCAAGATCACGAAAGTGGGTACGATTGCCGGGTGTATGGTACGTGAAGGTAAGATCAAGCGTTCGAACAAGGTGCGCGTGATCCGTGACGGTATCGTGGTTCATTCCGGAGAGTTGGAATCTTTGAAACGTTTCAAGGATGATGTGAAGGAAGTGGTTGCCGGTTTGGATTGTGGTTTGAACATTGTCAACTACAATGATATTCAGGTTGGTGATATCATCGAGGCATACGAAGAAACGGAAATCAAGAAGACATTGTAAACATGAACTGGTTGGACATTACATTGCTATGTCTGGCAGGAATAGGATTTGTGAAAGGCCTGTTTGATGGAGTCATCAAACAGGTTGTTTCGCTTATAGCCCTTTTGGTCGGGATCTTTTTTTGTACGAAGGCGGCACTTTGGCTGCGTGGATATATATTGGCATTGGGCTGGTTTCCCGAACAAGGAGTGACGGTGCTCAGCTACGTGGCGGGTTTCCTGTTGATCGTGGGTGTCATATTGCTGGCGGGTGAGATTCTGACTCGTGTCGTGGGAGCGACGCCGTTGAGCGTCCTGAACCATTTGGTGGGTGGTGTCTTGGGGCTTTGC
This sequence comes from Parabacteroides merdae ATCC 43184, assembly GCF_025151215.1. Classification (NCBI taxonomy): domain Bacteria; kingdom Pseudomonadati; phylum Bacteroidota; class Bacteroidia; order Bacteroidales; family Tannerellaceae; genus Parabacteroides; species Parabacteroides merdae. The sequence continues at coordinate 4,113,907 of NZ_CP102286.1, forward strand.
TTTATGATGGCGTTTGTCAGCCTTCTGCTGAACAGTATGGAGATGATAGACAAGGGATCGGTCCTGATCCCGCGTCAGGCAAAGGTCGAATCCCGTTTTTATAATTCAGTCAAAGAAATAATCCCAACCATTTACTTCCAAAATTTGTTTTTTAAGGAGGAATAGGTTTCATAATTTGAACAATATATTTAATGTATAATGGAAGATTCAAACGACATACTAAATGAGGTGACGACCGGTGATTATAAGTACGGATTCGTTACCGATATAGATACGGAGGTGATTCATCGCGGATTGGATGAAGAGACTGTTCGTATTATTTCCGCCAAGAAGAATGAACCGGAATGGCTGCTTGAGTTCCGCTTGAAAGCCTTCCGCCATTGGCAGACACTGGAGATGCCGACATGGCCTCACCTGAATATCCCGCCGATCGACTATCAAGATATCATCTACTATGCCGCTCCGAAGAAGAAGGAAGGCCCGAAGAGCCTGGATGAGGTCGATCCGGAACTGATGAAGACTTTCGACAAACTGGGTATTCCTCTGCACGAACGTGCGCAGCTTAGCGGGATGGCGGTCGATGCAGTGATGGACAGCGTCTCCGTAAAGACAACATTCAAGGAGACGCTTGCTGAGAAGGGCATTATCTTCTGTTCTTTCAGCGAAGCCGTCCAGCATCATCCCGATTTGGTCCAGAAATATCTGGGAAGCGTGGTCAGTTATCGTGATAATTTCTTTGCCGCATTGAATTCGGCGGTGTTTTCGGACGGTTCGTTTGTCTATATCCCGAAAGGCGTGCGTTGTCCGATGGAGCTTTCTACCTATTTCCGTATCAATGCGGCCAATACCGGACAGTTCGAACGTACATTGATTGTGGCGGATGATGAAGCCTATGTCAGTTACCTTGAAGGTTGTACCGCCCCGATGCGCGATGAGAACCAGCTTCATGCGGCTATCGTCGAAATCGTAGCGCATGAACGGGCCGAAGTGAAATATTCCACCGTTCAGAACTGGTATCCGGGTGACAAGGATGGAAAGGGAGGTATCTACAACTTCGTGACTAAACGCGGACTGTGCAAGGGCGAAGGGAGCAAGATCTCTTGGACACAGGTGGAGACTGGTTCCGCTATTACCTGGAAATACCCAAGCTGTATTCTGGCCGGTGATAATTCGGTAGGCGAGTTCTACTCGGTGGCCGTCACCAACAATTACCAGCAGGCCGACACCGGTACGAAGATGATCCACCTTGGACGGAATACTCGCAGTACGATCGTCTCGAAAGGTATCTCCGCCGGGCATAGCCAGAACAGCTATCGCGGCTTGGTGAAAGTTTCTCCCCGTGCCGAAGGCGCCCGTAATCATAGCCAGTGCGACAGCCTGTTGCTTAGTTCGACTTGCGGTGCCCATACCTTCCCCTATGCCGATATCCAGAACGAGACGGCGGTAGTGGAACACGAAGCGACGACGAGCAAGATCAGCGAAGAACAGTTGTTCTATTGCCGGCAGCGCGGTATCTCGGTCGAGGAAGCTGTCGGTCTGATCGTCAACGGGTATGCCCGCGAGGTAATGAACAAGCTCCCTATGGAGTTTGCCGTGGAGGCACAGAAGCTGCTGACTATTTCTTTAGAAGGAAGCGTAGGATGATTTTATGATTTATGATTTATGATTTATGCGTCGATGATAAATCATAAATCATAAATCATAAATCGCATAAATCATAAATTATAAAGTCATGTTAGAGATAAAGAACTTACATGCCAATATCAATGGCAAAGAGATATTGAAAGGAATCAACCTTTCTGTCAAGGCGGGTGAGGTACACGCCATCATGGGGCCGAACGGTTCCGGGAAAAGTACCTTGAGCAGTGTGTTGGTCGGTAATCCGGCATTCGAAGTAACGGAAGGGGAGGTGATCTTCAACGGTAAGAGCCTGTTGGATCTCGAACCGGAAGACCGTAGCCGTGAAGGTATTTTCCTGAGTTTCCAGTATCCGGTGGAGATTCCGGGAGTCAGCATGGTGAACTTCATGCGTGCCGCCTTGAACGAACATCGTAAATATAAAGGGCTGGAACCTGTTTCGGCTACCGACTTCCTGAAGCTGATGCGCGAGAAGCGTGCGATTGTGGAATTGGACAATAAGCTGGCGAGCCGCAGCGTGAACGAAGGTTTTTCGGGTGGTGAGAAGAAGCGGAACGAAATCTTCCAGATGGCAATGCTCGAACCGAAGCTGGCGATTCTCGATGAGACGGATAGCGGTCTGGATATCGATGCCCTCCGCATCGTGGCAAATGGTGTCAACCAACTTCGTACGCCAGAGAATGCGGCTATCGTGATCACGCACTACCAACGTCTGCTGGATTATATCAAGCCTGACGTGGTCCATGTCCTCTACAAAGGACGTATTGTCAAAACCGCCGGTCCCGAACTGGCTCTCGAACTCGAAGAAAAAGGCTACGACTGGATCAAGAAAGAGATGGGAGAAGAATAAGAATAATTAGGCACGGATTACACGCGAAATCCGTGTAATCCATGCCAAAAAATTAGATAGTAATGAAAGCAGAACAACAATATATCGATCTTTTCACCCATTATGAGGATCTGATTTGTCGGCATGCGGCGGGGTTGATGAATTTGCCGCGTGCAGAGGCTTTGGCTGATTTGGAACGGTTGGGCTTTCCGACGGTGAAGAGTGAAGATTATAAATATACAGATGTGGCGCAGGCTTTTGCTCCGGATTACGGGGTGAATATCAATCGTCTTGATATCCCGGTCAATCCGTACGACGTGTTTCGTTGTGATGTCCCCAACCTGAGTACCTCGCTTTATTTTGTGGTGAATGATACTTTCTATGACAAGATGTTACCGAAAGCCCATCTTCCCGAAGGTGTTTATGCCGGGGGAATGCGTACTTTCATGGAAAAGTATCCCGAAGTGGCTTCCCGCTATTATGGCAAGGCGGCACCAACCGGTAAGGATGGTATCGTTGCCTTGAACACTATGTTGGCTCAGGACGGTTTTGTGGTCTATGTGCCGGAAGGTGTCGTAGTGGAGCGTCCGATCCAGTTGGTGAATATCTTCCGCAGCGATGTAGACACGATGGCGAACCGCCGTATCCTGGTGATTATGGAGCCTCGTTCGGAAGCCAAGCTGTTGGTGTGCGATCATAGCATCGACGATGTTAAGTTCTTAGCCACGCAGGTTGTCGAGATCTTTGCGGGTGAAGGTGCCTTCTTCGATTATTACGACCTCGAAGAGAGCAGCATGTCGACTACTCGTTTTGCCTCCGTGCATGTGAAGCAGGAAGCGGGAAGTAATGTTTTGGTGAATGGTATCACGCTGAATAACGGCCTTACCCGTAACAACTATTATATCGAGCTGAACGGCGAACAGGCTGAAGCGACTTTGTGCGGTATGTCGATCCTAGACAAAGAACAGCAGCTGGATACCTATAGCCATATTACGCATGCCGTACCTTATTGTACTAGCAACGAACTGTTCAAGAATGTTTTGGACGATCATGCGGTCGGTGCGTTCAGCGGCCGTATTTTAGTGAAGGAAGATGCACAGAAGACTGCGGCCTATCAGACGAACCGCAATCTTTGTGCGACCCGTGAAGCTCGCATGTACAGCAAACCTCAGTTGGAAATCTATGCCGACGATGTGAAATGTTCGCATGGCATGACCACCGGACAGTTGGACGAAACTGCTTTGTTCTATATGCAGAGCCGCGGCATTCCTCGTGACGAGGCACGCATGTTGTTAAGCGTAGCTTTCACCGCGGACGTGATCGATTACGTACGTCTGGATGCTTTGAAAGACCGTTTGCATAAATTAGTAGAAAAACGTTTTCGTGGAGAACTGGCGAGATGTGCCGGTTGCCGGATTTGTAAATAAGAATAACATATGCAATTGACTCATATCGCTATCTGGACGAACGAACTGGAACGTTCGCGTGATTTCTATATCAAGTATTTCAACGGGAAAAGCAACGAGAAGTATGTGAATCCGAAGAAAGGCTTTGCCTCTTATTTCGTCACTTTCGAGGGAGGGGCTTCACTTGAAATCATGCAGCGGACCGATATTACCAAAGAAACGGCAGATGTCTTCATCGGACTTGCCCATTTTGCCTTTTCTACCGGATCGAAAGAGAAGGTGGATGCCATGATCGAACAATTCCGTTCGGACGGTTACAAGATCGTAGGCGAGCCGCGTATTACTGGTGACGGTTATTATGAAGGAGCTGTTTTGGATCCGGATGGTAACATTGTTGAGGTGATCGCTTGACGGAAACGTACCGGGATTGATATTACCAGACGCAGATAAATACGGAAGGGCGCTGAGTTATGCGGACATCATTGGTAAGATAAGTCCGCATGATTCTGCGCTCTTTTGTTTTCGGTACTCAGTAAAGCCAGACAGCCGTGTATGGGCGGAAAGGCCGGATCAGTTCATATAGGATAAGAATACCAACAGAGGTATGTAGTCTTTCAGATTGACATGTAACTTTTTCAGAGCCTGGGCGATATGGTATTCCACGCCTTTGGTTGTCATACCGAGTGTTTCTGCGATCTCTTTGTAAGGTTTGTTTTCGTAGCGACTCATGATGAAGATACGGCGGGTCTGTTCCGGCAGGGAGGCCAATGTCTTGTTCACGATTTCTTGTGCTTCGGCTGTAAACAGTTCTTCCGGATTGCAGGCTTCGAGGGTGGAGATGCGGGTGTTCAGTTCCCATTCGGCATGATTCTTCAGATGTTCGCTGGCATCTTCCCTGACTTGTATATGTTGCAGGTAGTTGATACATTTGTTTTTGATGATCGTGAGTATATAGGCCGGAACATTGGAATCTGCCTTTAACGTGTTCCGGTTTTCCCAGTATTGCATCAGTGCCTCTATGGTGAAATCTTCGGCAACAGCTATATCCCTCACATATATATTCGCAAAGCGGATGAACCGTCCTTGATAATCTGCGAATAATTGATTGAAGGCCTTTAAATCTGCTGAATATTCCATATACCCTATCGATTAGCGCGTAAATATAATAAAATTTAAAAGAAAAGCTATATTTATTCCACGTAGATTACCTTTCCGATTTTTACCGCTTCCTTCTCTATATTGAAAATTCCTGCCCTGTGTCTGGTAGGACGGTGAGGCAGAGCAGGAATATGTAAATGATTTTTTTATGCGTCGTTCTTTATAACCCCATTGAAGGTGGAAGCGATCCGGCGGAAGAAGCCCATTCTTTATTGGGGCTATCTCCCATGACGAACGAAAGGATGCCTCCGTTCATGATGTCTTTGTGGAGGATGTAGCTCTTGTTGTATGGCTGACCGTTAAGGGTAGCCGACTGAATGTAGATATTCTTTTCCGATGCCCCTTTGGCTTCGATTGTGAATTTCTTGCCGTTTTCAAGTGTGATAACGCTTTCTTCGAATGACGGGCTGCCGATCACGTAGTAGGGCATGCCCGGACAGACCGGATAGAAGCCGACCATGCTGAAGACCAGCCAGGATGACATCTGGCCGGCATCGTCGTTGCCGGATAGTCCGTCGGGAGTCGTGAAATACTCGCGGTTGATGATATCATGTACCCATTTTTGTGTCTTCCAAGGTTCACCGGCATAAGCGAAAAGATAGGCGATGTGGTGTCCCGGCTCGTTGCCATGCCAGTAATAGTTCCCTTCGAAGAAGTTGTCCAGACGGTTGATGAAACGTTCTTTTCCGCCCATGTGCCGGATCAGTCCGGCTATGTCCTGGGGAGCATACCAGGTGTAGTGGTAAGGAGTCCCTTCACAGATGAACGAAGTGGAGGCAAACGGATCGAATGGCTCGATCCAGGTTCCGTCGGCATGGCGTCCACGGGCATAGCCTGTTTCGGGGTCGATTACGTTCCGGTAGTTTTCCGCCCGTTTGATGAGTGCTTTATAATCGTCTGTCTTGCCTAACTTCTTGGCAACCTGTGCAAGGACAAAATCATCATAGGCATATTCCAGTGTGCGGGATACTTGTTCACGACGGTGGAATGCTTCCGTTACTTGATCCTCTAACGGCACGTAATTGTATTTCAGGTAAGACTCCATTGCCCGTCGGCCTTTCCCGTCGCGATAGCTGCCGGAGTCCGGATTGGCCTCGAAAGCGTTTTTGCGCATCAGCGTGTAAGCTTCTTCATAGTCAAAACCCGGAGTGTCTTTGACGATGGCGTCTCCGATCATGGCGATGCAGTGGTCACCGATCATGGCAGCCGTGTAGCTGTTCCAGGACGGGAAGATGGGCAACCAGCCGCCCTGCTGTCCTTTTAATACGAGCGAATGTGCCATGTCTCCGTTGCGGGAAGGGGTAAGGATAGAAAACAGAGGGTGGACGGCACGGTAGGTATCCCATTGCGAGAAGTCGCAATAGTAGGTTCCGTGGTCCATCTTCATAATCTGTCCGTCACCGTCGAATCTCGGATAGGAGCCGTCCACGTCGCTGAACGCGCGGGGCAGGAAGTGTGCGTTGTAGAGAGCTGAATAGAATTTGACCTTTTCTTTTTCGTTGTTTCCTTTTACTGCGATTTGCCCCAATGCCTGGTTCCAGATGTCGGAGGATGCCTGTCGCACTTCGTTGAAGTTCCATCCCGGAATTTCGGCAGCCAAGTTTTTGCGGGCATTGTCGATGCTCGTAAAGGAAGTGGCAACTTTGACCAGTATTTTCCCCGGCTTATCGGAAGTCAGCTTTATCCAAGCTCCGACAGCATGTTTTTGTCCTTTTGCCGATTTTCGTCCGGGGGTGATCGTGGTGCTGTCCCAAACGCCATAGTCGGCAATCTCTTCATTCAGCTGAATCACGAAATGTCCGCTGAATCCGGCTTCCTTACCGTATCCTTGGTAGATGCGGTGTACGGGGTTGTAACCGGTAATTTCTTTTTTCTCCGGATCGATTTCGACGAAGGCGACACCTTCATCACTATTGGGTTCGATCACGATGTAGTGGTCGCCATCCTGTTCGAAGCTGAATTGCATGATGCCTGCACGGGAGAGTCCGGTCAATTCGGCATGGATGTCATAGTCGTTCAAGTCGACCGAATAATAGGAGGGAGTTGCTGTTTCCTGAGTGTGATCGAAAGTGGAGGCGCGTTTGACCGGGTCTATTTCGAGCTTATTGCTGAGCGGCATAATTGTGATGCTGCCGTAGTCTTGTGTACAGGAGCCGTTCATCCAGTGGCTGGCCCGGAATCCCTGGATTGCATCCTGGAAATAATAGTAGGGAGGATGACATTTCTGTTCGGTCGCCTGTGTCTGTGCCACCCAGTTGGTCATACCGTGTGGAACCCCGACTGCCGGCATGATTTGTCCGCGTTCTTCCGTCGAGTTCTTGTCTTTTCCTTGTACGATGCGGATATCTGTACCGATCAGCGGGTCTACATATTTTTCAAATTTATTTTCCTGTTGGTTGCATGAGAATAAACACAACGTACTTAATAAAATTGTCCAGCTCTTCATGTTATATTATTTTAGGTATGCTGTAAAGATAGAAAAAAAGCAGAAAAGTGTATCAAAACTATCCTTTGTTCCCGCGCTTGACGCGGGATCGCATTATATCAAGCGCGGGGACAAGGGGATTTTGATACACTTTTGAGTGTATATTTGCTTGCTGTAATAGTTTGAAGTGAATCCTAAAAGCTTAGATATAAAACTTTTAGAGTTTACTTCTTTATCCAGATTAGGCTTTATTTTTCAATGAATATCTTTATTCATTAATTGAGCCCAAATATTTCCTGGATAGAGCTGAAGAGCTTGAGTAAAGTCATTTTTTGCTGCTGACGGATTATTTTGTAGGAGATGTATCAAGCCGGAATAATAGGAGATATTGCTCTGTTGTACGTTTTGGTTGGCTTCACCGAATTTAGCATATGAATCCGTTGGATTTCGCAGTATACGTTCCAGTGTTTTTTGCATATTACTTAGAGCTACATCTGCTTCTCCATTTCTGTTTAGTTTCCTGAGAGATTTTATTTTATAGTAATTTAAATCTGTCAGATGGCTTCTGAAGTGTGTGTCAGCAGATTTTTCGAAACATATCTTAGCTTTATCTGTTTGCTTCATTGCTTCGTATGCAATGCCGGATAAATAATAGATCTTGGCTTCGTAACCGCCATTGGGTGAAGGTGCTACTTCCAAATTGGACGGATATTGATTGGCAAGGTCAAATTCTCGGATCGCTTCTTTGTACTGTTTTCTTTTCAGAAATTGCATCCCTTTCAATATATGTGAATCGGCGTAAATATCGTGTACTTGTCCGCCTCCTTCCCATAAATGAAAATGTCTGGTATTCAGTATTTTTATTGATTTGTCATATTTTGATTCGGCATTATAGAGTGTAAGCAATCGCATCACGGCATCGTCATGTTTCATGACGGTTTTCAAGTGGGATTCCAGTCTTTTTAGTCGTTGGTCTGTCGGGATGTTTGCTTGCTCATATATTTTGTCCGATTCTGTCAATAATAGTGGATCATTTGGATTGGCATTGATTGCTCTATCATAATATTTTATGGATTTTTCCAAGTCGTTTAGGCATCCATATCCGAAGCCTACATTACGTGCTGCAATAGCAAAAGATGGATCAGTTTCTGTTGCGTGTAACCAATGTTCGAGACCACTTTCTTTCTGTCCGAGAAAATAGAGTAAATTACCCAAATGATAGTGAAGGAGCGCATCGTCTGGTCTTTTTTGTAATAGCGTTTTGAAAAGAGCTATTTCTTCAATCCGGAAAGGATAATTGTTTAATGGTGATAACGATCTTGCTTTATCTAAACAAGTTTGGAATTCGATTGAGTTTTTGCTTTTTAGTAGATTATATGCCTTGTAATAATAAAGCAAAGGATTAGAAGCATAAGGTTCACCTAAAGAAATAGCACTGTTCAGCAAAGTAAGTGCGTCTTCTGTTGCTCCGATAGTCATGTAATTGTTCACAACTTCCAGTAATTCTTGTATAGCTATGATTCCTTTGCTGTTATGATTCGTTCCTGCTTTTAGAAAAGAAGCACCTTGTGAAGCGGATAAGCTAGCTTCGGCTGCACTCCAGTAATCAAGCGGATCAATCTGTTGGATATAGTGGATCGTTTCCTGTGCCTCTTCTTTCTTATCTTGCATCCTGAGAATATATGCTTTGAGAGTAAGTGCTTGTAAGTCACGTCCTCCAACGTAAAGTGATTGGGTGATCATGTCCATCGCTTGTTTGTAATCCTTATCTTTGACAGCCAAGACGGCTAGCTCATAGAAAGAGCGATGTTTGAAGTCTGGAGTCCAGGTTGCAGCCCAATAAGCATCAGTTGCCTTACTGATCTTGCCTGTCATTTGATATAAATACCCCAGATAGTAGAGGGCTTCTGTATTCTTTACCGTTGTATAGTCGTGGGACAAGCGTGCCTGAGCACGTAATAGGTGCTGTTCTGCTTTTTCCCACTTTCCCTGGCGAATATAATGTTTTCCTATTTCGATGTTTACACGTGCATCCATTGAGTCACGTAAAAGAGCCTCGTTGTAAAAATCCATATAATCCAGACGGGCATTGTTGAACTGGTCGATGCGAAGACCTGCCAGATAGAGTTCTTCGTTTGTTTTGTATTCTTTGACAGGTTTGGTTCCGTCGATAACTTTTGGCAGTTTTTTTTCTTCCTGTACGATCGGACGGTAATCGACTAACAAGTTGTCTTTTGCATCGTAAAGTGCAGTGTAGAGCATCGAGGGGATTAAGGAATCAGGCACGGCTATTTGATCAAGAAAATATTTGTCTGGATCAATGTTGACCTGTTTATCCAGTATTATCTGATTTTTATATTTTACGACAACGCGGGCGTTTTTGTATGAAGTAGTTGTACAATAACCTATACGGTAGTTGTTGCCTTCAGTTGGTTCAAAGTTTACGGCTGCGTCTTTCGTTGCATTTTTTACGCCTTTGATACCTTTTATCGGATACCAGATTTGACTGAATTCACGGATTTCACCTGGATTTATCCAACTGTAATCAGGTTGGTTATCGGAGTAACCGCCTACCATCAACTCAAGGTAATGTCCGTCGTTGTCGGATAGTATTTTGTTCCACATTTCGCCGTTTGCATTGTTCCCCCATAAGAAAAATTTCTTTCCGGGGACGATATGCCGATTGGCTACGTGTACTGTTCCTGCATCTTTTCCATAGTCATAGCCCGCGAGGAAAGACATTTCACTACCCCAGGCAAAAATAGAACGGGAGTTTCCCGTAAAGTTTTTCCACCAAGATAAATTGGCATTTTTTCCGCTGCCGAGGTTCGCTTCTCCGATCGGCCAATTTGTGAAGTATACTTTATGATGATCGGCACCAAATTGTACGTCAGGTGGAAATATCACTTGATATTGATCGTTACAATGGACGGATACATTAGCCCAATATAACATCGATTGGATCATCGGGGTTGGGTTAATCACTTTGATTTTGGCTTCTACCCAAGAACGGTTAGGATATACTGATATACCTATCGACCATTTTAGTCGATGACGCAATTCTGTCTCTCCTACCCAGATGGTTTTGCTTCCGTCTTCATTTTCTTTCATTGTCCAATTGATAGGCATATAGCTGCTGGCACGATGATGATCGGGAATATTCCACTCGACACCACCTGAAAGCCATGCTCCCAACATGCCAATCAAGGCCGGTTTTATTCCTGTTTGGGTGTAGAAAAAAGGATAATCGTTTGTTTTGTCGGAGGCTGCAAAGATACGGCCTCCGATCTCTGGAAGAATAGCAATGTCTACGTACTGATTGTTCAACCGGAGTACATTATAATCCTTTTCAATTTTCTTTTCTGTTAGGATATCATAAAGGGGATAAGGGTAAATATATCCTTCTGCTCCTTGATAAACACGACCAGTAAAAAAAATCGGATCGATTTCCGGGGCACCGATTTGATAGGTTGGTATTTTCTCTGTTACAGATTTCATGTGAACCTCTTGAGCCAAAAGAGGAGTTGCACATAACAATAACGCTGATAGAAATTTAGAATTCATGGTGTCACAACTTTAATTTATTATTAAGTATGCATAATAGGATGATTTTGAGGGGATAAAGAACTGCTCGAGATTTATTCCCGAACAGTTCTCAACAAGTTGCATTTTGACTAATACCGTAATTTGAAAGGTAAATTCATCGAGTCAAATTAGGATTCAGTTGGGTGTCGGATGCTGGATATGGCAGATAAATGGATTTTTCACCTTGCCAGGTAAGAGAAGCCGGCAATTCCACTTTTTCCTTTCGCATAACGCCAGGAGCTACTTCGATAGCTGTGTTGGCTTTACGTTCATTGAATGCCTGTTCTAGTAATTCCATACGCATCTGGTCATCGCGACGGGTTACCAAAGCAACAAAGTAGCCAGCTACTTCCCAACCGTGTTCTTTCAAGGCTGCATTAGCAAAAGCTTCACCGCTCATACCTGATTGTAGTGGTTCTAAACCGGCGCGTTCACGTACTTGGTTTATACATTCATAAGCCATTGCGTTCGGTGTGCCATCGGCACGAGCCTGTGCTTCGGCATACCATAGTAATACTTCCGAATAACGAATCAGACGATGGCGGTGATCGTTGGTCATTAAGGAGGTATTGGCTGGTTTTGTATAATCATAATCCCCACCGTCTTCACTGATGGTAAAAGCGCAGAACATGGGTTGTTGTTCTGGAATACTTTCATCCCACCAATCCAACAATTTGCCTCCTTCTTTGTTACCCTCTAGAATCTTTGGGTTGTAGGTTGCATCTTTTCTAGGACCGGAAGGAAATTCTTTCCAAAATTTGATTTCTCCTAATGCATCTCCCCATCCGGTAAGTGATTCGAATAAGTGGCTATTTGTCATCTGTGAATCTTCTGACCAAGTTCCGACAGCACTGGAAAAATTGATGCCGACTACTGTTTCATTCGTATAATTATGACTTGGAGCATATACATACTTATATTCCGGCTCTAAAATATATTCATATGTTCCGCCATTTACACCGTCAATAACCGCTTTTGCCTGTTCTGCAGCGGATGCATAATATTGTGTCTGTTTTAAAGGCCAGCCTGCCATTGCCATATAGACGGCAGCCAGCGTTGCTTGAGCAGCCTGCTTGGTAATGAAGATGTTGGCCCCTTGATATTTCTGGGGAGGTTTGGAGTAATCGGTCGGAAGCGTAGTAACGCAGTCTTGTAAATCTTTGACAATTTGATCATAGATCTCTTGTATGCTGGCTAAAGGACGTTCGTAGTTGACTTCGGTGTCTAAAATCAGAGGAACGGCTCCCCAACGACGAACTAACCAGAAATAATGTACTGCACGCCAATATTTGGCCTGACCTAATGCAATATTTATTTCTTCTGGAGTTGTAGGCGTTTTAGCGCCATTCTCTATGATATAATTGGCCGCTTTGATCACGACATATGAGGTAGACCAAGCTGCTTCTACTCCTTTGTTGGCATCTGAACCTCGGAAGGCATCTATTTCTGCGTAAGCTTGTTTGTTACTGCCTGGGTTAGCTGTTACATCGTCACCTAACCAAGAAGGAATTGTTGGATTGGTATTGGTCTGTGTTAAACAGACATTTTTGTATAGCGCATAAGTTGCCATTGTCAATTCATCTTGTGTTGAGAAAAAAGTTCCCGGTGTAAGTTTGCCTTTTGGATCTTCGTCAAGAAAATCATTACATGAGCTTGACAACATGGCTATGCCTAAAGTATATAATATATATTTTGCTTTCATGATAATTATGCTTTATTTTAGTTAGAAATTCATGCGAACTCCGAATGTATATGAACGAGTTAACGGATAAGCTCCAAGATCGATACCATCGTTTACATCCACACTGCCTGTACCTGTATCTACAAATGAAATACCAGCTGGATCCATTCCTTTATAGTTGGTTATAGTGAATAAATTCTGACAACTAAATGTAAAGCGGAGATCTGCAAATTTGGAGACTGCTTTTGGTAGATTGTATGACAGGCTGATATTGTCTAGCCGGAAATAATTTGCTGATTCCAAATATTTTGTAGATGTTGCAGCTGCTTGATAATTATTACCTTTAACATTTACGGAAGGATAGCGGGCTGATTGTCCTTTTGTATCGAAATTATCATTCAAATACTCTTTAAGAGTGATGAAAGCAAAGTCACCAGTCATGGAGGTACCGGTATAACGTACCATATTGAAACGTTCAGCTCCGAATGAGCCAGTAAAGAATATGTTCAAGTCCCAATTTTTCCAGTGTAAGCTATTGTTCCATCCCAAAGTGAAATCTGGAGTGGCTTTACCAATAAAGGTACGGTCTTTGCTATCGATTATGCCATCCTTGTTCCGATCAACGAATGAGTCATTACCTGCTGCATCCAATCCAGTCCATTCATAACCGTAGAATGCACCGATCGGTTGTCCTACTGCTATACGGGTGACACCATCTGTGGAAAACATTCCGCTAGCGATATTCGCACCTTGGATAAAGTCCAAACCCGCCAGATCTTTTACTTCATTCTTTAAATAAGTACCGTTAAAGTTCGTATTCCAACTGAAATCTGAGCTTTCGAAAATATTTGCATTGATAGAAAAGTCAATACCACGATTGCTGATTTCAGCGGCATTCACCCAGTAAGAACCTCCACCGTCATAATTTGGAATTGTTCGTTTTAGTAGACCGTCTTTTGTCCGTTTGTCAAAATAGTCGAAAGATATATTCAATCGGCTATTCAAAATGGAAAAATCTAAACCTACGTCGAATTGGTGAGTCGTTTCCCATGATAAATCAGGTGTTGCAACAGTTTGTCCAATCCAATATCCTGTATAATAAGCGTTTCCTCCGAATGCATACATGGCTTGAGTCATTAATCCCAATGTTTCGTACGGATCGATGGCTTGGCTGCCGATCAAACCGTAGCTGGCGCGTATCTTGAGGTCTTGTATGAAATTCTGATGTTGCATAAAGTTCTCATTGCCCATTGACCAAGCGGCTGCAATTGAAGGAAACCAACCCCATTTATTGTTGAAAAACTTCGATGAGCCGTCGGCACGAATCGTTCCGGTCAGCATGTAACGGTCTTTGTAGTTATACATTACACGACCTACGCCAGACATCAGAGCCCATTTTGAATAATCGTTTTTCGCATTGCGGGTGCCGGCCATTTCTACATTCCACCATCCCACGCTTTCTGTCATCAGATTATTCCCACTGATATTCATATAGCGGTATTCTGATTGTGTAGCTTCGTAAACGGCAGTAGCAGTCAAAGCATGGTCGCCCCATTTACCGTTGTAGGTTAAGTTATTTGTCGTTTGTAAAGTCATTCGGTACGCATCATTGTTACTCATACTGCTTGAACTGGATACTTTTGTGGTAGCGAAAGAGTAATTTTTTACATCGTTGTAATCAATACCGTTGCTAGTCGTAAAAGTTAAACCAGGCAAAATGTTGAATTTTAAGTCTATATGAGCATTGACGATATCTCTCATTGATTCTCCGATTTGCTCATTAAGCAGACCTACCGGATTCAATTGGGTGATAGCACTGTATGGGTCACGTGTATAGGTGCCATCTTCATTCATGATTCCGAGTACCGGTGCATAATTCATTGCTATATTGACAATATTACCTTTTGCTGCGCTGAAATCGGCACTTCTCTTCACATTGTGAGATGCATTTACATCGGCCGTTAGGTGTAACCAGTCTGTCAGCTGAGAAGTAATATTGGCACGTGCCTGATAACGTTTGTTTGTATTTTCTTTGACAACACCTTCCTGTCCGACGTAGTTACCAGAAATAATATACTGGATTTTATCACTACCCCCTGAAAGAGTTAGTTTGTAATCCTGTGTGATGCCATTTTGAAAGATTTCGTCCAGCCAGTCTGTACCTGCTGTTCCGTTTTGAAATGCGGACAACTGTTCAGGTGAGAATGTCTCTTTCCGATATGTATTATATAGTGTTGCAAACTCATATGGATTGAGGGTTTCGTAACGTTTGGCTACAGTACCGACACCAATTTGTGCATCAAACATGATTTGACGGACATTTGCTTTACCGGTTTTTGTCGTGATTAGAACGACCCCATTTGCACCACGGGAACCATAAATGGCTGTAGAAGAGGCATCTTTTAATATTTGCATGGACTGAATGTCTTCCGGATTCAAACCTGTCAGACCACTTTCACGAACGATACCGTCAATTACATACAAAGGATCGTTACTGCGATTGATAGAACCGGAACCACGGACGCGAATCTTAACAGTTCCACCAGGTACACCGCTGCTCTGTACTTGAACGCCTGACACCCGACCTTGCAAAGCGTCTGATATCTGTGTGATCGGCTGATCTTTGAATGCCTTATTGTCCAAAACTGCTACAGAGCCTGCTAAATCGGCCTTACGAACTGTACCGTAACCTACAACAACGACTTCGTCGAGTGATTGATTATCTTCTTTCAACATAATGTTATAAGAAGACTGGTTGTTAACTGTAATTTCTTGTGGAAGATAACCGATATAGGAAATTTGCAGGATTGCGTTGGCAGGAACATTTTCCAGGGTAAATTTTCCATCTAGGTCACTGATTGTTCCGTTGGTCGTTCCTTTGATAACAATGTTAGCACCAGTAACAGGCCCCATATTATCTCTTACAATACCTGAAATTGTACGTGTGTCTTTTTGATTTGTTTTAGTATTTACAGGTGTTTCTTTTTTAGAAATGATTATCTGACGGTCAGATATGGAATAATTATTTTCCGTGTTGGAAAATAATTGATCAAGGATAGTCTCTATTTTCTGTTCTTTTACATTGATAGATACTTTACGGTTCAGATCAATAGATTTGTCTAGGTAAAAGAAGATAAATTCGCTGTTGTTTTCTATTTCGTTAATAATTTCTTTAATCGTTTTGTTTTCGTAGTTCATAGAGAATGATGCTTCTTGAGAATATGTTTCTGAAGCAAAACATGATCCTGTTGTCAAGAGTGCAAAAAGTAGAAAAAACTTCATGGCGCGTATCAGTTTTTTAGGTTGTTTTTCCTTTTGAGGAAACCTGATGTTCTTATTCATGTTGTGTTACGATTTAAGTTTATAATACGGTTTTAATACATGTAATTTTACTGTTGAGGAAAAATTTCTAAAATTTTATTCCTCTGAATCTAAGGTCCCATAATATTTTGATTTTTAATGTTTAACAATAAAAATATGAATCTGTTCGTCTATTTGCTCAACTTTGATCGGGGCTGCGTTCTGAAGAGCATTGAGTACTTTCTCCGGATTCTCTTTCAGATCCAGCTTTCCGCTGCAAGTGAGTTCACCGACTTTTTCGTCCCAATGGATTTTGATCCCATAGTATTTACAGAGCTTTTCCAGTACAGTGTCTAACTTCTGGTGATTGAATTGATAATACCCGTCTTTCCAGGCAACATAATCTTGTGTATTTACTTGGTGTACGGATTCTTTGTCTTTCTTGTTGTCATACAGGAACAACTGATTGGGACTTAATGTATTTTTCCTTTTTCCTTTTGTTTCGATTTCAACTTTTCCTTTTACCAGTACGACATGGCTGTTTGCATCATTATTGTAGGCAGAGACACAGAACTGAGTACCAAGGTCTCTGATTTCCATCTTTCTGGTTTTTACAATGAAAGGCCTTTTTTCATCATGTACTATGTCAAGATAGATTTCTCCTTCTATAAATATTTCCCGACTATCGGTGGTAAATTGAGCGGGGTAGATCACTTTTGAACCTGAATTCACCCAAATTTTGCTTCCATCAGTAAATGTAATAGAAGTACGTTTACCTATCGGGACAATTAGTTGATTGAAAGATTGGATTCCATCGTTTTTCTCCTCTTCTTTTTTTATGCTTTTTTCTTCAGAGTTTACATTAATGTTTCCTTCTTTTGTATATTCCAATTGGATATCTTTCCCTTCAATAGATATTTGTTTCCCTTTTGAAAGGATCAGCTGAACATTCTCTGATGGATTATCTACTTGTGGGATAGAATTTATCATTGCTTCATAATTAACTACTTGTTTCTGATCATGTAAAGTATGCCATCCATAAACGGAAATTATCAATAAGGATGCTGCGACAGAAGCTGCTATTTTTAGAAAATGAATTTTCTTTTTGTGTTTTTCGTATGATGCATTGGCCGTCTGTATGCGTTTCCATAATTCTTTTTCTTCGTCAATTGATAGGATACTATTTGTTGAGTAATTTTTTATGCCTTTAAGAAAAAGGCGAGCGACTTCGATCTCTTTGGAAAAAGTGTTGTCTGTTTGCTGAAGTTGATACCAAAACTTCCGATTATTTTCTGTCGGATATAATTCCGATTGCAGAAAATAATCGTCGTTCAGTAACTCGTCTGCCTTATATTTCGTATAGTCTTTCCCCATTTGTTTAAAAGGCTTTTTTATATAAGGAGACATTGTTTTCTGTTTTATACTCATTAAAAAGAATCTTTTTTTAAAAAAAGATATATTTATTGATATTTCATTGAAAGGTAGAGCAGTAGAAGATATAATCCGAAAGAACTGTGATTTTGTTTGATTTTTTTTAATGACCGTTGTATTAGGTTTTGTGCAGATTGGTAGTTTATATCCATCAATATACAGATATCTTCCATACTCATTTCTTGAATGAATCGGTAATATATGATCTCTTTTTGGCGGGGAGTCAGAATAGAAAGGATTTCTTTAACTTTTTTTTGTTGATTATTGTATTGTTCATTATTGACGAATTCGTCTTCAACAGTTGGTTCGAGTAAAAATGGAACTTGTTCCATTGCACTTCTTTCATAGATTGATTCTTTATAAAGAGTTCGTTGGATGCAGTTTTTTATGGCAACGAACAGATACACTTTGATATTATTGGGAACGATGAGACGCTCTCTGTTTTTGTATAATCCGGTAAAAACATCCTGGATGCAATCTTTTATAAGTTCCGTATCGGAGGTAAAGTTGTGTCCGTAACGGAACAGCATTTGTATGTAGACTTTGTATATCCAGCAATAAGCCTCATTATCGCCGGCTAGGAACTGACTCCATTTTATTTTGCTTTCATCTTCCTGCATAATTGTGCTGTATGGTCGCAAATATAATATTTTTGTTAGAATAACGGAAACTTACCGCAACTTCGTTAGGGCAACCTCACCAAAACCGTGGTTAAAAAAGCAGGTATTCCACTGGATTATAATCAGAAACAGTGCATAAAATCTCCTCAAACAAGGCAGATAAACAGCTCCACATCCCCGTTCCGGTTTCACGAAGATCCGGGTCTCCACCTCCTCCACACCCGGATCTCCCATGCCCTTCCACCCGGGTCTGAAGAAACTTTTCAAGTTGTTTTTCACCAAAAAGTAGCTTGTCTTCATGAAAAAACGAGCCTATTTAATCTGTTTTGTATTAGCTTCAGAATATATCTGAAATTTGATAGAATGTTGATATATAATGATTTATTATTTTTACCCATGATAGTTATGATAGATAAATGATAGTTAAAAATAGGAACTATCATGGAGTAACATGCTGTTTTACAATTATATAAATTTGATTATGATAGTATGATAGTTGTTTTGCTCAAAAAACTTTATATAGAAATACCCGTACTAAAGACAAGGATTGATTGTCCCTTATGATTTTGGTGCGGTTACACTACAACTTCGTTCAGAGCTTCGGAATCTTTCAGGAGAGTATTTTAAAATATTCCCGATCCTTCTTGGAAGGAGCTATTATTGCAGGTTTCCAAGACTGTGAATGATGACAAACAGGGGTTCTGGTTGGAACGGATATTTCTTGAAAAAGAACGTAGTTCCAAGAGAACTATGGTATTCGATATCGGAAGAAAAAATATAAAAATGAAATTTTTTCCATTTTTAACTGGGGATATAGGCTTGTGAACTGTTAGTATTATGTAAGCATAAGTAAAAAGATGAAAAATGGACAGGGAAACGTTATATAAGTTCTTTGAAGGAGCCGCTTCTTATGAAGAAGAAGTCCGGATCCGGCAATGGATGGAACATTCCCCGGAAAACAGACGAGAATTCTTGAAAGAGAGAAAGATATTCGACTCGATGTTGCTTCTTGGCGATGAAAAAACGATCGAAGAAAAGATGCGACACAAGTCATGGAGCTTGAGTTCTCTTGGAACTGAGTTAATCAAGATTGCGGTAGCTGTCGCTGTGACATTGGGGCTTAGCTTATTATATCAATTTGTTTCAGATAAAAATGGAGTTGTGCCGATGCAATCCATTTATGTTCCTACCGGACAACGGGTGAACATCACGCTGTCGGACGGGACGAATGTCTGGCTGAATGCTCGGACGAAGATCGTTTACCCGGCTGTGTTCGACAAGTCCGTACGCCAGGTAGCGGTAGACGGAGAAGCCTATTTCGATGTAGCCAAAGATAAGAAAAGGCCTTTTATCGTGGAAACGGGCAAATGTAATATGGAAGTGCTGGGAACAAAATTTAATGTGGAAGGCTATTCCGATAAAGACGATTTCGAGGTTACGTTGATGGAAGGAAGTGTGCGAGTTGCCTCCCGTATCGGTCTGGGGGATACATTGATGTTGAAGCCGGACAGCAAAGCTTGCCTGCAAAAGGACGGCAGGCTGAAAGTCATTCCGGTTGACGATTACAATCCCTATCGTTGGAAAGAAGGACTGATATGTTTTCGGAACGAATCATTCCTCTCGATCATGAATGATCTGGAGAAATATTTCGGAGTTAGCATAGTTGTTGAGAATAAGAATGTATTGAAATACTATTTCACGGGAAAGTTCAGGCAAGCAGACGGTATCGACTATGCGTTGAGGGTATTGCAGAGGGATATTCGTTTCAAGTATGAACGGGACGATGAAAATCAGATTATTTATATTAGGTGAACACAAGTAATAGAAGAACAGAAATAAAAAACACAATAATTAGTATTAACCTTATAAAATAAAAGGAAACATGAAAACAGGCAGTCAATAACAGAAAAATGCCGGCAAGCGCTGGGGGGCATTTACCGGCATTCCAATCAACACAATTTTAATTCATTGTATTAACTTCAAATCAGTTACAAAGGTATGAAAAAAAACTTTTTGTCGGGGGGATATTATCCGAAAACTCCGTCAGGTAAAAAAATCTTGAGAACTATGCGAATATCCACATTCCTTTTGGGAGCCTGCGTATTCTGTTCGTATGCTGAAGATTCACATTCGCAGAATGCCCGGGTTAGTATTAACAAGAACAATTCTCAGTTAGAGGAAATTCTAAATGAGATTGAAAGTCAGACAGATTATTTGTTTATCTATAATAACCAGGTAGATGTTAACCGGAAAGTTTCGGTAAAGGCGAAAACGAAACCTGTTTCAGAGGTATTGGATAACCTGTTCAAGAATGCGGGTGTCGAATATGAAATGGAAGGAACTCATATTATTTTGTCTTCGAAAAGCCGGGATGCGATCGCTGCCGCTCAACTGCAGACACATGTCTTAACCGGTCGGATTGTCGATAATAACGGCGAAGCGATCATTGGAGCGAACGTGGTGGTGAAAGGTACTACAAATGGTACGGTTACCGATATAGATGGTAATTTCTCTATCGAGGCCGATCCTAATTCGGTTTTGAATATTTCTTATATTGGTTACCTGTCAAAGGAGATCGTTGTCGGTAACCAAAAAACAATCAATGTCGTATTATTGGAAGATACGAAAACGCTGGATGAAGTTGTCGTGATCGGTTACGGTACGCAGAAAAAGGCGGACTTGACCGGTTCTGTAGCTAACGTGAGCACAGATGATTTGAATACACAGAGCAACACTACTATCGGGCAGGCCTTGCAAGGTAAGATTGCCGGTGTGGATATCGTTTCGCAGGGTGGTGCGCCGGGCGGTAGTACCCGTGTCATGGTCCGTGGTATCGGAACGTTGAACAATTCTTCTCCTTTGTATATCGTGGACGGTATGTATATGAGTGGAATCGATCATATCAATCCGAACGATATTGCCAGTATCGATGTGTTGAAAGATGCTTCTTCGGCTGCGATTTATGGTTCACGTGCAGCTAACGGCGTCGTTATAGTAACGACAAAAGAGGGAAGCAATACGGAAGGGAAACCGATTATCGATCTATCGGCCAATGTCGGCGTCAGTTCGCCTTCCAAATATCTGGATTTATTGGATGCTGCCGGCTGGGCGGAAGTGACGACCGTTTCCAGAAGGGGCCGGATTGAGTCCGCTCGAAATGGCACAGGATTTGGCTTCAAAACCGGATAATGACTGGCAGGACTTGATGTTTGGTCCGGCATTGATGCAAAACTATGCGCTTTCTGTGAAGGGAGGAGGTAAATATTCCACCTACTATAATAGTGTGGGGTATACGAATCAGGACGGCGTGATGAAAGGCACGAACTACCAGCGTTACACGTTGCAGAGCAAACAGGATTTCAAGAAGGGTATTTTCCAGGCTGGGACAAATGTCGTGTTGACTTATGATCAAAGTAATCCTTTATATTCGGTCATTAGAGGGGGAATGGTCGGACATACGTTGCAGGCTATTCCGACATGGGAACAATATGATGAAAACCGGACAGGTGGATATGGTGGCTTGTACGGAGACGTTGTGAATTTGACTCATCCGTTAGGTATGGTGGACGATAATTTAATGAAGAGATATAGTGATAATGTAAAAATATTTGCAAATGCTTATGTCTCCGTAGAATTAATGAAAGGTCTGAAATATAAGTTAAACCTGACTCCGGATTTCCAATTTTATCGCTATAATAGTTATGAAGGTCTGTTTGATTTCGGGCTGGCAAAACATGATATAACAGCGGTGACGGAACAGCAGACCCGTACACGTAATATTTTGGTCGAAAACTTGCTGACTTTTGATCGTACGTTCGGAGACCATAAGGTGTCGGCTCTTGTCGGATATACATATCAGGATTCCCGGTATCGTTATATGCAAGGTTCCGGGCAAGGAATGCCGACTGGAATTACTGAAATAGATGCCGCATCTCAAGGATTGGCCGTAAGTGGTAATTCAAGCCGCAGCGTGTTGACTTCCATTTTAGGACGTGCTTTCTATTCTTATAAGAATCGCTATTTGTTGACTGCGACCATTCGCCGTGATGGTTCTTCTAAGTTCGGTTCCAATTATCGGTATGGTAATTTCCCATCGGTATCTGTTGGTTGGAATATTGCAGAAGAGGATTTTGTAAAGAATAGCGTATCTTGGTTGGATCAGTTGAAGTTGAGAGGCGGATATGGGGTGCTAGGTAATCAGGAAATTGATAACTATCAATATGTGTCTGTTGTTACGACCGGCATTAATTATCCGGATGGAAAGAGCGGACTGATACAAGGTGCTTTCCCAAAAACGTTTGCCAATCCGGATATCAAATGGGAAGAAACGGCGATGACGAATGTCGGTATTGACTTTATGGCCCTGCGTAATCGTTTGACTTTGACTGCCGATTGGTATGTAAAGAATACGAAAGATATCTTGTTGAATGTGCCTATTCCTATTTCTACGGGAGGTGCTAATGATCCGATTCGTAATGCAGGTAAGATCCGTAATCAAGGATTTGAATTTAATTTGGGATGGAATGAGTCTTTGAATAAGGATCTGTCCTATGGTGTAAGTTTCCTTGGAACTTATAATAAAAACGAAGTGGTGGAAATGGGGGCAGAATCGCAGGTAATTACCGGTGGGACGATTCATGGAGGAACTTATACGAGCAGAACGTTGGCCGGTTATCCTATAGGTGGTTTTTGGTTGATTCCTACTGACGGCTATTTTAATAGCACGGAAGAGGTGCAAGCTCATCAGAAAGATGGGGTTCTGATTCAGCCGAGTGCCGAACCCGGCGATATTCGTTTCAAGGATACAAATAATGACGGAACGATTAATGATGAGGATCGTGTGTATTGTGGCAGCCCATTCCCGAAATTCACCTATTCGATCAATGGTAATATTACGTATAAGAATGTTGATTTCTCGATTGGTTTCCAAGGTGTCACTGGTAATAAAATTTATAATGCGACGAAATTGGAATTGACGGATGTGACCCGTGGTACGAACTATTTGGCAAGTACTTTGGATTATTGGACGCCTGAAAATCAAAATGCGTCCTCTCCTCGGCTGATTTGGACCGACCCGAATAGGAATGCCCGTTCCGAATCCGACCGTTATTTGGAGAGCGGTTCTTATTTCCGCTTGAGAAATCTTCAGGTAGGTTATACCTTGCCTACGGTTTGGTTTCATGGCTTTGTCCAGAAAGCTCGTGTGTATGTCAATGCGGAGAATCTCTTTACGATCTCCTCTTATTCGGGGTATACGCCGGACGTGAATTCTTCAGATGTATATTCTCGTGGTTTCGATGAATTTATATATCCTTCTAATCGTACATTTATGTTTGGTTTGAATGTCACATTTTAAATAAAATAACAGTATGAAACGAATATATCTATATTTTATATCTTGTATAATGGTTGTTACAGGTTTGTGTACTTCGTGCGACGCTCAGTTGGAGCAGATGAATCCGAACAAGGCGACCGAAGATACTTTCTGGCAGACCGAAGCTGACTTTGAATTGGCTTTGACTTCATGCTATACCCCTTTGAAAAATGCTCTAAACGGGGGATATTATGGAACTCGTGGTGTAATGATGCGTATTGCTCGTGCGGACGAAGTGGAGTTTAGAAACGATATCAGCGATGTCTTTCAAGCCTGTTATTTTACAAATACAAATGGTAATTCTCTTTCACAAGGGATGTTTTATCAATTCTATAATGCATTGTATAGAACGAATTCAATCATGCAGAAGCTGGAAGAGAAGCAAGGAGAATTCGGAGAGGATTTCGTCAATAAGGTGAAGGCGGAGTGTTTGTTTATTCGCGGGTTCTATTTGTTCCAATTAGGAAAAGAGTTTAAAAATGCACCTTTGCGTCTGACAGCTTCTCAGTCTCCTTCTACATTCCCTTTGGAAAAGTCTTCTCAGGCCGAGATATGGTCGCAGGCTGAACAGGATTTGCTTACTGCGGCTTCTTTGTTGCCGGTGAAGAATGATGTTATCGGAAAACCGACAAAAGGTGCAGCGTATGCTGTGTTGGGTAAAATATATGTATATGAAGAAGACTTTGATAAGGCAATTGAAATATTGGAACCTTTGACAAAATCACCTTATACGTATCGTTTGGTAGAGGATTTTGCATGGAATTTTGATGATGTACACGAAAACAATGAAGAGAGTATTTTCGAATTGTTGATGGAGCCGGTTGGTGGAACGGATATTTGGGGAGATGGAGAGAATATCAATTCGACTCAAACGAATACACGTCCGAAAGAATATGCGGCACCGGAAGCCAGTGGTTGATATGAGGCAAATCCGACCCCGCAAATAATGGATTATTTCTTGGAAGAAAAAGATAAAGATGGAAATTTTGATTATCGTGCACGTTCATCGGTTGCTTGGGATTATGAAGGATGTATGTATTATTTGAAGCCTTTTCGGGAGAAGTTTGCAGAAGACAGATGGAATACATATTGGATTTTGAAATATCAGAATTGGAATACGGCCGAATCGGAGGCTGATCCGCCTATGTCTTGCATCAATGAACGGGCGATACGGTATGCAGATGTGCTTCTTCTGCTTGCTGAGTCTTATTTACGTGGAAAGCAGGATTTGCCGATGGCAATCGGGTATTTGAATCAGATTCGTGAACGGGCTAATTTGAACCCCTATAGCGGAGCACAGACGTATGAGGCTGTCTTTAATGATTTGGAGCGTCAGCGTGCCATCGAGTTCTTTGTGGAAGGGGAACGTTTTTACGATCTTCGCCGTTGGGGATTGTTGGAAAAGCGTATGCAGACTTGTAATGAAGTTCGGTATAAACAATTAATGACTGGTAAGGTCGGGGATACGAATCGTTATTATTATTATCCTATACCATCCAAGGAGTTGGAGACAAATCCGTTATGTACCCCGAATGAAGGTTGGTGATTGACCGTTTTTTAATAGGTATTATTCTAAGGGTCGGTTGTAATGGTGTAAAACATGTTATGGCTGGCCCTTTTCTTCTTTTATTTATTAGGACTTTCTTTTTGAGTCCCGTATCTTTGATAAAAATAACGTATATCATGAAAATACAACTATTAATCATAAGTCTGTTGTTTATGACAAATGGCTTCTGTGCCCGTGGCTTGGACAAGGCGTTTCAGCTCCTGCCCCAACCTCAATCTGTCGAACTGCTTCCGGGAAAAGGAATTATGTATACCGATCTTAAATTTGTATCGGCCGCATCAGACACACTTGTCCCTATATTGGGAGCGTTGACGGATGTCCTTCCCCGTGCAGGACATATGGGAAAGGGATTGTTCTTACAACTTTCCGAATCGAACGTGCCTGATTCGCCCGAAGGATATGTTTTGGAGGTGAATGATAAAGGTGTGACAGTCACGGCCCGCACAGAAGCCGGACTGTTTTACGGTTGCCAAACGTTAGAGCAGTTGTTGGAAGATAGCCGGGATTTTGACCTGGAAATTCCGCAGATGAAGATAACTGATTATCCGGCTATCGCCTACCGTGCCGTCCATCTTGATACGAAGCATCATCTGGACCGGATGGAATATTATTACCGGATGATCGACAGGTTGGCACGTTATAAAGTGAATGCGATTATCTGGGAACTGGAAGATAAACTGCGCTTTACTCGCCGTCCGGAAGTCGCAGCTCCGAATGCGATCAGCAAGCAGGAGATGCAGGCGCTCTGCCGGTATGCGAAGGAACGGAATGTCGAGATCTGTCCACTTGTGCAAGGACTCGGCCATGCCGGTTTTATATTGAAACATCATTGGGAACTGCGTGAGAATCCGGACAGCGATTGGGAATTCTGTCCGTCCGATCCGCGTACATACGAGGTGCAGTTCGATCTTTATCTGGATGCGCTTGAAGCCATGCCGTACGGGAAATATCTGCATGTCGGTGGGGATGAGATCACGGCGATCGGAATCGACGACCGTTGCAAGGCTACAGGCAAGACTGCTTTCGAATTGCAGATGATCTGGTTGAAGAATGTCTGCCAGTTTGCTGTAGACCATGGTCGTATTCCTATATTTTGGGATGATATGCCGTTAAAATATGCCGGTATATGGGAACTTGCGTTAAGCGATAAATCCGAAGAGGAAGTGGTGAAGGTCTGGAACACCGACAAACTGGATGAGGCGATCGGTTTGTTTCCGAAAGAATGCGTGTATATGCGTTGGAAATATGAGGATGCGACGACGCCTGCCCATCGACGCCTTTTGGAATGGTATCATGATAAGGGGCTGAAGGTGATGGGGGCGACGGCTGCTTCTGCCGGTGACTCGCCTTTTATGCCGCGCCGGAATACCCGTTCGGAATACGTGAAAGGATTCAGCCAGTTGGTTGCCGACAATCAACTGGAAGGAATATTGGCGACTGCTTGGGATGACGGTTCGCCGCATCTGGAAACGGTATGGAGGGGGTTCATTGCACAAGGAGAATTCGGTTGGAATCCGTCGGCACGGGATATCGAAGCGTTTAAAAAAGCACATGCACAGCGGGAATATGGTTTTCGCCCGGAGGATAACCGGATGGCCTTTCTGGATGAACTGGAGAAGGCGGTCTTTTTCTTCGATGGCGCGTTGGTGACTTCCGGACGCCGCAATCCGGCGTGGGGCACGACTGCTTTCACATTGATGGAGTTGCCGGACAAGACGAAACCGGGGGCATGGAGCGAACTGTATAAAGATAAAATTGCACAGGCAAAGATTGAAGCCGGACGTTACGAGAAGATAGTCCAGGGTATCAGAACGGCGCAGGCGGAGGCATTACGCAATCGCTATACGCTGCAAGTCTATGAACAGACGAATAACCTGCAAAACTATCCGGTGCGCCTCATCCTGGCCTTGAACGCTTATGACACGGCAAAGGACGATGCAGCCCGGGAAGCGGCTTTGGAGAAAGTCGCAGAGGTGTGTAGTTATTTCGATGTCATGCGCTCCAACCTGGAATCGGTCTATTCCGAAACTCGCTTCATGGAGCAGCCTGAAGGTTTCATCTCTGATCTGAACCATCACAATCATCTGGCTTCTAAAACGAACAATAGCGATTGGTGGTATTATTACGAGATTCCGATGGTGAAGAAAGTCCGCGCGTGGATGAAATAGTCGTACGGAATGACCAAAAAAATAATTTGGACACTTTGTACGACATCAAACCCTTCAAAAAAATGAATTGGACACTTTGTGGCTTACAAAACGTCCCCTCAAAATAATTTGAACACTTTGTACAGCTTCAAAACGTTCAAAAAAATATTTTGGCCTCATTGAAGTACTTCAATGGCCTCACTGGAGATTTCGGGGGCGTTGTCGGGCGACAATAAGAACAAACGATCTGTTCTAATGATGCATAAAAATAAAATGGTGTAAATCATCATTTATGTGTACGTCATTATATTAATATATCACTTAATGAAAAATTATAAATATTCATATCATGAAGAAAATTACATTCAGTATCCTGTTTGTCTGGCTTAGCCTGTCCCTGTGGGCAGCCCGGCAGCCGGAGTTTTCGACAGCCGGCTTTTTCCGCCTCGATAATAGCGGGCGGGAAGTCTATTCGATGAATCCTGCCTGGCGCTTCCATAAAGGTGCGGTGGAAGGTGCGGAAACAAAAGAATTTAATGATAAAGACTGGACGGTTGTCTCCCTGCCGGACGGTATCGAATATTTGCCGACCGAGGCGAGTGGTTGTATCAATTACCAAGGGGAGGTCTGGTATCGCAAGCATTTTACGCCCGATGCCGCTCTGAAAGGGAAGAAACTTTTTCTGCATTTCGAGGCCATTATGGGCAAAAGTAAGGTGTTCGTGAACGGCAAACTGTTGACGGAGCATTTCGGCGGTTACCTGCCTGTCATAGCCGATGTGACGGATGTGCTGGATTGGAATGGCGATAATGTGATTGCCGTCTGGGCGGATAACAGCGACGATCCTTCCTATCCTCCCGGAAAGGCGCAGGACGTGTTGGACTATACCTATTTCGGCGGCATCTACCGGGATTGCTGGTTGATCGCGCATAACAATGTGTTTATCACCGATCCAAATTATGAAAACGAGGTAGCAGGAGGCGGCTTGTTCGTCGCTTTCGGAAAGGTTTCGGATGCCTTGGCGGAAGTTCAGTTAAAGATACATGTGCGCAATGCTACGAAGAACCCTTTTTCCGGTCGGGTGGAATATATGCTGTTGCAGCCGGATGGCACCGAAGTCGCCCGGCTGAGTGACAAGATACAGGTGAAGGTGGGTAGGGCAACTACTGTTTCCGACCGGATGCCGGTGAAGCAGCCGATGCTTTGGACCCCTTCGACACCGACCTTGTATAACCTGCTGGTGCGGGTACTTGATAAGGAAGGAAATGTGATCGACGGTTACCGCCGCCGTATCGGAATCCGCAGCATTGAGTTTAAAGGGAAAGACGGCTTCTACCTGAATGGCAGACCGTACGGCAAACCGTTGATCGGAGCTAACCGCCACCAGGATTTTGCGGTTGTCGGAAACGCTGTCGCAAATAGTATTCATTGGCGGGATGCCAAGAAACTGAAAGATGTCGGGATGGAGATCATCCGTAATGCTCACTGTCCGCAAGATCCGGCTTTTATGGACGCCTGCGATGAGTTGGGCTTGTTCGTGATCGTCAATACGCCCGGCTGGCAGTTCTGGAATGACGCGCCCGAATTTGCACAGCGTGTGTATAGCGATATCCGCAATGTCGTGCGCCGCGACCGTAACCATCCTTCGGTCTGGCTGTGGGAACCGATCCTGAACGAGACTTGGTATCCGGCTGATTTCGCCAAGAACACCCGTGATATCGTGGATGCCGAATATCCGTATCCTTATTGTTATAGCGGAAGTGACAGCGAAGCACGCGGGCATGAGAATTTCCCGGTCTATTTTGCCCATCCCGCCAATATGCAGGATGCTTCGAAAGAGATCGATCCGACGAAGACCTACTTTACCCGCGAATGGGGCGACAATGTGGATGATTGGAGCTCACACAATTCGCCGAGTCGTGTAGCCCGTAACTGGGGAGAACAGCCGATGCGCGTACAGGCACAGCATTATGCCTGCCCTTATTATCCGGTGACCAGCTACGATGTTCTTTATAAGCAGTCTCCGCAGCATGTCGGCGGTTGTCTCTGGCATTCGTTCGACCATCAGCGCGGTTACCATCCTGATCCTTTCTATGGTGGTTTGATGGATGTCTTCCGCCAGCCGAAATATTCATATTATATGTTTATGGCGCAACGTCCGGCAGTCAAGAATGACCGAAATGCCGGAAGCGGGCCGATGGTGTATATCGCCCATGAGATGACGCCTTTCTCCGGCAAGGATGTAACGGTCTATTCCAATTGTGACGAGGTTCGTCTCACGTTCAACAAGGGTGGAAAGACTTATACTTATAAGAAAGACAAGAACCGTCCCGGAATGCCTTCTCCGGTTATCACTTTCCCGGATGTCTATGATTTTATGGTGGACAAGGCTTTTTCAAGAACTCAAAAACAAGATGATGTCTATCTGCTTGCCGAGGGTTTGATCGACGGCAAGGTCGTAGCTACACATAAAGTCGTACCTGCCCGTCGCCCCGAAAAAATCCTGTTGTGGATGGATAATGAAGGCACGGACCTGAAAGCCGATGGTTCCGATTTCGTTACGGTAGTGGCAGCCGTCGCTGATAAGAATGGGAATATCAAACGGCTGAATAACTATAATATCCGTTTTTCTATTGAAGGTGAAGGACGTTTGTTAGGTGGTCCAGGAGTACTGGCAAATCCGGTTCCCGTAAAATGGGGAACTGCGCCTGTCTTGGTTCAGTCTACCTTGAAACCGGGTAAGATACGGATTACGGCGAGTGTCCTGTTCGAAGGTTCGCAAATGCCGATAAGTGGTGAACTTGAGTTCGAATCGAAGCCGTCTGTTTTCCCGTTGGTCTATGATGCTGCGGATGCTGCCCGCATCCCGCTTGGTAGTGCTTCGGCCGGACAGAACACCGCTTCCAAAACGGATGCAGAACGGGAAGTGGAACGTCTGCGCAAGGAGTTGAACACCTTGAAACTTAAAGAGGTGGAACGGCAGCAGTCGGAGTTTGGTGAAAAAGAGTAGTTATAAAATGCAGAGGTACGGAGTTGGATGTTTAAAATGAACAGGATTCTCTGTACCTTTGCGTTGAAAAGAACTATTTTTGCAAAAAAATAAAAATAGGTTGATAATAATGAAGCAAGGATTATTCACATTAGGACTGTCAGTGGCTCTGTCGATTATGGCAGGTTGCCGGTCGCAACAGGAAGGGTGGAAATTGGTTTGGGAGGAAAACTTCGACCAGGAGGATCATTTCGATGAGGCTTCGTGGAGTAAGATACCGCGTGGAAAGTCAGACTGGAATAATTATATGTCGGACTTCGATTCCTGCTATACTATGCGCGATGGCAATTTGGTTTTGCGTGGATTAGTCAATTACAGTTTGCCGGCTGACACGGCTCCTTTTATCACGGGGGGCGTTTATACGAAGGGCAAGGTCGGTTTTTCCGACGGGCGCCTGGATATCCGTGCCAAGTTGTATGGGGCAACTGGCGCATGGCCAGCATTCTGGTTGTTGCCAGAAAATGAGGGTTGGCCGAATGGTGGCGAGATCGACATCATGGAACGCTTGAATAATGATACGATTGCTTATCAGACCGTTCATTCTGCCTATACGTACACTTTGGGAATCAAAGATAACCCGAAGCAGGGCGGTATCGGTTTTATCAACCGCGATGATTATAATGTCTATAGTGTAGAAATGTATCAGGACAGTCTCGTTTTCTTTATCAACGAAACCCGCACCTTCGCTTATCCTCGCATCGAGACGGACAAGGAAGGCCAGTTCCCGTTCACAGACAAAAAGTTTTATCTGTTGCTCGACATGCAGTTAGGCGGAAGCTGGGTAGGAGCAGTCGATTCATCGGATCTGCCTGTCGAGATGGAGATCGACTGGGTGCGTTTCTATCAGAAGAAGAAATGAAAAGGGGAGGGGGTATTCGGATAAATCGGACAACTTGGAGATGATCGCCTTTTTTAGCGATTGGAGTTCATTACTTAATATCCACCAGATAACATCAATATCAATTTCAAAATAATGATGGACCACAATGTCCCGCAGACCTTTAATTCTTTATCATGACACATCTTAGAGTGTTTCCGTTTGAAACAAAAGCATAAATTTGATTAGTACAAACAAAACTTTTAGCTTATAAACTGTATGAATAGTATATTTTACTGTTAAACATACTATCTTTGACGCTTGTTATTAAGTTAAATAGTTACAGTCATGTTAGATGTACAGTCTATCCGGAAGGATTTCCCGATTCTGGATCATAAGATATACGATAAGCCGCTTATTTACTTCGACAACGGAGCGACAACCCAGAAGCCACGCTGTGTGGTGGAAAAGATCGAGAGTGGCTATTATAATGTGAATGCCAATATTCACCGCGGCGTTCATTTCCTGAGCCAGGCGGCGACGGAAGCGCATGAGGATGCACGCAAGACCGTGCAGCAATTCCTGAACGCCCGCTCTTCCAACGAGATTATTTTCACGCGTGGGACGACAGAGGCGATCAACCTGATTGCTTCCAGCTTTACCGACGAATGTATGTCGGCCGGTGACGAAGTGATCGTTTCGGTGATGGAACACCATTCCAATATCGTTCCCTGGCAGATACAGGCTGCCCGTAAAGGGATCACGTTGAAAGTGATTCCGATGAATGAAAAAGGCGAGTTGTGCATGGACACGTTCCGTAGTCTTTTTTCGGAACGGACAAAACTTGTCTCGGTTACACATGTGTCGAATGTGCTCGGTACGATCAATCCGGTAAAGGAGATTATCGAAGAAGCCCATAATCACGAGGTTCCGGTACTGATCGACGGAGCGCAAGCCGTTCCCCATCTGAAAGTGGATGTGCAGGATTTGGATGCCGAGTTCTATGTGTTCTCCGGTCATAAGATTTACGGTCCTACCGGTATCGGTGTCCTGTATGGCAAGGAAGAATGGCTGGACAAGTTGCCTCCGTACCAGGGAGGAGGGGAGATGATTGCTTCCGTGTCTTTTGAAAAGACGACTTTCAACGAATTGCCTTTCAAGTTCGAGGCCGGAACGCCTGATTATATAGGAAGTACGGCTTTGGCGGAAGCCTTGCGCTATGTTGGTCGTTTGGGAATGGACAATATTGCGGCCTATGAAGACGAGTTGCTTCGTTATGCGACCGATAAGCTGAATGCGATCGACGGTATGCGCATTTTCGGACAGGCGGCGCATAAAGGGGCGGTACTTTCTTTTCTGGTAGGCAATATCCATCATTATGATATGGGGATGTTGCTGGACCGTTTGGGCATTGCAGTCCGTACCGGACATCATTGTGCCCAGCCGTTGATGCAGGATTTAGGTATTGAGGGGACGGTTCGAGCCTCTTTCTCGTTCTATAATACAAAAGAAGAAATAGACGCTTTTGCCGCCGGTATCGAACGGGTGCGGAAGATGTTCTGAATATATTGAATGGAGTAATAGTGATGTTGTATTACCTGAAGAAATATCCGATCTCCCTGACGATTATCGCAGTGGTGATCTATCTCTCTTTCTTTAAACCGCCTTCTCTGGAGGTCGGAAAAATCGTGGGGATAGACAAGGTGGCTCATCTCTGTATGTATGCCGGCTTGTCCGGTATGCTGTGGATCGAGTTCCTGCGCAACCATCGCAAATACGACGATGTGTTGTGGCATGCTTGGATCGGAGCCGTCCTGTGCCCGGTCTTGATGAGCGGAGCAATCGAACTTTTGCAGGAATATTGTACGACATACCGTGGTGGCGACTGGTTCGATTTCCTTGCGAATATCTGCGGTGTTACTCTCGCTACGCTGTTTTCTTACTTCGTCCTCCGTCCCTGGATAATGAAGAGAAAGACTGGTATTCATTAGTTTATGTATTTATCCATTTGTTGTGGGATTACCGACAAGATCCCGCCATTTGATGAATTTGATAGAAGAAGTTGATTAACCATGTTATTATCCTACTTAGAAGCAAATCGTATAGAGGCCGGCTGTGATGAGGCCGGCCGTGGATGTTTGGCGGGTTCGGTGTATGCCGCTGCGGTTATCTTACCGCCGGACTTTCATAATGAAGATTTAAATGACAGCAAGCAATTGAGCGAAAAGAAACGTTATGCACTCCGTCCGATTATCGAGCGGGAGGCGATTGCTTGGGCTGTTGGTATCGTTACGCCTGAAGAAATCGACAGGATCAATATCCTGAAAGCCTCTTTCCTTGCCATGCACCGGGCCATTGACCAGTTGAAGGTCAAGCCGGAACATTTGTTGATCGACGGGAACCGCTTTACGCCTTATCCCGGTCTCAAACATACGACTGTCGTAAAAGGAGACGGCAAATATCTAAGCATTGCCGCCGCTTCCATCCTGGCGAAAACCTATCGTGACGATTATATGGACAGTCTCGACCGGGAATATCCCGCCTATCATTGGAAGGAAAACAAAGGCTATCCCACAAAAGCCCATCGTGAAGCCATCCGGGAATGCGGGATAACTCCTTATCATCGCAAGACATTTACTTTGCTGCCGGAACAGTTGGAGTTGAAGTTCTGACGGAATTTTTATTTTTGTTTCTGTTTGATCAGCATGATGACCGGATTGGAATCTTCTTTCAATTCGGAGGCGATTTCTTTCAGTTTACCTTTTAGCCGATCTCTCTCATAATCATGAATGAGATCTGCCGCTTCTAAATGTTGCCAGGAAGGAATTTCGCCATTTATCGGTCTTCTTGAATTTAAGTAGACTGTTTCTTCGTCGGTATAATCTCCATTATAGACTTTGCTTCTGAAGAAAGCCTTTTAGGTTTTTCCCATTTCCTCTGTCACTGTGTCACTGATTTCTTTTTACAGGTTGATATTCAATTTGTTTCGTCTGTGATACATGCCCGTTTTCTCTATCACTGCCCTATCACCGGCAATAGCAGTTTTTCCCATCCCTGCAAATCACTCGATCATTTTCCAAAAAAAACGGCTGTAAAATAGGTAAAACCTGTTGGTTTTTATTGTCCGGCACGGTACTTTAGTTGCCGGACACCCCCATGTTGCCATCCTTTACATCCGGGTGTAGAGAGCTGGTACATCCGGGTGTTAAGGAGGGTAACATGGGGGTGTTTACGGAATTATGTGCTTGTCTTTGCTAAAAAAAGAAAGAGCTTTTTGATTTTAAACATAGGTGGTTTGGAGATCACCCTTGCTGTTCCTTAGTACGGAATGCCAGCGCGTACATGCGCATCTGCTTGACCATTGCCACCAGGCCGTTCGAGCGAGTAGGGCTGAGGTGCTCTTTCAAGCCGATCTTTTCAATGAAGTAAAGATCGGCATCCAGTATTTCCTGCGGGGTGTGGTCGGACAGGATGCTGATCAGCAAAGAGACGATCCCTTTGACGATTACCGCATCGCTCTCGCCTTTGAACAGGATCTTGCCATCTACGTAATCCGCCTGCAGCCAAACACGGCTCTGGCAACCTTCGATCAGGTTGCTTTCCGTTTTATACTTTTCCTCCAAAGGGGGAAGCGAGTTACCCAAGTCTATCAGTAACGCATACTTGTCCATCCAGTCGTCGAAGTCTGCAAACTCTTCGATGACGTTGTTTTGAAGTTCATTGATTGTCATTTCTTTTCTATCTTTTATCTGTTATATACAACTTCGAGTACTGTCTGGCCGACGGCTTTCAGTACGTTTTTGTCTATATTGCTCATGTTGTCGTTCTGCGTATGCCAATGGTCACGGAAACCTTTGTCCGAGTTCGGATCATAGTTGATGATATCCAGGCAAGGAATACCGGTTTCTTCGATGACTGCTTCATGGTCGTCTGTCACGCCTCCGCCGTTTGCGTTGATGAAATATTTGCCGTATCCTAAGTTACGGGCCGCTTCCCATACTTCATCCACATAACGGGCGGCATATTTCATCGAAATGTATTCTTTATAGAAGACCGCATCTTTGGCACCGACCATGTCGAGTAGAATACCGAATTCGGCTTTGTAGCCCGGTTTGTGCGGGTTCTTCCCCCAGAAGCGACTGCCGAGGCACCAGGTGTCGCTCGTGTCGTTGTACCTGTCTTTAGCAAATTCGGGGGTCCCGTAGTCTTCGGCATCAAAGAAGATGATGTCTACCCCTGTTTCGGGAGCCTTCATTCCTATTTGTCGGGCGATTTCCAACAAGGCGCCTACACCGCTTGCACCGTCATCAGCCCCATCCAACGGTTTCTTATGGTTGGCAGGGTCGGGATCGTGGTCTGAATAAGGACGCGTGTCCCAATGGGCGAAAAGCAGGATGCGTTTGTCTTTATCGGGATTGAAGGAACCGATGATGTTACGTGATTCCAATGGGGTTCCGTCGTAAGCTGTAAGTGTAGCTTCCTGTTCGTATACTTGTGCTCCGAAACGTTTCAGCTCGGATGCTAGGTAATCGCCACAAGCCTTATGGGCTGGCGTGTTCGGGACGCGATAACCGAATGATACTTGTTTCTCGACATAAGCATAAGCACTGTCCGCATCAAACAATGGGGCGGTTGTTGCTGGAGCTTTCTTTACTTCCGTTACGGGAACTGTTGTCTCGCTGGTTCCTTTCTGACCGCATGCGAACAGGGTCATGGAGAATAATAATAAAATCAGTTTAGTCATATCTTGTCGTTTATAAGGAGTTATCGGGAGCGGATTGCGCTTTGTTCATCACGCGCAACAGATTACCTCCCCATATTTTAGCAATATCATTTTCTGTATATCCTTCTTTTAGAAGACGCATTGTGATGTTTATCAGTTCATTGCTCGCCCGGCAGCCGATCAGTTCGCCGTCACCGTCAAAGTCGGAACCTATCCCGACATGGTTGATCCCGATCAGGTCCACGATGTGGTCGATATGACGGATCGCATCGCTCAGGGACGCTTTTTCGGCATCTTCGTTGATGAATCCTTTGTAGAGGCATATCTGTGCGACACCTCCCTGTTCGGCGAGCGCCTTCAGTTGTTCGTCCGTCAGGTTGCGCGGATGGTTGCAAAGCGCGCGGGCAGAAGAATGGGAGGCGATGATCGGGTAGGTGCTTGTTTCAAGTGCGTCATAAAAGGTACTTTCGGCGGCATGCGAGATATCGACCAATACCCCTGTCTCATTCATTTTGCGGACGACTTCTTTCCCGAAAGGACTGAGGCCGTTCCATTCCGCGTCTCCTCTTGCTGAGTCGCATATGTCGTTGCTCCCGTTGTGGCAGAGAGTGATATAGGAAACTCCCATTTTCCGGAAACGTGTGATATTCTCGATGTCCTTGCCTATCGCATATCCGTTTTCCACGCCTAACATGATCGCTTTCTTTCCGGCGGCTTTCAGTACGTGGACTTCCTGTGGCGTGTAGGCGATGCACATGCGTGTACGGTTCAACTCCATTTGCCGGTGTATTTCCTGCAGGCGGTTCATGGCGAAGTCCGTCGCTTTCAGCAGTGAAGCGTCGTCTCTCGGTCCCTGCGGAATATAGGCTACCATGATCGTCGCGTCAATCAGCCCCTCTTCCATGAAAGGGAGGTTTACCTTACCGCCTTCTTTCAACCCGATGTTGAATTCACCCGGAAAGATCATTGGAGTGTCGGTATGGGAGTCGAGCGTCACGTTCCTGTGGTGGATGTATTTGGCCTTTTTGAATAGGCGGGACGATTCGACATGATGCTTGAAAAGTTTCAACATCTGTTCATCGTCATTGGCAGCCATCGCTTCGGGGTGCCACTGGACACTGAATATTTCTTTTTCCGGATGCTCCATCGCTTCGTTGATCCCATCGGGAGCTGTCGCCGTAGTGATAAATTCGGGAGCCGGCTCTTTGATTGCCTGGTGATGAAAAGAGTTGACCAAAAGTTCTTTTTCACTGTCCAGCATGGTGCGGAGCTTAGAGGGGCCTTCGTTCAGTGTGACGGAATGGGAAACCTGTTCGCGGGAAAGCGTCTGGCTGTGTTTCAGTAGCTTTTGATTGTGTTGGGTATGGATATCCTGGTATACGTTGCCGCCAAATGCGACGTTCAGTATCTGGTGGCCGCGGCATATTCCCATGACCGGCAACTGGCGGTTGGTCGCCAAGCGGAGCAGTATCAGGTCGTATTCATCCCGGTAGGTATCTACATCCTGCAAGGCGGGAATTGGTTCTTCCTGCATGTAAAGCGGGTTGATATCGCCACCACCGCTCATGACCAGCCCGTCCAACCCGTTCACTATTGCCGTCAACGCTTCGATATCCGTAATGACCGGGATCAGAACCGGAGCACCTCCAGCTTTCAGTACCGCCTGTACATAGGTTTCTGCTATGCAGGAAAGTCCGTCTTTCCGATTGGCGGATATTCCTATACGGGGAGGTTGAAGATTTTCTTTTTTCGGAATATAATGATCTACTTCCCTGTAGATGGCCTCTAAATTCGGACGACGGAGCTTCATGTATTTATGATTTATGATTTATAATTTCTGAATTATGATTTATAATTTATGATTTATTATCGGTGCATAAATCATAAATTATAAATCATAAATCTTTACGCATCGATGTTTGCGTACGTTGCATTTTCTTCGATGAATTCGCGGCGCGGGCCGACATCTTCACCCATCAGCATGGCGAATATCTGGTCAGCTTCGGCAGCACTGTCGATCGTGATCTGTTTCAGCGTACGGTTTTCCGGGTTCATGGTCGTATCCCACAACTGATGGTCGTTCATTTCTCCCAAACCTTTGTATCGCTGTGTGTGGATCTGGTTTTCGTTACCGCCGCCATATTTGTCGATGAATGCTTGACGTTGTTGGTCAGTCCAGCAATATTCTTCCACTTTGCCTTTCTTGCATAGGTAGAGAGGAGGAGTGGCCAGATAGACATATCCGTTTTCGATCAGCGCACGCATACGGCGGAAGAAGAAAGTAAGAATCAGGGTGGCAATGTGGCTTCCGTCCACATCGGCATCGGTCATGATAATCACTTTGTGGTAGCGCAGTTTGCTCAGGTTTAATTCTTTCGGATCTTCTTCGGTACCGATGGTGACACCCATTGCGCGGAAGATATTCTGGATTTCTTCGCTTTCGAATACCTTGTGGTCCATCGCCTTTTCGACGTTTAGGATCTTACCGCGGAGCGGCAGGATGGCCTGGAAGTTACGGTCGCGTCCCTGCTTGGCTGTACCGCCTGCAGAGTCTCCTTCGACGAGGAACAGCTCGCAAAGTGCGGCGTCCTTTGAAGAACAGTCGGCCAGCTTACCGGGAAGACCGCCGCCTGTCATCGGTGATTTGCGCTGTACCAGTTCGCGAGCTTTGCGGGCAGCCTGGCGTGCTTGGGCTGCAAGGATCACTTTGTCGACGATTATCTTGGCTTCCTTAGGATGTTCTTCCAGGTAGTAGCCCAATGCTTCGCCGATAGCCTGGTCTACGGCACCGGTTACTTCGTTGTTTCCCAACTTTGTCTTGGTCTGCCCTTCGAACTGTGGCTCTGCCACTTTAATAGAGATGACCGCTGTCAGACCTTCGCGGAAGTCGTCGCCGGAGATTTCAACCTTTGCTTTTTCAAGCAGCTTGGAGTCGTCGGCATATTTTTTTAGCGTACGGGTCAAACCGCGGCGGAAACCGGCCAGGTGAGTACCTCCTTCTATGGTGTTGATATCGTTTACATACGAAAATACGCTTTCGTTGAATGAAGTGTTGTAAGTCATGGCGACTTCGACCGGAATACCCTGCTTTTCCGTAACGATGTGGATCACATCCGGGATCAGTTGCTCTTTGGAGCGGTCGATGTAGCGAACGAATTCTTTCAACCCTTCTTCCGAACGGAATATTTCAGATTTGTAGCTGCCGTCTTCCTTTACGACGCGTTTATCTGTCAGGCTAAGTGTGATGCCTGCATTCAGGAATGCCAGCTCGCGCAGACGTGCAGCTAAAATCTCGTACTTATACTCGGTCACGGAGAAGATACTTCCGTCCGGTTTGAACATGATGGTTGTACCGGTCACATCTGTCTCGCCGATCACTTCGATAGAATGAAGTGGCTTACCACAGGAGAATTCCTGCATGTGGACTTTTCCATCGCGGCGGACTTCTGCTCTCAGGTAAGTGGAAAGTGCGTTTACACAGGATACACCTACGCCGTGCAAACCTCCTGAAACCTTGTAAGAGCCTTTGTCGAATTTACCTCCTGCATGGAGCACGGTCAATACGACTTCAAGCGCTGACACGCCTTCTTTCTCATGAATATCTACCGGAATACCACGGCCATCGTCTGTAACAGAGATGGAGTTATCTTCGTTTATCACTACGTCAACTTGGGTACAAAATCCGGCCAGTGCTTCGTCAATAGAGTTGTCAACAACTTCGTATACTAAATGGTGGAGACCTTTCTCGCTGGTATCGCCAATATACATGGACGGTCTCTTACGCACTGCCTCTAACCCTTCAAGTACCTGAATACTATCCGCAGAGTACTCTGTGGAAGTATTCTTAATTTCTTCACTCATGAGTCTTTATCGTTTAAAATCTGTAATTATCTGTCTGTCTAAAAAAGCTAACAAATATAGTGAAAATAATTAACTTAGAAGGTATAGGGAGTGTGAAAATAGTCAAACGGAGGTGTATAACAAAAAAAGAGACAAAGTCAAACTTTGTCTCTTTAAAAAAGGTAGCCCGTGGGGGAATCGAACCCCCCTTTCAAGAATGAAAATCTTGCGTCCTAACCGATAGACGAACGGGCCATCAGGTTTAAAAAAGCCGGGCTAACCAGTCCGGCTTTATACTATATAAAGTATAATACCTTATTTTGCAAGTGCGTTGACGTGCTTCGCTAATTTGGATTTCAAGTTGCCTGCCTTATTCTTGTGAATAATGTGTTTTTTAGCAAGCTTATCCAACATAGAGCACACCTTCGGGAACAGAACCTGAGCTTCGTTCTTATCTTCAGTAGCACGCAAAACTCTCATTGCATTTCTTGCAGTCTTAGCATAATATCTATTATGCAGACGCTTTGCGTTGGTCTGTCTGATTCTCTTAATTGATGACTTGTGATTTGCCATTTCTTAGCTATTCTCTTTATTTATTCTTTAATCCTGTTTATTGTAGCCCGTGGGGGAATCGAACCCCCCTTTCAAGAATGAAAATCTTGCGTCCTAACCGATAGACGAACGGGCCATCATGTCAAAGTTTTTACTTTTAGCTCTCTGGGATTGTTGATTTCCCGATTGCGAGTGCAAAGATAGATGTTCTCTTTAAATTGACAAAATATTTGAAAGAAAAAAGTTTTGGGTTAGTCGTATTTAACATCTATTTGGAACTCATATCCTGTAGGTGTATCTCTAAAGCATTGACGGAAATATTTATTTCCCAGATACATACGCATAGCGAAGCTGCCAATAGAAGCAATCCTATTCCAAATATCCAGGCGGCTATGATTTGCCATGAGATATAGATGAAGAACATCGAGACCACGCAAAAGAGTAGGCTTAGCAGACCTAATATCTGCATGGAGCGTGTCAGGTATAACCGTTTCCTAAGATTGGCTATCTGGGCGATGTCTTTCGGGTCGTGTGTCTGTTGATGCTTTTCTTTCAATGTGCGTACGAGGCTCGCATACGAAATAAAACGGTTTGTATAGGCCAATAGGATAAGTGAAACTGCTGAAAATAGCAGTGATGGGGTTGTGAGCGTGAGTTCTTGCATGTTTATATGTTCTTTATAATTTAGTAGTTTGTTATTCAATAAAACAAGGCTGAGAAGGAAAATGTTGTAACTTTGTTTTCCAAATTTCAGTGATATGTTGTGTAAAACGCGTGGGATTGTCCTGCATTCCATTCCATATAATGATAAGTACTCCATTATATATATGTACACGGAGGCTTTTGGACGTGCTTCTTATCTGGTTGCCCGTTCCCGTGGAAAGAAATCTTCTGTCTCGAAAGCGTTGTTCATGCCTCTTTCGGTAGTGGAGATGGAGGTTGAGCATCTGAATAAGCGGGATTTGCATCGTATCCGTGAAACGAAACTCTGCTATCCGTTGACGGACGTGTTTTGTAATCCGGTGAAAAATATACTTGCGCTTTTCCTTTCCGAGATCCTTTTCCGCGTGGTGAAGGAGACGGAGCCGGATTCGCGCCTTTTCGAGTATTTGTTCGAGTCGATACAATTGTTAGAGCTTTCGGATAAGGGGGTGGCGAATTTTCATCTGGTCTTTTTGCTGCGACTCTTGCATTATCTGGGGATATATCCGAACGTCGAATCATATGTGGCAGGTTCTTGCTTCGATATGTTGAATGGCGTGTTTGTCGATCGTATACCGATGCATCGCCATTATCTGAACCGGCAGGAGAGTGTGGTTTTTGCCCGGTTGCTGAAGATCAGCTTCGAGAATATGTCGTTGTATTCTTTTTCCCGGCAGGATCGTGTGAGTGTCATAAACCGTATTCTTGAATATTATCGCCTGCATTTGCCGGATTTTCCCGAAATAAAGTCCTTATCCGTCATGCAAAGTCTGTTCGATTAGCATATTGCTCCTTTAAATACTTGCCAGTTTGCGGAAAAGATTATACTTTTGCCGCACTTATTATAAAAATGGCTCTGTAGTTCAACGGATAGAATAGAAGTTTCCTAAACTTTAGATCCGAGTTCGATTCTCGGCGGAGCTACAATAAAAAAGGCAATCGTTACGATTGCCTTTTTTATTACCAGTGGAATGCCTCGAAGGTCACCCGGTCTCCGTTTAGGAAACACTTTAAATATTCGTTACCTATTCGAACATCCTCGTAATAATCAGTCCCGTTTGCATATTCGACATAGAAAGAATCGAAATATTCGTCTTTCCAGTCCCAATAAAAACTTGTTTTCAATTCGTCAGTCATACCGTTAGGATAATAGATAATTGTAAAATCTTCTCCCGTATGATCGTTATAGAAGTCGAGCCGTTGTTCGCATTCGTACCCTTTGTTATTGGTATAAAAATCAACCCAGGTATTATTGCATAATGCATCGGTCGCCCAGCCGTAATCATCATAATACGGATCATCCTCACAACTGTTGAACAGACAGAGTGCGGACAGCAGAAATAATAAACCGAGTATATTCTTCTTAATCATGATTCCAAATATTAATCATTCAATGACAAAGATATGAATTAAAACGATATAGAGGAATGTTTGTGCGGCCGTATTGTTGATGGAAAGCATGTGTTTATACAAATTTTATTCGTAATCAGGCAATTCAATATCGGTTGTCTCTTCCCATTTCCCATTGTTGTAGATGCTGATCTGGAATGTGTCGTCGGATTCGGAACGGCTGTAGAGGCGGCCTTTATAACGGATGATTTTGTTTTTTTCCGGAATGATATTGTCGATTTGCCGTTCCCGGATCGGTTCGTCGTTTTTGGCGATGGCCGAAAGGCGGACGGCTATTTTATTGTCGGTGGGAGGTATGAAAGTATAAAAAGAATGTACTTTGTTTACTTCTCCGATCTCATTATTCTTGAATGTATAGGAGAGGATTTGCTTATCCGGGATTTTTATCCCCTGACCGGTGGCGATGTCCAGCTGATTGGATATTCCGTCGATCTCCATATCGAACTGTTTCAGTATGTCGGAAACCGAATCGGTCGCCATGAACTCAATACGGCTGACGATACGTTGAAGAGAGACATCTTTGTTGGTGATTTCTGCAACATCGATGTTTAGGGATATCATTTCGTAGAATGTATCCGAGATGCTGTCGAAAGAAAAAGTTGAACCGGATAATACAGCGTTTTTTGAATTGTGGGCTAAAAAGTAGAATTTGTAGTCGCCTTGTGGCAAACTGTCATATATGCAACTGAAATCCGCATCCAGATCGGTGGGATTGTAAGTGAACTGCTTGTGCTTGATTAATGCAGGAGTATCTTCGTTTTTGAATACTACATATTCGATGGTGGAACATATTTCGTTCAATTCGGCGTCGCTCTCTCCAGCTTTCGAAACCGTCGGTTCCGGAATCACGTTATTCGGTATGCTGCGGGTGGGAAAAGACACTATCTCTTTTTCCATCTGAATGCTGAATTGAATGGGGAAAAACTTTGTTTGCGGGATGACTTTTTCGAGTGAAGAACTGTCGCAACCTGTCAAGTAGAGTACGCAGCCAAGTGCAAAAAACACTTTCTTTCTCATAGTTAAGTTTTTTAGTTGTTTATAATGTTACAAAGGAAAGATAAATAATCAGAAATGAAAAATATTTGTAGATGAATTTAAAAAGATATTTTATATTTGTCGAACAGACACAATGTATTAACCTTAAAAAGAACGAAAAACATGGCACGTCCTGTAACATTATGTACATTGCAGTGGGGAGACTTACCGCTGGATGTTATTTGTGAAAAAGCAAAATCATTTGGTTTTGACGGTGTTGAATTGGGATTACCATCTCATTTGGATGTTCGGCAGACAGATCCGGAATATTATCGGAATATCAAGGTGACACTCGATAAGTACGGTTTGCAACTGTTTTGTATTTCGAATCATCTGGTCGGCCAGGCGATATGTGATAATATCGATCAACGGCATAAATCCGTATTGCCTGATTATATCTGGGGCGATGGCGATCCTGATGGAGTGCACCTGCGGGCGGTCGAAAATATGATTCAGGCAGCCCATGCCGCTAGAATGCTGGGAGTCGACACCGTAGTTGGTTTTACGGGAAGTTCGATCTGGCAATGGCTCTACTCCTTTCCTCCCGTTACCGACGAGATGGTGAATGAAGGGTATGCTGATTTTGCCCGACGTTTTATTCCGATTTTAGACGAATATCAAAAGTTAGGTGTCCGTTTCGCTCTCGAAGTGCATCCGACCGAGATCGCGTTCGATACTTATTCTGCCCGTAAGGCTCTTGAAGCGATCGATTATCATCCGGCTTTCGGTTTTAATTACGATCCGAGCCATTTGGGGTATCAGGGAGTGGATTATGTAGACTTCATCAACCAGTTCCCGGATCGTATTTTCCATGTCCACATGAAAGATGTGTATTGGAGCGATACTCCGAAACAGATCGGCGTGTTCGGCGGCCATTCAACTTTTGGCGATGCCCGCCGCTTCTGGAATTTCCGTAGCTTAGGACGTGGAAAGATCCGGTTTGAAGAAATTATCCGTGCTTTGAACGATATCGGCTATCAAGGTCCGCTCTCGGTGGAGTGGGAAGATAGCGGCATGGATCGTGAACATGGAGCACGCGAGTCTTGCGCTTTTGTCAAACAGGTGGATTTCCTGCCGTCGGCACATGCCTTCGATGCCTGTTTTGAAAGATAAGAGGATGTAGGTAAGAAGGGATAAGTGCGGCAAAGGTTTATCCCTTCTTTTTTATTTAGTCCATTTCATACATGTCCGGTTCCTCGCTCCTGCTTTTGTCTTTTTTCTTGTTCATATTGCCGAAGTTGTAGGTCAGGGTAAAACCAACTCTTCTGCCACCACGCCAGTTCTCGGAATCCTGCCAGAAACCGTCTCCGGATGTAATGGTGCGGAATCTGCGGGAGTCCAGCAAGTCGCGTGCATTGATACTTAACGTCAACTTGT
The DNA here is from genome assembly GCF_025151215.1 of Parabacteroides merdae ATCC 43184. Classification (NCBI taxonomy): domain Bacteria; kingdom Pseudomonadati; phylum Bacteroidota; class Bacteroidia; order Bacteroidales; family Tannerellaceae; genus Parabacteroides; species Parabacteroides merdae. Next base: position 4,158,573 of record NZ_CP102286.1, read on the forward strand.
CTTTTAAGAAAGATTTGCGCAATCCAAGATCGACTGAGTAGTTCGGTTCGCGGTATCCTTGTGCCATCAAGCGCTTGGAATTATAGTTGCCTGTGCCCTGTAGGGAAACACCCCAAGGAAGACTGACATTGGCAATCATGCGTACGTTCCAGTTGAAGCTTTCATCCTCCTCTCCAGTGACAGGAGCTTCCGCTCCTTCGGGCAGATAGCTGAAACCGTCTAATTTGGAGTAGTAGAGGTTTACGGTCGTTGTCAGGCTAAGGATGCTGAATAAATTGTTTTTTCCAACGATTTCCAGACCGCTGTTTTGCTGGCGGGCTACGTTTTCACTGGTCGTGTACATTACATTGTCTGCCGTGTTCAAGAAACGAATGCGCTGGATCACGTCATCTGTCGAGCGATAGTAGCCGGATAATGATAGGGTATGGCCGGATTCCCAGGTCTTGATATAATTCAATTCGAAAGAATGGGAATATTCAGGTGTCAGTTCCGGGTTACCGAAAGAAATGTTGGAGGCATCGGAAATATTGCGGAATGAATTTAATTGTCCACCCCAAGGACGACGTAGGCGACGGGTATAGTTCACTTGTATTTCATTGTTTTTAGGGAGGGCATAGGAGATAAAGGCACTTGGGAACAACTTGAAATAGTCTTTCTCGAAAGTTTCCGACGGCTTGCCGTTAAATTCCTGGTCGAAGTCCAGCGAGCGGGTATCCACACGCCAATATTCTCCACGTAGGCCGGCTTGGTAGCTCAGATTGTTCCACTTGCCTCCATACGTCATGTACAAGGCATGCACATCCTGGTTATATAGAAAGCGGTTGTAAAGTGCCTGGTCCTGTTCGATGTCGGTAGCAGTTGTTCCGGTATAGGTATCCACAGGGCTGGATTCTCTTTGGAATGTCCCTTTATAACCTGCCTCGATCCGGCTCGCGTCGGATATTTTGTTTGTGTAGTCGGCCTGAACTTCCCAGCTTTTGTTTTTGATGTTGTTTTCCTGAGTTTGATATTCCTGTTTGTCGGTTAAGTCAGTGTCCGTATATCGGGTTGATTGTTCGTAAATGCTTAGTCCGTCGTTTCTCCATTGGTTATTGCTGACGGTTAAGTCTATATTGCTGTTTTCCGAGAATTTGTGTAAGTAATTCAATTCCAGGTTGTACATTTTCATGTCCGAGTTTCCGTCTGTTGTACGGTCGCTGGTGTAAACCGTATTCTTTTGCTTGTCTGTCGAAATGTAATGGATCGATTCGTTGTTGTCACCCCCTCCAGTCATGCCGGTCATGTTGAATGCTAGGTCGTCGCTTTTGGTAATGTGCCAGGTTGCCCCGATACGTCCGAACCAGTTGTTGTGTTGTCGTTTGGAGTTGTTGGTCTGGTCGAGAAAACTATTGTTGGCTGTATTTTCACGACTTGTGATTCCACCGCCTTTCATTTCCCGGTTTCGATAGCTCAGATTGGCGTACGCGTCTACTTTGCTACTGCTGTAGTTGATGTTTCCACTTGCCTGATAACCTCCGTCCGTATCGGCTCCGGCTTTTACGCTGCCGTAGTAACCGGGTTTCCGGTCATCCTTTAAAATAATGTTGATAATCCCGGCTGTTCCCTCCGGGCTGTATTTAGCAGAGGGATTGGTAATGACTTCCACTTGTTTGATATCTTCTGCCGGCATCATTTCCAGTATGTCCGCCTGGTTGTCTGCTGTCAGTCCCGATGCTTTTCCGTTGATCCAGACTGTTACGCTGGAATTTCCACGCAATGAAACAGATCCTTCGTTATCGACTTCCACGGATGGGATATTGGCAAGCAAATCACTGGCCGATCCCCCTTCGGATGCGATATCTTGTGTTGCGTCGAAAACTTTTCTATCGAGCTCGAATCTCATTTGGGGCTTTTTTGCTACGATTTCTACTTCTCCCAATTGGTTGGCATCTTCTTCCAGGGTGAGTTCTCCAAGATTAAGAGTTTGAGAATTGTTGCTGATTGTTATATTTTTAGAAATTTCCGCGTAGCCGATATAGGAATAAGTAACTATATATTCCCCCTTCTTCAGTCCTCCGATACTGTAATTTCCGTCACTTCCGGTAACGGCTCCCTGCAATATTTTGTCCGAACCTTTTGCTTTAACCTGGACGGTTACAAATTCGAGTGGTCCCCCTAATTCGCCGTCCATTACAATACCTTTAATCCTTCCGTCCGTTTCATTACCTTTTATATCCGGAGCCAAACACAAAAGCATACCGGTTAAAAGTAAGCTCATCTTTTTTGTCATCATCTTCCAAATCTGTCTTTTACATTTTACAAAACGATTTATATGACTGCTATCATACAAAAAGGTTTATTTGAAAAAATCAAAAATTAGGTAAAATCCTTTTGTATGGTATGATGATGGATCGGGTATGCCATCTCTTTTCCTTACCTTTTAAACCCTGTCAATGATGAAGTTTTTTTACAGGCTCTTTCTGCTGAGTGGAAGGCGGGAAGTTGAAGAAAGAAGAAACAAGCTGTTTTGTGATACATGAATGACTTTTTATTATCTAATACCTGTTAGAGTTTGCTCTACCTTTTATTCCATGATAAAAAGCAATCAAGATGAAGTATTTTTTCATTCATCTTATCCCGATGTCCCGTTACGCAATTCTATAAATAGGAATTGGATAAAAAACTCCTTCTTGCTTAATACTATGACTGAAAAATATGATCATTTCTTTTATGAAGAAATTAAGGGGGAATATATTGATTTCCATGAACAATGGTGGGGAACTGTTCGTTTGCAACGAACGATGATGTGGTTGCCTTAGGTTTTTCAAAAGTTTTGGTGCCAATATGGTGTAGGTTTTATCATAGTCCTGCAAGAACTGCGGTGATTTGGAGTGATTATTTAATATATAAGTTGTAGAATCTTGGTTATATCTGTATGATACAAAGAATCTAATTTACTTTTTATCGAATTGATTAAATTATTGTGTGTTTTTTTATAGAAAGTTGTGGATATTTGCCTATATTTGAGCCGCAGTTCTTGCAGAACTTAATGTAAATATAAAGAATGTATAATCGTGTAAAATTATAAGTCTTTGTGTTTTAGGATCTTTAGGCTATTTTTTTATTATAAAATAAAAATGTTAACTTATGAATTTAATCTCAATTAGAAAAAAGCGGAGACCTGCAATTGCTTTATTGCTTTGTACTGGTTTGTTGGGGGCTTGTCCTCCGGATGCCGTTGCTGATGCGGGAGATAGATTGCCCGTCCCTGAAATCCAACAAAGTAAGTCGCCTGTTAAACGTACGTTAGTCGGTACTGTTACGGATGCCTCTACCGGTGAAACACTGATCGGTGTAAATGTTATCATTAAAGGTACTACTCAAGGTACGGTGACTGATCTTGACGGAAAGTTTTCCATTGAAGTAACAGGTAAAGATGAAATCGAAATCTCTTATATCGGTTATAAGACACAAACGATCGAAGTGGGTGACTTAGGTATCTTGAACGTTAAGATGGAGGGGGATAATGAAGTTTTGGACGAAGTCGTTGTCGTTGGTGCCGGTACTCAGAAGAAAGTATCTATTACCGGTGCGATTACGGCAACGGAAGGTATACAGCTGAAAGCTCCGACATCTTCATTGACCAGCTCACTGGCTGGTAAACTGGCTGGTGTCATTTCTACGAACAGCAGTGGTGAGCCGGGTTCTACTTCTGCGTTCTATATCCGTGGCATCAATACGTTTGGTGGTGTGGCAACTCCATTGATTTTGTTGGATGGCGTGGAAATATCGTCTGGGGACTTGAACCGTATTCCGGCAGAAAGTATCGAAAGTTTTTCGGTTTTGAAGGATGCTTCGGCGACGGCAATCTATGGTAACCGTGGTGCGAATGGCGTCATGCTTGTTACAACCAAACATGGGAAGGAAAATACAAAAGCAACGGTCAACGTGTCGGTCGAGGCTTCTTATTTCCAGCCGATGAATACACCGGAGTTTGCTGATGGACCGACATTCATGCGCACCTATAACGAGGCGCAGCAGGCGCGTAGCGCGACAGTAATTACACCACGTTATTCGGATGAGATCATTGCGGCGACAGAAAGTGGTATCAATCCGTATGTCTATCCGAATGTAGATTGGTATGACATGATTTTCCGTAGTGGAAATTATAATCAACGTGCTAATGTGAACGTATCGGGTGGTGCGTCGCGTGTTACTTATTATATGAGTTTGCAGGCAAACCATGATACAGGTTTGCTCAATGCTGCGGACAATTCAGCTTTCAATCCGAACATTAACCATTGGGAGTACAATTTTCAAAATAACATCAGTTATAAGTTGACGAATACGACGACTGTCAATCTTCGTATGATGGCGCAAATCGGTAGCCAAAAGGGACCGAATAATAAGACTACTGATATCTACAAAAAGGTGATGTATGCCAATCCTGTCTCTTTCCCCGCTTATTTCCCTGGCGAAGAAGATCATATTTATTATGGTAATGCCGAAATTAAAGCTGGGGCTTACGGAGAAAACCCTTACCAATACATGATGGGATCGTTCAGGGAAGACAACTTCAATACGCTGAATACCTCTTTGGATATCTCGCAAGACTTGGGATTTGTCACAAAAGGTTTAAGCGCAAAGGTTTTAGTGAACTTTAAAAATTGGTCAAACTCTTATTATACCCGTTCGCTATCTCCTTATTACTATCAGGTACAGCCCGATAGTTACGATCCCGAAAATGATACCTATGCTTTGCGACTTTTGCAAACTGGTACGGATTATATCAGCCAGTCTGACATCACTAAAGAGGCCGATCAAACATTCTATTTGGATGCCCGTTTGGATTGGAAACGTTCGTTTGGCAAGCATAATATGACTGCCATGTTCATGTATATGATGAGAGAGTATCGTAATGGAGTCTTGCCTAATCGCAACCAGGGTTATTCAGGACGAGCCACTTATGATTATGACAACCGCTACTTGGTAGAGTTCAATTTCGGTTACAATGGTTCCGAACGGTTGGCAAAGGAGGATCGTTTTGAGTTTTTCCCAGCCGCATCTCTCGGTTGGGTATTAAGCGGGGAGCAGTTTTGGGAGCCGATTGCCGATTATGTGGATTATTTCAAGATTAGGGGATCATACGGTTTGGTTGGTAGTGACCAGTTCAACAGTGGTGCACAACATTTTCTTTACCAAAATCAAGTAGCTATTGGGAGCGGTGCCTCTTGGCATTCGGGACTTCCCGGGCAATGGTTAAATCGTCAGGGGCATGGTTTCAATATTCTTGCCGTACAAAATGCAGGATGGGAACATGTGAAAAAGTTGGATATCGGACTTGACGCTTCGCTTTTTAACCAAGTGAACATTACATTCGATTATTTCCGTGACTACCGCGACCGTATCTTGATGAAACGTGCCAGCTTCGGAAAGCTACTCGGTTATTGGGGCAGTACGCCTTGGAGCAATATCGGCGAAGTGTTGAATACCGGTTTCGAAGTCAGTGTCAATTGGAAAAAACAATTTGGAAAAGACTGGCAAGTCGACTTCCGTGGTAACTTCACCTATAATCGAAACGAATACAAGTTTTCTGACGAACCGAATTATCCCTATGTATGGCAAACGGAAACTAACAAACCGTTGAATCGATTGACCGGTTATGTGGCAGAAGGGCTTTTCAGCAGTCAAGAAGAGATAAATAATTGGCCTGATCAAACACAGTTAGGTTCGAAGCCGATGCCTGGTGATATTAAATATCGCGATATCGATGGTGATGGTGCGATCACATCCGAGGATAAGGTAATGCTTTCGCCTTACGGTGATATGCCGCGTATCCAATATGGGTTAGGATTGAACGTTCGTTGGAAGAAATTCGACTTCGGAGTCTTCTTCAATGGTTCGGCCAAACGTAAAATTATGATCAATTCCGGCTTTGCTCCATTTTTGGCTTCCGGTGGCGATGGTGGTCCGTCGGAATCTTTACCACGCAATTTGATGTCGTGGATTGCCGAGAGCCATTGGTCGGTCGACAATCCTAATCCGGATGCACTCTACCCGCGTTTAGGAACTTCAAATGCTGACATCGCGGGTAATATCCAACCGAGTTCTTATTGGATGCGTAACGGCAATTTCCTTCGTTTCAAAACGTTGGAATTGGGTTATACCTTCCCGATGTGCCGCGTTTATTTCAGCGGTGATAACTTGGCCGTATTCAGTCCCTTCAAGTTGTGGGATCCGGAATTGGCTTGGAACGCTTATCCGTTGCAGCGGACTTTTAACCTGGGGGTGCAATTTACTTTCTAATGTTTAATTAACTAATAGAATAACGAGATGAAACTAACAAAAAATATCAGACAATATATCAAGATAGCCTTGTCGGCCGGTCTGCTGGCATTCCCTTCTTGCAGCTATTTGGATGTCATACCACCGGCACAGCCGGATTTTGATGACACAATGAAGGACGAGTCAGCAACTTTAGGTTTCCTTTTTACCGCTTACTCAGGTACTTCGCGATATACCTTCTGTCGAGAAAGTGATGGAGATGCTTCGTTGGCCACCGATGAATATGTCGAGCCGAAAGACTGGGACTGGAATATGCAGAAAATGTTGTACGGAACCGTTTCGGCGGCCGATGATATCGGTGACTGGGAGAATTTATATAACTACATCGGATATGTCCACTACTTTTTGGAACAGTTGGATCGTTTGAACCCGGCAGGTGTGACAGAGGAGGAGAAGGCACAATACCGTGCCGAATGCTGGTTTCTCGAAGCATATTATCATTTCAAAGTATTGCAAAACTATGGGCCTTGTCCTATCATCGAAACAAAGGTAGATCAAAACATCCTTCCGTCCGAAATTCCGGGGCGTTCGCATTTTGATTATTGTGTAGATTGGATTGTCGGAAAATTAGATGCGGCAGCCGAAGTTTTACCGGCAACACAGACAACTGAAAATTTAAGCCGTGCAGATGCCACTATCTGCAAAAGTTTGAAAGCTCGTGTGCTGCTCTATGCTGCTTCTCCTCTTTGGAACGGTTCATTTGTTTATCCGAACTGGCGGAACACAAATTATGAGACACCGGGCTATGGAATGGAGTTGGTTAGCAATAAATATGATCCTGCCAAGTGGGAACGTGCTCTGACGGCTTGTAAGGAGGCGTTAACAGCTGCTGAAGCTGCCGGATATAAATTGTTCGATCTTGAAGCTTCTGAAGCAAAGGCTGCTATTGATAAAGTACCGCTTCCATTCATTCCGGGGAAAGAAGAGGATACGGAGGAAAATGAATTGTTCAAAAAGCAAGTTCGAATGCTCCAGTATATGATTACGGCGCATGAAGGGTTTAGTAATAAGGAAATTATTTGGGCTATCAATCCTCAGTATGGTGATGGTAATGATGCGAATGATGTTGGTTGCGGTCGTTCGAAATCGCGGCTTCCGAACCGACTTGTCAAAAAGAGTGACGGTTCGTGGGCCGGAGGCTATCATGGGACTGCACCTACTTGGGCGGCTGTAAACCGTTTCTATACGGAAAACGGTCTTCCTCCTGCTAAAGATCCGGATTTCTATTTGCAAAGCGAGTGGCTGACACGTTACTATGAGGGAGCTTCCAGTCCGGAGTTGTCGAAAGATCAATTGGATAGCGAGGAAATTAAGAATGATATTGTCAAGTTTAATGTTGGTCGTGAACCGCGTTACTATGCGTGGATTGCCTATGACGGTTGTGAGTATATGCCGTTAATCAACAACAATAACCCATTATGGCTGAACTTGAAGAATTCCAATACGAATGGTTATTCACTTTCTAATACGCGTAATGCAACAGGTACCGGTTTCTTGAATAAGAAATTCATCGTGCCGAACGGGGTATATCTGTCTTCCGGATCCACTTCAGGTGACAAGTTCCGGATCATTCTGATTCGTATGGCGGAATTGTATTTGAATTTGGCTGAATGTTATGCAGCATTAGATCGTACAGATGAAGCGTTAGAGAACCTGAATGTTATTCGGGAACGGGCCGGTGTACGTAAGTTGACTACAGCTGATCTTTCGACCATGTCACTGATGGAATGGGTCCGTAATGAACGGGCAATCGAACTGCATGCCGAAGGTCACCGATATTATGACGTCCGTCGCTGGCGTATTGCCGACCAAGTAATGCAGCCCTCCGAATTTAAAGGGCTGAATGGAATGACTGTCAATCCTTCATTTGAGGAGTTCAATCAAATCGTGCCAATCGACCAGCCGATCCAATGGAACGTCAGACAGTATTTGGTTCCGATCAAGAATAGTGAATTGTACAGTGATCCTCAGTTGGTGCAAGCTCCTGGTTATTAATCTAAAAAACGAATTGTATGAAAGTGAATTATATAGGAATTGCATGTCTGGCTGTTCTTTTGTTGACAGCTTGTGACGAGTCGAAATATGAATTGGAAAACTTAGTGCCGGAAGAATATCACAAAGTGCTTTATATTAATAAATCCGGTACGCAGGAGCTCACTCTTTACAATACGGGAGAGCTTAATACTTATGCTTTCTCCGTTTATAAGGGGGGGAGTGATCCGTCATTGACGGCAAGCGGGGAAATAGCCGTTCACTCGCAAGAGGAAGTCGATGTACTTTATGGCACGGACTATCGGATAATCCCTTCAGGTTCTTATTCGATGGACACCGATCGATTGGATTTTGCGTCGGAGGAACGTAGTAAAGTCGTTACGCTTTCGTTGTCGACAGATTTGATCGGTGCGGCGATGGAGGCGAATCCGGAAGCGACTTATGTGCTTCCGCTTTACCTGACGAGCGAGAAGGACTCGGTCAATGCCGATAAAAGTGAATTGTTTATCCGGATAACAGATGTGTTGACCCCGGCTATGGGGTTCACGGATACCGACATTCAGCCATTGTCTTACACATATGGATTCAACACGGAGTCAGTTGAAGTCGGTTTCGGTTTGGATACGGACAACAATTGGGATGTAGAATGTCAGTTTGTCGTAGATCCCGGATATGTTACAGCTTATAACGCAGAGAACGGCACAGCTTATAAGCTGTTTCCGGAAGGGAACTATTCATTCGAAGATGTTGTCACCTTGCCTACGGGGACGAGCACGACCGATTTGGCGGTGACGCTCAACGGCAACGGATTGACTCCGGGAGAATATATGTTACCTATTCGTTTGGATAATGTTTCGCTGTTCAATATTGCTGAAAACGCCGTCTACCCGTTGGTAGTTCGGGTTGTCGGAATCAAGTTGGATCGTGCGGGCTGGAGTATACAAGCTAATACGGAAGAACGGACCGGAGAAGGTATCGGAAACGGTGTGGCGACATGTTTGCTGGATGGGCAATTATCGACTTTCTGGCATTCACAATGGAGTGGCGGATCGATTCCACTTCCGCATGAAATCGTTGTGGATATGAAGAAGGAAACAACTTTGACCAACATCAGCTTGACTGAAAGGCAGCATGATAGCTACCGGGATGTGAAGGGTGGTGAATTTTTTGTCAGTTCAGATAAGCTCAATTGGACAGCAGTCGGTGCATTTGAAGCGCAGAAGGTACTCGAAGAGCAAATCTTCAGCATCACACCGACAAAGGGACGCTATTTTAAGATAAAAATTACTGATAGTTATCGTGCAAGTAATTCGTCGTTGGCTGAAATCCATGCTTATGGAATAGATTGATTTTGCTTTTTAGGAGTGTTGCTGTTTTATTGGATTTATTCAAAAAATGGAAGAGGAAAATTTGTTGTTGAAGAGAGGAAGCTTCTTATTCGCGGTAGTTTTTGTCTTTCAGTTATTTGGGCAATACTCTTTTTTGTGATAACTGTTACAATGTTTCTTTCATTAGCTTTCATGGGGAAATATATGTATCAACTTGTTGAACCTATGTCCCGAATGGTGTTTGGCGAATGATGAATTATATAAAAATTGTTGGCCGGGAGAGGCTGAATCGGGTTCGGTTTCTCCCGGTTGGGTTGTCCGTCAGGAATCCAATTGGTATCCAATACAGGGATGTGTACTGATATGAATGTGTTCGTCTGACCGGAATTTTTTGCGGAATTGCGAGATGACATTGTTCAGGCTTTCTTCGCTCGAATCGTTTCCAACCAAGGCTTGTGTAATCAAATTCCCTAAGATCTGATCGTCTTCGATGTATATGAGTTTGCTGTTCGTCATTTTCCTTTTTTTGTTTCAGAGAGCAAGATAGTAAAAACATCCTATATGATATAGGATGAGGGAACCTCTTTTCATTTTAAACAAAAACAACATACCCCTCTCTTGTCAATCCCCTAATTATAACTACTTTTGTGGCTGAAGAAAAAGTAAAAACTAAAGTATGAAGAAGATTAGAGCTGCCATTGTTGGATATGGCAATATTGGAAAGTATGTATTGGAGGCCCTGGAAGCTGCTCCCGATTTTGAAGTAGCAGGTGTTGTACGTCGTAATCCGAATGATATTCCGGATGAATTGAAAGGATATGCCGTCACTGATACTATCACGAAGTTGGATAAAGTGGATGTAGCTGTTCTGGCAACTCCGACACGTAGCGTAGAGACTTACGCCAAAGAAATACTTTCTTTAGGCATCAATACGGTGGATAGTTTCGATATCCACGGAGGTATTGTCGATCTGCGCCGTTCGCTTGATGCTGTAGCGAAAGCTCATAATACCGTTGCTGTCATCTCTGCCGGATGGGATCCGGGAAGCGACTCAATCGTTCGTGCTTTGTTGCAGGCGATCGTTCCGAAAGGAATTACATATACGAATTTCGGACCGGGCATGAGCATGGGACATACCGTTGCCGTGAAAGCCATCGAAGGTGTAAAGGCGGCTTTGTCCATGACAATCCCGATGGGTACAGGCGTTCATCGTCGTATGGTTTATATCGAAGTGGAAGAAGGATATGATTTTGAGAAAGTAGCTGCTGCCATCAAGGCGGACGACTATTTTGTGCACGACGAAACGCATGTGATCCAGGTTGACTGCGTGGACGACCTGAAAGATATGGGACATGGCGTGAATCTTGTTCGTAAAGGTGTTTCCGGTAAAACGCAGAACCAGTTGATCGAATTCGACATGAAGATCAACAACCCGGCTCTTACTGCCCAGATATTGGTTTGTGTTGCCCGTGCAAGTTTCAAACAGCAGCCAGGTGCCTACACGATGATCGAATTGCCGGTGATCGATATGCTTTATGGCGAAAGAGAAGACTTAATAAAAAAATTGGTTTAAATGAATTGACAGTGGATAATTGACAGTTAGGGAAGGAGCCTCATTCTCTTAAATTGCCAGTTGTCCATTGTCAATTATCAATTGATGTAATAATTATGCTTGATTTTATTACCTGGACGGCTGACCCCGCCATCTTTTCCATCGGTTCGCGTGAGATACGCTGGTACGGACTGGCGTTTGCCATCGGTTTCCTGATCGGTTACAAGATCGTGGAAAAGATGTGGAAAAGAGAGAAACTCAATCCGGCATGGATCGATTCCCTGCTGATTTATACGATGTTGGGAACAGTTATCGGTGCCCGTTTGGGGCATTGTCTGTTTTATGCACCGGATTATTATCTGGCGAATCCGCTCGAAATTCTGAAGGTTTGGGAGGGTGGACTTGCCAGTCATGGGGGAACGTTGGGTATAATCATCGCCATCTATTTTTATTCTAAGCGGGTTAGCCATCGGAGCATGCTTTGGACATTCGACAAACTGGTGGTCCCTACCGGCCTTGTGGCTGCTATGATCCGATTGGGAAACCTGATGAATCATGAAATATACGGACATCCGACAGATCTGCCCTGGGGGTTTCGTTTTATTGAAAACCTGCATGCTTGGAAAAGAGGAGCAGCTCCCGTTTTTACCGCTCCCAGTCATCCTACACAACTTTATGAAGCCGCCAGCTATTTGGTGACTTTCGTTATTTGTATGTGGCTCTACTTCAAAAAAGATGCCTGGAAGAAGGAGGGGCTTATCTTCGGTGTATTTATGATTTGCGTATTCGGTTCGCGCTTCTTCATTGAGTTTTTGAAAAACGATCAGGAAGAGTTCGAGGCTGATATGATGCTGAATATGGGGCAATGGCTCAGTATTCCGTTCGTTTTGGCCGGTATCTACTTCGTATGGCGTGCCATGCGGCTTGGAAAAGGAATGAAGAAGATTTGATTTTTGATTTTCAACTTTTAATTTTTAATTTTCAAAGTGTATAAGTTAAAAGAAATAGCAGATAAAGTTTACTATGTAGGGGTAAACGACCGGCAAAAAGCTCTTTTTGAGAATATGTGGCCTTTGCCTTATGGTGTATCTTATAATTCCTATCTGATCGTGGACGAGAAAACGGTCCTGGTCGATACGGTGGATGTGTGTTATTCCGATATTTTCCTGAAAAAAATAGCGGATGCTCTCGACGGGCGTCCTTTGGATTTTTTGATCGTGAACCATATGGAGCCGGATCATGCGGGCAGTATCCGTTTGTTGCGCCAGCAGTATCCGGATGTCCAGATTGTCGGAAACAAGCAGACTTTCGGCATGTTGAATGGGTATCACGGTATTTCGACGGGATTGTATGAAGTGAAGGAAGGAGACACCCTGAGTGTGGGCCGTCACCAACTGTCTTTCTATATGGCTCCGATGGTGCACTGGCCGGAAGTGATGGTCACTTACGATTCGACTGACAAAATCCTGTTCTCTGCCGATGCCTTCGGTACTTACGGAACGTTGGATGGCGGTGTGATCGACTCTGAAATGAATGTGGAACATTATTGGGAGGAAATGCTCCGTTATTATTCCAATATTGTCGGTAAATATGGAAATCCTGTACAGCGTGCTTTGCAGAAGTTGTCGGCTTTGGATATCCGGACGATCTGTTCGACTCACGGTCCGGTGTGGCGTGAATATGCAGCAAAAGCGATCGATATTTATGACCGTATGAGCCGTTATGAAGGTGAAGAAGGTGTGACGATCGTGTACGGCAGCATGTATGGCAATACCGAACAGATGGCAGAAGCGATTGCCGCTTCTTTGGCCGCGAACGGGGTGAAGAATATCGTCATGCACAATGTGAGCAAGAGCCCTGCATCTTATGTCTTGAAAGATATTTTCAAGTATAAGGGCTTGATTATCGGTAGCCCGACTTACAGTAACCGTCTGTTCCCTGAAATCGAATCGATTCTGGATAAGATCGAAACGCGCGAAGTGAAGCATCGTCTCTACGGCTATTTCGGCTCTTTCACTTGGGCGGGAGCTGCGGTGAAAAACTTGGCGGCATTCGGCGAGAAGATGAAATGGGAAGTTGTGGGTGTTCCGGTGGAACAGAAACAAGCTCTGAAAGCCGACAAGTATGAAGAATGCTGGGCTTTGGGAGAAGAAATGGCCAAGAAATTGAAAACTGAGAATTGAAAATGGAAAATTCTTGGTCAGAAAGAATAAAGGTATTACTTTTAGGAACGAAAGAACTAAATTAAAAAAAGCGTATGAGACTAATTATTGAACCTAATTACGAGCAACTTTCAAAGTGGGCTGCTAATTATGTGGCCGCCAAAATTAAGAAGGCGAATCCTACGGCAGAGAAACCATTTGTATTGGGCTTGCCTACAGGCTCTTCTCCCTTGGGCATGTACAAGAATCTGATCGAACTGAACAAACAGGGGGTAATCTCTTTCCAGAATATCATAACTTTCAATATGGACGAATATGTAGGTTTACCGAAAGACCATCCTGAAAGCTATCATTCTTTCATGTGGAACAACTTTTTCAGCCATATCGACATTAAGCCTGAGAATGTGAACATCCTGAATGGAAACGCAGAAGATCTGGAAGCCGAATGCACCGCTTACGAAGCAAAGATGAAAGCTGCCGGTGGTGTGGACCTGTTCCTGGGCGGTATCGGTCCTGACGGGCATATCGCTTTCAACGAGCCGGGTTCTTCTTTGTCTTCCCGTACCCGTGTCAAGTCTTTGACAACCGATACGATCATCGCCAATTCCCGTTTCTTCGATAACGATGTCAACAAAGTTCCGAAGACTTCCGTTACGGTCGGCGTTGCTACGGTATTGGATGCAAAAGAGGTGCTGATTATGGTGAACGGTCATAACAAAGCCCGTGCTTTGCAGCAGGCTGTTGAAGGTGCGGTAAACCAGATGTGGACTATCACGGCTTTGCAGATGCACCCGAAGGGTATTATCGTTGCCGACGAGGCTGCTTGTGCAGAACTGAAAGTCGGTACATACAACTATTTCAAGGATATTGAGAAAGACAATCTTTGTCCCTGCTCTTTATTGAAGTAAATTTTTATTATTCATAATAGTTTTGATTTAACATCGAAAGGCTGTGTCTGTGATAGATGCGGCCTTTCTTATTGGTTGAACATGTCCTTGTTGTAGAAGTTCATGATTGAAATCAGTTGATCGTGGGCAATTTGTGCGGGACTGTCGGAGTTCAGCTCCATCGCCGTAAGATAGTTGTTCAGGGCCTGCCGGATATCCCCTTTTTTACGGTAGGCATTGCCACGTAAGTAATACGCTTCATCAGAAGATGTGTTTTTTTCTATGTATTCGTCCAACAAACGGATAGCTTCGTCTGTTTTACCGTCGGTAATGAGTTGTTTAATAGTTTCCATTTCGAGATTTATGATTTGTAATTTATGAATTATAGATGCCGATTTGGGCAGATAAAGTGCAAATTTAAATCATAAATCATAAATGATAAACCATAAATCATGGATTTTGTGTAAGTTTGCACCCGATTTCAAAAAGATAAGACGTTATTATGCAAAAGAATCTGGTAATAGTGGAGTCACCCGCTAAGGCAAAAACCATTGAAAAGTTCCTCGGAAAAGATTATAAGGTTATGTCGAGCTATGGTCATATCCGCGATCTGAAGACGAAAGAGTTTAGTATTGACATCGAGCACGACTATGCTCCGCAGTACGTGATACCGGCCGACAAGAAGAAGCTGGTCAGCGAACTGAAATCCGAAGCCAAGTCTGCCGAACAGGTATGGCTCGCTTCCGATGAGGACCGTGAGGGAGAGGCTATATCCTGGCACCTGTATGAAGTGCTGGGCCTGAAACCTGAAAATACCAAACGTATCGTCTTTCATGAAATTACCAAGAATGCCATTCTGCATGCTATTGAAACACCACGCGATATCAATATTAACTTGGTGAACGCCCAACAGGCACGTCGTGTGTTGGACCGTATCGTGGGATTCGAACTTTCGCCGATTTTGTGGCGTAAGGTAAAACCCGCATTATCGGCCGGACGTGTGCAGTCGGTGGCTGTGCGCCTGATTGTGGAACGGGAGCGGGAGATCAATGAATTTGTAAGCGAGGCGGCTTTCCGTGTGATTGCAAACTTTATCCTGCCTGACGGCACAACGGTGTTGAAAGCCGAATTGAACCGCCGCCTGAAAGACAAGAAAGAGGTGGAAGCCTTTTTGGAATCCTGTAAGAATGCTTCGTTTACGATTGACGATATCACGACGAAACCGGTAAAGAAATCGCCGGCGCCTCCTTTTACGACTTCCACTTTGCAGCAGGAAGCGGCTCGTAAGTTAGGATACTCCGTGTCGCAGACGATGATGATCGCACAGCGTTTATATGAATCCGGACTGATCACTTATATGCGTACCGACTCCGTGAACTTGAGCGATCTGGCATTAGGTACGGCGAAAGAGGCTATCTTCGAAACATACGGTGAGAAATATTATAAGTTCCGCCAATATCATACCAAGAGCAAAGGGGCGCAGGAAGCACACGAAGCGATTCGCCCGACTTATATCAGTAATGTGGAGGCAGGGAGTTCTTCGCAGGAAAAGAAGTTGTATGAACTGATCCGTAAACGTACGATCGCTTGCCAGATGGCGGATGCCGAATTGGAACGTACGACTATTTCGGTCGGTATCAGCGGACAGACGGAACGTTTTGTCGCTGTCGGCGAAGTGATCAGTTTCGAAGGCTTCCTTCAGGTTTATATGGAGAGCAATGACGACGATACGGAGAAAGAACAGGAAAACGGCCTGCTTCCTCCGGTAAAGCTTCATGAGACATTGTCATTGAAAGATATCGTGGCGACAGAGCGTTTCACGCAGCGTCCTCCGCGCTATACGGAAGCCAGCCTAGTTCGCCGTTTGGAAGAATTGGGCATCGGACGTCCGTCTACCTATGCGCCGACTATCCAGACGATCCAGAACCGCGAATATGTGGTGAAAGGAGATAAGGAAGGCGTGGAACGTGCTTACACAGTTGTTTCGCTGTCCAAGGGAAAGATCGAGGAAGCGGAAAAGACCGAGACCGTCGGGGC
The DNA here is from genome assembly GCF_025151215.1 of Parabacteroides merdae ATCC 43184. NCBI lineage: Bacteria > Pseudomonadati > Bacteroidota > Bacteroidia > Bacteroidales > Tannerellaceae > Parabacteroides > Parabacteroides merdae. The sequence goes on from NZ_CP102286.1 coordinate 4,174,855, forward strand.
CGACCGCAATAAACTGATGCCGACCGATATCGGTACGGTAGTAAACGACTTTTTGATGGAGTATTTCCCGGATGTGTTGGATTACAACTTTACGGCCAGTGTAGAAAAAGAATTCGACTCGGTTGCGGAAGGCGAACTGGTATGGACGAAGGCCATCGATAAATTCTATAAGATTTTCCATCCGATCGTAGAGGCTACGGCTGCCGTTAAGACCGAACATAAAGTAGGGGAACGCGAGCTCGGTATCGATCCGAAGAGCGGCAACCCGGTGTTTGTGAAGATCGGCCGCTATGGTCCTGTCGTTCAGATCGGGGCGGCACATGCTGACGACAAAGAGGCGCCGAAACCTCAGTTTGCCTCTCTGATGAAAGGCCAGTCCATTGATACGATTACATTGGAAGAGGCTCTGAAACTTTTTGATCTTCCCCGGACGGTCGGTGAATATGAAGGCAAGGTGATGGTGGCGGCTGTCGGCCGTTTCGGGCCGTTTATCCGTCATGACGGTAAATTTGTTTCTATTCCGAAAGATTTGAATCCGCTGACGATTACGGCAGAGGAAGCAATTGCTTTGATCGAAGGGAAAAGGGTGAAAGACGAACAACGTTTTATCAAGAAGTTCGAGGAGGATCCGGAGATGGAAATCCTGAAAGGTCGCTTCGGTCCTTATATTTCTTATCAGAAAGCGAACTATCGTATTCCGAAAACGGTAACCGACCCGACAGTCCTGACACTTGAAGATTGTAAAAAGATCATAGCCGAAGCTGGAGAAAAACCGGCTGCAAAGAAGACAACGCGTAAAAAGAAAGCCTGACAAAAAGCTTACTTATTATTGATTGCAAAAACAACTGTCATACTATCATGCTCTGCTCTTGATATTATGAATATCAATGTTTGTGTGAGATGATAGTAGGCATGATAGATGTTTTTTCAACTATCATGCTATCATAAAGACTGTATCTTTTTTACGCGTTTTATATAGCTTATTTTCATAAGAATAACTACATATTTTTATTGAGACCCGGATGTCGGCTACCTGCAGACCCGGGTGTCGATACCCGTCAGATGGAGGTATAAAAGGCTCTGATACGGGTATTTCAGGGAGAAGATCTAATGTCTTTTGTGTAAAAAAGTAACGTGTTCCGGCAAAAAAGCCTTATGTTTTCCGGAAAACAGTCTGTTTTTAACTCTTTTGGAGTGTTTTTGTTTCGGGTAAAACGGCTAAAATGATGGTTAAACAGCTGATTTATGATAGTAGAATGATAGTTAAAAAGGAAACTATCATATCTGCATGTTATGATATTCAATCTTCACACAAGAAACATGATGGTATGATAGTTGTTTTTCAAATTTTTTTATTGTTGGCATATCTTTGCACCTTCCTCGCTACTTTCCATTAGCTTGATGGCAAAAGTAGTGCTAATATACGGGCCAGCACATTCTTCTTGTCCGAATCTTTCTCGATTGCCGCCAGCTTTGTATAAAAACAATGCTCTCTGTGACTTCATTACGCTGAAATCGCAGGAGAGCATCGTTTGTCTGTTGGTCTATATTCATGATCCGTTTCTTACATTCTCTCCGGAACTTCGATTCCCAACAATGACATGGCCGATTTGACAATCTTGGCTACGTTGGCGGAGAGGACAAGGCGGAACTCTTTTACTTCTTCATTCTCTTCGCGGAGGATGGAGAAATCGTGATAGAACTGGTTGTATTCTTTTACCAGGTCATAAGTATAGTTGGCGATGAGGGCGGGGCTGTATTCCTTTCCTGCTTCGCGAACGACGGAAGCGTAGTCGGCTATCATCAGGATCAGGTTTTCTTCCTTCTCGGATATGGTAGTCGTTGTCGGCAGCTGTTCGGGCAAAACGATGCCCTGTTCGGCAGCTTTACGCAGAACGGAACGGATACGGGCATATGTGTATTGGATGAACGGGCCGGTATTACCGTTGAAATCGATCGATTCCTTCGGGTTGAAAGTCATGTTCTTGCGCGGGTCCACCTTCAGGATGAAGTATTTCAAGGAACCGAGGCCGACCATGCGGGCGATGTTTTCGGCTTCTTCCGGTGTCATTTCGTCCACTTTGCCCAGTTCCTGCGAGATTTCGCGGGCTGTACCCACCATCTCTTCCATCAGGTCGTCTGCATCGACAACCGTTCCTTCGCGGCTCTTCATCTTGCCTTCCGGCAGTTCGACCATGCCGTAAGAGAAATGTACAAGGCCTTTGCCGAATTCAAAACCCAATTTATCCAACAGGATGGACAATACCTGGAAATGGTAGTTCTGCTCGTTTCCTACCACATAGATCATTTTGTTGATAGGATAGTCATCGAAACGCAATTTGGCAGTTCCGATATCTTGTGTCATGTAGACGGAAGTTCCGTCGGCACGGAGCAGCAGTTTCTCGTCCAGGCCGTCTTTGGTCAGGTCTGCCCATACGGAACCGTCTTCACGGCGGTAGAAAATGCCTTTGTCGAGCCCTTCCAGCACTTTGCCTTTACCTTCCAGGTAGGTCTGTGATTCGTAATAGATCTTATCGAAGTCTACGCCCATCATTTTGTATGTCTCGTCGAATCCGGCGTACACCCAGTTGTTCATCATTTCCCAAAGAGCGCGTACCTCCTTGTCGCCGGCTTCCCATTTGCGGAGCATCTCGCGTGCTTCGGCCATCAGGGGAGAAGCGGCTTCGGCTTCCTCTTTCGTCATGCCTTTTGCTTCGAGGGCGGCAGTCTCTTCTTTCAGTTTGTTGCTGAAAAGGACGTAGAAGTCACCGATCAGGTGGTCGCCTTTCTTGCCGGCCGTTTCGGGAGTCACGCCGTTGCCCCATTTCTGCCAGGCGAGCATGGACTTGCAGATATGGATACCGCGGTCGTTTACGATGTTCGTCTTTACCACTTTATTGCCGTTTGCTTTCATGATCTCGGACAGGCTGTAACCCAATAGGTTGTTACGCACGTGTCCAAGATGGAGCGGCTTGTTGGTGTTGGGAGAAGAATATTCGATCATGACCAGCGGAGACTGTTCCGTTACAGGGATGATCCCGTATGACGGCTGGCCGTTGATTTCGTTTAATAAATCGATCCAGCAGGCACAGGCGATGGTCAGGTTGAGGAATCCTTTGATTACATTGAATTCGGCTACAGCCGGTTCATGCCGGAGCAGGTATTCGCCAATTTCCTGGGCAGTCTGTTCCGGAGATTTCTTCGACATGCGGAGGAAGGGAAAAACAACCAGAGTCAGATGTCCTTTGAACTCTTTCTTTGTCTTTTGCAGTTGTACCTGGTTGGCTGCCACATCGGCGCCATACAGTTCTTTTATGCCGGTAATGATAGCACCGGTAATCTGTTGTTCGATAACCATATTCGTTTAGTATATGTTCGGATTTATTTTACCTGCAAAGGTACAGGTTTATTTTGTAAAAACCATAAGATTGGTGTGGGTAGGAAAGAGATAACTATGATTTGATAAAGTAACCGGCATGCAATAAGTAAAAAGGCATTCCGATTGCGGAGTGCCTTTTTACTTATTGAGAGTGTAAGACTAATTTACTTGATGATTTCTGTCAATTCGGCGCCAGCTTTGAATTTAACTGATTTGCGTGCCGGGATTTCGATTGGTTGTTTAGTCTTCGGGTTAACACCTTTGCGTGCAGATTTTTCAGCAACAGAGAAAGAACCAAAACCTAAAAGGGCCACTTTGCCACCTTCTTTTAATTCACTGGATACTGTTTCAACAAAAGCTTCAACAGCTTTCTTTGCATCAACTTTGCTTAAACCGGATTTTTCCGCTACAGCATTGATAAATTCTGTTTTGTTCATGATGGTTTGATAATTAATATATTAAACAATATTTGTGATAGCCTAAAAAGTCGGTGTCAAATGTAATTCTATTTTGATATATCGCAAAGAAAAAAAGAGTTTTTTTTATTGATTTACTATGTTTTAGTGCTATTTTGTCAGAAAACTGCCGAAATATATATACCTTTGTCCTTAAATTGTAAATATATGATGAATCAAAATAGTTCGGGATTCCTGAGCAGTATCCCGATGGTTACGAAAAACCTTATCATTATCAACCTGTTGTTTTGGGTAGCGAGTCTTGTTTTACCTAAAGTCGGGATTGATTTAGTCCAGTTATTCGGACTGCACTTTCCGGGTGTGAAGGATTTCTATCCTTTCCAGTTTGTGACTTATATGTTCATGCATGATACCCATTCGTTTGCGCACGTGTTTTTCAATATGTTCGGTGTGTATATGTTCGGACGCGTGCTGGAGAATGTCTGGGGGCCGAAGCGCTTCCTGATTTTTTACATGGTGACGGGTATCGGGGCGGGTATTACGCAGGAACTGGTTTGGCTGTATTCCGTCCATTCCTTCGCAAGTGCGAACGGGGTTACTCTGGTACAGTTGGTTGCAGGAGATCCTTCATTGAACTATCTGATTACGATCGGTGCTTCTGGTTCCGTATTCGGTATTTTGCTGGCATTTGCCATGTTGTTCCCGAATGTTCCGCTGTACCTGATGTTCATCCCTATTCCTATCAAGGCAAAATATTTCGTGATCTTTTACGGATTGGCCGAATTGTTTATGGGTGTCGCTAACAACGGTGGTGATTCCGTGGCGCATTTTGCCCACCTGGGCGGTATGCTTTTCGGTTATTTCCTGGTTCGGTATTGGAAAAAGAAAGATATAGACAATGGGCGATATTTTTACTAATCTCAAACGGACTTTCAATTCCGGCAACATCCTGGCAAAACTGATTTATATCAATGTCGGGCTATTCGTCATTATACGGTTGGCAAGTGTGATCCTGATGCTGTTCAATCTGGGCGGTTTTCCGTTTTTGCAGTATTTGCAAGTGCCTTCGTCTCCCGAATTGCTTTTGTACCGGCCGTGGACGATTATTACTTATATGTTCACGCATTTCGACTTTCTGCATATTCTGTTTAATATGCTGTGGTTATACTGGTTCGGCGGTTTGTTCCTTACTTTTTTCAGTGAGCGGCAATTAGGCGGCCTGTATCTGTTAGGAGGTATTGCCGGGGCTGTCTTGTTTCTTGTGGCATACAACATATTCCCTTATTTCCGTACAGTTGCCGCCTATAGTTATTTGATGGGAGCGTCGGCTTCGGTTATGGCCATTGTGTTTGCCGTCTCTTTCTACCGGAAAGACTTGGAGATCGGCTTGTTCCTGATCGGGAGGATCAAGTTGATTTATCTGGCCTTGTTTACATTTGTGATAGACTTGCTGGCTATTACATCGACGAATGCCGGCGGTCATATCGCCCATATCGGCGGGGCGTTGTTCGGCATCTGGTTTGCCGCCCGGATCAAGGAAGGCAAAGATCTGACGGCTCCTATGAACCGCTTACTTGACTGGGTGGTGAATCTGGGAAAGCGGAAACCCAAGATGCGTGTGACTTATAAACGTCCGGAGACCGATTATGAATATAATGCCCGTAAACATCGGGAAACAGTCGATCTGGATGCAATATTGGATAAATTAAAACGTTCCGGTTACGAAAGCCTTTCGGCAGAAGAAAAGAAAAAACTATTTGATGCCAGCAAAAAATGAGCGAGCGGTTTAAAGCGATCAGGATTCTGTTTAAATCTGTAGTCGGTACTGCCAATGTGATAGTTATTCTGCTATTCATTGCTTCGGCCTTCTCGGACAGAATTTCACCGGACAGGAGTGTGTTCTTCTCTTATCTAGGGTTGGGATTTCCTGTGTTTTGCGTTTTGAACCTCTGTTTTGTTGTTTATTGGCTGTTTCTTTGGGAATGGCGGTTTGTGTTGGTCGGACTATGTTCGTTCCTGATCTGCCGGGGGCCTGTAACCCGTTATTTCCCTTTCCATGACAGAGTGGACGATATTCCGAAAGAGAATGTACTGAAAGTCTTGACTTATAATGTCATGGGATTCGGTTATAAAGGCCATACGGAAGATGCTCCGAATCCGATCATACGGTATATTGCGAATTCCGGTGCGGATATCGTATGTCTGCAGGAATATGCAGTAGGTACTTCCAAGAACTTTTTGACGAATCAGAAGATCGCCAATGCCTTGAAGATGTATAGGTATCGCTCCATTATTCCGATCGGAACCTCCGGTACGCTCAAATTCAATATAGCCGTATTTTCCAAATATCCGATCTCCAAATCCCGTAAGATCAAGTATGACAGCTCTTTCAACGGCTCGTCCATTCATGAACTGGATATAAGAGGAAAGAAGTTGACTTTGATCAATAACCACTTGGAGTCTTTCAAGCTGACGATGGAGGACCGGAGCCATTATTCCGCATTTATCAAGAATCTGAATTCCGAAACGCTCGATGGTTTGAGAAGTTCCATCGAACAGAAGTTGGGACCTGCATTCCGGATACGTGCCCGTCAGGCGAGAGCGGTTGCCGAAGAAATCAAAAAGATCGATACCGATTATGTATTGGTCTGCGGTGACTTCAACGATACGCCGATTTCCTATGCCCATCGTACGATCCAGGGGCCGTTGAAAGATGCTTATGCTGCTTCAGGCCGTGGTGTCGGAGTCACCTATAATGAAAACTTCTTTTGGTTCAGGATCGACAACATCCTGCATTCAGCCAATATGAAACCGATCAACTGCACGGTCGACAAGGTGCGTTATTCCGACCATTATCCGTTATGGTGTTACTTGCAGTTGAAAGAGAATGATTGAAAATGAAAAATTCCCCTATACAGGAAGCCGTAGTTTCTCGTATAGGGGAATTTTTGTGCCGTGCTTATGGAGTTAGCTCTTTATGCTACAGTTCCGCATCGTTCACTGCATCCAGGATGTCGGCAAACAGGTTCTCGACGAAGAAGAACGTGGCATTACAAAACAGCTTCGGATCCTTGATCAAGGCAACTGTATTGCTTTTGCCATTATTGGCGATTACGCTTTCTGCCGAATACGTCTTGAACTTCTTATTGTTCTGTGGATCGTATTGATAAACGATATTGCTTACTTCTGCCGAGTAGCAGTTGTCGTGGCAATTGATTTTCATCTTGTATTTGATGATCGTTTTGTCTGTATCGTTCAACAGCATCTCGACTTTGGAAGAAACGTTGATAGTCCCTTTGGACTTCTTGGAGTTGACATTCGACAGGAATATATCTTTCGCATAGCTTTTCTTCGCCCATTGGTTGATTACTTCGAATATCTGGTCCTGGCTCATGTCTTTCACATGGACTGTGTCGCGATAGCATACTTTCCCGTTTCTCATCGGGGCACACTCGTCGACTTCGCCTTTATGCCCCTGTGCCGTTGCCAGCGCAGGGAGCATGATCAATAGAAGGAAAAACAGCTTTTTCATCATCCTATTTCATCCATACATTTACGATTTCACCGATGACGGTTATCTGCTGGCCTTCTGCCGTTTCGCCCTGCTTGCGGCAGTCGATGATCAGCCAGGCATCTCCGCTTTCACCTTTCTTGAAGAAAGACAAGCTATATGTGTCATTGTTACCTATTTCTTTATAGACAGGACTGTCTTTGCTGATGGCGATCGAGGCAATCGATTTGCCGAACATATTACCCGTGCCTTTCCACTGGGCGGATGTCTCTTTTGTATCCGGCTTACCGGCGGATACGACCTGCATATCGCTTTCCGGTAACATCTGTAATAATGTAGACGGAACCTTATCGGCGGCAAAAGCCACATATCCTTCTTTTGCCGGAACCGGAGTTGCCGGTTGGGTGGTCTGGGCTGGTGTCACAGTCCGAGCGGGAGTGACCGGTGTTGCCGGAACTACGTTGGCGGTTGCCTGCGTGCCTAAAGCGGCGGAGGCGGAGGCAAACATTTCGTCAATGAAATCGACTGTCTTTCTTCGGAATTTGCCGTTGCCTCGGTTCAATTTGGTTTGGTCTTTGTTCAGGCAATACTTATCTGTAATCCATTCTTCGGCGGTGTATTTTTCCGGTTCACGCTGGTACGATACATTATATTCGTAACGGATACCGGCCACTTTCACTATACATTTCTGGTTCTCGCATTCCATCGTGACGCGATAGTTCATTTCCGTACGGTCCAGAGAAAGGGCGGTGCTCTGGAAGACCAGGTTGGTTTGCCCTACTGCGGCGATGTCGCCTTTTGCCTTGTCGGAATAGACAACGCGGTTGCCGTCTTCACTGAAGAAACCGTCCGCCCAGTCCAGCATTTTGTCATATACTTCATCTTTCGAAAAAGAAGGTGCGTTTATCTCCTTTGCGAATACTACTTTACCATTCTCGACCGGAACGGCTCCGGCTAAATACTTGGAATCTTCCTGAGCCCAGAGTAGGGCCGGGATAAATAGCGTTAATAATAAAAGTTGCTTCATGGTTATTCTTTACTTATGTTTTTTACGGGCAAAGATATATAATTGTGGCTGAAATAAACTAAGAGTGTGACAAATAAATTAATCTAATTACTGTTGGACAAAGAAAAAAAGCCTATATTTGCACCCTGTGAAAAAACGAATAATAACATAAACATAAGATTCAAATGCAAAACAAAGGATTTGTAAAGGTCTTTGCGGTGTTACTTACGCTTGTCTGTATGTTTTATCTGTCATTCTCGTTCGTGACAAGACATTACAACAGTAAAGCCGCTGAGTATGCAGGTGGAGATCCGGTAAAAGAGAGTTCTTATTTGGACTCGTTATCTACTCAGAAGGTATGGTTGGGCTATACGCTCAAGGAGTGCCGTGAAATGGAAATCAGTTTAGGGCTTGACTTGAAGGGCGGTATGAACGTCGTTCTGGAATTGAATGTGGCCGATGTGATTCGCTCGCTTTCGAACAACAATCAGGACGAGAACTTCAATAAAGCATTGGACCTGGCTTATGAAAATCAGGCTACAAGTCAGAAGGACTTTATTGATCTATTTGCAGAAGAGTATAAGAAGTTAGATAATGGCGCCCGTTTATCCGCTATTTTCAGTACTTTCGAATTGAAAGACAAAATCACTCCGCAGAGCTCGGACGCACAGGTAATCGCCGTGTTGAAGGAAGAACTGAAGAGTGCAATCGATAATTCATTTAACGTATTGCGTACCCGTATCGACCGTTTCGGCGTGGTGTCTCCGAACATCCAGCGTTTGGAAACTGCCGGCCGTATCCTGGTTGAACTTCCGGGTGTGAAAGAACCGGAACGTGTGCGTAAATTATTACAGGGTAGTGCCAACCTCGAATTCTGGGAAACATACAACTTGCCGGAAATCTACCAGCAGTTGGTTGCCGCCGATAATATGTTGGCTACAATCCTGAAATCGGACGATACTGCTGCTGTAGGTTCGGATACTACGGCTATCGAAGCAACGGAAGAAGTAGTTGCCGACAATGCTGCTGCCGAAACAACCAACGACGCAGATTCTCTGCTGGCTAAGATCGGTGAAGACAAGCCTGAAGCACAGGCAGCCAAGAGCATGGAAGAATTCGCAAAGCAACATCCGTTGTTCGCCGTTCTGCAGATCAACCAGTATAACGGACAGTTGGCTCCCGGACCGGTTGTCGGTATTGCCGATAAGAAAGATATTGCCAAGATCAACGAATACCTGAACATGAAGCAGGTAAAAGATATTCTGCCGCGTAACCTTTCTTTGAAATGGGGCGTAAAGGCTATCGATGAAAAAGAACAATATTTCTACTTGTATGCAATCAAGATGACGAACCGCGACGGAACGCCTGCTTTGGGAGGTGACGTTGTAACGGATGCTAATGCAGACTTCGTTCAGCAGGCAGGCCGTTCAGAACAGCAGGTTAGCATGACTATGAACGCAGAAGGGGCTAAAGCATGGGCTCGCCTGACAAAAGAAAATATCGGTAAAGCGGTTGCTATCGTTCTCGACGATATGGTTTATTCAGCTCCTAACGTGCAGGTGGAAATCACAGGCGGACGTTCTCAGATCACAGGCCACTTCACTCCGGAAGAGGCAAAGGACTTGGCTAACGTGTTGAAATCCGGTAAAATGGCTGCTTCCGTACATATCGTACAGGAAGACGTTGTCGGCCCGTCTTTGGGTCAGGAAGCTATCAATTCCGGTGTTATCTCATTTGTTTTGGCTTTGATCCTGTTGATGTTCTACATGTGTGCCTTCTACGGAGTTCTTCCGGGCTTGATCGCCGACGGTGCTTTGGTATTGAACATCTTTTTCACAATGGGTATCCTTGCATCCTTCCAGGCAGTCCTTACGTTGCCGGGTATTGCCGGTATGGTGTTGACGCTGGGTATGGCTGTCGATGCCAACGTGTTGATCTACGAACGTACGAAAGAGGAACTTCGTGCCGGTAAATCGTTGAACAAAGCAATTGCCGATGGTTACAGCAACGCATTTTCTGCAATCTTCGACTCGAACTTGACTTCCATCATCACTGGTGTCGTATTGTTCTATTTCGGTACGGGTCCTATCCGTGGTTTTGCCACGACGATGATTATCGGTTTGTTCGCGTCCTTCCTGACGGCAGTCTTCCTGACTCGTATCGTTTACGAAGCACTGTTGGCAAAAGATAAACTGAAGAACGTGACCTTTACGACTTCTATTACGAAAGATTTATTGACGAATCCGAAGATCAACTTCTTGGCAGCCCGTAAGGTTGGGTATCTGATTCCGGCCGGTATTATTGTTTTGGGTGCGATCTCCATGTCTACTATCGGTTTGAACAACGGTATCGATTTCACCGGTGGACGTAACTATGTGATCCGTTTCGCCCAGGATGTGAAGACTGACGAAGTCCGTAATCTGTTGGATGCGCAGTTGGATGGTTCTGTTAGCGTTATCCAGATCGGTACTCCCGACCAGGTTCGTGTATCTACCAACTATAAGATTGAAGACAATGATCCGGCTATCGACCAGGAAATCGAAAATAAATTGTTTGAAGGTGTCAAGTCATTGCTTCCGGAAGGAACGACTTTGGCTCAGTTCACGGATCAGTATATCCAGAGCTCACAGAAGGTAGGACCGAGTATGGCAGACGATATCAAGAACGCTGCGTTTCTCGCAGTTGTATTTGCCATGTTCTGTATGGCGGCTTATATCTTGCTTCGTTTCCGCGACATCTCATTCTCTGTCGGTGCATTCGCTTCTGTAGCTGTCACGACTTTGTGTATTATTTCTTTCTATACGTTGCTTTGGAAGGTATTGCCTTTCTCTATGGAAGTCGACCAGACCTTTATCGCGGCTATCCTGACAATCATCGGTTACTCTATCAACGATACCGTGGTTGTGTTCGACCGTATCCGTGAAACAATCGGTCTGTATCCGAAGCGTGATCGTTATCAGGTGATCAACGATGCATTGAACTCGACTTTATCCCGTACCTTCAATACATCATTAACTACATTGGTAGTTGTATTGTGTATCTTCATCCTGGGTGGTGCGACGATCCGTAGCTTTACGTTCGCTATCTTGTTAGGTATCATTATCGGTACATATTCTACTCTGTTCGTGGCAACTCCTATCGCTTACGAATTGCAGAAGAAGAAGATCAATAAGAAAGCAGCTGCTGAAGCTGGTAAATAAGAATAGATTTTAATCCGATAGAAAAGGGCTGTTCCTGGTTAAGGGAATGGCCCTTTTTGTGCTTCTAAACATAATTGTGCCGGTTGGCAAGATGAAAGAGAATGCTTATCTTGTACGCCTCTTACTTCTGCTATTTACTTACAGATTGTAAGAAAACACCTTAAAATATCATGTTATGGAAGTACGCCTAAGTAACCAATTGCCGGTTTACCCATCTTTTGTTCCCGGTATCCGCCGCGCTCCTGATCGCGGCTATTCACTTACGCCTGCACAAACAGAAACGGCCTTGAAGAATGCGCTCCGTTACATTCCCGAAGAGTTGCATGAAGTGCTGGCTCCGGAGTTTATGGAAGAGTTGATGACTCGCGGCCGCATTTACGGATACCGTTATCGGCCGGAAGGAGACTTGAAAGCCAAGCCTGTCGACCAATATAAAGGGCAATGTCTGGAGGGAAAGGCTTTCCAGGTGATGATCGACAACAATCTCAGTTTCGATATCGCTCTCTATCCATACGAACTGGTCACGTATGGCGAAACCGGGCAGGTTTGCCAGAACTGGATGCAGTATCGCCTGATCAAGCAATATCTCGAAATACTGACGAGCGAGCAGACACTCGTGATCGAGTCCGGACATCCGTTGGGACTGTTCCGTTCCAAGCCGGATGCACCCCGTGTGATTATTACCAATTCCATGATGGTCGGCCTGTTCGACAATCAGAAAGACTGGCATATAGCCGCCCAGATGGGTGTCGCTAATTACGGACAGATGACCGCCGGCGGCTGGATGTATATCGGTCCGCAGGGGATTGTGCACGGGACGTTCAATACCTTATTGAATGCCGGGCGGAAGAAATTAGGCATTCCGCAGGATCAGGATTTGCGCGGGCATCTCTTTGTCTCCTCCGGTCTCGGAGGAATGAGTGGGGCACAACCGAAAGCGGCCGTTATAGCCGGTGCTGCCAGTATCATTGCAGAAGTGGACAGTTCCCGCATCCAGACCCGCCATTCGCAAGGTTGGGTTCAGCATGTGACTGAAGATAAAGCAGAAGCATTCCGTATGGCGCAGGAGGCTATGCAGGTAAGGGAACCGATTTCGATCGCTTATCATGGCAATATAGTAGACTTGTTGGAGTTTGCCGAGGCGCAGGCGATCCGGATCGATCTGCTGAGTGACCAAACTTCCTGTCATGCCGTCTATGAAGGTGGTTACTGTCCTGTCGGCATCTCCTTTGCCGAGCGTACGGAACTTCTTTCTCACGATATGGACCGGTTCTGCTCGTTGGTCGATCAATCTCTGCACCGTCATTTCGAGGTAATCAAGAAGCTTGTGGCTTGCGGCACTTACTTTTTCGACTATGGAAACTCGTTTATGAAAGCCATCTACGATGCCGGTGTAAAGGAAATTTCCCGGAACGGAATAGATGAGAAAGACGGTTTCATCTGGCCTTCCTATGTCGAGGACATTATGGGGCCGGAACTGTTCGATTATGGTTACGGGCCTTTCCGCTGGGTATGCCTGAGTGGGAAACATGAAGATCTGGTAAAGACCGACCAAGCAGCTATGGATTGCATCGATCCGAACCGGCGCGGGCAGGACAGGGATAACTACAACTGGATTCGCGATGCCGAGACAAACCGGCTTGTTGTCGGTACCGAGGCGCGCATTCTCTACCAGGATGCGGAAGGAAGATTGAATATCGCGCTCCGCTTCAACCGCATGGTGCGGGACGGAGAAGTCGGGCCGATCATGCTTGGACGTGACCATCATGATGTGAGTGGGACGGATTCGCCTTTCCGCGAAACGTCCAATATTTATGACGGAAGTAACGTCATGGCCGATATGGCTGTCCAGTGTTTTGCCGGAAATGCGGCACGGGGTATGAGCCTTGTTGCCCTTCATAATGGCGGCGGAGTCGGTATCGGGAAAGCGGTAAACGGTGGTTTCGGTATGGTGCTGGATGGAAGCGAACGGGTGGACGAAATCCTTCGTTCCGCCATGCTCTGGGATGTGATGGGAGGAGTGGCACGCCGTTCCTGGGCCAGGAATCCGAATGCCATGTCTACCAGTGCCGCCTTTAACGAAAACTATGGCGACTGGTATCATATCACGCTGCCTTTTATTCCGAAAGAAGATTTAATTCAAAATAGTATACGTACCTCTTTAAAACGCAAAGTATGAGTACATGGAATAAGATAATGGAATGTGTCCCCAATTTCAGTGAGGGAAGGGATTTAGAGAAAATAGAAAAGATAGTAGATAAATTTCGTGCCAAAGCCGGTGTAAAGCTGTTGGATTACAGTAATGACGAAGATCATAACCGACTGGTCGTAACGGTAGTCGGTGAACCGGAAGCTTTGAAGGACGCTTTGCTCGAAGCCATCGGACAGGCGGTGGAACTGATAGACCTCACGAAACACTCCGGGCAGCATCCGCGGATGGGAGCGGTCGATGTCGTTCCTTTTATCCCGATCAGAGGGTGTACGATGGATGAGGCGATTGCGCTCTCCAAAGAAGTGGGCGAGAAGGTGGCCGCTCTCTATCGAGTACCGGTTTTCCTGTATGAGAAGTCGGCTTCGGCTCCACACCGAGAGAACTTGGCGGCGATCCGCAAAGGTGAGTTTGAGGGTATGGAAGCAAAGATCAAGCAGCCGGAATGGAAACCTGACTTCGGGCCTGCCGAACGGCATCCATCGGCAGGGACAGTGGCGATCGGCGCCCGTATGCCGCTGGTGGCTTATAACGTCAATTTGGGCACGGCAAACCTGGAGATCGCGAGCAGTATCGCCAAAAAGATCCGCTTCATAGGTGGCGGGCTCCGCTACTGCAAGGCGATGGGAGTGGAACTGAAAGAACGCGGCATCGTGCAGGTTTCGATCAATATGACCGATTATACCCGCACCGCCCTTTATCGCGCTTTCGAGCTGGTACGCATTGAGGCACGTCGCTATGGTGTCCCAGTCGTCGGAAGCGAGATTATTGGGTTGGTTCCGATGGAGGCGTTGATTGATACGGCTTCTTACTATTTGGGACTGGAAGACTTTTCAATAGATCAGGTATTGGAAACCAGGATAATGGGATAGACGATGGAAGACGAAAAGATATTGATACGGAATGCGTCGCAGGTGGTGACTTGTTCTGGTTTTGAAGCGAAGAAGGGGAAGGCTATGTCCGATGTCGGGATAATCGAGGACGGGGCGGTTGCTGTATCGGATGGTATTATCACGCATGTGGGACCGACTGAAGAGGTCCTCCGGCAAGTGGATGTCGGAGATTATCTGGAAGTAGACGCTTCCGGACGTGCGCTTCTGCCAGGGTTTGTGGATAGCCATACGCACTTCGTCTTCGGTGGTTACCGCGAGGAGGAGTTCTCTTGGCGGATGAAAGGAGACAGCTATATGTCGATCATGGAAAGGGGAGGCGGGATCGTCAATACGATGAATGCGACCCGGAACGCCAGCTATGATGACCTGTACGGCGATGCATACGACCGTCTCGACGCTATGATGGATATGGGCGTGACTACTGTCGAAGGAAAGAGTGGTTACGGTCTTGACTTGGCGACCGAGCTGATCCAGCTTCGTGTCATGAAGGAGTTGAACGACGAACACCCGTTGGATGTGGTCTCTACTTTCCTCGGTGCACATGCTGTCCCGCCGGAGTTTGCCGGGCGTACGGACGCATATGTCGATTACATAATAGAAGGAGTGTTGCCCCATGTGCGTGCAGAACATTCGGTAACCTTCTGCGATGTCTTTTGCGAACAAGGCGTTTTCTCGGTCGAACAAAGCGAACGTTTGTTGAAAGCAGCCCGCAGCCAGCGTTTCAAACTGAAACTTCATGCCGATGAGATCGTTTCTTTCGGAGGAGCCGAATTGGCAGCCCGCCTGAAAGCCGTGAGTGCCGACCATCTGTTGCATATCTCCGATACCGGCATCAAACGCCTGGCACGTTCGGGGACGATCGCGACTTTGCTTCCGCTTACCGCTTTCTCGCTAAATGAACCTTATGCTCCGGGACGCCGGATGATAGATGCCGGTTGCGCCGTGGCACTGGCTTCCGACCTGAACCCCGGTAGTTGCTTCTCCAGTTCGATCCCGTTGTTGTTCGCCCTGGCCTGCATCCAGATGAAACTTACTCCCGAAGAAGCCCTGACCGCCCTTACGATCAACGGAGCGGCAGCGTTAGGGCGGGAAAAGAAGGTCGGTAGCATCGATGTCGGAAAGAAGGCGGACTTGGTCTTGTTGAAATTCCCTTCTTATAAGTTCCTTCCTTATCATATAGGAATGAATATCGTGGACACGGTTATCAAAGACGGCGTGCTTTATATCGTTTGACGGGATGAAGATAAAATGTTTAATCTTAAATAATAGACACAATGCTTGTAGATTTGACAATCAAAGGATTTCTTGCCGAAACGGCGGGTAGCGCGCCTGTTCCGGGGGGCGGAAGTATCTCGGCTCTGAACGGGGCTATTGCGACGGCACTTACCGAGATGGTGGCAAACCTGACGATCGGTAAGAAGAAATATGCCGATGTGGAAGGCCAGATGCGGACAATCGCGACGGAGGCAGCCATCATTCGTGAACGGCTGATCCGGGATATAGACCGCGATAGCGAAGCGTACGACCGTGTGTTTGCCGCCTTTAAACTCCCGAAGGAAACGGAGGAGGAAAAAGCCGAGCGCAGCCGGGTGATCCAGGATGCGACGAAACAGGCGGCTATGGTCCCGATGGAAGTGGCCGAAGAGATTGCCTCGGTGATGGAGACTATTATATATGTGGCGCATAAAGGGAACCGGAATGCCGTGACCGATGCCTGTGTGGCGATGATGACGGCCCGTACCTGTGTGTTAGGGGCTTTGCTGAATGTCCGTATCAATCTTACATCTATCAAGGATGAAGCGTTTGTCAAACGGATGTCGGAGAAAGCGGATTTCCTCGAATCCGAAGCGATCCGGATAGAGAAGAAGTTGCTGGATTGGACGCAGGAGCAATTGAAAGTTGAAAATTGAAAGTTATGGGAAATGTACATTATGTGGGGGCGGAACCGCTGACGTTCGAACGTATCGAAGAGATATTGACCGGAAATATGAAGTTGGAACTGACCCCGGAAGTGAAGGAACGTATCCAGCGTTGCCGCGATTATCTGGACCGGAAGATCGAGACACAGAGCGAGCCGCTTTACGGCATCACGACAGGCTTTGGTTCCTTGTGTAATAAGAATATCTCGCCGGATGAACTCAGCACCTTGCAGGAGAATCTGGTGAAAAGCCATGCCTGTAGCGTGGGGGATGAGGTGAGCCCGGTGATTGTCCGCCTGATGATGCTGTTGAAGGCGCATGCTTTGTCGCTGGGGCATAGCGGCGTGCAGGTGATAACGGTGCAGCGTATCCTTGATTTCTTTAATAATGACGTGCTCCCGATCGTCTATGACCGGGGTTCGCTTGGGGCGTCGGGCGACCTGGCTCCGTTGGCGAATCTTTTCCTTCCGCTTATCGGAGTGGGAGATGTGTATTATAAAGGGAAGAAGAGGGAGGCTATCAGTGTCCTGGACGAGTTTGCCTGGAAGCCGGTGCGCCTGATGAGTAAAGAGGGATTGGCGTTGCTGAACGGTACGCAGTTTATGAGTGCCAACGGCGTGTTTGCCCTGATGCGTGCTTTTGCCGTGTCGAAGCGGGCGGATCTGATTGCGGCCTTGTCGCTCGAAGCCTTCGACGGGCGGATCGATCCTTTTATGGATTGCATCCAGCAGATGCGTCCGCATCCCGGACAGATCGAGACGGGCGATGCTTTCCGCCGCATTCTGGAGGGCAGCGAACTGATCAGCCGGAAGAAGGAGCATGTGCAGGACCCGTATTCGTTCCGCTGCATCCCGCAGGTACACGGGGCGACGAAAGATGCGATCCGGTATGTCTCCGGCGTATTGCTTACCGAGATCAATTCCGTGACGGACAACCCGACGATCTTTCCCGACGAGGACAAGATCATCTCCGGAGGTAATTTCCACGGCCAGCCGTTGGCGATCTCCTACGATTTCCTTGCGATTGCGTTGGCTGAGTTGGGAAATATTTCCGAACGCCGTGTCGCGCAGTTGATCATGGGACTTCGGGGCTTGCCTGAATTTCTGGTTGCCAACCCCGGACTGAATTCCGGCTTTATGATCCCGCAATATGCGGCAGCCAGCATGGTAAGCCAGAACAAGATGTACTGTTATGCCGCCAGCAGCGACTCGATCGTGTCCAGCAACGGGCAGGAAGACCATGTGAGTATGGGGGCCAATGCAGCGACGAAGCTCTTTAAGATAATGGACAACTTGGATCATATCCTGGCGATTGAGCTGATGAATGCGGCACAAGGTATCGAGTTCCGCCGTCCGGCGCGTACTTCCCCTATCTTGGAGAAATTCCTGAAAGCCTATCGCAAAGAGGTTCCCTTCATTGGCGAAGACATCATCATGTATCCCGAAATACATCGGACGGTCGCTTTCCTAAGACGGTATACTTTATAATAAGAAGATAGGATTGTGTCCAATTTCTTGGTGATGTGTCAAAATTTATCTCTCTCTTTTGCCGGGGGATTAATCCCCCGGCAAGGAATTGATTTCTCTTTCTTTTTGACACATCCTACTCACTCTCTTATTACTTCTTGGTAACAACAACCCTCTTTGTCGGATCCAAATGTTCGTTACGGTAATCGATCTGTTTCACGACATTTTCGGCTAACTTCTGGAATGCCTGGCCAGTGATGCTGTCCGGATTGAGGGCGACTGGCTTTCCGCTGTCTCCACCTTCGCAAATGCTTTGTACGATGGGGATTTGTCCTAGCAACGGGATATTCAGTTCTTCCGCCAGACGTTTGCCTCCTTCTTTGCCGAACAGGTAGTATTTGTTTTCTGGCAGCTCGGCAGGCGTGAACCAAGACATGTTCTCGACCAGTCCCAATACTGGTACGTTGATCTTCTCACCTGTAAACATACTGATCCCTTTGCGGGCATCTGCCAACGCCACTTCTTGCGGTGTGCTGACAACGATGGCGCCGGTGATGGCCAATGTCTGTACCATCGTCAGGTGGATATCGCTTGTTCCCGGTGGCAGGTCGATCAGGAAATAGTCCAGATCGCCCCAGTTGGCGTCGCCGATCAACTGTTTCAAGGCATTGCTTGCCATTGCGCCGCGCCAAAGGACGGCGTCTTCCTTATTGATAAAAAAACCGATGGACAGTAGCTTCACGCCGTAGTTGGCAGCCGGTTCGATCAGTTCGCGGCCTCCCACCTCCACCATATAGGGACGGGCTTCTTCTACATTGAACATCTTAGGCTGCGAAGGACCGAAGATATCGGCATCCAGTAAACCGACCTTGTGACCCTGCAAAGCCAGCGCTACCGCCAAGTTGGCCGCTACTGTACTTTTGCCTACGCCACCCTTGCCGGAAGATACGGCGATGATATTTTTTACCTCCGGCAGCAGCTTGTCTGGTTCAGGACGGGCCGCCTGCTTGGCGTCAACCGTGATATTACCCTTGATGTCCACTTCTTCTCCTACGTAAGTAAGGATAGCCGTCTCGGCAGCTTTTACCACCGATTTGATAAACGGATCGTTCGGTTTTTCGAAAAGGAGCGAGAAGCTTACTTTGTTACCGTCGATCCGGATATTATCTTCTACCATACCCATTGTCACAAGGTCTTTTCCTGTGCCGGGGTAACGCACCTTTGCCAGTGCGTCCATGATTAGCTTTGGATAGAGTGTCATGTTGTATGATTTATAATTTATGATTTATGAATTATTTGCCGGAAGCCAACGCACTCCGTTTGCTCCGGTTGAAACTGCGATACGGATCGTATTCGATTTCCACTTCCGGTTCTACCAGTTCATCCCGTTCTTCACAGACAAACTTGATGTATTTGATGGTTAACCCGCGGTCCAACCACTGCTGTTCATAATAGGTCTTGATAGAAAGAATGTTGTCTGTCAGCCCCGAATGATACAAATCGTCGTTGCTGAACAGTACGGGATAGCGATTTGCTTTTACCATCTCGCAGGTGTAGGTGTACATGAAGTTGCTGTCTGTTTTCAGATGTATGATGCCATCTCCCGCCAGTATCTCGCGGTACATCTTCATGAAGCGAGTGGAGGTAAGGCGTTTGTTCGCTTTCTTCATCTGCGGGTCAGGGAAGGTGAGCCAGATCTCGGCCACCTCTCCGGCAGCAAAGAAATGGGCGATCAGTTCGATACTGGTCCTGAGGAAGGCAACGTTCGTCATACCTGCCTCAAGCGATTCTTTCGCCCCTGTCCACATACGGGCTCCCTTGATATCGACTCCTATAAAATTTTTGTTGGGAAATAACTTTCCCAAACCTACCGTATATTCTCCTTTTCCGCAGCCTAATTCAAGCACGATCGGATTGTCGTTCTTAAAGAACTGTTCGTGCCAGTGCCCCTTTAGCTCAAATCCTTTCTCTTGAAGGGTTGCAAACGGATATTGGAACACATGGGGATAGCTCGCCATGTCGTCAAACTTTGCTAATTTATTCTTTCCCATAATGCAAAGGTAATATAATTACACGTAAAAAGACTATAACCTGCTAGGCAATTATTCGATCAGGTTATCGTCCCAATCATGCATAAAAAAAGAGATACTCTTGTGAAGTATCTCTCTCTTTCGCTCTTCCTCTTGGACTTGAACCAAGGACCCTCTGATTAACAGTCAGATGCTCTAACCAACTGAGCTAAGGAAGAATATGTCTTTTTCAGTCTTTCCCGATGCCTTTTTTTGCTCTTCCTCTTGGACTTGAACCAAGGACCCTCTGATTAACAGTCAGATGCTCTAACCAACTGAGCTAAGGAAGAATATGTCTTTTTCAGTCTTTCCCGATGCCTTTTTTTGCTCTTCCTCTTGGACTTGAACCAAGGACCCTCTGATTAACAGTCAGATGCTCTAACCAACTGAGCTAAGGAAGAATTTATTTCTTTCAGTTCGGGACTTATTAATCCCTTTCTGAATTTGCACTGCAAAAGTAGAGGTTCTTTTTGAAATATGCAATATCTTTGCGAAAAAAAATAGAAAAAATGAATACGATTGGATTAGGAAACGCTTTGGTAGACGTTCTGCTGAAGCTTGAGAACGATGATGTACTGGCGGAAGTAGGCATACAGAAAGGCGCAATGGATATGATCAACCAGGAGCAGATGATTAAAATCCGTAAATCGCAGGAAGGCCTTGAACGCAGTCAGGCACCGGGAGGTTCAGTATGCAATACCATGCGTGCGATGGCTATTTTGGGAGCAAAAGCAGGATTTATAGGTAAGATCGGATCCGATTCTGTAGGTGAGTATTATGAAGAGGCTTTGAAAAAAGCGAATGTCTCTCCCTATTTTGCCAAGACAGACGGTATTTCCGGTAGCTGCACAGTTCTGATTTCTCCCGATGGCGAGCGTACGATGGGAACCTTCCTCGGACCGGCCCCGACGATCACGCCGGATGAGATAACGGAAGAGATGCTTTCCGCTTACCAATGTATTTATATCGAAGGCTATCTGTTGGTGAACGAAGAACTGGTGCGCACTACTATGCAGAAAGCGAAAAAGTTAGGATTGAAGGTTGCCCTCGATCTATCTAACTTCAATATCGTGAATGCTTTCCGGGGGCTATTAGACGATATTATCCCTGAATATGTCGATATCCTTTTCTCCAACGAAAGCGAAGCGGAAGCCTTTACCGGGCTGAAAGCACACGAAGCGGTCAAGGTCCTTTCAGAACAGGTAGAGATTTCTTTAGTCACTTTAGGAAAAGAAGGCGCTCTGGTGGGAAGCAAGGGACAGGTTATCGCTGTTCCGGCGGAAGGCGGCAAACCGGTCGACACGACGGGAGCCGGCGACCACTTTGCCGCCGGATTCCTTTACGGACAGTCGGTCGGTGCGACTTTGGAGCAGTCGGCACGTATCGGATCGCTTTTGGCCGGTTACATAATTGATGTTATCGGGGCGCAGATACCGGATGATAAATGGGAACAAATAAAGTTAAAAGTAAATAGTATATTGTCCTGACAAGCGTTTATTATATACATTTACGTCGTTAATTAACTAAATATTCTATGTATAAACAACGAGAGAAAATAATAGTTCTTTTTAGTTTGCTGCTTCTGTTAGGAGGCGTGATTCCCGGACAGGCACAGAAAGACAATCGTTTCGAGGTCAGTAAGAACCTGGATATCTTTAACGCTCTGGTAAAAGAGGTGGAAATGTTTTATGTGGATTCGGTCGACGTCGAGAAAACGGTGCGTCGGGGTATCGATGCCATGTTAGGCGGCTTGGACCCTTATACCGAATACTACCCGGAGCAGGAAATGGATAAACTGAAATTCATGACGACCGGCGAATATGGCGGTATCGGTTCTTATATCCGTGAACGGAAAGAAGGCGGTGTCTATATTATTGAGCCGTTTGAAGGGATGCCGGCTGCTTTGGCAGGATTGAAAGCGGGCGACCGCATTCTGGCTATCGATACGGTGGATGTGACCGACAAATCTTCGGATGAGGTGAGTGCCCTGTTGAAAGGTGTCCCCAATACGAAAATGGTATTGAAGATACAGAGTCCGTATGACAAGAAACCGCGTGAAGTGGAACTGGTGCGTAGGCAGATTTTGGAAAATCAGGTTACTTATTATGGTGTGCGTGGTGATAGCGTAGGCTATATCTATTTGAAGGGTTTTACAGATAAGAGTGCGCAGGAAGTAAAAAATGCGTTTGAAGACTTGAAAAAGAACCATCATATAAAATCACTGATTCTGGACTTGCGTAACAATGGCGGCGGTTTGTTGGAAAGCGCTACGCAAATAGTCGGTATGTTCGTCCCGAAGGGGAAAGAAGTGGTTTCGACAAAAGGGAAGATCAGCCAGTGGGACCGCACTTACCGGACACCGGGCGAACCTCTCGACACGGTGATGCCGATGGCTGTCCTTATTAATGGAGCCTCTGCTTCTGCTGCCGAGATCGTTTCGGGCTCTTTACAGGATATGGACCGTGCTGTGTTGATTGGACAGCGTTCTTTCGGAAAGGGACTTGTGCAGTCTCCCCGTGAACTTCCTTATAATGGAAGTGTGAAAGTGACGATGAGCAAATATTATATCCCTAGCGGCCGTTGTATCCAGCAGATGGACTATTCGCACCGGAAAGCAGATGGTAGCGTCGGGGCTATTCCAGATAGCCTGACGTCTGTATTCTATACTTCCAAAGGACGTCCCGTTCGGGATGGAGGCGGTATTACCCCTGACTTTAAAATAGAAGAACCGGAAACACCGACTATGATGTTCTATTTGGTGACAGACTTTCTCTTGACGGACTTTGTCGCCGAATGGTCCCAGAAACATAAGAAAATCGCTCCGCCCGAAGACTTCGAGGTGACGGATGAAGATTTTGAGGCTTTCAAGCAATATGCTAAAGAAAAGAACTTCACCTATGACCGGCAGAGTGAAAAGCTGTTGAAGAACTTGAAAGAAGTGGCTAAGTTTGAAGGTTACATGGATAATGATTCTACCATTTTCAACTCTTTGGAAGCTAAACTGACTCCGGACTTGGATCGGGATTTCGACCGCAACAAGGATCAGATTAAGAAACTGTTGACTTCCGAGATTATGAAACGTTATTATTTCCAGAAAGGCGAGTTGATAAACAGCTTGAAGGAAGATGATGTTTTGGATAAGGCGCTAGAAGTGTTGGGTGATCCAGCATTATACCAGCAGACATTGGAAGCGCCGGGAAAGGTAGAGAAAACGGCTACATTATAATCGAGGTAAGAGACTTGCCATGAAGAGTGCTTTGAAGTTGCTTGTGTTTTTGGGCATCGGATGTTTGATCGGCATTGTTTTGGTGTGTGCCGGTATCGTGTCGTTTACGGATATGACATGGAATGAACTGGTGCAGAAGCTGGCCAAGATAGAGGCGCTTGAGGTGGTGGGGATATTTGCCGGGAGCATCGTTTGTACGTTGGTCGCTTTTATTTTGCAAATTGTTTTGCATGAAGGAGGCCATTTGCTTTTCGGGCTGCTCTCCGGCTATCGTTTTGTCTCTTTCCGTATTTTCAATTGGACGCTGATTCGCCAAGAAGGGAAATTCCGTTTGAAGCGTTTCGGCATCGCGGGGACAGGTGGACAATGCCTGATGCTCCCGCCTGACAAGCCTTTGGAAGAGATCCCTGTTGCGCTTTACCATTGGGGAGGCGTTATTGTCAATATGTCGGTAGCGCTTTTGGCTTTTGTGGTTTGGTATGTGGTGGAAGATCCTTCTCCTCTGCTGGCACAATTCCTGGTTATGATGTGTTTTGCCGGTGTGTCGTTGGGATTGCTCAATGGCATCCCGTTCAAGAGGGGAATTACTAATGATGCGGCCAATGTACGTTTGATGAGGAAGTACCCGAAGAGTAAAAAGGCGATGATAGTCCAGCTGCGCGTCAATGCCTGTATACAAGAAGGTATCCGGATAAAGGATATGCCGGAAGAGTGGTTTGCTTGGGTGGATGACATTGATTACGGGGAACCGATGCAACTGAATATCCGTTTGCTGCAAGTAGGGCGACTGCTGGATTTAGGGCAAATGGAAGAGGCCTATGTTGCATTGGAAGAGATTGCAAGACACAAGGGGGAGATGATCGGGCTTTTGGCGAAAGAGGTGGTTTGCGAACTCATCTATTTGGATCTGGTGACTGGGCATAACCGATGGGCAGATACGTTATACACGAAAGAAATAGAACTTTACGTCCGGCAATACCGTGTTTTGATGTCTTCAAAACAGCGTTTTCTCTGTGCTTGGGCACTTTATAAGGAGCGAGATCGGGAGAAAGCGTTGGCAATCTATAAAAATGTAGTCCAAAAGCAAACTCAATATCTGTTGCTGGGGGAAGTGAAGATGGATATCGCCATGATGGAGGCAATGTTTCATCCTGCTTAATTGGCAAACCGGATGTGCAGCACGATCATTTCTGATACAGTACCGACCCGGTAGGGAGGTCCGGCTATCCCGATGCCGGAAGATACATAGAACTGGACCGGCCCTTTCTTATGGTAGCCATACGGACATTCATAGATCAATTTCATTACGAGGGGGTAAGGCCATAGCTGTCCGTTATGGGTATGTCCGTGGAGTCCGAGATCCACACCGTTCATTGTCATTTCGGCGAACGACCAGGGTTGATGATCCAATACGATGATCGGTTTGGTTGTGTCTATGCCTGCCATGAGTACATGTAACGGCTTTCTTTTCTTGTTGATATGGTCGTCCCGTCCGATCAGATAGAATGAAGAGTCCGGACGTGCAACGGAATCGATCAGAAGCGTCGCCCCTGTTTTCTTCAGCCAACGGTATTTGGCTATGCGGTTGGCGCGATACTCATGGTTGCCATAAACCACATACACGCCTAATGGGGCTTTCAGTTGTTTCAAATCCTCTTCGATATGTGCTTTTTCGGCAAAGCGTGATTCATAATCCATGATATCGCCTACTAGGACGACCAGGTCGGGATGTTGTGCGTTGCTCATCTTCACGTATCGCTGTACCAGTTCCTTACCGATCATTTCTCCGATATGGAGGTCGCTCATCATGACAATCGTCATGCTGTCACGGTCGCTACTTCCTTTGGGTAGGGTGACATATACATCTTTGACAACCGGATAGGCGACGACATGGTAAGCATGAAACATCAGGCCGGTAACGATTGCCATGACTAAAAAGAACAGGACCAGTTTCGTTTGTTTCCAGTGGCTCGTAATCCAGCCGGGAAACCAATGGAAGAAACGGTTGCTAAGCCGGAGCACTTCCAGACCCAATAGGGATAGCGTGATATAAATAGATGCGATATACCAGGTGTTACAGATATATTGGATGGCAATCATGACAGAGTCCGGCAATACATTGCGGAACGTAAATCCGAAAAAGAAGATTGATAATTCAAGGATAAAAAACAAGATATAAGGAATCCTCCAACTCTTTTTGGGGGGAATTGCCTGATACCCTCGCCAGAAGATGTAAGGATTCAGTAATATCTGTGCTACTATCGATTGAATGAAAACTTTCATGTCTGCAAACTATTTACAGGTAATGTTGAATACGACAAGCTCGCTGTCGGTACCTATCCTGAAAGGTGGTCCCCAAAGCGATAGTCCGGAGGAAACGTATATGTGGCTGTTTCCCCACTTACGGTAACCATAACTTTGATCGAACAGATGGTCGGTAATGAGACTGACCGGCCATACCTGTCCACGATGCGTATGTCCGCTGAACTGAAGGTCGATGCCCGCATTTTCCGTATCCGACAAGTTGTACGGTTGATGATCCAAAAGGATAACAGGTTTTGCCGGATCAATGTTTTTCACCAGTTCTTGCAGGGATAACCGGGATTTATTGCTGCGGTCGTCCCGTCCGATTATTTGTATACCGCCAGGCAATGTTACGACATTGTCTCTCAATAGGCGGATCGGCGTTTCATTTATGAATTGCATACTCTTCCGTATGCCGCTGATGTATTCATGATTTCCAGGAACCATATAGATTCCCAAAGGTGCTTTCAATTCAGCCAGTTCCTCCATCATCTTTTCTTCATAAAGGGGAACTACGCTGTTGTCGATCAAGTCGCCGCCTATCAGGATCAGATCCGGTTTCTGCGCGTTGATCATCTCGACATATTGTTTGAGTTCTTTCTTGTCTGTCCCGTACCCTAAATGAACGTCGCTGACGGAAACGACTTTCAACGGCTGTTCATTATGAACCGTCTGCTTGTTGATAACTATGTTGAAAACTTCTGTTTTCGGATGTTGGTAGTTATAGTATCCATAGCTTAATAGGCTAAGTGTCAGAAATAAGGATATATAGAAACCATATTTGCATGGAAAGTTGAAAAGTCGGAATAAATCGAATATGATTAGGCATAGTACCATATAAAGCGTGAAAACTAACCAGCCGGTCCCTATCTCGTGGGCTGTATGAGCCAAAACAACCGGCAATTTGGTGTTTCGTGCTAAAAAACTACCGATAAACGCCAAGGCACCGCACCAGAATAGTACGGCTAATAAAACTTTAACACCGAAAGGCTGAGCTACCAAAGCCTGTGCCCCTCTCCTGAATATATAGATGTTTCCCGCAAGATAAATACTGATGAGGACAACGAAAAATGTCGGCATAGTTGTAAATTTTCGGCAAAAGTACGGAAACAAATTTAGTTATGGTCGTATTTGATATGAAATTTCTCCAGCAAAACCTTGAAATGATCCTGTGCCGTCAGGCAGGTATCGGCCAGATATCCTTTGATGTGCGGCCAGTGCCGTAAGCCGTTGTAGTAGAACATTTCTTTTCGTTCTTCAGATGTACCGGATTTCAAAATAAAGTGGAGTTGTTTGATGTACGTTTCGGTAAGTTTGCCGTCGTTCTCTTGGATAATGTAGTCTACGGCACGGAAATGATTGGTGGTTTCGATGATGTCGTCTACATTAATCGCTTCATCCGTCACTCCGATCGTGTTGGTTTTCCATCTATCGGCAAGTTTGATAGTGACATTATATCTACAAAGGTAGTATTTCTTGCTGATATCGGCAAGAAATACTACCATATACTGCATTTACCGTTATGGAATTACAATTTGAAACTACTCGGTTTGATATTCCAACCTTTCACAACGAATGTCGGTTCGGATGGCATATCGCTTGCGGCTGTTTCTATGATGACGGTTTTACTTTCTCCCGGTAAGAGCGAGAAGAAGTTGTCTGTGTAGAAACTGGGGCGCACCGGCTTTTTGTCCTGACCAAGCAATTGAAGCTGGGTGAAGAATGCTACGGTTGAAGAAGGGTTCTTTATTTCAGCTTTAATGAAATGCCGATCACCTTCTTGATAAGTTTGGTAGCGAGTCTTCAGTTGCACCTGTTTCAATTTCGACAGATCTTCGAAGCCGGATGAGGTCGGGCCTGTTAAGGTCTTGCGTCCTTCATACTTGTCGTTGGAACGCCAGTAGAATGTATTGGCGACTTCTTTCCCTTTCGTGTCGAACAGGCGTAGTTTTATGAAATGGACCTGCGTGATGTTTTGGGGAAAATCGATTGTGAAGATATCGTTTACGACACCGTCTTCCGGGATATCGATCTTTTGGCTTTTGCCCCATACCTTTTTGCTGTTCAGGTCGTACACTTCGGCAGTTACTTTATAGTCCTTGAATGCCTGGTAGTAGTCATTATAAACAGAAACCGTATTTTTCAAGTAATCAAACTGTGCGTGAAGCGGTTCCAATGCGTTCTGAGTATGATATAAAGAGGCGGTCGGTTCCAAAGAGTAGTCCCACATACGGGCGCAAACCTGACTGACTGGGCAGTTGTGATACCAGAACAATAACCCTGATGCGTAGCGGTCTCCATAACCGAATTTGTTATAGTTCCAGACTTCCCAGATCGATTTTGAGTTCATCGCACCGACCGCCTGACCTTTGGTGGCAAACTCTTCGATGGAAGAGGAAGGGCCATAATGGTTGGTAAGGTCCGTGTACATGGTCGACATCAGATGGAATCCTCCGCCATCATGATAATCCCATACCTCCTTATTGATCGGCCAGAGGTCTTTCTCGTCCATTACTTCGCGGAGTGTTTCGACTGTCGGGATAGTGGGCGAACCATATTCCGGGTTGAAGCCATCGACACGGCTACCGCGTTCGGATGCTGTATTCTCGTAGTGCTGCATCGGGTTTACCTGTTTGTAAGGGCTGCCGTCGTGCATGCCGTCACATTCCGACTGCATCTGGTAACCGCGTGTCCCGTCCAGTTTCATGATCAGGTCTTTTGCTCCTGGCATTTCCGTGCTTTCATTAGACGAAACATAGTAGGCCAGTGAAGGATGGTTGCGCAGGCGTTTTACGGTTGCCTCGACGTTGCTCAGGTATAGATCTTTATCCTGCGGATGTTTGGTGTCTCCGGTCATCCAGAATTCCTGCCAGACAAGGAGTCCCATTTCGTCGCATAGCTGGAAGAAATAGTCCGATTCGGCAATGCCGCCGCCCCACATGCGGATCAGGTTGATACCGGATTGTTTTGTATAGCGCAATTCTGCATAAGTACGTTCGTCGGAGGTACGGAGCATCCCTTCCGGAATCCAGTTGGTTCCCCGGATGAAAAGTTTCTTGCCGTTCACATAGAATTGGCGGGATTTGTCCGGTGTATTCTGGTCGGATGTGATTTCCCGGATACCGAAACGGGTTTTTGTCTCATCGGACACTTTACCGTCTATGCTTACGGTCAGTTTCAGTTCGTACAGTTCCGGATTCCCTTTGAAGATCGGCCACCACAGACGTGGGTTCTTGATTGTCAGTTGTGGGAATTCTTCCGGAGTAAAACAAATTTCCTTTGTTTCTCCTCTGAATAGGTTCAGGTCTTTGCTGAACGTGATGTTTTCGCCGATGATTTCTCCTTTGACCGTGCATTTTATGCCACGCTGTGTCGGGTTTGTCACTTCTACGCTGACAGTTTCTTTTGCCAGGTCGTAGTTGGGTTTTGAAAGTTCGGATTTGATGAACGGATGGCGGATAACTGCTTTATCTGTGGCATAGAGACTGATGTTTTTCCAGATGCCGGTATTACGGTCGCGGATGCCGTCGTTGAAGGTGAAATCCCAACCGACACTCATCAGCATGGTTGTGTTCAGTCCGATGTTACCGTCTCCACCATTGTGAAACTCGCCGGCAGCTCCCCACTGCTTCGGTTTGATGGTTCCCGGCATATCGACCGGATAAACCTTGATTGCCAAGGCATTCTTCTGACCGATACGGGCGAAGTCGGTGATATTGATATACTCCGGTTTGAACATGCCGGACATATTGCCAAGCAGATAACCGTTTACCCATATTTCGGCACGATAATTGATACCGTCTACCTGAAGCCAGACGATTTTGTCTTTATAGTTTTCCGGTACGTCAAATTCCGTGCGGAACCAATAGGTGTAGAACTCGCGTCCTGTTTTGGCAAGATCTGGGATGATATTCCGGTCTAACTTGTTGTTCATGCCATAATAAGGCTCCGGATACATCTTGTTGTGGACAAGGGAATTCAGGACCGTACCCGGAACGATTGCCGGCATCCATTTTCCGGTCTGATAGCCTGGTTGTGAGATTTTTTCAGCCGGATCTTTCGTCTCGTCGGCCTTATGCATCTGCCAGGTAAAACTTCCGTTATGTCCTTCTTTCGAATCCAGATATATTTTATCCGGGTTTCGGTAATAATTGGGTGTCTGAGCTTGCATGAAGCAGGCAGACACAAGTAAAAATATTCCTGTAAAAATGTTTTTCATAAATTATTCTTTTAATTCGGGATCTGATCGCCAGGAGTTTTCTTGGCCGGATCGTAAATAGCTACGCTGACCTGAGAATCTGCACATCCGTAATAGAGATACCATTTGTTTTTGAAAAAGACCAAACCTTCGATAAAGACGGTTCCGTCGACATACTGTCCGCTCTTTTCGAATGAAGCCATCGGACGGAAGAAAGGAACGTCCAGACGTTGCAGAACCTTCATCGGTTCCTTCGGATCGGTCAGAATCTGTCCGGCACAGTAAGCTCCGGCTGTGAAACGCTTGTCGCGCTTGCTGTCGTTTGTCTGGTTCTTGCCGTTATAAAGCAAGACGATACCTTTGTCTGTCAGGATAGCGGGAGGACCACACTCTGTCAAGGCGCTGTCGAAATATTGGGGACGGGGTTTGATGACAGTCGCCAGTTCATTTTTTTCGTCCAATATCGGTGTCCAGTTGACCAAATCGTCGGAGGTTGCTGCGTAGACCGCATGTTCCCCCCAATACATGAAGTATTTTCCATCGATTTTCGTCAGCACTTGTTTCCCGTCTTTGATCGTTGTCACCATGGAACCGGATTTGCAGAAAATGTCTTTGAAACGTCCGTTGTAGGCTTTAGCAAAAGCAGGTCCATGTTTTTCCCATTTGACCAGGTCATGTGAGGTGGCGATGCAGAGGCGTGCTACTTTCCGGTTCCAGGAAGTGTAGGCCATGACATACAGACCGTCTTCCGTCATTGTCACACGTGGGTCTTCGCAACCGCCTTCCCATTCGTATTCCTTCATATTATCTTTGTCCGGGTACATGACGGGGGTCTTCCTGCGTTTCATGTGGATACCGTCTTCGGATTCTGCTAATCCGATACGTGAAGTACGTTTACCGATTCCTGTTGCAGAATTGTCCTCAGCTCGGTAAAGCACATATATTTTACCGTCTTTTACGGTTGCTGCGGGATTGAACACATCGCTCTCTTCCCATCCTATTTTTTTGTCCTGCATGGGACAGTCGAATTGATTGGAAGGATTGGGAGTAATGATCGGATTGGCTTTTTCCGGTCTGACAAAGCCGCCTAAAGCCCAGTCCGGTAATACATTTTGGCTATACCCGAATAGGGGGAGAACTGCCAGACTGATGAGTAAGATACTTTTTTTCATGCTCTAAAGAATAAAAAAGGCACAGAGATCCAAACAAAAAGGATATCTGTGCCAAAGGTTATTTATTGTACAATCGTTTCTATAATGGTACTGTAGTTGACTGCGCCTTCTGTTTTAGCACCGACACGTACATATATTTTGTTGCCATTTGCTTGTATTTTGTACAGATTGTCCTGATAGGTTTTATCGTTTTCCAGATCGAAAACGATCGTCCCTT
This sequence comes from Parabacteroides merdae ATCC 43184, assembly GCF_025151215.1. NCBI lineage: Bacteria > Pseudomonadati > Bacteroidota > Bacteroidia > Bacteroidales > Tannerellaceae > Parabacteroides > Parabacteroides merdae. Next base: position 4,206,040 of record NZ_CP102286.1, read on the forward strand.
CCTGCTCTTTAACGGTCTGCTTTCCTGCTTGGTTGGCATTTCCATTATCAACACCCGGAGCAAAATTCCAGTAGCCGTACACTTCGGATACCTTGAAATTGCTGTTTGTCGGATTCACCTTGTATGTAATCGTGATTTTTTTACCCGTAACCTGGGCCGAAGCGTTGATTCTTGCATACGGAGTTGCTTTCAGATCCAATGTTGTTTGTCCTTTTACGGTTACAAATTCTTCGCAAGGAGAAACAAACGGACCGTTTACAACAATTTTATAATCACAGTTGAACAACTTCGCGTTTTCGTATGAACCATCCATCTTTGCATAGAAATCGACCGATTGTGTTGCATCTGTGTTCTGTTCGAACATATTAATAATAACACCGGTAGATCCTTGGACAGGCAGTGGTATCGGTTCATTCGTTTCCGCATCTAAGATTTGTCCTTTGATGCCTCCGTTGGGGGATTCATAATTATCCATATCGCTCAAACAACTTGTGAAGCATAATGAGCAAACGGCCATCAGTAATAAACTTATCTTTTTCATATCAAATTTCTAAATTATATGATTAATTGGTATAGCCCGGGTTCTGAATGAGATTCGGATTTGAATTCATATCGTCTTGGTTGATTTTTGTATAATAATTTTTTTCCAAGAAGATTCGTAATTGTTTAGGGGTGTTACGTCCTCTTTCAAATACATATTTACCATCACGAATATCATACCAAGGATACAAAGCCGTTCCTCTGAATCCATTCAGCCCGCCTTGTGTCACATCCAAGTGAGCAATTCTCCAACGCTTCATGTCCCAGAAGCGATGGCCTTCGAATGCCAGTTCCACTCTGCGTTCGTGGCGGATCTTTTCCATATTGATGTTTGACAATAAGGCAATTCCGGCACGTTCGCGGATCTTGTTAACTGCATCCAAAGCTTCGGATGATTTGTTCAACTCCATTGCAGCTTCCGCCAAATTTAGATAAATTTCTCCTAAACGGAAAACCGGCCACGGAGTTTCTGACTTACCCATATTCATATCGGTCAATGTTTCGTCCCAGAATTTCTTCTGATAGAAGCCTGTTTTGGAGGCATCTCCGGCATCGGATCCACCATCTTTTCCAGATGTACTATAGGTGACTCCGTTGATTTCAACCGTATTACCACCATCCGGCTGGCTGGTTGCTACATGTCTCTTATTATCGTTTTCGATGACACCTCTTTTCCATTCGATCTTTGTGCTTTGGCAAGGAGAGCCGGGCAGATATACGGATGCGAACAAGCGTGGGTCTTTATTGGCAAATACTTCGTATGGATCATCGAAACGAAGAGGTTTGCCGTTTTCTTCCAACTTCAGAGTTCCTTTGGAACCGTCTACATATTCATATGCTTCCACCAATTCAAGTGTCGGGGCGATACCGCATCCCCAACCACCGGCACGATAAGAGAACGGTGCGTTACGTTTGTCCCAGTCGTGACCTTTGCCTCCTGCAACGTTATATTGCTTCTGGAAGATATATTCTCCGTTATCACCGTTACCTTTCAGGAACATATCACAAAAGTTCTGTGCTTTGTTGTCAGGCTTGTTGTTATACAAGGCATATTTGCCAGAAGTAATGATTGCTTTAGATGCCTCGTAAGATGTTTGGAAAAAGCGATCGGCTTCGGAAGCGGGGATACCTACAAGTCCTTCTTGCTGGACCGTTCCGTAGCGGGCAATGGAACCGGCATACAAAGCAGCTCGTGAACATAAAGATAATGCAACATATCTATTTGCTCTGTATTTGGCTTCTGCCTCTCTTGTTTCGGGAAGATCTTGTGCGGCTTCTTGGCATTCTTTTACGATAAAATCATAAATTTCAACTTCTTTGTTGCGAGGAACCATCAGAGCTTCCAAATTATTGGGATCATACTGCTGCGGTTCATCGATAAGAGGTACACCTCCGTATCGCTTAACTAATGTGAAATAGTGCATGGCACGTAAGAAACGGGATTCGGCTAACAGCAGTTTCTTTTCAGAATCCGATAAGGCCGTTGCTTCCTGTAATTGGTAGATAAAGTCGTTGCAATTTCGTATATTCTTGTATCGATCGGAGAATTTCTGTTCGAACAACGCGTCTTCGTATGTGTATGTCGCATTTCCGTTATCGAAAAGAGGATCTTTTTGGAAAGAACCTTGCGCTTCGTCAGACATGGAAGAGGCGTTTTGTAAACGCCATGCATCACGATACCAGTAATTGAAATCTTCTAAGTTCAGACCGTCATATAAATTAACCATTACACCGTTGATCAATTTAGGGTCTTGCCAAACCTGTTCAGGAGTGATGATGTCGAAAGATTCTTTATCAAGGTAGTCGGCACATGCTGTCGTACCTAACAAAAGTAATCCGCATCCGATATTTTTTATGATTGTTGTCTTCATCATTTCTTTTTTTAGAATGTTAGATTAACACCGAAATTAAATGTTTTCATTTGCGGGTAATAGCGGAACATGCTTTCGCTATTTTCCGGGTCCATATATTTCATGATACCTGTGCGGCTTGTTATTGTTGCAGTATTGAAACTGTTTACATAAACACGCAGGTTTTCAATGCCGGCCCTTTGCATCCATTTTTTAGGGAAGGTATATCCGATTTCGATAGTTTTCAGACGTAAATAATTAGCTTTTTGTCTGGTCCATGTATTTTTGCTGGCATTTGCTGAAAAGCCTGTAGGACGAAGAGCGGGCATATACCCAGGAATCCATTCGCTACTCATGTCGGAAGGATCTTCTCGATGCCAACGATCCAGGTTCAGAGTAATACCATTTCCAAGACCTTGCTGGATGAATGGAGCCATAAAGTCACCAGTTGTGAAAACCTCATGTCCGGCTGCACCTTGGAAGAATACAGTCAAATCGAAGCCTTTGTACTCTCCGTAAAGATTCAAGCCATAATACATACGAGGTGTATTGCCGAATCCGATAGGTTGATCGTCTTTACCGTCTATAATACCATCATTATTCCAATCTTCGAATTTCAAGTCGCCAGGCATTAGGGATTTATTTCCATTGTTGTCCTGTACTGGTGAATTCAGTATTTCTTCGTAACTTTGAAATTGTCCGATGCAGACTTTACCCCATTGAATATCTTTATAACGGTCGTTACTGTTATTTCTCCAATTGTCGTACATATTGGCTGAAGCTGCGCGTTCTACATGGCGATTATAATTACGTGTTGTAGAAAAATTCGCTTTTACATCGTATGTAAAGTCTCCAATAGTTTTACGGTGTCCCAACACAATTTCAAATCCTTGTGTTTTATCAGAATTGAGATTCTCTTGTGGTAAAGATTGACCGAAAGTGGTCGGTAATGTTAGTATACGAGTAGCTAGCAAGCCGTCTCTTTTTCGGATGAAGTAATCAAATTCCACGTTTATCAAACCGGATAAAACAGAAGCTTCAAATCCTACGTTGGCTGTTGTTGATTCATACCAAGTTAGGTTTGTATTAGGCATTCCTTTATCTTTAGCTCCGTTTGTAAGTCCTCCGGATCCAAGAACATAATTACCAGAAGGATAGGTGTAGCCAGTTAAGTATTGATAGGCGGCAAAATCACCTTCATCTCCCACTTTACCATAAGAGCCCCTGATTTTGAAGTTATCGAACATCGGTAAAGATTCTTTGAAAAAATCTTCTTCAGAGATTCTCCATCCTAAAGATCCTGCAGGGAAAAAGCCCCAACGTTTTCCTGGTGCAAATTTGTAGGAACCGTCATATCTGAAACTGAATTCTGCCAAATATTTACTGGCAAAAGCATAGTTTATTCGTCCGACTAATCCTGTATGTGCAGAAACGGATGCTTTACCATCATTATTTATATTTGTCTTGTCTCCTGCACCGATCTGATCAATGGCTCCAACTGTAAATTGACGATAGGCTTTGACCCAGTCTGTTCGATCATTGTAAAATTCCCATAAGGCTAATACCCCAACGTCATGCTTTCCGAATGTATTTTTATAGTTTAAAGAAACCTGCCCGTTAGGTTTGAAATAATTGTCAGATTGTGTTGTCAATTCGGATATAGTGTGACTGCCTGATTTGTTATAAACATCATTAACGGCGTCATATGTATACTCATAATATTCCTTATACCATTTACGACTGTATTTATTGTTGTAGTCATAGGATAATAATGCTTTAGCAGAAAGACCTTTTACCCAAGGTACTTCCCAGTTTAGAGTGATTGATCCGTTAAATTCACGGCGATCTCTTCTGTCATAACCGACATTGTCGATATCGGATAGATGAACGGGATTACCTTTATCTCCAGGATTTGACCAATAATCAGGATTGTTGTTGGCATAAATCGGGAAAATAGGTTTAGCCATTTGAATACTACGACTTAGCGGTTCTGCTTCATAAGGTTTCATTCGTGTATCCAAGCGTCCGCTTAATTGTAGATCTACCGTGAAACCTTTGACTATTTCGGCACTGATATTGGAGCGTACGTTATATTTTTTATAATTAAATGCTTTGGACTTGTAAATTCCTTCTTGATCGGTGAAACCAAGGGAGAAGAAGTATTTCACTTTTTCTGCACCTCCCGATACGCTTAAATTGTGGTAGGTAGTGGGAGCTGTTTTTCGAATGACCTCATCATACCAATCAGTTGTTCCAATCCCTTGTTTGAAACGTTCCAAATCTTCAGCCGAATAGGGCGCGGATACTCCGATATTCTGTTGAGCTTCATTATACAAAGTCGCATACTCGTATCCATTGTAATATTCTGGATAACGGGTGATATTTTGTAAACCGACATATCCGTTATAGTTGATCTTGGGTTTCCCAATTTCCCCCTTTTTGGTTGTAACAAGGATCACACCATTTGCACCTTTAAAACCGTAAACGGCGGCGGAAGCATCTTTCAAGATACTGATCGATTCGATATCGTTTGCATCGATTTGTTTGAAATCTCGTTCCACACCATCTACGATAACTAATGCATTACCAAAACCACGAATATCAATGCTTGCATCGTCGTCACCCGGAGCACCGCTTCTTTGTACGGCACGTAAACCTGGCAACTTACCTGCTAACGCATTACTGACATTCGGAGTCTTGACAGTTGCAATATCCTTGGCTTGAAGTGAAGCAACCGATCCTGTTACGGATGCACGTTTCTGGACACCGTAACCGACAACGACTACTTCATCCAATGCTTGTGAGTCCTCGACTAATTTAATCTGGATATTTGTCTTGTTGTTGACCGCAATTTCCTGATCCTTGTAGCCGATATACGAAATGACCAACGTTGCGTTCGGTGCTACATTCAATGTGAAATTACCGTCCATATCGGTAATCGTACCGTTTGTTGTTCCTTTTTCTACCACATTGGCACCTGCGATAGGGCCTAATGCATCTTCAACCACACCTTTCACTGTGTGTTTTGCTTGTTGTGGGCTGCCTGTTGCTCCTGCTGGTGAGAGAACGATGTAAGAACCTTCGATTTTGAAGGATACATTGTTGTCGAACAGGTTCTGCAATACTTCCTGTAAAGAAGTATTTTGGGCATTTACTGAGACTTTTCGGTTAACATTTACGTTCTTGTTGTAAATGAACAGTAAATTAGTCTGGCTTTCAATGTCGTTCAAGATGTTTTCCAGCCGGACATTGTTTTTGTTAAGAGTGATGCGTATGCTCTGTGAACTTACCGTTTCTGCTTGTGCGCACATGGCACAGGAAAGGAAGAACAGAGATGTCATCTTTAAAACACGAGATACACAAATTTTTCTTTTCTTCATCTTTGTGATAGTTTAATAAATGATATTAGATTGAAACTTCATTTTTACATTGGACATGGTTTGCCCGTCATTCTGATTATCTCCTTTTCATAGGCTTATCTATTTAATTGTTTATTGAATGCGAATTTCAGTTCCGCTCTCTCGCTCGAAGGTGAAGTGAGCATCTTGTTGTAAAGCTCTCAACACCTGCTCAATCCCGTCGGATATACGGAACTTCCCACTACATGCATAATTGTCGAGCGTATGATTGTCGATAATTATTCGGATACCGAAATTTTTCTCAAGTTCCTTCATCAAATCCTTGAAATTGATATCCTTAAAAGTGATAAGTCCCTCTTTCCAACTATATGGATTGAAGTCGGTGATGGGAGTGACCGTCAGTTTTCCGTTGTTGAGACTGACTGTATTATTGGGTTCTAACACAACTGATTCGTCTGGCTGTGATTTGTCGGTAACTTTTACGCTGCCTTGTATGAGGGCTGTGGAAAATTCATTTTCGTTATAGGCTTCCACATTAAATTGTGTTCCTAAGACTTCCACTTCGCAGCGGCCTGTATTGACAATAAACTTTTTGTTTCTATCCTTGGCTACATCGAAAAATGCTTCTCCTTTTAAACGGACTTCTCTTGTATTTCCGTTAAACGAAGCCGGATAAGAAAATTCCGACCGGGCATTCAGCCAGATATGAGTCCCGTCTGAAAGCGTTACTTCAACCCGTTGTCCGGCAGGAACTTTAATTGTGTTGAGCGCTATTTCTGGCTGGATACTTTTAGTGGTGAATACCGGAATGTTATATAATAAGAATAGGGCGATAACAGCAGCGGCAGCACTTCCGATCCATTTCCAGAGTGGTACGGACTGCTTGCGGACATGATTTCCTTTTTGAAAAGCATTTAATTGGAGTGCGTCGAACAGGGCACGTTCATGATAGAAAGTTTCTCTGTTCATTTTATCGGCATTTACCCATTGGCGGATCTGAGTCAGCTCGTTATCTGTGGCCTCTCCGTTAAACATTTTATGTAGTAACTTCTGTTCCATTTTTTCCTGTTTCTATTATTAAGGGCGAACGGGAGGAAAAATACCCTAAAGGGAAAACGAACTATTTTTTATCTCTTGGCAAGAGGGTTTATTTTCACTGTCTGGTTAACGTGAAAATATTTAGGGAGTATAAAAGAAGTCCACCACAAATAGCAGACAAGGAAGGTAGTCTTTTAACTCTTTGCGTAGTAAATTCAGAGCTTTACTGATATGGAATTCGATACTCTTCACTGAAAGGTTGGTTTCCTTGGCTATTGTTTGGTAGTTTTTCCCTTCGTATCGGCTCATGATAAAAATATGTCTGGACTTTTCCGGTAGTTTGGCCAGTGCTTGGTTGACAAGTTCTTGTACTTCATTGCTGAACAATGTCTCCGGCTCACATGCTTCCAGGCTGGAGATGCGCATTTGTAGTTCCCATTCTTTGTTGGACAGTAAGTTTTCAGCGATGTTATTCCAGGTTCGTTCACGTTGAAGGTAATCCAGGCATTTGTTTTTTAGGGTGACTAATATATATAAGGGTATGTCTTTGACTTCTTCTAACCGATGCCGGTTCTCCCAGTAATACATCAGGCTTTCCGTCACCAGGTCTTCTGCTGTTTCTTGATTATATGTGTAAGAATAGGCGAACCGAATGTATCGGTCCCGATGGGTGACGAAAATATTATTGAATCGTTTTATGTCCGCTTTCTCATCCATGATGTGTTGTTCGAATGGATTTAGTTCTAAGGGAACTATGGATTTTGTGGGGGAGATTAGGACGGTAATGGTACTTGTTTTCACCCGGTGAATAGTTGTTTGCAGAAAAAAATGACGTTTTTTATATTTGTCCCCTCAAATTACCGACTGTGAAAAAGAATTTTACTTATTTTTGTCAGATAAACAACCATAGTTCCCTTAGTACTAAGGTCACAATCCTCTCATTATATTATCAACTTTGTACATTCTTAATTGTCGACAACGCGGAAGGCGGGCAGATATATCGTTTGTCAGGGTCGGAGGCCAACCGAGCTGTTTGGCGAGTTGTAAAGCTATGCATTAGCATTCGTAACCAATAGGGTTATTGTTGAAAAATAGTCATTGTTGATTATCAGTCGTTTATGGTGAAAGATGAAAGATAAAAACAGCTTTTGGTAAAAGTTTATGAAAAATGAATTAAAAAACGCCGCCTTTAAGGTGGCGTTTTTTAATTCGAAATCATAAGAGCCTGTTTAAATTTCTCTGAAATAAATTTTGCATAGCCCTCATCGGCCTGCTTTATTGCATTATAGGATTATTTTGAAAAACAACTGTCATACTATCACTAATTTCCTTTTATCAATTGAATATCAATAGATACAAGCAATGATAGTAGGTATGACGGATGCCTATTCCATCTATCATACTATCACTAACCGCCTGTCCAAGATTCTTCTTCACATGACTTATTTTCAATAACATAATAAGATAAACCCATTGCCACCCGGGTCTCGATATCATTCACACTCGGGTGTCAAGACCGTTCACATCCGGGTGTAAAAAGCCTGTAAACGGGAATCTTCGGCACTTTTTCTGCCTGTTTGAAGCAAAATAAGTCACGTGTTTCAACAAAAAAGACGGCATCTCCTACAGAAAAACATCCTCAATACAACTCTCACAACCAACAAATGCAAAATTTAAACAGGCTCTAAAAGTTTTGCCAAAAGGCCTTTTATCTTTCATCTTTCACCATAATCGTTTGATAATCAATGAAGGCTTATGATAGAGAAAATAACAAACGCTTTTTATTCACGTGGATATCCCACCGGATTGTTCATGATTGGCAATTGGCTGTCCGTTAGTTTCAAGATCCGTTTTAAAGCAGCCTGGTCCATCGTGGCACGGGGAACGGTTGCCAGACCGGTGGCTGCGCAGAAAATATTGATGTTTTGGCAAACGATGCCGGCATCGACAGCGGCCATCAGTTTGGTGTGGTCGGCAATGTTTCCGAAGCGTGAAAGATCGGAAACGAGTACCAAGCTGACTGGGGCTGATTTGACAAAATCCTGACTGCCGGCAACAGCGGCCCGGTGATCTCCTTTAGCAATAGGTTGCAGGCTGTTTGCCTTGGCATCGTACAGGTAAGCGCCCTCTTTCATAATGACATAAATGTCGATATCCTGTTTGTTCAACGCTGAGGGAGCCGTTCGTTTTCCGTCCGGGCGGTTAATCCCGTTTGCTGCCCATAATAGATCCGATAGATCCTGTAAACTGAGTTCCTTGGCTGCATATTCCCGGTCGGAGTGACGGTCGGATAACGCTTTCATAATGGAACTGCCTCTGTTTTTGTCCGGAGAGCTTAATTTGATTGCTTTCAGATCTTGTGCATACATGGTGACGACGAGTAATAATGATGCAAAAATGAATGATAATTTTCTCATAAACTTATTCTTTTTATGATTGGTTTCAACAAAAATAGGTGAAATATGCAGAAATCGAACACCAAAATACAACTTTTACAATTCTTTAAACTGTAAAATTACGAATGGCTCGTAGATAAAGTTACATTTGCAACTGTTTTTATGTGAATGTATAATCGATAATATCTAAATTCTCAAATTTAATGAAAGAAAAACTACTCTACTTAATGCTGATACTATTTGTGTCTGCGTCAGTGTTTGCGCAAACCGGAGGTGGATCAGCCGCCTTTACAATTAAGGGCCAAGTAGTCGACTCTCTATCCAATGAGTCCGTACCTTATGCCACGTTGAGGATAGCTTTGGCTTCCGCACCGCAGAATCCTGTGAAATTGTTGGCTTGTGATGATGATGGCAAGTTTACGGCAACGATGAACAAGCCGGGTAAGTATGTGATGACAATGGAATCTTTAGGGAAAGTGCCTGCCAAGAAAACATTTACATTGTCGGAGAGCAAGAAAGTCGTGAATTTCGGTAAGTTGTTTATGCATGACGATACGCAGCAGTTAAAAGAGGTTACCGTAACAGCCCAAAAGCCGTTGGTGAAGGTGGAAGTCGATAAATTGACTTATAGCCTGGAAGACGACCCGGAAGCTAAAACCAGCAATGCGTTGGAAATGTTCCGTAAGGTTCCGATGGTCACGGTGGATGGCGAGGATAAAATCCAGTTGAAAGGATCTTCCAATTATAAAATCTATATGAATGGCAAACCCTCCAATTTATTGAGTGGCGACAACGCATCCGATGTATTGAAAAGTATGCCGGCCAGCTCGATCAAGAACATCGAGGTCATTACCGATCCTGGTTCCAAGTATGATGCAGAAGGGGTTGGAGGTATTATCAATATCATTACGACCAAGAACGCATTGCAAGGATATACGGGAACGATTCGTGCCAATGCCAGTACGCTGGGTAGCTTTGGTGGCGGTGGTTATGTTTCGATGAAGGCAGGAAAGTTCGGTATTACTGCGAATTATGGCTATAACTACCGTAATTCCCCCTGGAATGATACCTATTCGATGCGAGATGAGGAAGAAGCGAAATACCAGCAGGGTGACGAGACTTTTACCCGTCCGTCTTCTTTGTTGAATGAGCATGGACGCAGCAAAAACAAAGGGCCGTTCCAATACGGTTATTTGGAAGGTAGCTATGAGATCGATACGTTGAACTTATTAAGTGTAGGTGTCAATTTGTTCCGGGGAAAATCAACTAATCTCTCCGAATTGATTGCGGATAAGGTCAATCGGACCGATCTGACAAATGGGGAACCGACAACGATGTATTCTTATAAACGTTATTCGGATTCAAAAGGAACATTCGGCTCTACAGACGTCAATGTCGATTTCCAGCATTCAACCAGTAAGAAGGATGAATTGCTGACTTTGTCCTACCGCTTCAGCCAATCCCCCAATGACAATGAAGGGCATTCCCGGCTTGAAGATCTGGAAGGGGTTTATAGCCAGGCTTACCGCTATCCTAACTGGAATATTAATGATGCTTCAACGACGGAACACACGGCACAGGTCGATTATACGACTCCTTTGTTTAAAGATCAGACATTGGAAGCCGGTGTGAAATATATAAATCGCCAGAGCAAGAGTAATACATTGGAACAGGTGAAGGATTCTTTAAATGCCTGGCAGGATATTTCGCAGCGTAATAGTGACTTCCGTCATACTCAGCATATTTATTCCGCTTATTTGGGATATATGGTCAAGTTCAATAAATTCGGGGCTAAAGCAGGTGTCCGTGCGGAAGGAACCAGCTTGAATGCGGAGTTTGCCAAGGCGCCGGAAGAAAACTTCAAAACAAATTACTTTGACGTTGTCCCGAATGCGACATTGACTTACCAGTTAGACATGTCTTCACAGTTACGTTTAGGATACAATATGCGTATCCAGCGTCCGGGGATCTGGTATCTGAATCCGTATTTGAATAACATCGACCCGCAGCGTATCTCGCAAGGTAATCCGAATCTGGATTCGGAAAAGAGTAATAATGTGAACTTCAACTTTAGTAAGTTTGCACAGAAGTTCAGTATAAATGCAAGTTTGAGCTATACATTTGTTAATAATGCGATTGAAAGATATACAATAATTGCCAACTTCCCGGAATCCGATCCGCTTTCTCAATATAACGGAGCTTCTTATAGCACTTATGGAAATATGGGAAAACGTCAGCAGGTCGGATTGTTCCTGTATGGCAGTTGGAATCCGGTTCCTCTGTTCCGTATCTATATGAACGGTGGGTTGGATTATACGAATATCGACAGCAAAAAGTCATTGGGACTGACAAAGGATGGTGTGGCTGGCCGAATCTTTGCAGGGACACAGTTTAATTTGCCGAAAGATTTTCGTATTAATTTGCATGGTGGTTATTTCAGTCCGTGGATTCAATTGCAGGGAAAACAATCTCCTTTCTACTTTGCAGGTCTGAATATCAGTAAGGATTTCCTGAAAAAGAAACTCTCCGTTTCTTTGGGTGCACAGAACCCGTTCTGGAAAACCATGAAGATGGAATCGACTACGACAGGTGAAGGTTTTGTGGACCGTTCTACTACTTGGCGTCATGCCCGTGAGTTCCGTTTGAGCGTCTCTTACCGTTTCGGTACGATGAAAGGCCAGATCAAGAAAGTGCGCCGCGGTATCAGCAACGACGATACTAAAGGCGGTGGAGAAGGCAATAACGCCGGTGGCGGTGAACAGGCAATGTAGAAATTTATGAATTCTGATTTATGATTTATGGGTTTCTAATAAATCATAAATCAGAATTCATAAATCATAAACCTCTCCTTAAATTTCCGCTCTCGGACAAATCTATCCATCCAATTAGACAAATTGTGCCTGTCTTTCTGCCGCCAATCACCTACTTTTGGCTCGTATATAAAGAATTTTGTAAACATGAAACACACGATCTTTAGTCTGATACTCTTTTTTATCAGCACTTCAACCTTTGCTACGCGTAAAGAAATCCTGTTGAACGAGAACTGGATGTTTCGTTTTTCCCATCAGGTACAGTTTAAAAGTGAAGAACGGGTGAACCTGCCCCATACTTGGAACAGTGGCGATGCCCTTTCCGGCAAGCAGGATTACTATCGTGGAATGGGTAACTATACCAAAACGCTGTTTGTAAAACCTGAATGGAAAGGCAAACGTCTCTTTCTGCGTTTTGAAGGAGTCAATACAATAGCGAATGTTTTTATTAATGATGTGCATATCGGCGAACATCGCGGCGGATATGGCGCGTTTGTATTCGAGATTACCGATAAAGTGAAATATGATGCCGACAACCGGATATTGGTGAAGGTCAACAATGCCTTGCAGCAGGACGTCATGCCTTTAGTCGGCGATTTTAATTTCTATGGAGGTATTTACCGGGATGTGAATCTGATCATAACGGACCCGGTTAATATCTCACTCACCGACTATGCTTCTCCTGGTGTCTATCTGATTCAGAATAAAGTGACGAAAGAGCAGGCCGATGTGAAGGCAAAAGTGCTCGTCTCTAACGGAAGCGCGAAGGTGCAACCCGTAAAAGTGGACATCAAGATCTGGGAGGACGACAAGCTTGTCCAACAGCAGGATATAAAAGTCACGGTGGATGCCAATGACTGGGCTACAACCGGAATGGATTTGACAATCCGAAATCCCCGTCTTTGGAATGGCCGTAAAGATCCGTTCATGTATAAGGCCGAAATATCTCTTCTTTCCGAGGGTCAAATAATAGATCGGATTGTACAGCCATTAGGCTTGCGCTATTATCATGTGGATGCCGAGAAAGGTTTCTTTCTGAATGGGGAACATCTGAAACTGAAAGGAGTATGCCGCCACCAGGATCGGGCGGAAAGGGGAAATGCGCTTTATAAAATGCATCACGATGAAGATGCGGCCATTATGGTCGAGATGGGGGCTAATGCCGTTCGTCTGGCTCATTATCCGCAAGCGACTTACTTTTATGACCTGATGGATAAATACGGAATTGTCACCTGGGCTGAAATTCCGCAGATCGGGCCGGGCGGATACCAGGACCAGGGCTACATCAACCAGCCTTCTTTCCGGGAGAACGGGAAAGAGCAGTTGAAAGAATTGATTCGCCAGCATTATAATCATCCGTCGATCTGTTTCTGGGGGTTGTTCAATGAGTTGAAGACCATCGGAGACAATCCGACCGAGTATATCGAGGAATTGAACGACCTGGCCCATCAGGAGGACCCGACTCGCCTGACAACATCTGCCAGCTTCCTTTCTTACGACGATGATATAAATAAGGTGACTGATGTGATAGCCTGGAACCAGTATTTCGGTTGGTATGGCGGTTCTCCTTCCGATATGAGGAAATGGCTGGATGCCAATCATAAGGCACATCCGGAGTATAAGATTGCCATCAGCGAATATGGGGCAGGGGCGAGCATCTACCATCAGCAGGATTCCGTGAAACGGGGGATTGCTTCCGGTTGGTGGCATCCGGAGAATTACCAGACTTATTATCATATCGGAAACTGGAAAGCATTGGCGGAACGTCCGTTCGTCTGGGGTTCTTTCATTTGGAACCTGTTTGACTTCGGTGCGGCTCATCGTGTGGAAGGCGATCGTCCCGGTATCAATGACAAAGGGCTGGTGACTTTCGACCGCAAGGTGAAAAAAGATGCTTTCTATTTCTATAAGGCAAACTGGAATACCGAGGAACCGTTTGTTTACATCACGAACCGCCGCCACCGCGACCGTTCCTTGGCTGTTACGGACATCATGATCTTTTCTAATCAACCAGAAGTCGAATTGTTTGTAAACGGAAAAAGCCTCGGCCGGCAGAAGCCGGATGAATATGCGACATTCAAGTGGAAAGGGGTTGCTCTGCAGGATGGGGAGAATACGATAGAGGCTCGTTCCACCCAAAAGAAGAATCCAGTGAATGATAAGGTGGTCTGGACGGTGAAATAATAATAGTTAGAATTTTTAAGGGAGGTGCCAAAATTCCTCTCTCTTGTCGGGAATTAATCCCCCGACAAGAGAGAGATTTCTTTTTTTGACATTCCCCTTTTTTATTCCTTCCCGTAAGGGATCAGCTCTTTCAGTATTTGTTCTTTATACCACGGATCGTCTGCTTCTTTCAGCAAGGGAACCATCTGTTTGCATAAGTCGGATACGATTCCCTTATTCTCCTGCCAAGGGAGATTCTGCATCTGATACGGATCTTCCAGGTCATTAAACAAAAGGATGTCCTTGAGTTCTTTTGTCTTTCGGTCGATTGTGAGTGACATGGTATATTGATGTGTTTTGATCCCTCTCGACACCGGAAAATAAGAAATGACTTTTCCATCGGCATCCTTTTCCCCATCGATATTTTTGATGTACAAGGCTCCCTGACGCAAAGGGACGGAAGAATCCTTTCCTGTAAAACGTCCCGCATAATTCCGCCCTTCCACAGTGGCCGGAATCTGTTTTTCCAGACCGCACAGTCCGAGTATGGTCGGCATGATATCAGGAGAAGACAACAATAGTTCGCTGTCGATCCGAGGTATTACTTTTTCAGGAAAACGAACTATGAACGGGACGTTCATGCTTTCTGCATAAGGTGAGTTTTTGGGATCGTCCGTATTTTGGCTGCACATGGTTTCTCCATGATCGGAAGAGAAAATAACGAGGGTGTTCTTGTCCAATCCCTGTTTTTCGAGTTCGTCCAGTATTCGTCCGAAAGCCCGGTCGACACCTGTCACCGATGCAAAGTAATAACGTACGGATGGTGCTTTTTTCATTTCCCGGTTCGCATTCGGACGAATCAACAGGCTGTCCAGCGGTAGGTCTTTGTATAAGTTGTAATCTTCCTCCATGCAATCTTCCAGTGAGGCGTACGGACTGTGAGGCGGGTTGAAGCTGACCATCATAAAGAACGGCTTTTCAGGGTCCCGTACGTTCCCCTCATTCCGCAGATAGGAGATGGCTTTGTCTGCTTCATGTTCGGGCGACCACTCGTTTATCTCATGCTTGACGCCTTCGGTATCCCAATAGTGCGGATGCTTGTGGACGTCATAGGTCCCGTACGAATACCAGTAATCGAAACCATGCCGGCGTTCTGCCGGCGTATAGGCATCCCAGGCCGGAACACGGTCTTCCACGTATTTTCCGGGACGTTCCGGGTCATTGGGAGTCGGGCAGTCGACATGCAGTTTCCCGATATAAGCACAGTTATATCCGGCTTGGCTGAACACGTCGCTAATGCAGGTCGCATCTTCGCGCAATGAACTGATCGGGCGGTTGGCATTACAGTTCAGAGGTACTCCGCTATGTTCCGGATACATCCCCGTCAACAATATTCCCCGATGCGGACTGCTCAGCGGGCAGTTGCTCATGGCCGAAGTCAGCACAACAGATTCTTTCGCAAACCGGTCCAGATTAGGCGTATGCACCGGATCTCCCTCGAAATTCACCGCATCCCGGAATCCTGCCTCTTTCCAGAAACCCATCGCATGGTTACGCATTTGGTCTGGAAAGATGTAGATGACGTTAGGAGTACTTGATTTTTGTGTTTTACATCCTAGTAAGGAGAATATAATCAAATTACTTAAATAGAAGTAGCGACTTTTATTTTTCATAATTATCCCCCCTATTCTCCAATAGCTTTTTGCTTAACTCTTCTATAATCGCTTTATTCTCTTCTTTTCCTGCCACATTATAATTCTCATCTCCATCATTCGAGTGATCAAATAACATCCGTTCTATGATCCGTTCGTCTTTGTCCCTCCATTCTGTATAAAAATACTGATCCTGTATAAAAGTGAAACCGTTTGCCCAACGGGAAACCCCATACCCCTTTGTTTTCGCCTCCGGTGATTTTAACAAAGGAAGCAGGCTGGTCCCTTCCAACTGAGCAGGCCGTTCGATTCCGGCAGCATCGCACATGGTCGGATATAAATCGACAAATTCCACAATTTGTTCACAACGGTGTGGTGTTTTTATTTCAGGAGAATTGATTATAAGAGTCGAATGCAAACAGGTATTCATAATGCTATGTTTGCACCAAGTACCATGTTCTCCCAAATTCCACCCATGATCTCCAATCAATACGACAGTCGTATTTTTATCGAGTCCTTCTTCTTCCAGGGTTTTTAACAGCCGACCGATCTGTGCATCCACAAAAGAGACAGAAGCATAGTAACCATGTATCATTAATTTGGCAGTCTCTTCATCCAACGGTCCCTGTTCCGGGATACCGCTATAGGCTCTCAACTCGGACCAATTAGTCAAAGCACGTTCCGGGATATTGTTTCCTGATTTTAATATATAATTCTCAGGAATCTCAATTTCAGAATGATCGTACATATCCCAATACTTCTGAGGCACAACAAAAGGCAAATGAGGACGAATAAATCCTACGGCAAGGAAAAAAGGCTTTTCCTGCTTTTTCAGTTTTTTCAAATCCTGTATGCTTTTATCAGCGATTTGCCAATCCAGATAGTCCTTTTCAGGAAAATCTCCATGCTCATAAAAATACCCGCGTCGGCCTTTGCCTGTTTTTTGCTGTTTCTGCATTAAAGCCAAGTTTTCATCCGAATGATATCCCATTGCCGTACCAGGCACGGGAGGCATGACATCATCCCAATATTTCATGGAAGCCTCATCCTGGTGATGATAAATCTTTCCGTTTGCGATCGTTATATATCCGGCGTCTCTAAAACATTTCTGTATGGTAACTGCGTCAGGAACATCCACATCGGTACGGGCATTCCAAGTCTGTAACAGATTTTTTGTCGGACGCAATCCGGTTAACAGGCTTGCGCGGGAAGCTCCGGAGACAGCAATATTGCAGTACGCCCGGTCAAATAATACACTCTGTGTCGCCCATCGATCAATATTCGGAGACTTGATCTGCTTCCGGCCATAACAGCCCAACTCTGGGCGAAGGTCATCGCAAACGATAAACAAAATATTTTGTCTGTCGTGATTCGTTTTCTGTTGTGACCAAACATTTATAGAAGCCGTAACGGCCAAACCTGTCAAAATAAGATTGCGTTTATACATAATATTAATATGATATCAGATTATACAAAAAAACGAAGTTACTTTCGGAAAGGCCGAACCCTTCACAAAAGTAACTTCTAAAAATCTTAAAAAACTATTACCAGTTCGGATTTTGTTCTAAAGATCCATTTATTTCGATTTCAGTAGCAGGAATCGGCCACAGATAATCGCGATTTTCACGGAATACACGCGTCAACAACCGTTTACCGGTGATACCGTATTCTTCACGGTTTAATAAAGTATGGGATAATTTCCAGCGGCGCAAATCGCTGTCACGAATACCTTCACCGGCTAATTCATAAGCTCTTTCACGGAAAATACGCTGGAACACTTCATCCTTGCTATTTGCAGCCAGATAAGAAGGACCGCTATTCAACAAAGCAATGCCGGCACGGGCACGGACTTTATTGATATATTCGACAGCTTTTGGCTGATTCCCTATTTCATTGTAACATTCGGCCAACATCAGATAAACGTCCGCCAAACGGATGATCGGAAAGTTGACAGGTGTATGTTCACGGTTCGTAATAGCTCCGTTCCAGTCACCTTCGGGAACAAATTTTCTCCAGAAATAAGTTTCCCAACCCCCTTTATTATTACGCATGAAACCATTATTTTCATTTACTGCCACAACATCACCTTTCTGGTTCTTTGCAAAGATGAATGTCATTAGACGCTCCTCATTACGATTCCATCCCAGATAAGTAGTATAAGGAGCAATAACCGTAGCCATCAAACGCGGATCGCGCTGGTCCCACATCTCCAATACTTTATCCGCTTCGACCGGTCTGTCCAGAATTTCGGCACCGGCATCATCGACTGTGCATCTGAATACTCGTTCACGAACCTGGTTATCTGTCGTATAACCAGGAAACAATTCGTCCCAATCAAACGGGCGTCCATCTTTGTATTCGTACATATCCACCAGGTTGACAGAAGGTAACGTATTATTCCAGCAGCTACCGTAAGAATTACGAGTACCGGCATAGAAACACAATGGCATACCATAGTCATTGCCTGTACCTCCCAAATTGATAATGGAGAAAATCATTTCAGAACTTGTATGGCCAGTCAGGTTGAACAGATCTGCAAAATTACTGTACAGTTCGTGCCCGTTTGTTGACTTTTCAAGATTTTCAATAGCCTTTTCGTAGTTCTTATTATAAAGATACACCTTGCCGAGCAATGCCTGGACAGCTGTCAATGTTACACGGCCATAGTTAGCATCATCCCATTTGTCAGGCAGCCCTGAATTCAGAGCCTTTTCCAGATCACTGATAATAAACGCCCGTGTTTCTTCTGCAGAACTTCTGGGTTTCATCAAGTTGTTGAAATCCTGTTCCAGGTTTGTTGTCTCGTCATACAAAGGAAGCCCTCCGAAATAGTCCATCAGATGGAAATAGATCAACGCACGTAAGAAATGGGCTTCCCCCAACATTTTGTTTTTTGCGTCTTCGGCAATGGGTGCTTCACCAATGCTGCGAATAGCCAGATTGGCACGCTGGACGGCATTGTAACCGTTCTGCCATTTGCCATTCAAGAAGCCGGTACGTGGTGTACAAGTACCCAATTGAAGAGCTTCATACTGGTCATAACCAACGGCAACATCAGAATTCACGTCAATCATGAACATCTTGCCATACAAATCAGTATTTTTTAGGGACGCATAAACCCCCATCAAACCAGACTTACATTGATCCTCTGTCTGCCAGAAGGTTGAAGAACTTAACTGGTCGTAAGGAGCCCTGTCTAAATCATAGCAGCTTGTCAATGCCAAGAGTGCTGCTAAAAAAGGCATAATATATTTTTTCATCTTATAATTCTGTTTATAAATTCAACAAACATGATCAGAATGTTACATTGACACCGATTACGGCTTGTCGCATTGTCGGATATGTAATGCCGTCGATTTCAGGATCATATCCTTTCCACTTTGTGAATGTAAAGAAGTTTTCCAAACTACCGTAGATTCTGACTCTATCCATATAGGCAACTTTTGTCCATGCCGAAGGCAATGTATATCCCAACGTAATATTTCGTATTTTCAGATAAGCTTTGCTTGCCACCCAAAAATCAGAATATTGCTCATTACGCGTATCACTATAGTCCAACAGACGGGGATATTTCGCATCTGTACGGCCTTCGTACCAACGTCCTTCGATTATATCAGCGTTCAACTGATAGCCCTGACGGACTGTTGATTTATACAGGGCACTCAGATATACATCTTTTATACCTGCTTGTCCCTGGAGCAGAGCAGAGAAATCGATGCCTTTCCAATTGAATCCCAAGTTCATACCATATGTGAATGTCGGGTTTTTACCATTACCGACAACAACACGGTCGTCATCATTTACCAAACCGTCACCATTCAAATCCTTGTAAAGGATATCACCTTTTTGCGGGGTTCCATATGGGAATACAACTTTACCTTTCACATCCGGATTATCCAACATAGACTGTACCAAAGCCAAGTCTTCATCTGTCTGAACAATACGATCTACTTCGCGAACATACAACGACCAGATAGGCAGGCCTTCCTTCAACATTCTTGCACCATCATAAGAAGGATCATCCCCTTTGAACTTATCCACGTTATTTTTGATATAGGTAAAGTTGAATCCGATGTTATAAGAGAAATCTTTACCAGCTCTGTCACTCCAGTTTGCAGAGAATTCAAGACCTTTATTGGTTACTTGCGCTGCGTTTTGCTTGGGGATGGTAGCATTACCGTGTACCATCGGGGCAGGAAGGTCGATCAAGATGCCATCCGTCTTCTTGTTAAAGAATTCAATACTTCCGGACAGACGGTTTCCTAAAACGTTATAGTCAAGACCGACGTTTGTGATATAAGTAGTTTCCCATGTCAAGGCTGCATTCGCGATAGCAGTTTGCGACAATCCCATTGCCACTGCACGAGCCAAGACATAGTTCGTTTGTGCATACAAAGATTGTGAAGTATAGTTGCCATCGTTATCGCGGTTAGAGCCTAACGTGTTGTTCCCCAGTGAACCGTATGAAGCACGGATCTTCAAGTTATCCAACCAACTGATATTCTTCATGAATTCTTCTTCAGAGATACGCCATGCTGCAGAAAAAGACGGGAAATACCCCCACCGGTTATCAGCCAAAAAACGCGAAGAACCATCTGCACGTAAGTTTGCTTCAAACAAGTATTTGTCGTCCCATCCTAAATTCAGACGTCCGAAGTAAGAACGCATAGCCCATTCTGTAATATTACCGGTTGAAGAAGATTCACCGATTGCACCGTCGATCACACCCAATGATGGATCAATAAGATCTTTGCGTGTTGCACTGAAATATTGGCGTTTATACTGTTCCTGGCTGGCTCCGACCATCAAGTTCGTACTCAAACGATCATCAAAGAAGTTTCGTTCATATCGTATAGTCGCATCCATAAAGTTTCTGAAAGTCTTTTCATTATAATTATAAATGCTGGTTTGTCCCACTCCGTCCGTATATAAAGTATTCGTTTGGAAGTTATACATCGGAACAAAATTAGGTTTGCTCTCTTTAAACTTATCATAATAATCATAAGTATAAGAACCTTGAATCGTTAAACCTTTCAATGGCGTCAGAATGGCATACAAACGGGTTTTCAATGTATTTGTCTGGACATTACCAGTCGTGTTTCTCAGACGATTATAAGGATTGTTCGTTGCATTTTGAGGATCGTCTTCCGCATTTGCATTGATACCTAATCTGTTTTGATCATCCAAATATGCAATACCCGGATTTCCACCAGTTAAACCATAAGTATAAATATCTTTGATATTTTCGCTGACAGGTGTCGTATTTGCGGTATATCCACTTAGATTAACTCCCAACTTCAACCAATCTTTAATTTGAGAATCAATATTCGCACGGAGACTAAAGCGCTCATAGCCACAATTTTCAAGGATACCCGGATTATTCAGATAATTGAACGAGGTGTAATAGGTAATCTTCTCTGAACCGCCGGATGCAGACAGATTATGTTGATGAGAAACACCTGTTTCATAGACATCAAAAATGTCACTGTTCGGGTAAGCCAGATAGTTAGGCATGCCATATTCGTTCAATCCGTTCGGATCTTTCGATTTTTCACGCCAAAGATTGATCACATTCTGAGAGAAAGGAGCCGGCTTATTACTATTGGTCATACCTTCATTCAGGTATTCCATATAGCTTGCATAATCGGAAACTACATCATAAGGCTTATCCAACGTTTGGAAAGATACATAACCCGTATAATCCAACTTCATTTTACCGGATTTACCGGATTTAGTCGTAATCAAGATAACACCGTTGGCTGCACGGGAACCATAGATCGCAGATGAAGCCGCATCCTTCAAGACACTGACTGTTTCGACATCCTGCGGGCTGACACTATTCAGGCTGCCTTCCACACCGTCGATAATGACCAGAGGCGAAGAGTTGTTCAAAGTACCCTGACCACGCACCTTAATATCTGCATCTCCATTATTGGACGGAATATTGTTGCTGGACGTGATTTGCACACCGGGAGCAGTACCGGCCAAAGCTGTTGAAATGTTTGTCAATGGGCGGCTTTCTGCCATTTCACTGACATTAACGGATGTAACAGAACCAGACAGGTTAACTTTTTTCTGCGTACCATAACCTACAACTACAACTTCTTCCAATGCTTGTGAGTCTTCAGTAAGTTTGATAGTAACGGTTTTCTGGCTATTTACCGGAATCTGTTGTTCTTTGTATCCGATAAATGAAACAATTAAAATAGAGTTAGGCGCGACTTCAAGAGAAAAATTACCATCCATATCGGTAATAGTTCCATTAGTTGTCCCTTTTTCCACCACGTTTGCACCTGCAATAGGTCCAAACTGATCTTCTACCACACCTTTAATAGTGTGTTTTGCCTGTTGAGGAGAAGCTACAACAGGATTCGGCTCATTTGAGCCAAACGTATCGGTAGAAGGATTAGCGGAGGCCATTCCGATTGATGCCAGGAACATAGTAGCTCCCAGGAACATCGCTCTCGATACATAAAAGCGTTTAAAATCTTTTGTCATAATAACACCAGATTGATTAATAAATTGATAATAATTCTCATTTCTCTAAATAGGCACTTTGTGTTTTTTCAATTGTGTTTTTCACAAAAGTGTGTTACTGATCTAAGTTCTTCAAGGACTATGGCGTTTCGCCATCATCCGCGAATTGCCTTCACCGCTTATGTTTGCCTTCATCAGAGACCAGGTCGGCCTCGGAAGATTCTATATTAAGTGACAATGGGTATGTTTCTGTTGTCAAACAGCCTGGTCATAGACCTTTTGCCTTTAGTCGAATACCTTTTCGACCAAGGTCAAAAGCCTTTTCGACACTGGTCAAAAACCTTTTCGCCCTTAGTCAAAAAGGTAAGGAGTGGTAGTAATAGCTGTTAATGCCTGTGTATTTGTTTATTAATCAATATTGTAGTCTCCTTGTTTTTCACTTAATTATATAGATGTGAAACCGAGAGGAACATGACCAACCCAAATCAGGACGAGACAGAGTGAAGGCAAATTTTTGAGGTGAAGGCAGTCCGGATATCTGCCTTCACCCTTGTATGACATGACAATCAAAAGGTATCAAAGACGGGTGAAGCTGAATCGGAAATCCATGTTGAACTATCATGATGATAAATCATCATTTATGATTCATATCTGCCAAACTATGAGAATTTGCCTTAGCTGTATCGTTTTTACACTTCAATGTATACCTATGTGAATATTACAAACTGAATTCTAAATAAATATATTGCCAATTAAGCTTAATTTATATGTTATACAAAACATGCAAATCACAATATGTTAATATATAGACATTTAACACATTGCTAAAAACTCACCGTTGGAAGATTAGTGCATATCAAATGGATAAAAATATACATTCATACACATTATTAACATCTAAATTTGCAACGTTTTCATCATAGTTCTTGAAGAACTACGATAAAAATACTCTTTTGTGAAAGGTGCATATAGAAAAATGCAAGGTTCCGGTTTTGGAGGATGAGAATTATAATGTGGCAGGAAACACCTTAAATTTCCGCTTTTGGACAATCCGTGCACATGAATTGGATGAATATGTCTCTTTCTCATAGAGGGGACCTCTATTTTTGCGATATTGAAAAATAATACCTATGAGAACACAACGATTCATCACAATCGTGTGCCTGTTGCTTTGGACAGTCGCACACTTGCACGCGTATGAAAAACGCGACTTGTTGCAAAAAGAGGTCGATTTTGAGAAAGTCAAATCCGCGTTGATAATGGAGCAGAAGTGGGTGCCGTATCCTGATTATTCTGACCGGGCCGGTTGGGATAAACTCCTCGGTGATTATAAAGAAAAGTATATCCGGAAAGGAGAAAGTTATCTGGATTATGAGTGGAAGGTTGTGAAAGCGACCGATTATCTGGAGTTCGGACGAAGTGGTGACCGGGCGATTATGGAGAGTCCGTTCGGTAAAAACAATTCCGCACTCGGAAGTCTGTTCATGGCAGAGATGGCTGAAGGGAAGGGACGCTTTGTCGATCAGATTATCAATGGTGTTTTTGCAAGTTGTGAAATGACGAGCTGGGCATTGTCGGCCCATTTGGGATTACAGAAGGTCGGAGGATGCTTTCCGAGCTATGAAGAACATGTGATTGATTTGGGTTCAGGAAATCTTGCTTCCCAGTTGTCTTGGATTTATTATTACCTGAAACCTTCGTTCGATAAGGTAAATCCTTTGATTTCAAAAAGGCTGCGGCATGAATTACAGGTCCGCATCCTCGATACCTATATGAATGAAGATCATTTCTGGTGGATGGCGTTCAACCTGAAGCCTGGCGGATTGGTGAATAACTGGAATCCGTGGTGTAACTTCAATGTGCTGCAATGTTTCTTCCTGCTTGAGAATGATCGGGATAAATTGGCAAAAGCGGTTTACCGGACGATGACTTCCGTGGATCATTTCATCAATTATACGCATGGAGACGGAGGTTGCGAGGAAGGCCCTTCTTATTGGGGACATGCTGCTGGAAAGATGTACGATTATCTGCAGATGCTTTCTGACGGGACAGGTGGTAAAGTCTCCGTATTCGATCAGCCTATCATTAAGAATATGGGTGAATATATTGCCCGCTCTTATGTGGGGAACGGCTGGGTGGTCAACTTTGCCGATGCTTCTGCCAAAGGAGGAGGGGATGCCGATCTCATTTTCAGGTATGGGAAAGCAGTCGAAAGCCCTCTTATGATGAACTATGCTGCTTATCTCAAGAGTCTTTCTGATAAGGACGGTATTCCTTCCGGTGACCCTTTCCGTCTGTTCCAAACCTTGCTCTCCCGTGAAGAACTGGAAGGAATGAGTGCAGATTATCAGGCTCCCGGCTATTCCTGGTATCCGGAAACCGAATTTTGCTATATGACCAACAAGAATGGCTTTTTCGTGGCAACGAAAGGAGGCTATAATAATGAAAGCCATAATCATAACGATGCAGGGACCTTCTCCCTTTACTTGAATACGACGCCTATTTTTATCGATGCCGGAGTCGGGACCTATACCCGTCAGACCTTCAGTTCCGAACGCTATTCAATCTGGACAATGCAGAGTAATTATCACAACCTGCCTATGGTGAACGGTGTGCCACAGCAGTTCGGTTCGGAATTTAGGGCTACGGATGTGCACTTTGATTCGAGACGTATGTATTTCTCTGCAAATATTGCGACAGCTTATCCGGCAGAGGCAAATGTAAAAAAATGGGTCCGTTCGTACCAGTTGGGAAAGAACTCCCTGAAAATAGAAGATTCGTTCTCTTTGGACAAGGCGGATAAACCGAATCAAGTCAATTTCCTCACTTGGGGGGAGGTGGATGTGTCGGTTCCGGGAGTAGTCACGGTTGAAGTGAATGGTGAGAAAGTCCGGATGACGTATAATAAGAGCGCCTTTACACCGACTGTCGAAACGATCCGCCTGGACGATCCTCGCTTGTCGAATGTTTGGGGCGAACAGGTCTGCCGGATATCGTTGAACGCTAATAAGCAGCCGCTTTCCGGCTCCTATACTTATACAATAACAACAATAAAATAATTGGTACATGATGAAAAATTTGATTGCATTTGCTTTTTCGGCATTTCTGCTATCTTGTGCAGGTGCCCCTAAAACAGAGGAAAAAAGTTTTATTGACGAGAATATCGATTTTGCCCGTGCACAAATAGGGAATGAGATCGGTGTGATCGAAGCGAGTGGGAAATGCTTGAATCCGGTGACGCTTAAGACAGACAGTTCTGTCTATTATTGTGGTTATGCGGATTGGCGGAGCGGCTTTTTCCCCGGATCTGTCTGGTATTTGTATGAACTGACGGGCGACAGCACGTTGCTGCCGTTGGCCGCCAAATATACGGATGCCATAGAGGAAGCCAAAAACCTGACTTGGCATCATGATATCGGATTTATTGTAAATTGCAGTTTCGGGAATGGCTTGAGACTGGCAGGGACGCCTTCTTATAAAGATGTGATGGTGCAGGCTGCCAAGTCGTTGTCTACCCGCTTCCGTCCGGCTGCCGGGATTATCCAGTCGTGGGATGTGGAACGTGGATGGCAGTCTGAACGGGGTTGGGAATGTCCGGTTATCATTGACAACATGATGAATCTGGAACTGATGTTCGAAGCGACGCGTCTGTCCGGCGACTCTTCTTTCTATAAGATTGCGGTGTCGCATGCCGATCGTACCATGGAGGAACATTTTCGCCCGGATGGAAGTTGTTACCATGTGATTGACTACAGTATCAAGGATGGTAAAGTGCGCCATCGCCAGACGGCACAAGGATATGCCGACGAATCTATCTGGAGTCGCGGGCAGGCATGGGCTATCTACGGTTATGCGGTATGCTATCGTGAAACCAAAGACCGTAAATATCTGGATCAGGCATTGAAAACTTTCACAATGATGAAGAATTTGAAGAATATGCCGGAAGATCTGATTCCTTACTGGGATATGTCGGCTCCGAATATCCCGAACGAACCACGCGATGTATCGACGGCTTCCTGTATCGCTTCCGCGCTTTATGAGATCAGTACGATGGATGTACCGGATGCAGCCGGCTATAAAATGTATGCCGACAGTATCATGGTTTCACTTTCTTCTCCGGCCTATCGGGCTGCATTGGGCACAAATGGAAACTTCCTGCTGATGCATTCTGTTGGCAGCATTCCTCACAATTCGGAAATAGACGTCCCATTGAACTATGCCGATTACTATTATCTGGAAGCATTAAAACGTAAACGGGATATCGAGAAAGGTCTTTAATTAATGAGTATGCATTATGCTTAAATATCTATTTCCCTTATCATTTTTCTTTTTTATATAATATTCATAACTTTGCTTATCCGCGCGTATCGGGACCGGCAAGGAGAGTTTCCGTCCGATAAACCCTATTATTTGCTGATCGATATGTTGTTGGGTGGAGCTTGTATTGGCGAAGTCGATTCTTTGGCTTTGCCGGTGGAGATGAAAGTGGGGCAGGTACGATATTATAGGAAGGATTGATATATTTAATTTAAGATAGCATGAAAACAGGAAAGTTGATTTTCGCATTGGTATTTCTGATGTTGTTTGCCGATGCTTCGATGGCTGCCAAGTGGAAAGCCAAACATGTAGTTTTGATCGGTCTGGACGGCTGGGGCGCTTATAGTGTGAACAAGGCCGAAATGCCGAATGTGAAGAAGTTGATGGAAGAAGGATCTTATACGTTGAAAAAACGCTCTGTACTTCCGTCTTCCAGTGCCGTAAACTGGGCTTCCATGTATATGGGGGCGGGACCGGAACTTCATGGTTACACGGAATGGGGATCGCAAACTCCGGAACTGCCTTCCCGTGTAGTGAATAAGCACGGTATTTTCCCGACTGTGTTCAGCTTGCTTCGCGAGTCTGATCCGAAAGCTGAAATCGGCTGTATCTGTGAATGGGCGGGAATCCGTTACGTTGTCGATACGTTAGCTTTGAGTTATGATAAAAATATTACGGAAAAGCCGCAGAATCCGGCCACTGCCAAATGTGCGGTTGAATATATCAAGCGTGCACATCCGGCATTGGTCAATATCGTTTTCGACGAACCCGATCATGTCGGTCATGCTGAAGGTCATGACACACCTGCCTACTATGAAAAGCTGAAAGAGCTCGACGGCTATATCGGCCAAATCATTCAGGCGGTTAAGGATGCAGGTATGTTGGATGAGACTATCTTTATCGTCACAGCCGATCATGGTGGTATCAAGAAGGGGCATGGCGGCAAGACCATGGAAGAAATGGAGACTGCCTTTATTATTGCCGGCAAGGGAATCAAGAAAGGATATGAATTCCAGGAAAGCATGATGCAGTTCGACTGTGCTTCGACAATCGCTTATATCTTCGGGTTGAAACAGCCGCAGGTTTGGATCGGACGTCCGATGATCCAGGTGTTTAAATGACCGTTTTCTTTCTGTATTCAGCCGGGGTAATTTCAAACTGGGCTTTGAAACAGCGGGTGAAATAACGCGGAGAACCGAAGCCCAGCCGGTCGGAGATGTCGGCGATCTGTAGATCGGGGTTTTCCGTCAACATGGTTGCGGCCCGCTTCAGTTTGCAGTTGAGGACAAAGTCATTGGGTGTCATACCTGTCAGTGCCTTGAATTTGGCATACAATGAACTTCGACTGAGTCCCAACTCGCGGGCCATCATATTCATGTCGAAGTCGATATTATCAAGATTCTTTTCAATGATCGAGTTGACCGTATCCAAGAACTTTTGGTCTATCGGGTTGCTTGCCAGCGATTGCGCATCGAAATCTTTCTGCTGGCTGAATTTCTTTTGCAGGATAATACGATTACGGACTAGGTTATTGCAACGCGCCAGTAATACCTTTGCATTGAATGGTTTGTTTATATAGTCGTCGGCGCCTCGTTGTAAGCCTTCGATATTTTGCTCGGCGGAAGTGAGTGCCGTAAGCAGTACGACCGGGATGTGGCATACATCAAAATCATTTTTGATCTTCAAGCACATCTCTGTTCCGGACATTTCCGGCATCATGACATCGCTAACGATGATGTCCGGTCGTTCTGCGCGTGCCTTTTCCAATCCTTCTTTACCGTTTCGTGCCAGTAGGACGCGGTAGGTCGGTGAGAACAGGGAGTTGAGTATCTGGAGTAACTCTTCGTTGTCTTCGACCAGTAGGATCGTATGAGGGGAATCGTCTCCTTCGATCAATAGCTCTTTTTGTTCCGTATCGGAAAACTCTTCCATGTGATCGGAAAAGGCGACCGTGTCGGGAATCAGGCTTTCCGTTTGCTTTTTTTGCTGCTTTTGTGCCAGTTCTTCCTCGGTAAAATGCGTGTAGCCTTTCTGGAGATGGACAATGAAAATACTACCGTAGCCCGGTGTACTTTCCACTTGTATCGTTCCGTGGTGCAACTCGATTATGCTTTTGGTCAATGAAAGTCCGATCCCCGTGCTGGGAGTCTTGGTGATATTCGAGATACCGTTTTCAGCCTGATAGAATCGGTCGAATATTTTGTCTATATCTTCTTTGCTGATACCGATACCGTTGTCGATAACTTTAATGGTAACTTCATTTTCTTTGTTTTCCAAAATCATTTCAATGGCTGCATTCGGTTTGGTGTACTTGAAAGCATTGGATAGCAGGTTATAGAAGACTTTTTGCATTTGCTTCGGGTCGAAATAACACAAAACATTCTCTTGCGGAGCCGTGAAATTGTATGTGATGGAACGGCTGGACGCATATTCATAAAAAGACAGGTAAATCTCTTTCAGGAACGGGACGATGTCTTGCTCGTACACTTTCAGCTTCATATGTCCCTGTTCCAGTTTACGGAAATCCAATAACTCACTGATCAAGTTCCGCATATGATAAGTGTTTTTATATACTTTCAGCAGTTTGTTGTATACGGAAGGTGACAATGAACTGCTTTGTAATAAGAGTTCTATCTGGGAGATAATCAGTGTCAACGGTGTCCTGAACTCATGCGAGATGTTGGAGAAGAACTGTAGTTTTGCCTGATTCAACTCTTCGATCGCTTCTTTTTCCTTCCGTTCCATTTCCAGTGAAGTTTGCAACATGTATTGTGATTTCTTGAAACGGTAAATGCTGTACAGTATACTAATGATCAAGATGAAGTAGAGGAAATAAGCTAAGTTGGATGCATACCAGGGGGAATGGATATGAATGTCCATCTTGATGGTACGCGGTTGTTCCTGATTCGGGTCGTATTGTATTTCCCGGACGATGAGCGTGTACTTTCCGGGGTTCAAGTTCGTATAGAAAATATTGTTGTCTTTGCTGGGTATCCATTTCTTGTCGAAACCTTCCAACATGTATTCGTAAGACGCCTTTTTCAGCGTATTGACATAGTTGTTCGATGTAAAAGTGAAAATCAGATTATTTTGATTATAGGCCAGCTCTATTTCTCGAGTGAAAGGTAGGGCGGTGGCCAGCACCTTGTTGTGGTCGCCGGGAGAAACTTGTTCGTTGTTAATGAACAGGTCGGAAAAATATAGTTGGTAGTCTTTGGCGGAGTTGAACAACTGCTGTTCAAAGAATGTCGCCATGCCATTGCTGCTGCCGACGAATATTTCTCCGTTTTTGCAGACCAGGATTCCGCAACCGATGTTTATGCCTGTCAGAGGCAGGGCCGTCCCCAGTTCCACGACCTTGAACAGGTTTTGATCCGGATCGAAAAAGGTAATTCCTTTGTCGCCTGTTATCACTAATTGGTCCAGGGTCGACAAGGTGAGTTCATAGCAGTAGTCACTGGCGATGAAGCTATTTTCGGTTGTATATCCGATAAACCGTTTGTTCTTCTCGTCATAGTGGAACAGGCCGGAGCCACGGGTTCCGAGGAAGATCCGTCCCTCTTTGTCTTCGATTATTTGAGATATGGGAAATGTTCCCAATCCGTTTTCACCAGAACGGTATTGTACCTTGTCTTCTTCATTTTCGAGGTTGATCTTCCAGACACCTTTGCCGTAGGCCAACCAAATGTACCCTTTCGAGTCAATTAGGAAGCAGGTGTTCCCGTAATACTTACCGCTTTTGAACAATGGAGATACTTTTTCTGTATATAGATTCATTTTGAAGATTCCTTTCGGTCCGGTACAAATCAATTCGTCATTGTAGATTCTCATCTGGTTGATGCGGTCGC
This sequence comes from Parabacteroides merdae ATCC 43184, assembly GCF_025151215.1. Classification (NCBI taxonomy): domain Bacteria; kingdom Pseudomonadati; phylum Bacteroidota; class Bacteroidia; order Bacteroidales; family Tannerellaceae; genus Parabacteroides; species Parabacteroides merdae. The sequence goes on from NZ_CP102286.1 coordinate 4,236,490, forward strand.
CTGCTATTACGGCATAAGACGGATCTTCGAAATAGGGATTTTTGAACCGTTTGTTTTTGATGTCGTAGATGGATAGTCCTCCGGTATGTGTTCCAATATACAGTTTGTTGCGTTCAGGGCTGTAGGCTATTGCCTTCAGGTTGTTATGAGCAATGGAGTTACGATTCTCATCGGCCATGAAGTAGGTGAATTTCTTCGTTTTCCGGTCGAAAAAGTTCAACCCACCTCCTTCGGTACAGATCCAGATATTATTGTCTTTATCTTCCACCATATTACCGACGAAAGGATAATTCAGGCAATCGTTCCGGCTGTTGTTAGCTGCATAAACCGTGAAAATATCTGTCTCCGGGTTGAAATAATTGACACCGCCGTAATAGGTCCCCAACCAGATCGTGCCTTGTCTGTCTTTGTAAACGGGGAATACGGATGAATGGGTCATGCTGCCGGGCAGAGGGTTGCGGGCATAAACTTCGAACTGATTGCTGGTCGGATTATATTTGTTTAGCCCGGTGAAAGTGCCGAACCAGATGTTCCCGAAGTTGTCTTCCACGAAATCCCGGACCTGGTTGCTCGATATGTTGTTGGGGTTGGAAGGATCGTAACGGTAACGGGTGAAATTGCCGTGCACGTCCCTTTTGTACATGCCATTCATGCGAATGGATATCCAAAGATTATATTTGGAGTCTTCATATAGGTCGTAAATGTCTTCTCCCATGATCATACAGGTCAGGGATTTGTCGTCATTCATCTTGAAGAGTCCGTCTGTAGTGCCGATCCAGTACCGGCCGCCGGAATCTTCCAACAAACAGGTCGCACGCTGGTTCCGATTTTCCAGCCTCGTGACGAAATCGAAATCGTTTTTATCCGGATTCCAGGTGAGTATGGAGTCAGCTATTCCTACCCATATTGTTCCTTTGATAGAAGCGACGGTATATACGTTTGATTTCCGTAGGCATGAGAATTTCTGTGTCTGGATGTCATAGCGGATCAAGGATTGATCGGAGTCGAAGAAAACATTTCCATCTTTGTCGCCTGCAATGAAGTGCGTCTGGTTACCTATCGGATTGGCGTTTTGGCGATGAAATTCGGATGGTTTGTATACTTTGGTCTGTACGCCGTCGTATATGCTGATTCCCTCTTCCGTCCCGAACCACATTCTACCCAAATTATCCTGGTAGATGGCCATGACGGAAAGTTGTGACAGGCCTTCCTGCATGCCTATATGCTTGAAATATATCGGGTATGTGCCGGAGCAAAATCCTACAAGCAGTATGAGTGATATGATGATTCTTCTCATAGTATTATAGTATATAACATTAGCAGTTCTGTTGTTTAAGGGGCTAAGATAAAAAATTTTTCCAAAAGCATTATCTTTGCAGGCATGAAAAAGCAAGTCTTCATTTTTTATCCGTTTTTGTTAGTTCTCCTGTTGCTGTTGTTTGCCGGCGGACTGGTTTATGGCGCTGTCTCGATACCCGTTGAAAGTGTGGTGAATATATTGCTGGGAGAGGGAACGGAGCGACTTGCATGGCAGAATATTGTGTTGCAGAGCCGTTTTCCCCAGGCTGTAACGGCTTTGTTAGCAGGTGCTTCGCTGGCTGTTAGTGGATTGTTGCTACAGACATTGTTCAGGAATCCGCTTGCCGGTCCTTCCATATTGGGAATCAGTGACGGGGCCAATCTGGGAGTCGCTGCGATCATGCTCTATTTCGGCGGTTCGTTGAGTATGGTGACCGATTTGCCGATCAGCGGTTATCTGGCGGTTATCATGGCCGCATTTAGTGGTGCGGCCTGTATTTTGGGATTGATTATTTATTTCTCGGCGAAGGTGAAGAATAACGTCATGTTGTTGATTATCGGTATTATGATCGGTTATCTCGCTTCATCATTGATTTCGGTTCTGAATTATTATGCATCGACTGACAAGGTGCATGCATTTGTGATGTGGGGATTGGGGAACTTCTCCGGGGTTTCCTTGCAACAGCTGCCTTATTTTGCCGGTTTTACCTGTATAGGATTGCTATTGGCCATTCTTTTGATCAAACCTCTGAATGCATTGCTCTTAGGAGAAATGTATGCTGCCAATTTAGGAATCAAGATCAGGCGGACGCGTATTCTGATCCTGTTGTGTACAGGATTGCTTACTGCGACTACGACTGCCTTTTGCGGGCCGATCTCCTTTATCGGGCTGGCGGTCCCGCATGTCGCACGTTTGATGTTGGGCTCATCCAATCATAAGATGCTGGTTCCTGTAACGTTGCTGACCGGTTCTTGCATCGCGTTGCTTTGTAATCTGTTGATGGTATTGCCGGGTACGCATAACATATTGCCGCTGAATGCCGTGACTCCGATGCTCGGTGCGCCTGTCATCATTTATGTAATTGTGAACCGGAAAAACATCCAATACTTTGACTGACCGATATATGACAAAAGTAGCTGCAATAGAAACAAAAGGACTTTGTATCGGTTACCTGCTGAAAGGCGGTAAGAGGAAAGTGGTCCATGAGGATTTGAACCTGCAACTCGTTTCGGGCGAGGTGACTTGTTTGTTGGGACTGAACGGTGCCGGTAAATCGACGCTGCTTCGTACGCTTTGTGGTTTTCAGCCTCCACTCGGAGGGGAAATACGTTTGATGGGGAAGCCTCTTTCCGGTTATTCGCAGGCAAACTTTTCCTTGACTGTCGGTGTTGTACTGACAGAAAAGACTAATGCAGGAGGAATTACCGTCTATGAACTGGTTTCGTTGGGCAGGCATCCTTATACCGGCTTTTTCGGACAGTTGAAGAAGCGGGATCATGTTATCATCGAGCAATCGCTTGAAGCTGCCGGCATAGCTCATAAAGCCAATAACTATGTCTCGGAGCTAAGTGACGGTGAACGGCAGAAGGCTATGATTGCCAAGGCGCTTGCCCAACAGTGCCCGATTATCCTGTTGGACGAACCGACCGCCTTTCTGGATGTGACCAGCCGTATCGAAACAATGGTTTTGTTGCATCGCCTGGCAGTCGAGCAAGAGAAAGCGGTTCTGCTTTCTACTCACGACCTGGACCTGGCTATCCAAATGGGGGATTGCCTTTGGCTACAGGAGAAAGGACGTCCGATGGCTTGCGGAACTCCCGAAGACCTGATTATGAGTGGAGCTTTTGAATCTTTTTTCGGTAAGGAGGGAATCGTATTCGATCCGGCAACCGGAAAGCTGAATACGGAAGCTCCTACGTCACCCATCGGTGTGGAAGGCGACTTTCTGACTTCTTATTGGGTAGGGAATGCTCTGATCCGTAATGGTTACCGTCCTTCGCCCGTAAAGGAAGGGCAGTTGAATATCACTTGCAAGAGCCCGCATGAACTGGTTGTGGCTTTCCCTGAGGGCTGCAAGGAAGAACTCCGGACGGTGGCGGAGCTTGTCTCTCTTATCGGCATGAGAAAAAGTTTTTATGGACATGGAAACAACGTTTCTCGCTTATGACAATAAATTTTCCCGGTAGGAAATAAAAGTTTTGTTTAAGATTAAAAGGAATAAATATGGCAAACGAAATAACATGGCGGCTGGAGCATGAAAGGATCGGCCGGTTGTTGTTGCATTATGCGATGCCGGCAGTGATCGGTACAATGGTGAATGCTCTTTATAATATTGTCGACCGTATCTTTATCGGTCAGGGAGTCGGTCCGCTGGCAATGGCAGGATTGACGCTGACATTCCCTATTCTGTTGTTCCTCCAAGCGTTTGGAATGCTCATAGGGGCGGGGGCTGCGACGCGTGTCTCCATCTATCTGGGACGGAGGGAGAATGAGATGGCGGAAAAGGTATTGGGGAATGCTTTCACCTTGACATTCATCATAACGCTTGCGACAGTAGTTCCCTGCATGATCTGGATGAAAGATTTATTACTGGCTTTCGGGGGAAGCGAACAGACCATCCCGTATGCACAGGACTATCTGAATATCGTGGTTCCGGGGACGCTCCTGACCTCCCTCAGTTTTGGCTTCAACGCTGTCATGCGTGCTTCCGGCTATCCGAAGAAAGCAATGTTTACCATGCTGATCGGGGCGATAACCAATGTGATACTTGATCCTATTTTCATTTTCTGGCTGGATATGGGGATTAAGGGGGCTGCCATTGCGACGATCATCTCGATGCTGCTCTGTACTCTTTTTGTCATGAACCATTTTGTCCAAAAAGACAGTATCGTCCGTTTCCATAAAGGGACGTTCAAGCTGGAAAAGCATGTGGTATGGAATATCCTGACGATCGGTGTTTCGCCTTTTGCCATGCAGTTGGCGGGAAGTTTGGTGGTGGTGATCCAGAACTATGCACTCAAACAGCATGGGGGAGACTTGGCATTGGGGGCAAACGGCATTATCACCAGTGTCGGAATGCTTTTGGTGATGCTGATTATCGGGATCGCGCAGGGGATGCAGCCGATTGTCGGTTTCAATTTCGGGGCAAAGAAATACGAGCGTGTCCAGGAAACGCTACGTCTGGTCATTATAACCGCTACCATTATCATGGGAGTCGGCTGCTTTTGTAGCGTGGCGTTTCCGAAATTGATCACCCGTGCCTTTACGAACGATCCTGATTTATTGGATGTGACGGCAAATGGCTTGCGGATCAGTTTGCTGGTATTTGTGGTCGTCGGTTCGCAGATCTCGATCAGCCAGTTTTTCCAAAGCATCGGGATTGCTTGGAAGGCTATGTTTTTGAGTTTAAGCCGCCAAGTCTTGTTCCTGATACCAGCGATGTTGCTGTTCTCCCGCTTTTGGGGGTTGGATGGTGTCTGGTATGCTGCTCCCTTCTCTGATTTTGTTGCGGCTGTAACTGCTTGGCTCTTTTTGTGGTATCATGTTAAAAACATGAAAAGTAAGAATTCGGATTGAACTTTTTAGTATCTTGTTTGTCATACTATATGAAAGTAGATTGATTAGGTTTCAACTAAAAGAATGAGAAGTATGAAAAGAGTATTATTATTACTGGCTGTCCTGCTATTTAGTGCAGGGACAATGATGGCCCAGCAGGATAAAGCTGCCGAGAAGGCCGCCAAGAAAGCAGAAAAAGAAGCGAAGAAAGCCGCCGAAGCAGCTGAACAGATGGCCTTGTTCGAACAAGGTGTACAAGCACTGAAGGAGAAAGATTTTGTATTGGAAGCCGAACGTGTCGAGTTTAAGCGTGGACAATTCGTCTATGTGACCCCGAGCACGAACTTTGTTTCCATGAAAGGTGACCGGGCGACTATCCAGTTGGCTTTCAATACTGCCGCTGCCGGCCCGAACGGGATCGGGGGGATAACGGTCGATGGCAGTGCTTCAAATATAGAGATGAAAACAGACAAAAAAGGAAATGTCACGTTTAGTATGATGGTACAAGGTGTTGCAGTCTCCGCCAATGTGACAATCCGTATGGTAAAAGGCACGAACAAGTGTACGGCAACTGTGAGTCCGAACTTCAACAGCAACCGTATTTCGTTTACCGGTTATCTGTATCCGTCGGATCAGTCCAACGTGTTTAAGGGGCGTGCCATCTGACGTGTAGATTCTTTTGTTCAGGAAAAGCTGCTTTCGGAAAGGAAAGCAGCTTTTTTTGTGCAACGTATTTTATATCTTTGTCCGTCAAAATATCATAAACATAAAAGTCATGCAATTAGCAATAGATCAGAAAGACATAGATAAGTTCCTGATGGTGGGTGACAAGGTGCTTATCAAACCGAAGAACCCGCAGAGTCAGACAAAATCCGGATTGTATCTGCCGCCTACCGTCCAGCAGGAGAAGATTCAGAGCGGCTATATCATCAAGGTCGGTCCCGGTTTCCCGCTTCCTTCCCAGAGTGAGGAACATGAAGTATGGGAAAAGAAGAAAGAGGGTGAGGTGCATTATCTTCCTTTGCAGGCGCATGAAGGCGATTTGGCTGTATTTCTACAGAATGCGGCTTACGAGATCAATTTTAATGAAGAGAAGTTCCTGATCGTCCCTCATTCGGCTATTTTGATGTTGGTTCGTGACGAAGGTTTGTTCGAATAACTCCTTTTTGTTTGGCAAAATACTGTGCTATCCAGTTTTTTGATGTATTTTTGCAACCAAATCAACAAGACTAACTATCAATAGTAGCGATTATAATGAATAAAATTGTAAGTAAAGAACATTTCTCTGCCAACGTAGTGAAACTGGAAGTGGAAGCACCTTTGATTGCTCGCTCCCGTAAGGCAGGCCACTTTGTTATCGTGAAGGTGGGTGAGAAAGGTGAACGCATTCCCCTCACCATTGCCGGAGCTGATACGACGAAAGGAACTATCACACTCGTGATCCAGGCTGTAGGAGGTTCGTCAAAAAAGATATGCGAACTGAATGCCGGTGATTATATTACCGATTTGGTCGGTCCGCTGGGGCAAGCCACCCATATCGAGAAAGTCGGCACGGTCGTGTGTGCCGGCGGTGGTGTCGGTGTGGCTCCTTTATTGCCGATCGTGGAGGCTTTTCATAAGGCGGGCAACCGTGTGATTGTAGTGCTGGCCGCCCGTACGAAGGAGCTGGTTATCTTGGAAGAGCAGATGCGCGCCAACTCCGATGAGGTGATCGTGATGACAGACGACGGTTCTTACGGTACAAAAGGTTTGGTGACGAATGGCGTGGAAAGTGTGATCAACCGTGAAAAGGTGGATTTGTGCGTCACGATCGGTCCGGCCGTCATGATGAAATTCGTCTCTGCCCTGACGAAGAAATACGAGATCCCGACAGTCGCCTCTTTGAATACGATTATGGTGGACGGGACCGGAATGTGTGGCGCTTGCCGTATTACGGTCGGAGGAAAGACGAAGTTCGTCTGTGTGGACGGACCGGAATTCGATGCTCACCAAGTAGATTTCGATGAGATGCTGATGCGCCTCGGTGCTTATAAAGATATTGAAAAGAAATAACGAAACCACAGTAAACAAATGACAACAGAAGAACTGATCGCTGCCCGTCGTGCCGAACCGTGGAGAGAAGCACTGCGTAAAAGCAAAAAAAATAAGGAACGTACGGATATCCCCCGTGTAGAAATGAATGAGCTGGATGCGGAATACCGCAGCCATACCCGCCTCGAAGAGGTAAACCTCGGATTGACGAAGGAGCAGGCCATGCAGGAAGCCCAGCGTTGTCTGGACTGTCCGAATCCGACCTGTATGCAAGGATGTCCGGTAAGTATCAATATCCCGACGTTTGTGAAGAACATCGAGCGGGGAGAGTTTCTGGAAGCAGCCAGAGTGCTGAAGGAAACAAGTGCATTGCCGGCTGTCTGCGGCCGTGTATGTCCGCAGGAAAAACAGTGCGAAAGCAAGTGCATTCATCTGAAGATGGGTAAACCGGCTGTCGCTATCGGTTACTTGGAACGTTTTGCCGCCGATTATGAACGGGAAAGCGGAAACATTTCCATCCCGGAAGTAGCGGAGAAGAACGGCATTAAGATTGCCGTTGTCGGTTCAGGTCCCGCCGGCCTTTCGTTTGCCGGTGATATGGCAAAGCGTGGCTATGATGTGACGGTGTTCGAAGCTTTGCACGAAATCGGTGGTGTGTTGAAATACGGTATTCCCGAATTCCGCCTGCCGAATAAGATTGTGGATGTAGAGATTGAAGGGCTGCGCAAGATGGGTGTGAAGTTCATGACAAACTGTATTGTCGGTAAGACAATCAGTTATGACGATCTGCATGCGGATGGTTTCAAAGGAATCTTCGCTGCCAGTGGCGCCGGGCTTCCTAACTTTATGAATATTCCGGGAGAGAACCTGGTCGGGGTGATGTCTTCCAACGAATACTTGACACGTGTCAATCTGATGGATGCAGCCAATCCGGATAGCGATACGCCTGTCTTGCAGGGTAAGAAAGTGGCTGTCATCGGTGGTGGCAATACAGCAATGGACTCGGTCCGTACTGCTCGCCGCTTGGGTGCCGAACGTGCCATGATCGTTTATCGCCGTAGTGAAGAAGAGATGCCCGCACGCTTGGAGGAGGTGAAACATGCCAAAGAGGAAGGTGTGGAGTTTATGACCTTGCATAATCCGGTCGAATATCTTGGTGACGAACGGGGCCGTGTCAAACAGATGCGCTTGCAGAAGATGGAGCTGGGTGAACCGGATGCTTCCGGACGTCGTCGTCCTGTACCAGTCGAAGGAGCGATCGAAACAATTGATGTGGATGAAGTGATTGTCAGCGTCGGTGTTTCTCCCAATCCGCTTATCCCGCGTGCTTTCCAGGGATTGGAAGTAAGCAAAAAGGGAACGATCGTGGTGAATGAAGAAAATATGCGCTCAGCCTTGCCTGATGTATATGCGGGTGGTGATATCGTCCGTGGCGGTGCAACCGTAATCCTGGCAATGGGTGACGGTCGTAAGGCTGCTGCTGCAATGGATGAAGCATTGAGGGGATAGTGTGGTATTTTTTCAATATTTTGACTTTTGAGGATAGCTTTTCGGGGTTCGGGAAGCTATCCTTTTTTTAGAAACTGTTTTAGTGATTTATTTATACTTGCACCGATGTATGGTTATGTGGAATGTTGCTGCAATAAGAAATAAAGTGTATACCAGGACATGAAACATTGCCCAGTTATGTCACAATTCATGGTTATATTTACTGGACGCAGATTACGCAGACAAGCGTAGATATATTAATTGACAATATAAAATAAGTCTGCGTTAATTAGCGCATTCTGCGACGTCTGCGTCCAGTTTATCTTCTTTATACACTTTTACTCTCCAAGCCAAAATGGGCCTTGAACCAATGTTGGATCCTTATCTATTTCTGATTGATGTATCGGATACCAATAGAATTTGCGAGGATAAACACGATCCATGTATTTTGTGCGTTTGAAGAAGGCGTTGTCTCCTTGATCAGTATATTCGGTTCCATAATAATTCATCCCATAATCCGGTCCATTGACACCCCAATCTGGATTTTCACCCTGCTCATTTAGGTTTCCGATGCCATAATGGGCTGTTTTCCAGCGACGCAAATCATGGTAACGAACTCCTTCACCCACAAATTCTACTCGGCGTTCTTTGTGTATCAAACGTCTTACCTCTTTCTGGTCTGAGAAATTGATCTTAATGCGGGTAAAACCATTCTCATCCGTGCCAGTTCCATATTCGGCAATACCAGCCCGATGGCGAATCTTATTCAAATTGTCGAGTATTTCTTGTTTGTGGCTCATGCGTTCTGAACTTTCATTTAATGCTTCAGCATAACTTAGATAAGCTTCTGCCATGCGGAAAATGATAGCCGGACGATAAGGGTGATTGTTATCACGAGGTATATAATCCAATGATACTCGACTACGATTTAAATAACCGTTTTGCGGAGCATCGTGTGTTGGTCCTCCGTCCGGTTGTCCATACAAAAAGTTCGTATTACGGTTTTCCCATTTGAACCATTGTCCATTCCATACTACAGTCAGGTAAAAACGAGGTTCCCGATGGCAATACATATTAAATGTGTTGGGTTGTACAATCAAGCGTTTCCCGTCTCGTTCCGGTGTAACGTCAGGGTAATTACTATCATTGTACCCATCCATTAAATAATAATCGGTTGCCCTATATTCGGGTTTTGTAGAAAATCCCTTCTCACTATATAATGGCGCATTCGGATTGATTTTCGGACTACCGTCCGCATTATATCCCAGTATAGGTTCCGTTCCGTCTTCCATAAAGAAAGCATCTACCAGTGATTGAGTAACTCCTAAGCCTCCATTACCGCCGCAACCGCGAGGAGTTCCGTGCTGTTCCCAATCTCCGTAATTTCCTTTAGGTCGGAACCAAATGATTTCATTGTTACCCTCTCCTTCTGTTCTCATTGTGGCTCCGTAACAGGACATGAAGGGATCCACTTTGCCGTTTTCTTTGTTATTTACGATATACAACCCCTTTCCTTTTTTCTCGGCTTCATCGATCAGCTGCTTACATGCGTCAGCTGCTTTTTTCCATTTGTTGGCATCATAAGCTTGGCTGAAACGTTCTTCTCCGTCAGAATTTTTAAAGCCGAGATACCATTCATTTCCATTTACTAACGGACTTGCTGCAAATAGCAATATGCGGGCGCGAAGCGCCAATGCTGCCAATTTAGTTGCGCGACCACCATACAACGTACTCCAACTGTCCGGAAGGACTTTCGACAATTCTAAAAATTGATTATCCAGCCAGTCGATCATCCATTCAAAGCTTTTCTGACCGCGCATTAGATCCGGAGAATCCGAAGTCATATCATCTTCAAAATAAGGGACTGCTCCATAAGCCAAGGTCATCATCCAATAGTAATACGCAACCATGAAACGACATTCGTTTTTCATTGTCTCCACGTCACTCTCCGTTACGTTTTGTTTTGGTAAAGCCTTTACGTTATCCATGAAAATATAGGCTTGTCGAATATATTTGGACATTGTCCAATAGGATCCGCTCCAACCTGAATTAGGTTCCCATTGTCCTACGCGAAATCCTAATCCGCAGTCACTACCCCAATATGGTAACCAGCCTTGCGATGGAGTGATATCGTTTGCCAGCATCTCGAACGCATCGTAACGCGTATAATCCCAGTATGGATCCCGAATGCCTTGGTATACACCTGCTAGCCAATCTTCCGTACGAGTCTTGTCGTCGAATATCATGTCTATTGTAATAATATCGTCTGGTGCATTGTCTATAAAATCCGTGCATCCATTTAAGCACATACATAATGTCGCTAAACCAATATACTTGCTAAATTTCATTTTTTTATTTTTTTTATTTTTAGAAATTAATATCAAAACCTGCTGAAAATGATTTCATTATCGGGTATTTTGTTCCTACGGATGTGTCGACTTCAGGATCCCATAAGTCAAATTTTGAGAATGTGAACAGATTACTACCTTTTGCATATAAACGAATGTTCGACAGGCCAATTTGTCGTACCCAAGATTTCGGGAGCGTATAGCCGATCTCTATATCTTTCACTCGGAGAAAACTCATGTTTTCCAACCACCATGTAGAGTTTCGAACATTATTCTCGCTTTTCCCCCATGTCAAACGTGGGTAATATACATCTTGGCTTGGATTTTCAACGGTCCAACGGTCTTGATAGTTAGTCAGGATATTTCCCATGGCCCCCATTGTTTCACCAGGGGTAAACTTGTTGCTGCATCCTCCTTTAAATCCGTATGTCATCCCATTCCCTTGGAAGAATATGTTAAAATCTAGATTCTTATAGCGAAAATTGGCACCGAAGCCGTATACGATCTGAGGGTTGTATGTTCCTCCTATGGCAGTCTCGTCCAATGAACTGACAACGCCATCCCCATTCACGTCTTTATATTTGATGTCACCGGGGCGAACCGGACCGAATGTATGGGTAGGAATATCCTCGTTTACAACGTAACCGCCATTCTCGGCAATCAGATAATCTCCGTTGGCATCTTTTTGGAAATCATCAAAAGTAAACAGGCCTTCGTCGACTAATCCAAATAACTGGTTGACTTTTTCGCCTGTCCGTTGACGATTCGTCCCCATGACGCCTAATGCCTCATCCTGTTCGATGATTTTGTTCTGGGCGTATGTAAAAGATCCCCGGAAGCCGACGTATAAATCTTTATTGATTTGTTTGTTTACGTTTAATGCTAGGTCGATCCCCTGATTATTTACTTTCCCATAATTAGCCCATGGTGTATTTCTAAATCCTGCTGATGTCGGAATATTATTTCGTTTCATAAAGATATTATATCTGTGTTCAAAGAAATAGTCCACTTGGAAGTCGATCATATTCCAGAGGCCCAATTCGAAACCTGCATTTGTTTTCGATACGGTTTCCCATGTCAGATTAGGAATTCCGAAATCACCTTCAAAGCGAGAATTCCGATGATAATATTGTCCGTTGGTTCCCCAGTCATAACCCGTTCCGTCTTCTCCCAATGTTGTCTGGTAAGCAAAGCGACGTCCGTCTAATTGGTCGTTCCCTGTCAAGCCGAATGAACCACGAAACTTGATTTTGCTGAACGTGTCTTTGTATGGTTCCATGAACTTTTCTTCCGAAAGCAAGTAACCAATTGCTACGGACGGGAAAAATCCGAAGCGATATCCTTTGGCAAAATTCTCTGATCCGTTATAACCGAAATTAAATTCTGCAATATATCGATTGTCATATGTGTAAGATGCTCGTCCGGCGATACCCATGCGGCGATAAGGTACGATGTCGTACGATTCTTCAAATTGCTGGTAATCCCGTTGGTTATACAAGAACAAACCTTCAACCTGATGTTTCCCGAATGTCCTTTCATAATTCAAATTCAGTTCTACATAAGTTGCTTTGTTTCCCCAATCATTATTTTCGGAAGTGCTCAAAAATTGTTGTCCGTAACTGGATATGTTCAAAATTAAATTACCATTTTCATCGCGTTGGGTAGCCGGTTGATACAAGTCTGGTGTTTTTGAACGAGTAACGCCTGACCAAGAATAGCGATCAAATGAGAAAATACCCTTTATTTTCAGTCCAGGAGTAATAAATTTCAAATCTTGCTCTAATGCGAACAACGATTCGATTTTACTTTGAGAGGTTGTTGCATATCCTTTTTGAGTAACCTGTACGTACGGATTCACTCGTTGATTGACTACTGGAAAATAGATATTATCATCTTCTTTATAATAGGCCGGATGTATGAATGGAGGGGTCTCGAATGCTCCCGAAAATGCATCATCGGAAGATATTGCCATTTTATTCATCTCCTGTAAATAGCCACCGACACTGACTGTCAATTGCGTTGTTTTTGTGATATTGATGTCTACATTCGAGCGTAAGTTGAATTTGTTTAGATGTGTTCCACTGTTCCAACTTTGACTCTTGTCGCGTTCGAAAATACCTTGTTCGCCATAATATGATCCGACCACTGCATAGCGTAAAATGTCAGAACCTCCGTTGACAGTAATATCTGCACGTTGATTCATGGCAAAATCTTTCGTAATCAGATCCATCCAATTTACATCCGGGTATAAATCCGGATCAGTTCGATTTATGTAGTGATCAATGGTTTCTTGCGAATAGGGAGATTGCTGTTGACCGTTATCTTTTGCTATTTCATTCAATAATGTCAGATACTCTGCTGAACCGATGTATTGGGGTAATTTTGTTGGTTGAGTAAAACTTTGTTCGAAATGGACATTGACTGTAGGTTTTCCTAATTTCCCACGTTTAGTTTGCACCAAAATAACGCCGTTTGCTCCACGTACACCATAAACGGCTGAAGCAGATGCATCTTTTAACACAGAAAATGATTCGATTTCAGCAGGGTTCAAGTCATCGAGTGTTCGTTCGATGCCGTCGACTAATACTAAAGGACTGGTTCCTGCTCCTTGGAAAGATGAAATACCTCGTATCCAGAAATTGGAACCGTCCGCTCCCGGTTCTCCTGATCGTTGCACGGCAATTACACCTGCCACATTTCCCGCCAAGTTGTTACTTAAGGCACGTGTTGTCCCTTGGCTTAATACCTGAGGCTCGATTGTTGTAATCGAACCTACTATCGATGCACGTTTTTGAGAGCCATAGCCGACTACTACCACTTCATTCAAGCCTGTCGAAATTTCGTGCATGTTCAAGTTTATGTTGATTTGGTTACCAACAACAATTTCCTGCTCTTCAAATCCAATGTAAGTGAATACTAGTATAGAACTTCGACTTGGAACTTCTAAAAAATAGTTGCCATCTATATCTGTTGTTGTACCTATCGTTTGTCCTTTTATTACAATATTCACTCCAGAAAGTGGTTCTCCCTGGGAATCTCGTACTGTACCATTTATATGGATCCCTTCTTCTGTGAGTTTTTTAACAGTAGGGATTATTTCCTTTTCATGTCTATCTAACCATTTGCCATTGGCATGAAGATAATTTGTACCTGATAGCAATGCACACACGATACATGTTAATTGCAATTTTTGATTTAATTCATTTTTGATCATGTTTTTTACGGAATTATAGATTTTACGTTAACTGTTGTTACTTTTAACTGTGTTCTTTTTTTGTTTTTATCCCATAGGCTATTTTTTATTGATTATGAATTTCTACTTTAAGCATATTATTTAACTAATTATCTAAATGATGTCTCCATAGTCCTTGAGGAACTATGGAACTTATATATAGAAAGAATCTTATTATTCAATGTCTTAAATGTATGAGGAGTGGAAATTGTTATCATTACAATGTCTTTTTTGACATAGGAGAAAATTATTTTATTCCTATTGTTTTAAATGTTGAATTTATTTTGTAAAAAAAGTTGCTCATGTTAAATGGATTGTTTACGTTTGCAAAAACGTAGTATTTAATATACTCTATTATTAAGTTTTTTTTCTGAAAGCTTTTTGTTATTATGGTGGAATTCCATAGTTCCTCAAGAACTATAGTTTGTTTATTATAGTGAGATGCAACGTTCTTTTTTGTATTAAAACCACGTATGTTGCCGGATCACCACATGGTCGGTTGTGCAGATATTTGGCTCTGTACGTCTCTTACCTCCCGAGTTTCGAGAGGCTGTTCAAGTTGTTTTTAACATTCAATACCTATTTTGCATATATCTGTGTGCGCTCGGTATTTAAAAGATACGCATTCTCTTGTGGCAAAAGCAAATGGTAGGAAAATAAAAAGCCCCGCTATTCCTAAGAATAACGAGGCCTTTTGGAAGCGAGCGGAAGACGGGACTCGAACCCGCGACCCTAACCTTGGCAAGGTTATGCTCTACCAACTGAGCTACTTCCGCAAAATATTGTTTGCTCAAACTTGTGTACTCGAAGCGGGACTTGAACCCGCACAGCCGCAATGGCCAAAGGATTTTAAGTCCTTCGTGTCTACCGATTCCACCATTCGAGCATCCCTTTCTCTTAAGAGATGAGCGGAAGACGGGACTCGAACCCGCGACCCTAACCTTGGCAAGGTTATGCTCTACCAACTGAGCTACTTCCGCATTGTTGCATTGTTTTCGTTTGCGAGTGCAAAGGTAGATGAAATTTTTGTTTCTGCAAATATTTGGAATAAAAAAATGCAGGGCAACGCATTTTTTTAGTTTCTCACAACCCATTCCTGTCTGTCGGACGATACTGGAGTCATGTAATATTTTCTTAATGGAAATTGCGATACGCCCTTTGTCGGTGCTCCGGTCCCATAGCCGATATCATATTCAGTTCCGCATTCCGGGCAAATTGCTTTTCCTGCATTGTCGGCTTCTATGATGATATTCTTTTTGGCTTCGTGGGGACAGCACAGATCAAATGCATAGTAGGTCGCATTTCCGTAATTGTCGATTCCGCATACAACCAAAACACCGGAAAAGCCCGTCTTTTCTCCGGCAGTACGGGCTTTAGTGATGGATTTGTGATTGTATATGCCTACTAGATCTTTGTCGCCGAAGCGCAGGTCTAGTTCTAAATATACCGGTGCATAGGGTATATCCGATTCTTCGAATTTGGAACACGAACAAACTAATGATATAAGTAAGCAAAATAAAAACCGTTTCATCGTTTATTAGGATAACAGCTGTTGCTCAGCCTCGTTTACTCTATTAAACGCGAAACCGTCCATGATATTTTGCATCAAGGCGGAAATCTGGTCATTGCATAAATTTCCGATACTTCCTTCGTGCGTATGGTGAACTTTCTTGACAGGGACGAATTTACCAGCTTCGATGTTCAATCCTACCTGCTTGTAAGCGTCACGGAAAGGCATACCTTCCAAAACGAGGCGGTTTACCTCTTCCACACTAAAGAGGAGTGCATATTTGTCATCGTCTAAGATCTGCTCGTTCACCTTTACTTCCCGCATCATGTGCGTAACCATGCGGAGGCAATCCTTCAACTCGTCGAAAGAGGGGAGGAATACTTCCTTTATGATCTGCAGGTCGCGGAAATAGCCTGATGGAAGGTTGTTGCTGATCAGTGTGATCTGCTGGGGCAATCCTTGCAGCTTGTTGCATTTGGCACGCGTCAGCTCGAACACGTCCGGATTCTTTTTATGCGGCATGATACTGGATCCTGTTGTGAACTGGTCCGGCAACTTGATGAAACCGAAGTTCTGGCTGTTGAACATACAAGCATCGAAAGCTAGTTTGGAAAGGGTTGCCGCAATGCCGGCCATGGCAAAAGCTACGGTACGTTCCATTTTGCCACGTCCCATCTGGGCGTAAACGACATTATAATCGAGCGAGTCGAAGCCGAGCAGATCTGTTGTCATCTGGCGTCTCAGCGGGAAAGAAGAGCCATATCCGGCCGCAGAGCCCAACGGGTTGCGGTTGCAAACTTTATAAGCAGCCTGCATCATCTGCAAATCATCGGTCAGGCTTTCGGCATAGGCGCCGAACCAAAGTCCGAATGATGACGGCATGGCAATCTGTAAATGTGTATATCCGGGAAGCAGCACGTCCTTATAACGGTTACTCTGCGAGATCAACACCTCGAACAGGTCGGATACCAACTCTACGATTTCCTGAATCTGTGCGCGGGTGAACAGCTTCAGATCCAGCAGCACTTGGTCGTTACGTGAACGTCCGCTGTGTATCTTTTTCCCTGTGTCACCCAGGCTGCGTGTCAGCATCAGTTCCACCTGCGAGTGGACGTCTTCCACGCCCTCTTCAATTACAAACCGGCCACAGTCGGCAACGGCATAGATATTTTTCAGTTCGGCAAGCAAGATCGTCAGTTCCTCTTTGGTAAGCAGCCCGATGCTTTCCAGCATGGTGATGTGAGCCATCGAGCCGAGCACGTCGTACTTGGCGAGATAGAGATCCATCTCACGGTCTTTGCCTACCGTAAAGGTATCCACTTCCTGGTCTACCTGAACATTCTTTTCCCAAAGTTTCTGAGCCATCAAAAAAACATTTAATAAGGCAGGGATGCCAACATGGTCGATATTTTATCGATCGCATCCTGCAATGGTTTTGATACCATTGGTTTGATAAACGGATTCAGTTCGGCGCGGACGGTTATTTTCATCCGTGTGTCGTTCTCTTCTACCTGTTTTAGCTGAATCCAAAGGAACAGGGGAACAGGCGAGTTCGTGGTCGTGAATTTGATCGTCTTGTTCGGTTCACGTTCCACGATCTGGAAGGTTATCTTGCCTACCGGTGCGACGGAAAAACTGCAAGAGTCTTTATCGAACTCGAAATCTTGAATCTTATCTTGAGGTATGCGGTCCTGCACCTTTCCTAAGTTGGATAGGTCGGACAGCATATTAAAAATACGATCCTCGTTAAAGGGGATCGTTTTCACTTCGCTAACAAATTCAGTCATTTTCACTTACTTTGTTTCGGGATTCCAGTTTGCCGGATCTTTGCGCCATTCCTGAAGGACTGCGATTTCGGATTCGTCAATGTAATCTGTACGCAATGCTTCTTCCAGCACGGCATCATAGTTACTTAGAGTCGTCAATGTAACTTTTGCCTCTTTGAAAGCCTCTACTGCAACAGGGAAACCATACGTGAAAATGGCAACCATACCGGCAACGTCACAACCGAAATTACGGACAGCCTGTACGGCTTTCAAACTACTACCACCTGTAGAAACCAAATCTTCTACAATCACTACTTTTGAACCCGGTTTCAGTTCGCCTTCAATCAGGTTTTCCAATCCATGATCTTTAGGAGTTGAACGGATGTACACGAACGGCAGACCCAGTAGGTCGGCAACTAATGCACCCTGGGCGATTGCTCCGGTTGCAACACCAGCAATAGCATCGGCATTTTCATACTTTTCGCTGATTGTGCGAGCCAGCTCCAGTTTAATGAAACTTCTGATTTCCGGATAGGAAAGTGTCTTTCTGTTGTCGTTGTAGATTGGTGATTTCCAACCGGATGCCCATGTGAAAGGATTGGCCGGCTGCAATTTGACCGCCTTAATCTTTAATAATCTCTCTGCTACTAATCTTTCCAGTGTTTTCATACAACCTAATAAAAATGTTTATATCAGTCTGCAAAGGTAGACAAAGGGAATGAGATAACCTTGTAGTTCTTCAAAAAAATAAGCTATACATATTGTATAGCAGGTTTAAGGAGAGTTTATGCCACAGCTATGCCTAAAATACTGATCCGGATGCCGGATATGGCTTTCATGGCTTCTGCACAGGCATTCATGGTGGAACCGGTCGTAATAACATCGTCCACCAGTAGAATGTGTTTGTTTTTCAACGTGTCGGTGTTCTCTACACGGAAGATGTCCTCTACATTTTCCGATCGTTCGAATATCTGCTTGCGGGTTTGACTTTCGGTCTTTTTTATGCGGGACAAGGATGAGGTGTCGACCGCGATTCCAGTGGCGGAACGGATGCCGTATGCGATCCATTCCGACTGGTTATAACCTCTTTGCCTCATTCTTTTCGGGTGGAGCGGGACCGGCAAAAGGAGATCGACGGTGTCGAACAGCCCTGTCTCCCGGTAGGTGGTAGCAGCCATGCGTCCCAGTTCGTATCCGAGTTTTTTGTTTCCATGATATTTTAAGGAATGGATTAGCTTTTGCCCGCTTCCCCCTTTCGTGAAGTGGAGCAGAGCGGTGGCGGCGACGAAAGATGTTTTTCCCTGTAAAAGCAGACAGACCGGATTCGTCTCCATATCCGTAAAATGCGTGTAGGGCAAATGATTCGAACAATGCAGGCAAATATGCTCTTCCCCTTCCACTAAAGACCTCTGGCAAAGCAGGCAGAGGCGAGGATAGAAAAGGTTGAGGAGGTCATTCAAAATCATCCTCGTAGTCATTCCCGTTGAACAGTTGTTTCAGGCAGCGGCTTGTTTCCCTTGTTTCGAAACCGCGTCCGGCGGCGAAGCGGAGCAGTTTGGCGTAAACCTCCCGATCGTCCTTACCACGGGTTACTTTCTTTTTGCTTTTCAGGAGAGAAAGGAGGATGGAGCGATATTCTTGTTCGTCGATACCTTCCAGTGCTTCCGAGCGGATACTGGATGGAATGCCTTTCCGCTGCATCTCGTAGTTGATCTTGACACGTCCCCATTTGTTGAAGCGTAATTTGTCGTTTACGAAATAGCGTGCAAAACGGCTTTCGTCGATGAAACGTTCTTGTAGCAGGCGGGAGACGATCCGGTCGCTTTCTTCCCCGGCCAATCCCGCCGCTTTGATTTTCTTTTCGACATCCTGGATGCAGCGTTCGCTGGCAGAACAGTAGGCGGCTGCCCGGTGAAGCATTTCAGATTCACTGATTTGTTTCATTTGCGTGCTTTTATAATCCGGTCCTTGCCAGACAAGTCTTGGATCAATTCGATATTCTTGTAGCCTTCTTCCTCCAGCATCTCAACAACCATATTGCCGCATGCCGCATTGATTTCGAAGTAGAGATGGCCGTTTCTTCTCAGTTTTTTCTTTCCGAAATGGGCAATATGCCAATAATAGAGCAGCGGGTCGTTGTCCGGGACGAAAAGAGCCAGGTGTGGTTCGTAGTCCAGCACGTTCCGCTCCATGTCTTTTTTTTCTTCCTCCTTGATGTAGGGCGGATTGCTGACGATGACGTCCAGAATGAACGGAATGTCCATTTCCGCTTTCTCCGGGTCTAGGATATCTGTCTGGATGAAAGTGACCGTTGTGTTGTTGCGTTTGGCATTCCGGCGGGCGGTCGCGAGCGCTTCCGCCGAAATGTCCGTCGCAATCACGCTTGCTTTTTTCAGATGCTTCCGGAGTGTGACGGCTATGCAGCCGCTTCCCGTTCCGATATCCAATATCTTGATCTTTTGGTCTGCATTGTCGAGGATGACCTGCTCGACCAGTTCTTCTGTTTCCGGACGTGGTATCAGGACGGACGGGTCTACTTCGAACTGAAGGCTGTAGAAATCGGCCGTTCCTAATATGTATTGGATAGGCTCCATCTGCTTCAAACGTTCGACTATGTCATGAATTCGGCTTTTTTCGCTTTCTGGCAGTTCTTTGTCTTTACAAAATAAAAAATGATGCGGCTGAATATTACAAACCCGCTCCATAATTAAACGAACTAGGCTGCTGACCTCGGAGGATGGGTATAGATCCCTCAATGATTCCTTAATGTATGCGATGGTTTCAGTCATATTTTGTTTTTGGGCAAAAGTAAGCATAAGATAAATTGCAACCAAACAAAGAAAGAATTTTCCGATATCGAAACAAAGGTTTCCAAACAGTGAAACAAAAATTTTTCTACGGTGAAAATATATTTTCCCGCTGGTTTTTCATAATCTTTGTACTTTTGTTGAATAAAGAACAAAAGAAGATGGTTGTCGAAGAGAAATATATGGCCCGCTGCATCGAGCTTGCACGGGGTGGAGAAGGCAATACGGCTCCGAATCCGATGGTCGGTGCGGTGATTGTGCATAAAGGGAAGATCATAGGGGAAGGGTTTCATCGCAAATGTGGCGAAGCGCATGCCGAAGTGAATGCGGTGGCTTCCGTTCGGGATGAAGCGCTTTTGCGGGATTCTACTATCTATGTAAGTCTCGAACCCTGTTCCCACTACGGAAAGACACCTCCTTGTGCGGAGTTGATTATAAGGAAAGGTATCCCGCGCGTCGTGGTCGGCACTTTGGACCCGTTTCCAGAAGTGTCGGGACGAGGAGTACGCATGTTGCGCGAGGCGGGTATCGAAGTCGTGACGGGTGTGCTGGAAGAAGAGGCCCGTGCCTTGAATCCTGCTTTTATGACTTTCCAGATACGGAAACGCCCTTATGTCTATCTGAAATGGGCCCAGAGCGCAGATGGGTTTATCGATATCCGGAGGGAAGATGCTTCTGTACCTTCGGTGCTTTTGTCTTCAGCCGAGACTCTCCGAAGGGTTCATCGGCTTCGTTCCGAAGTGGCGGCTATTATGGTCGGGACACGTACGGCGTTGTTAGACAATCCGTCGCTGACTGTGCGGCATTGGGCTGGCCGTTCTCCAGTCCGGGTGGTTCTCGACCGGACGTTGAAGTTGCCGGTCGGTTCGCATCTGCTGGATGGCGCGGTGCCTACGCTCGTATTTACAGCTGTCGAAGTCGAAAGCCGACCGAATGTCGAGTATGTGCAGATTGATTTCGGGCAGGAGGTCTTGTCGCAAGTCTTGCAATATTTGTATGGACAGAATTTGAATTCGTTGATGGTCGAAGGAGGTGCGGAACTGCTGGAAAGCTTCCTTGATGCCGGCCTGTGGGACGAGGCCTGGGTTGAGACGGCTCCGGTCGTTTTGGGTGCGGGTGTAAAAGCGCCTGCTGTTCCTGGCGTGTTGACCGGTACGGAACAGAGGCACGGACATCTTTTGGAAACCTGGAAACAAAAGGCTTAAAATGAACTTTATAATTCGTAACGACACTAAAATATTATAAATATTCTCCTATATGGGGTATAAAGCAAAAAATGTTTCTACTTTTGTGCCTTTATATGCAACAAACTTATTTTTTGATGAAAAATAGAATAGTACTGTTTATAGCCGGATGTTGTGCTCTGTTATTGTCGTCTTGTTTGGGTTCGGATGATACGCAATATGAGTTGAGTAAAGATTGTCAGATTCTATCTTTTTCTTTGTCGAATGATTCTATCCCGGGTTTGAAAGATGTCGTTTTCACGATTGATCAGGTGGAAGGGAAAATATTTAATATCGATTCAATGCCTTATGGAACAAAGCTGGATGAAAAAGTGATTTGTACGGTTAAGCTGGCTTCTACGGTGTATACTTGTCAGGTCATGCAGGAAGCTATCAGTGATACGTTAAGCTACTGGAACCTGGAAGACTCGCTGGATTTCTCCAAACCGGTTAAGTTCGTGAACACATTGTGGGACGGCCAAACGACAAAGACATACATCGCGCAAGTCAATATTCACCAGGTTGTTCCCGACTCGATGGTCTGGGGTGTTTACAAGGAAGGTATTACGAACGGTGCTGTCAAGGAAGAAAAGGTAGTTGTTTTCGGTGAAGGAAGTGGCGAGTCTTATTATATGTATACGCAGCCTGTAAACGTAAACGAAGGCTACCGGTTGTACCGTTCGGCCGTTACGGATGGAAAGAACTGGACGGAACTGTCTGTATCGGGGCTTCCTGCCGGAGAAATCCGTTTGTCACAGATTACTGCTTATGAAGATGCGTTTTATGCCGTTACGACGAAAGGTATCCTTTATAGTTCAGCCGATGGCCAGACTTGGTCGCTAGTCGAAAATGCACCGGTGATAAAAGCCCTTTTGGGAACTATAGATGTGGAAGATGATTTTACGGCAACCGGTAAGCAGCCGTCAGCCCTTAGTGTGGTTATCGACAAGAATGGCACGTTGGTTTACGGGTATATGAATGAAGCGAAGGTATGGAACGAAGGAACTCTTCTGAACGAAGGTTTCCCTTTGACCGGATTCGGTAATCTTTCCTATAATTCGATGTTCCGTGCCCGCTTGTTAGTGGTTGCCGGAAGAGATAAGGATAATAAACTGACGAATACGGCCTGGGCGACGGAAGACGGAAGAGTCTGGGCGAAGTTGACGGACGATGAAACGGCGCCTTTTGATAAACAGGAGGGGGTCGCTGTAGCGGAATATGACGATAAAATGTTTATGTTGAGTGGTATCGATGAAGCAGGTAAGGCCTCTTCTGACATTTACCTGTCACGTGACGGCGGCGTAAACTGGAGTCTGTCGGATACATTGGTTGTAATGCCGCAGGAATTCAAGGCAAGAGGGTTCTCTTCTATCTACGTGGATAAGGATAATTATATGTATCTTTTCGGTGGAAAAGAAACCAATAGTTCGAATGTATTAAATCAAATCTGGCGCGGCCGTATTAACCGTCTGGGTTTTTAAGTATAAAGAAAGTTCGTGGAGGACCGTATAATTTTATGAGTGATTCGGCGTTAGAAAAGAAGGTATAGATTATAACAGAAAACGATTATGACTTCAACTTTCTTTCAGCGCATACTCTTATTAGTCCTTTTGGCCGGTTGCATGACCGGTCTTCACGCACAAGAATATAAATATGAGATCGGAGGAATGGCAGGCGGAGCCTTTTATATGGGCGATGTCAACAAGAACGCTTTTTTCAAAGGGTTGAATCCCGCGTTCGGAGCCGTTTTTCGCTATAATCCCAATTTCAGGTGGGCTTTAAAGACCAATCTGATGTGGGGGCAGGTTTCAGGTACGACGGAAGGGCAGCAGAATGTTTTTCCGGACCATGCACAAGGTTCTTTCAGTCGGAGCCTGATCGAACTGGGCGGGCAGATGGAGTTCAACTTCTTTCCGTACAGTGATAAATTTGCGTATTCAAACGCAAGACGTTTCACTCCCTATATTTTTATGGGATTGGGGGTGACGGTAGCGCCGGGTAGCGGGAAGACTTTTGCCGGTCCGAACATTCCGCTCGGTGTAGGTTTGAAATACAAGGTTAAGAACAGGATCAACCTGGGATGCGAGTTCTCGTTCCGTAAGCTATTTGGCGACGGTCTGGACGTGACGGACGACAGCAATGCGTTTTTGGATGATCCCTACCATATGAAAGGTAGTTTTTTGAAGAATAAAGATTGGTATTCTTTTTTGTTGTTTACGGTTACTTGGGATTTCGGTCCGCGGTGCAGGACTTGCAACAATGCGAAGAATATAGATAATATACAGTAGTTATAGATGAAAACACTATGTCGCTGATTGAACAAATAGATAAAAATCGATTGCCGCAGCATGTGGCGATTATTATGGACGGTAACGGACGTTGGGCCAAAGCGAAGGGAAAAGACCGGAGCTATGGACACCAGGAGGGCGTTGTCTCTGTCCGTAAAGTCGTGGAAGCCGCTACAACCGTGGGTTTGAAATATCTGACGATGTACACGTTTTCGACAGAAAACTGGAATCGTCCGGAGGCGGAGGTACAGGCGTTGATGAGCTTGCTGGTCGCAGCCATCCATCGCGAGACTCCCGATCTGATGAAAAATAACGTCCGTCTGATGGCGATCGGCAATCTGGATCGCTTGCCGGCAGATGCATATGCCACTTTGCAGGATTGTATTGCACAGACTTCAGCCAATACGGGTGTTACGCTCATATTGGCTTTAAGTTATTCGGCCCGTTGGGAAATAACCGAAGCCGTGAAACGTCTGGCCAGGGAGGCGGTGGAGAAAAAAATAAACCCTGACGATATAACCGAGGCTGTCGTCTCGGATTATTTGACGACCAAAGGTATTCCCGATCCGGATTTATTGATCCGTACCGGAGGAGAACAACGCGTCAGCAACTTCCTGCTTTGGCAGTTGTCATATGCCGAATTCTTCTTTACCGATGTGTATTGGCCGGATTTTAGAGAAGAAGAGTTGTATGGAGCTATATTGTATTACCAGCAGCGTGAACGGCGCTTCGGTAAGACAAGCGAGCAATTAATCTTATAAACAATAGCTGTTATATGTACAAAAGAATAGTGCTGTTTTTCATGTTTCTGGGATTTGCTTTCGGGGCTTTTGCTCAGGAAACTGACACTACCAAGGTTGAAGAGCCGGCAGAAGTGCCGGTCATTTCCTATTCGTCACCTCCCAAAAAGTATAAAATTGCGGATATCAAGGTGACGGGGATTAAGAATTATGATGATTTCGTGTTAATAGGCTTTTCCGGTTTGTCGGTAGGGGATGAGGTTACTATACCTGAGCCGGGCGGGGCGATTACAGATGCTGTAAAGCGTTTCTGGAAACATGGACTATTCTCGGATGTAAAGATTTTGGCAACTAAAATAGAGGGAGATCAGGTTTGGTTGGAAATCCGATTGAAACAGCGTCCGCGTATTTCGGAAGTCAACTATCATGGTATCAAGAAGGGGGAACGTGAAGATCTGGAAGCCCGTCTGGGGTTGCGTAAAGGATACCAGGTGACTCCTAACCTGATCGATCGTGCGACCACGCTGATCAAGAAGTTCTTCGATGGCAAAGGCTTTAAGAATGTGGATGTCGAAATCCTTCAGAAAGACGATATCGCACATGAAGGTGAAGTGATCGTAGATATCAACATCAACAAGAACGAAAAGACCAAAATCCACAAGATCCATTTCGAAGGAAACAGTGCGTTGACTGATCGCGACTTGAAAAAGGCGATGAAAAAGACGAACGAGAAGTTCAGCCTGTTTAACGACTGGAAGAGCAGTATCTTGGAAGCATTCAGCACGAAGAAATTTACGACTGAAGAATACGAAAACGATAAGAAACACATTATCGAGAAATATAATGAAAAGGGATATCGCGATGCTGTTCTTGTGGAAGACAGTGTTGTGAACTATAACGATAAACGTGTGGATATCTTCCTGAAAGTGGAAGAAGGTGACAAATATTACCTGAAGGATATCAACTTTGTCGGTAATACGAAATATCCGACGGAACAGTTGTTATATATTTTAGGAATGAAACCTGGCGATGTTTACAACCAGAAGAAACTGAATGAACGATTGACGACCGACGAGGATGCCGTTTCCAACTTGTATTATAACAACGGTTACATTTTCTTTGGGGCGGACCCGGTAGAAGTGGATGTCGAAAACGACTCCATCTCTTTGGAAGTACGTATTCAGGAAGGTCCTCAGGCGACTATCAACCGAGTGATCATTAACGGTAACGACCGCCTGTATGAAGATATCGTGCGCCGTGAACTCCGTACGAAGCCGGGTATGTTGTTCAGTCGTGACGACTTGATGCGTTCAACCCGTGAAATAGCACAGATGGGACATTTCGACCCGGAAAACTTGGTTCCGCAACCAATACCCGATCCAGATAACGGAACGGTGGATATCCAATACAACCTTGTGTCCAAGGCAAATGACCAGATCGAGTTCTCTGCCGGTTGGGGACAAACTGGTGTGATCGGTAAATTGAGTTTGAAGTTTACGAACTTCTCCATGAAGAACCTGCTGAATCCGAGTACATATAAAGGCATTATTCCGCAGGGTGAAGGACAGACGCTGACGTTGAGCGGTCAGACAAATGGACGTTACTATCAGGCATACAGCATATCGTTTATGGATCCGTGGTTCGGAGGCAAACGACCGAATACATTGTCCGTGAGCGCCTACTTCTCCAAACAGACGGATATCAGTAGTAATTATTTGAGCAATAACAGTTATGGTTATAACCCGTATTACGGTTATGGCGGCTATCCATACTATGGCGGCTACGGTGGCTATGGTTATGGCTACGGTTACGGTTATGGCAATTATGGTAACTATGAGCTGGCCTATGACCCGGATAAGTCGATCATGATGTTCGGACTTTCTGCCGGTTATGGTAAGCGTTTGAACTGGCCGGATGATTACTTCCAGTTTATGGCGACTCTGAACTATCAGTTGTATATGATGAAAGACTGGGATTACTTCCTGGTAAATAACGGTAACTGTCATAACATCAACTTGGAATTGAATTTGCAGCGTAACTCTATTGACAATCCGCTGTACACACGTAAAGGCTCCCAGTTCATGTTCTCGGTTGCCGCCACTCCTCCTTGGTCTTTATGGGACGGCAAGGACTATAAGAATATGAGCGATCAAGATGAAGCCAAGTTCCGTATGATCGAATATCATAAATGGAAATTCAAAGCGAAGATATTCTCTCCGCTGGCTCCTCTGACAGTAAAACGTACGCCGGTATTGATGACACGTGTCGAATACGGATTTCTGGGTTCTTACAACAAGTATAAGAAATCGCCGTTCGAAACCTTCTATATGGGGGGTGACGGTATGAGTGGATACTCAAGTACCTATGCAACCGAAACGATCGGTTTGAGAGGTTACGAGAATGGTAGTATTGCCGGTAACGGTGGCTACAATTCCTATGGTTACGCTTACTCCCGTCTGTCGATGGAGTTGCGCTATCCGTTCCTGTTGGAACCGTCTTCGACGATCTACGGTCTGGTATTTGTGGAAGCGGGTAATGCTTGGAGAGATTTGAAAGATTTCAATCCGTTCCAATTGAAGCGTTCTGCCGGTGTCGGTGTCCGTATCTTCCTCCCGATGATCGGTTTGATGGGTATCGACTGGGCTTACGGTTTCGACCGTCCTGATGGATACGATCAGAGAGGTGGTAGCAACTTCCACTTCATTATCGGTCAGGAATTTTAGAAAATTGAATATTGAATGTTCAATATGAGATAGAAAAGACAATCGGATTTGTTTCCGGTTGTCTTTTTTGCGTTTGGGCATTCTTTGAACCGTACTTGGCAAGTCTGTTAAATTGTTAATTGTATCTTATTAATTTTCAATTTTCAACTTTCAAATTTCAATTCTCTTATCTTTGCAGTCAGAAGGTGTAACTATAAATGACATGTGTATGAAAAAGATTATTGCCTTAAGCTGTCTGTTGTTCCTCTGCTCGTTTGCAGGGCACGCACAAAAGTTTGCATTAATAGATATGGAATATATATTGAAAAATATTCCGGCTTATGAAATGACGAATGAGCAGTTGAGTCAGGTTTCCAAAAAATGGCAGAACGAAGTGGATGCTATCCAGCAGGAAGCGCAGAACATGTACAAGACTTACCAGAGCGATCTTGTATTTCTGTCTGCCGAGATGAAGTCGAAACGTGAAGAAGCGATCGTTCAGAAAGAACAGGAGGCACAGGATTTGAAACGTAAATATTTTGGTCCTGAAGGCGAACTGTTTAAAAAACGTGAAAGCCTGATGAAGCCGATACAGGATGAGATCTACAATGCCGTGAAGGAAATCTCCGAAGACAAAGGTTATCAGATGGTCATGGACCGGGCGTCGTCAATGAATATCATTTTTGCTTCTCCGAAGATCGATATAAGCAATGAAGTCCTGATAAAGTTAGGATATTCAAAATAAATGCTTACATTTGTGCGCTTTAATGAAGCAAATTAAGAATATGATTAATAACAAGTAATATTTTATAGGAAAATGAAGAAACTGATTATTTTTTTGTTGATGATGCTCCCGTTGGGCGTTTTTGCTCAAGAATCTAAGATTGCGATTGTAAATACGCAGGAAGTGATCCAGGCTATGCCGGAATTTGCAACGATGCAGAAACAAATGGCTGATATGGAAGCCAAATATAAAAACGAAATGCAGGTGATGCAGGATGAATACAATAAGAAGTATTCCGATTTTGTTGCACAGCAGGATTCATTGACAGAAAATATCAAAATGAGAAGAATGCAGGAATTGCAGGATATGGAACAGCGTACACAGAACTTCATCCAGATTTCTCAGCAGGATTTCCAGAAGAAGCAGGGTGAGTTGTTTACTCCGATCCAGGACAAACTGAAAAATGCAATCAAGGCAGTCGGTGACGAAAAAGGATATACTTATATTCTGGATCCTCAGATTGTTCTTTATCAGGGTAATACTGCTGTTGACGCAACTCAGTTCGTAAAAGCTAAGTTAGGTATTAACTAATATAATTAGCAAACATAAAATAGCGAAGACTGAAGTCCTCGCTATTATCTTTTAAGGCACGGATTTCACGTATTTACACGGATAAATTTATTTTCTTTCCGCGTTTTCAGTGAAATCCGTGCTTGAATTATATATAAATAAACAACTTCTCTCATGTTTTCATCAGTACCAGGTCCGATTGGTATCTTCGACTCCGGTTACGGGGGGCTTACCATTTTTGATAAGATCAGAGCAGCAATGCCGGGGTATGATTATATTTATTTGGGCGATAATGCCCGTTCTCCCTATGGTACGCGTTCGTTCGAAGTCGTGTATCGTTTTACAAAGCAGGCTGTGGAGACGCTTTTCAATGAGGGATGCCAGCTTGTAATCTTGGCTTGCAATACGGCATCGGCAAAGGCATTGCGTACGATCCAACAGCGGGACTTGCCACAGTGGGACCCGGCTCGTCGGGTGTTGGGCGTAATCCGTCCGACGGTGGAGCTGATGGATAAGATCAGTAAGAGCAAGCATGTCGGTATTTTAGGGACGACCGGCACCATTACTTCCGACTCCTATTCGCTGGAAATAAAAAAGATGTTTCCTCATATGACGGTGACGGGTGAAGCCTGCCCGATGTGGGTTCCGCTGGTTGAGAATAATGAGTTCGATTCACCGGGAGCGGATTATTTCGTGCGGAAGCATTTGGAACATATTTTGGCTGCCGATCCGGAGATCGATACGCTCGTCTTGGGCTGCACGCATTATCCGTTGCTGATCGAAAAGATCAAGGCATTCCTGCCTGAGGGAATTACTTTATTCTCGCAGGGAGAATACGTAGCCGCGAGCCTGACCGACTATCTACGCCGTCATCCCGAAATGGATATCCGTTTGACAAAGCAGGGAAACTGTCGTTTCCTGACCACCGAGTCCGCTGCCAAATTCTCCGATGCCGCCTCTGTTTTCTTGAATCATCCGGTAGAGGTGGAACAGATTCGATTGGTTGAATGAATAATCTGCCAATCGATGCTTGCACTTGTGTGTGGAAGCACGACTGGACTATCTGGTGATAGACTGTCCTTTTCTCTTAAACGATATTTTTTCCGAACGGCGAAAGAGCCAGTGCGGCCATCTTGAAATGCTGTCTGCCGAAAGGAATGCCGATAATCGTGATGCACAGCAGTAACCCGAAAAACAGGTGTGTCAGGCAGATCCAGAAGCCACCGATGAAGATCCAGATCACGTTCATGACCAGGCACAGGCAACCACCTGAATTACCGTTGTCCGTCACCCGGCTGCCGAAGGGCCAAAGGGCCAGCATTCCTAATTTCAATGTCTGCAACCCGAAAGGGATACCGATTATCGTAATCATCAGCAGCAAGCTGGATATCAGATATTCCACAGCGGTAAGCAACCCGCCGCAGATAAGCCAAATGATATTACCCAAAAATTTCATAGCATCAATATTATAAATTATTTTTTACTCTCATGCTGTCCAATTCTGCCAACACCGTCTGCTTCACGATGGCAAAGCTGTCGCGCAGTTCCGGTTTGACCGGCAGCGAAGGCGGAGCTTCCATCTGTAACGGGTTGATCGGCTGTCCGTTCTTATATACCCGGAAATCGAGGTGAGGCCCTGTCGAAAGCCCTGTCGAGCCAACGTAGCCGATAACCTGTCCCTGCTCGACATGGCTGCCGACTTGTATGTCTTTGGCATATTTGCTCAGGTGCATATAGGAAGTCGTATATACGGAGTTATGTTTTACTTTCAGCGTATGGCCTCCTCCGCCCATATAGCCTTTGGCGATGACGGTCCCCGCTCCGATACTCTTGACTTCCGTTCCGACGGGAGCCGCATAGTCTACTCCATGATGTGCCCGATAGCGTTTCAGGATCGGATGGAAGCGGGCGTTCGTGAAACGCGATGTGATGCGGAAGAAGTCCAACGGAGCCTTCAGGAAAGCCTTCCTGAGGCTGTTCCCTTCAAGATCGAAATATTCGAAAACGCTATCCTGGGTGAATGGTATGGCTGTAAAATCTTTTCCTTGATGCGTGAAGACGGCTCCCTCGATGGAGGTGATATTCAGGGCTGTCGTGTCGTCTATATAGGCAACGTCGTACAACACCCGGAATGAGTCTCCTTCTTTTACATCGAAAAAGTCGATCTGCCAGGCATATACATCCGAAATCTTGATCGCCAGTAACGGGTCCGCTCCACTTGCCTTGATCACGTTCCAAAGGGAAGAATTGATTGTCCCTTCTGTGTAATGGCGTTTGATGGTAATAGGCTTGTTGAATTCGTATGCCAGGATCGAATCGCCTGTCAGGTCGATGACGGCATAATCGACAAGTGATTTGGCAAAGGCGATATAACGTATATCGGCAACGCTGTCCTGAGTTGTAAATGTATAATAGTTCATACCCGCACGGAGTTTGGTCGGGTTCAGAACATGGATGGAGGCTTTCGTAATGCTGTCTGCTTTCAAGGCGGAGAAACCGAGGGCTGAAAAGATTGCGGCGGGATTATCGCCGTTTCTCATCTTGTACTCCGTCACGTCCAACGAGTCGATGCAGATGCCATATTGATATACGTGTTGCAGGCTGTCCAGCCATTCGCTGTCGACTCCTTCTTCTTCGGGTTGTTGTTTCGTATGTGTGCAGGAAAAGCAGGTAAGCAGTCCTGCGAGTAACAAATATAGGACGATGCTCTTATTCATTCTCCGGCTTCTTTTTTCATCTCTGTTAGTTCTTCTACCTGTTTTTGTGACAATTGAAGTGCCTTTTCCAGGTCTTCCACTTTAAATCCTTTTCTATTCATAAGGCAAACGAGGTTGCGTCCGTGATGTATGCTGCTGTCGTTCAATAAATCTTTTGTGTCCATATCATACTATTTTATACGTTGCAACAAATATACAAAATTAATCTGTAAGCCTTATTAATTGACCAACTCCTTTGTCGGTGGTCCGGATATTGGCGAAGCATAAATGTTGATACCGGTAAATCATCATTCGGATTATTATTCTACAAACTTATTATTGATTGTGAAAACAACTGTCATACTATCATACTTTGCTTTTGGCAGTATGAATATCAATACTTATGTGGAATGATAGTAGGCATGATGGATGTTTTTTCAACTATCATACCATCATGAAAACAATAACTTTTTCACATGTAACATATAGCATATTTTCAGCAATATAGTTACATTTTTTTGTCGAGACCCGGGTGTCAGACGTCTGCAGACCCGGGTCTCAAGACCGCTCAGATGGAGGTGTAAATGGCTCTGATACGGGCATTTTGAGGAAAAAATCTAACGTCTTTCTTATAAAAAAGTAACGTGTTCCGGCAAAAAAGGCTTATGCTTTCCTGAAAACATTCTGTTTTTAACACTTTTGGAGTGTATCTGTTTCGGGTAAAACGGCTAAAATGATGGTTAAACTGCTGATTTATGATAGTTGCATGATAGTTAAAAAGGAAACTGTCATGCCTATATGTTATGATGTTCAAGTTATATACAAGAAACATGATAGTATGATAGTTGTTTTTTTTAATTCATTATAGTACTGATAAGTTTGAACCGTAAATGCAGATTTACCGGTGAACTAACGGGTAAGGCTGAACCTCGTGCCGCAAGCTCTCTTTTGCCGTCTGCTTTAGCTGATGAATAGATGATTGTTCCCGGCTTTGCCGGTTCCTCTGTGGTTTTTTAACCCCTTTAAATACAATACAAGCTGTGAATGGGGTGTAAGAATGGTTAATGAATATTAAATAATGAGCTTGTCGGGAACTTTTTGCAATGATTCGGCGTCTTATATTTACGAGTGATTATTATAAATGAAAAAGTAAAAAATGAAAAAAGCTATTTTGACACTTTTGATGATTCCTGCTTTTGTCGGGATGTTGTTTTCTTGCTCTGAAGTCAAAACGGATGCAAAGAAGTTGGAAGGTAAATGGAATATTGTGGAAGTAAAAGGAGAAAAAATACTGAAAGAAGGTTTGCCCAATATGGAGTTTGATATGAAAGATAATAAAGTTCACGGTAATGCCGGATGTAATATCTTTAATTCGACTGTCGTGCTGGACGACCAGGATATTTCTTCCATCACGATCAACCCCGCAGCCACTACCATGATGGCTTGTCCGGATATGGAGATCGAAGATGCGATCTTGAAAGCTATGGGAAACGTGAAAGGTGTGAAGGCCGGCCAGTCCGAAAATGAAATGTTGCTGGTCGATGCTGACGGTAACGTGTTGATGGTTTTGTCAAAAAACTAATTGGATAGAAATGAAGAAGTACATGTATCTTTGTCTTGCGGCGTTGAGTATCGGTATCTTTGCTTCTTGTAAGGCGAAAAAAGGTGTGGAAGCGACTTTCTCCGACCTGGATGGTAGTTGGAATATTGTCGAATTGAACGGCAAGGTGTTGAATCCTGCCGAGACGAATCAAGTCATCGAGTTCGACGTGGCTCGCCATTCCCTTTCCGGAAGAGCTGGATGCAATCGGATGATGGGGCAGATCGAATACAGCGATTCCCGCAAGAATATCATTAAATTCCCGCAGGTTGCGACAACGCGTATGGCTTGTCCGGATATGAGTGGTGAGCGTGAATTGTTGCAGGCTTTGGATAAAGTCGTTCGCTTTGATGCAGTAGGTGAGGTGAAACCGGTCAATAAAATCGCTTTATATGGCACGGACAATACCAAATTGATGGTAATTGAAAAGAAGTGACTTTCATTGTGAAATGTTTGGAAGGCGGTTCCGGTTGTGACGGGCCGCCTTTTTTATTTCGGCCTGCAAGGGATGATCAGGGTGAAGCGGCTGCCTTTTCCTTCCTGGGAAGAAAGGGTGATTCGCCCCTCCAGGCGCTCGGCGATGGTTTGACAGATCGATAGGCCCAGTCCGGTACCTTGTGCAAATTCGTCCACCTTGAAGAAACGTTCGAACACTTTCTTCTGGGCCTCTTCCGACATGCCTTTTCCTGTATCTTCGACAAAGACATGAACTTCTTTCTCCTCCTTCTTATAGACAGCTCCTAACAGGATGTGCCCTTTAGTGGTGAACTTGACGGCATTGTTGATGAAATTCGTAATCACTTGCGTGAACCGGAAACGGTCTACATGAATGATAAGTTCCGTTTCTTGGAATTCTTTCAGGAAACGGATATTCGACGGCATAAGCAGGTGATGTGTCTGGTAGATCTCTTCTAACAGTTCGTTTAGAGAGCAATCGTCGAAAGCGAAAGACATCCGTCCCGACTCAATGCGCGAGAGTTCCAGGATATCATTAATCAGTTTCAGCAGCAGATTACTGTTTTTGTTGATCGTATTGCGGAAAAGGTCTTTTTCTTCATCGGTCAATTCCTTTTCGTCTTGTAATAGGTTGGTGAAACCGACTATCGCATTTAACGGTGTGCGTATCTCATGGCTCATGTTGGCGAGGAATGCCGATTTCATCTTATTGGCTTCTTCGGCTCGCTCTTTCTCTTCGATCAACCGGAGTTGCACCTGCCTTTTCCGTTCGCTTTCGCGGTAGTACATGTAAATGAGGTGAAGGATGATATAGACGATTGCTATGACGAGCAGGATTCCGCCTGCAATAATATAGTTTAGGTAACGGACTTCCAGTGGCATGTTATAGATGATGCTTCCCTGTGGCAGATCGCTCAACCGTATGTTGAAACGTTGCATCTCTTTCCAGTCGAAAGCAAATGTTTTGGGGCTTTCTACGATAGGAATGTCATTTGGAGAAGTGCCTTTCAGGATGCGGGCAGCTGTTTGGGCAACACAATCAGCCTGGATTTGCAAGGTAGTGAAATAGCCACCGGTGATCCCTCTGTTGTCGTTGAACCCGTTGTTAATGACTGTGAAGTTCGGCACATTGGCCAGGCGTCCGACGGTCAGGACATTGAAGTCGAGAATGATTTGTATGCAGGCGGTGTAAGGCTTGTCTTCAAATACCCAAAGAAGCTGGCGGGCGGTCAGGTTGGCTGTTGAGGTCGTATATAAGGCAGAAGCGCCTTCTTTGCCGGGCTGGATTTCCGTGGAAGTAGTTTGGGGCCTTGTTTGATACAATCCTTCGTAAACAGCTATTCCATGTCCCTGGATATTGTCCATCAACGTTTCGAACGCTTTTCTGCCGATGAATTCTTTCGTTTTGAAGATCAGTATTTTTGATCTTCCGTATAGTTTTTCGATCAGTTGTATGTTTTTCAGATATTCAGGCTTGTCCCAATAACCCGTGAAGTTGGGATGCTGTTCCAATAGTTCCCAGTTGGGAAAGTTGACACCTGAAAAGACAACCGGAATCGTCTTGCCGAGCGGATGGTTGCAGGCCATTAAAGTATAGGTAGCCTGATCGTCATTGGAAATGATGATGTCCGGTTTGAAACTTAAAGTGTCGAGAAAGGAGTACATCCGGGCTTCTTCGTCTGTGGCATTATAGCGTTCGCAGTCCAGGTAGAATGTGTGGATGGAAGAGTATATCTGCTTTTCCTCCAGTTCCTCGTGCAGCAGCTTGTCGAACTTGGAGTAGGCACTCAGGCTTTGATTGTATGACTGTATGACAAGGACATTAAACAGTTCCTTCCCTTTTTTATCGGAGGAACCCTTTGCTTCACGCGGAAAACAAAGGGCCAATATCAATATCGCTATGTATATATGTATTTTCAAGGAAGAAGCACTTATCAATTGTACCCGTATGTTTTAAAAAACCGTTCAAAGTTAACGATAATCGGGATATAACAAGTACTTCTTTCTGATTTTCTTATATTTATTTAATGCCGGTTGCCAACTTGCGCGTATTTCGTTCTCCTTTAAGCCGCGGACAATCTGGAAACGTAATTCTTTTGTCCCGGCAAGCAGGTCGAACCATTGTGGGCGGGTGAAGAAAAAAGCTTGGTCGTTGCCTGCTTTATTATAGAAATCAAGGAGGAATTTCAGCGTCAATCCCCCGGTAAAGGGATATTCTCTCAAGTCCGTGCCGTAGCATTCCTTGTCCTTATGCAACGGTTTCGTGTCGAAACCTGGCAAGGAGGTGGGCGTAAAGGTGAAATCTCCGTATCTGGCATCGGGTGCTCCCAATATCTGGAATGGATAATAGGTCCCGCGACCGACACTGATATTGGTCCCTTCGAAGAAACAGAGTGAAGGGTAGAGACGGATCGACTGGTCGTTCGGCAGGTTGGGAGAGGGCTTTACCGGTAACCAGTACGGATCTCCGTGACGCCAGTTTTCCATCTTGACGATATGCAGTTTACAGGTGTCGGGAGTACTTTTCAGCCAACCTTCCTTGTTGATCATCCAAGCCAGTTCGCCAACCGTCAGACCGTGCAGTATGGGTAATGGGTCAACGCCGACAAAGGATTCGAATCCTTTCTGGCGGACAGGACCGTCAACGAAGTCGTTCGGGTTAGGGCGATCCAGGACGATAAATTCGACATCGTTTTCGGCACAGGCTTCCATCACATAATGCATGGTGCTGATGTAAGTATAAAAGCGGACTCCGACATCCTGAATGTCGAACACGACCACGTCCAAGCCGGCCAACTGCTCGGCTGTCGGCTTCTTGTTCTTTCCGTATAGGGATATGATGGGGACTCCTGTTTTTACGTCACGGCTGTCTTTGATCTCGGCTCCCGCATCGGCCGTCCCGCGGAAACCATGTTCAGGGGCGAACACTTTCTTTATGTTGATACCCTCTTCCAACAAGGCGTCCAGCAAATGCTTCTGCTGCTTTTCGAGGATGGAGGTTTGGTTCACTACTAATCCGACCTGTTTGTCTTTCAACAGACGGGTAACGACGTCCATACGTTCGGCTCCCAATTTTAGAGGGGCTTTCTGTGGAGTGACGGCCTGGATTTCAGACATTAAGAACAGGCTTAACAGCCAGAAGGCATACCTGATAACTGTTCTCATAGACTCATTCCTTACTATTTGTTTCTGCAAAAGTAACGATTCTTTTTGTTTATTGCGTATCTTTGTCTCTCAATAAAGCGATTGATTGTTATGAACCCTTTAGATATTATTGCCAAATATTATCCGGTAGGTTCGGAGGCGTACCGGATTTTGGTTATTCATAGTAGAAGTGTGGCAGATAAAGCTTTGGCTATAGCCCGGATGCATCCGGAGATGAATCTTGACCTTACCTTTGTAGAAGAGGCAGCTATGCTGCACGATATCGGTATTTTCCGTTGTAATGCTCCCGATATCGATTGTCATGGAGATGCGGAATATATTTGCCACGGTTATCTGGGGGCCGAATTGATGCGGGCGGAAGGTTATCCCCGCCATGCCCGCGTGTGCGAACGGCATACGGGAACAGGTATTACGCTGGCAATGATTGAAGAACGAGGTTTGCCTCTTCCGCACCGGGACTTTATGCCGGAAACCTTGGAAGAACAACTGATTTGCTACGCCGACAAGTTTTACAGCAAAACGAAACTGGACAAAGAAAAATCTGTCGAAAAGGTAAAACAGGGCCTTTCGAAGTATGGAAACGAAACTGTCGAACGGTTTGATAACTGGTGTAAACTCTTTTTAGGGGAATAAAAAGGGATTGGCTCGCTAAATTGTTATACATTTGCCCGCTGTAACACACTGCAAATAACGACGGAATGTTTTTGAAATACAAATGCCTGATTATTTTGTTGCTTTTCCTTACTGGAAACATGATGACTGAGGCGCAGGAACTTATAGCCCCGACCGATACCGTGATGGCCGTTGTGGGCGATACGGTCGTATCTGCCGGACAAGATAGTGTGCTTGCGTTAGACAGTGTACCGAAGAAGCAGACAGGGCTGGACGCTCCGGTTTCTTACCAGGCGAAAGACTCCATCATCATGACGGGAGCGAACTGGGCTTATCTATTTGGGGAAAGCGATGTGAAATATCAACAAATCGAACTTCAGTCCGAGAAAATCGAGATGAATATGGACAGTAGCCTGGTGTATGCCACTTTCGGCCTCGACTCGATCGGGGAGGAATTCGGCTATCCTCTTTTCAAAGATGGCGACCAACAGTATGAATCCAAGACGATGCGCTATAATTTCGGTACGAAAAAAGGATATATCACAGATGTGATCACGCAACAAGGCGAAGGTTATGTGACGGCCGGACGTACCAAAAAGATGGACAACGATGTCCTGAATATGAAGGGGGGACGGTATACGACTTGCGACGAGCATGATCACCCCCATTTCTATATCCAGATGACGAAGGCGAAAGTCCGCCCGAAGAAAAATATCGTGACGGGTCCCGTCTATATGGTGTTTGAGGACGTCCCGCTTTATCCGATCGGTCTGCCTTTCTGTTTCTTCCCGTTTTCGAGCTCTTATTCTTCGGGCATTATCATGCCCACTTTCGGGGATGAAAGTTCGCGTGGTTTCTATCTGCGCGACGGCGGGTATTATTTTGCGTTGAGCGATTATATGGACCTGGCCTTGACCGGTGAAATCTATACGAAAGGTTCTTGGGGACTGTCGGCTCGTTCTTCTTATCGGAAACGGTATAAGTTTTCGGGCAGTTTCAATGCCTCCTATCTGGTTACCCGTTTGGGCGACAAGGGACTTCCCGATTATAGCTTGTCTAAGGACTTCAAGCTGAACTGGACACACTCGCAGGACCCGAAGGCAAATCCGTACCGGACTTTCTCGGCGAGTGTGAACTTTGCGACCAGCAGTTATGACCGTAATAACCTGAACAGCTTCTATCCTGGCTCGCAAGGTTTTGCAGATGCGAACCAGAATACCAAAGGGTCCAGTATCAGTATAACACAGCGTTTCCCGAATAATCCGTTCAGTATTTCGGCTACCATGAATGTGAACCAGCGTTCGAAAGACTCGACGATCTCGCTGACATTGCCTGATATTACAATTACGATGAGTCGTATCTTCCCGTTCAAGCGGAAGAATGCGGTCGGAAAAGAACGTTGGTATGAGAAGATTTCCATGAGTTACAACGGTTACCTGCGTAATAGTATCGATACGAAAGAAGACAAATTGTTCAAGTCGAGCTTGGTGAAGGATTGGCGGAATGCCATGCAGCACCAGATTCCGGTGAGTGCTACTTTCTCTTTGTTCAAGTATTTGAATATCTCGCCGTCGTTCAATTATACCGAACGTTGGTACACCAATAAGGTGGAAAAAGCATACGACATGCAGAAGAAGCAGGTGGTTGCGCGTGATACGACTTATGGTTTCTACCGCGTATTCGATTACAGCACATCCGTTTCAGCTTCCACCACGCTATATGGTTTCTATAAACCGTTGCCGTTTTTGGGTGACAAGATCAAGAT
Organism: Parabacteroides merdae ATCC 43184; assembly: GCF_025151215.1. Lineage (NCBI taxonomy): Bacteria > Pseudomonadati > Bacteroidota > Bacteroidia > Bacteroidales > Tannerellaceae > Parabacteroides > Parabacteroides merdae. The sequence continues at coordinate 4,275,068 of NZ_CP102286.1, forward strand.
GATTCGTCATCGTTTCGAACCTTCGGTAACGTTGAGTTATACGCCTGATTTTGGAGCTTCCAAATATGGTTTCTGGAAAGATCTTATGTATGAAGATCAATATGGACAGACGCAGCAGATCTCTTATTCGCCGTTTGAAGGCGGTATGTTTGGGACGGCCCCTAACGGGAAGTCGGGGAGCGTGAGTTTTCAGTTAGATAACAATCTCGAAATGAAGATCAAGTCGGATCGCGATTCGACAGGTGAGCGTAAGATCAGTCTGATCGATAAGTTGTCGTTGGGGATGAGTTATAATATGGCGGCCGATTCGTTCAAGTGGAGTGACTTGAGTGTAGGCTTGCGTCTCAAGTTTTCGAAGAGCTATACATTGAACCTGAACGGTACGTTCGATACCTATACCTATGGCTACGATGAAGCGACGAAGACCGTTCGCCGGTTGGATATTCCGCGTTGGCAGGCCGGTAAAGGATTAGGCCGTTTGCGCCAGACCGGTACGAGTTTCTCTTATACCTTTAATAATGATACGTTCGGCAAATTGTTCGGCAAGAAAGATAATAACGACGATTCCAACAACCCTCCGACAGACCCCAATGCATCGAACGATCCGGAATTCGAACAAATCTCTTCGGGAGAGGAAGGGGACCAGCAGGGTAAAATGGAAGGAGGCCGATTGCGTGGTGCCAAGAAAGATACGGGTGAGTTCGATTCGTATGGCTATATGGTCAATAAAGTGCCCTGGAGCCTTTCGTTCAGCTATAGCATGCAATTGCGTTATGGAGACTTTGACCCGAGCAAGCTCGAATATAAGTACAAGCTTACACATGCATTGAGCTTTAACGGTAATATCCAGCCGACGAAGAACTGGCGTTTTAACTTTAATGCCACCTATGACTTCGATACGCATAAGATATCCTATATGACTTGCAATATCACTCGCGACCTGCATTGCTGGCAGATGACTGCCAGTTTTGTGCCGGTGGGACCTTATAAGTCCTATACCTTCAATATTGCAGTAAGTTCGTCTTTGCTGAAAGACCTGAAATGGCGCCAGAGCAGCAACTATCGTGACGGGCAGAAATGGGAGTAATTCCAATTGTCAATTGATAATTACCAATCTATTGGTGTCTGTCCGGTTGCGATCAGATAATCATTTGCTTTGCTGAAATGCTTGTTCCCGAAGAATCCGCGGTAAGCGGAGAGGGGAGACGGATGAGCCGATTTCAATATCAGGTTGCGGGAGGCGTCGATGAAAGCGCCTTTCCGTTGTGCATACGACCCCCACAGGATGTAAACGATATGGCTTCGCTCTTCTGTCAGGCGGTGGATTACGGCATCCGTGAATTCTTCCCAACCTTTATTCTGGTGTGAGCCGGCTTGGTGTGCACGAACCGTCAGGGTTGCATTGAGAAGCAGGACGCCCTGGTCCGCCCAACGGAGCAGATTGCCGGTTTGCGGCATGGGTTTGCCTAAATCGCTTTCGATTTCTTTGAAGATGTTGACGAGCGACGGGGGAAAGGGTGTCCCGTCTTGGACGGAGAAACAAAGTCCGTGTGCCTGTCCGGGTTCATGATAGGGGTCTTGTCCGAGAATGACTACTTTGACTTTGTCGAACGGACAGTGTTCGAACGCACTGAAGATACAGGGACCAGGAGGATAGACGGTTCTTTGGCGGTATTCTTCTTTAACAAAGGTGATCAACTGGCTGAAATAATCCTTTTCAAACTCAGAACTTAATCGTTCTTTCCAGCTCTGTTCTATCTTGACGTCCATAATGGTAATTGAAAATTGAAAATTAGAAATTGGAAATTCTCTTTATTACGCGAATATCAGAAATAATTATCAATAATCCATCCTTAATTTTCAATTTTCAATTTTTAATTATCAATTAGATCAAGTACATACCGGCAGCACGGGCTTCACGACGCATTTCTTCCGGCCATATACTTGCTTGAATTTCACCGATATGGGCTTTGCGGAGGTAAAACATACACAAGCGACTTTGTCCGATACCTCCCCCGATACTTAGAGGCAGTTCGTTGTTTAGCAAGCGTTTGTGGAAATATAGTTCTTTTTTTTCTTCCGCGTTGCAAATCTCCAACTGGCGGAGCAAGGCTTCCTTATCCACACGAATACCCATGGAGGACAGTTCGAGCGAACGGTTCAGTACTTCGTCCCAGACGAGCAGGTCGCCGTTTAATCCGACTTGTCCGTTTTCTGCAATTGTCGACCAGTCGTCATAGTCCGGAGCGCGTCCGTCATGTTTCTCTCCGTTGCTTAACTTACAACCGATACCGATAATGAAAACGGCTCCGTATTCTTTCGTAATCGCATCTTCCCGTTCTTTCGGCGTGAAGGTCGGATATTTTTGCAATAAATCTTCGGAGTGTATGAAATGGATTTGCTGGGGCAATGTAGGACGGATTTCAGGGAACATCTCATAGACCAGATATTCGGTACGTACCATGGCTGCGTAGATGCGACGTACGATTTCTTTCAGAAAATCTACATTCCGTTCTTCGGCTCCCATGACGCGTTCCCAGTCCCATTGGTCGACATATAAAGAATGTAGGTTTCCCAACTCTTCGTCAGAGCGGATAGCGTTCATGTCGGTATAGATACCGTAGCCTTTTTCGATTTGATAATCAGCAAGAGTAAGGCGTTTCCATTTGGCAAGCGAATGGACGATTTCAGCTTTGGCATCGTCCAAATCCTTGATCGGAAACGTGACCGCACGTTCCGTTCCGTTCAGGTCGTCATTGATACCCATCCCTTTTAAAACGAACAACGGAGCAGTGACGCGCCGCAACCGTAATTCGGAAGACAGGTTTTGCTGGAAAAAGTCTTTGATCTTTTTGATACCCATCTCGGTCTGCGATAAGTTCAATAAAGCCTTATATCCTGCTGGTTTAATTAAGTAACTCATATACTTGTTGTGCTTTATGTTTGTGAATAATGCGTGGCAAAGATACTAATTAATGGCAAAATAGCAATTATGTGCCTTTTTTTATTTGCAAAATGGAAGTGATTGTCGTTAGGATGCTTGCAAAATATCAAAAGTAATCTTTTTTTGCCCGTTCATTTGTTTTCCTGCAAGATTATATATACTTTTGCGCTGTCTTTGGCTGGGTAGCTTAGCTGAATAGAGCGTCAGATTCCGGTTCTGAAGGTCGTGGGTTTGAATCCCACCCTGGTCACAAAAGGATTTCCAAGTGTTGGAAGTCCTTTTTTTATGGGGTTACGCGTAAACTTTTCTTTTTTATTTATGTTTTATAAATGAATAACTAATTTAAGAAAGAACAAAGATTATGTCAGTGGTTTATAAATTTCTTTTTCCTGCCAAGCCGGTAGGAAATGCTTTTTCTCTTTTTTTGTTGGCGTTGCGTATCCTTTTCGGAGTATTGCTGCTTTCGCATGGTATCCAGAAATGGACGAATTTTAGTGTCATGTCGGAATCTTTCCCGGATCCATTGGGTGTAGGAAGTACGTTGTCGTTGGGGCTGGCTGTTTTCGGTGAGGTATTTTGTTCCGTAGGCTTTATATTCGGTGCGTTTTATCGTCTGGCTATGATCCCGATGGTCTTTACAATGGGAATGGCTTTTTTTGTGATACACGGGAATGATCCGTTTGCCGTGAAGGAACTGGCCTTTATTTATCTGGTGGTATTTGTGCTGATGTACATAACGGGACCGGGTAAATTTTCTATCGATCATGTCATATCTTCTGCATTATATAAAAAGAAACGGTGAGGTTCTATAGGGGAAGCTGTTAGGTGTATACGAAAGGAAACAAAAAGGCGGGAATTATTATTCCTGCCTTTTTTGTTGTGTTAGCCTTCTTTTAAAGAATAGTGGGAGAATAAGGTGTTTCTTTGTGTTGGTTGGGAAATAAAAAAAGCAATCATGTAATCATGATTGCTCTTAAAAAAAAGTGGGCGTTGACGGATTCGAACCGCCGACCCTCTGCTTGTAAGGCAGATGCTCTGAACCAGCTGAGCTAAACGCCCGAATATGAAATCATTTTGGTGATGAGTGGGCGTTGACGGATTCGAACCGCCGACCCTCTGCTTGTAAGGCAGATGCTCTGAACCAGCTGAGCTAAACGCCCAAAGTGAAATCAATTCGTTATGAAAGGTGGGCGTTGACGGATTCGAACCGCCGACCCTCTGCTTGTAAGGCAGATGCTCTGAACCAGCTGAGCTAAACGCCCTTTCATTTGTTCATTAAGTTTGATATGCTCTATCTCTCTAAAGCGCTGCAAAGATACGGCTTTTTTTATTACCTCCAAATATTTTTGCGAAAAAGTAGAAAAAAACTTCATCTCCGCCTATATGTATTAAGATTTATAGTAACTTTGCAACTCCATATTAATAATGTATATGATATTTTCGACACTGACAGCAATTTCGCCTGTAGACGGGCGATATAGAAATAAAGCCGAGAACCTGGCGGCTTACTTTTCAGAGTATGCGCTCATTAAATACAGAGTGCAGGTTGAGATCGAGTATTTTATTACTCTGTCTGAATTCTTACCGCAGCTTCGTGCGTTGACGACTGGGGAGAATAAAGAGGCTTTGCGGAAAATTTACCGCGAGTTTTCGGTTGAGGACGCTACCCGTATTAAAGAGATCGAGAGTGTGACAAATCATGATGTAAAGGCTGTTGAATATTTTATAAAAGAGAAATTCGATTTGTTGTCTTTGCAGGAATATAAGGAATTTATCCATTTCGGATTGACTTCCCAGGATATTAACAATACATCCGTTCCATTGTCTATCAAGGATGCACTGAACGAAGTGTATTTTCCCGGTTTGCAAGAAGTGATCGACATGTTGAAGAAATATGCCGAAGACTGGGCGGATGTTCCCATGTTGGCCAAGACACATGGGCAGCCGGCTTCTCCTACCCGTTTAGGAAAAGAAGTGATGGTGTTTGTTTACCGTTTGGAACAACAGGTGAAGCTGTTGAAAGCGACTCCTGTTTCTGCTAAGTTCGGTGGAGCAACCGGTAATTTCAATGCGCATCATGTGGCTTTTCCGGAATATGACTGGAAAGCTTTCGGGAATAAGTTTGTGAATGAAGTGTTGGGACTGAGCCGTGAGGAATGGACGACACAGATTTCCAACTATGACAACATGGCTGCTATTTTTGACGGGATGAAACGTATCGATACGATTTTGATCGATTTGTGCCGTGATTTCTGGCAGTATGTTTCTATGGAGTATTTTAAACAGAAGATCAAAGCCGGTGAGGTCGGTTCTTCTGCTATGCCGCACAAGGTGAATCCGATCGATTTCGAAAATGCGGAAGGTAATTTGGGTATGGCAAATGCTATCTTGACGCACCTGGCAACCAAGTTGCCGATTTCACGTTTGCAGCGCGACCTGACAGACTCTACAGTCCTTCGTAATGTCGGTGTGCCGATGGCTCATGTCGAAATCGCATTCAAAAGTTTAACAAAAGGGCTGGGTAAGTTGTTATTAAACGAGAAAGCATTGTACCGGGATTTGGATAACTGCTGGGCTGTAGTGGCCGAAGGAATTCAGACTATCCTTCGTCGTGAAGGGTATCCGAAACCTTATGAAGCATTAAAAGCCTTGACTCGTACAAATGAAGGTATCACAGCCGAATCGATCAGTAATTTTATTGATACGTTGCAGGTTAGCGATGCTGTTAAAGCTGAATTAAAGGCGATAACGCCGCATAATTATACAGGTATTTAGTGAGAAACAATGGGTAGCCGTGAGGTTACCAAGTAGTTAATTATCATTTAATTTACATCAAATGAGCACAGAAGAAAGAGATGAATCTCAACCGCGTCCAAGAAAGGTGATACCAAGTATCAGACGGGAAAACACAGACCAGGATTCTGAAAGAAGACCTTACAATCAAGGTTATAACAGACCTGAGGGAAACAACTATGAACGGAGACCATATAACCGCGGAGGTTATAATTCTTATGGGGACAACCGCTCTTATGGAGACAGACCGAGTCGCCCGCGTACGTATGATAACCGTGATGGCGGTTACAACAAACCGTATAACCGCGATAATGGTGGAAACCGTAGCTATGGCAACTCTAATCGTGAAGGCGGCTATAACAGCAGACCTTCTTATGGTAGCAATCGCCCTTACGGTAACAACGATCGCCCTTCTTACGGCAATGACCGTTCTTATGGGAACGATCGTCCGTACAATCGTCCGTCTCGCCCGAACTATGAAGACAGAGGAAAGGCTTATTCGGCTACTCCGTCCGGCGAAGGTGTTTCGGGTGATGGTGTAAAGAAAAGAAGACCGCGTGTAGGTGATACCCGTGTAAGTTCGTCTTACGATAATCGTGATAATCGTGGTGGCAGACCTTCATACGGTAATAACAACAACCGTTATGGAAATGGCGGCGGACGTGGCGGCTACAATAACAACAGACGTCCGAACAACAATCGCCGTACCGGTGATTACAATCCGAATGCCAAGTATAACTTCCAGAAGCAGTTGAAGTATAAAGAAGTGCTGGCAGATCCTAACGAACCGATCCGCTTGAATAAGTTCTTGTCCAATGCAGGTGTTTGTTCTCGTCGCGAGGCGGATGAATTTATCCAGGAAGGAGTTGTTCAGGTAAATGGTCAGATTGTAACTGAATTGGGAACGAAGATTACGCGTCAGGATACGGTGTTGTTCAAAGACCAGCCGGTTCAGATCGAGAGTAAAGTGTATATCGTCCTGAATAAGCCGAAGAACTGTGTGACAACTTCGGATGATCCTCAGGAACGTCTGACTGTCATGGATTTGGTAAAGAACGCTTGCCAGGAACGAATTTATCCGGTGGGACGTCTGGACCGTAATACGACAGGTGTACTGTTGCTGACGAACGATGGCGATCTGGCTTCCAAGCTGACGCATCCTTCTTTCAAGAAGAAGAAAATCTACCATGTATGGTTGGATAAGAACGTATCTATCGAAGATATGGAAAAGATCGCTAACGGATTAGAGCTTGAAGACGGAGAAATCCATGCTGATGCCATCAGTTATGCAAGCGAAGATGATAAGAGCCAGGTCGGTATCGAAATTCACTCAGGACGTAACCGTATCGTCCGTCGTATTTTCGAATCACTGGGCTATCACGTGGTTAAACTGGATCGTGTATATTTTGCCGGTCTTACAAAAAAGAACCTTGGACGTGGAAAGTGGCGTTATCTGAACGAACGTGAAGTGAACGCGCTCCGCATGGGGGCTTTCGAATAATATAGAGTTTAGCCGGTTGGAAAAGCCGGCTAACTTGTTTTGATTACCTAAGAATAAAAATATAAACATGGAAGCAATTAAAAGAACAAAAATTGTAGACGTACTGAAAAGCGAAGCTTTCGGTACGACCGTTAACGTGAAAGGATGGGTCCGTACCCGCCGTGGTAGTAAACAGGTTAGTTTCATAGCCTTGAATGACGGTTCTACAATAAATAATGTTCAGATCGTTGTAGACGTGGACAAGCTGGGCGAAGAATTTCTGAAGCCGATAACAACAGGTGCGAGTATCAGTGTAAACGGTACGTTGGTGCAGTCGCAAGGAAAAGGCCAGAATGTGGAGATCCAGGCTACTGAAATAGAAATTTACGGTTCTGCCGATCCGAATACTTATCCTTTGCAGAAAAAAGGCCATTCGATGGAGTTCCTACGTGAGATCGCTCATCTCCGTCCACGTACGAATACATTCGGAGCGGTGTTCCGTATTCGTCATAACATGGCTTATGCCATTCATAAATTTTTCCATGACAGAGGGTTCTTCTATTTCCATACACCGCTGATCACAGCTTCCGACTGTGAAGGTGCGGGTCAGATGTTCCAGGTGACGACCATGAACCTCTATGATCTGAAGAAGGATGAAAACGGATCTATCGTTTATGATAACGATTTCTTCGGTAAACAGGCGAGCCTGACCGTTTCTGGACAGTTGGAAGGTGAATTGGCGGCTACGGCTTTGGGACAGATTTATACATTCGGTCCGACTTTCCGTGCGGAAAACTCCAATACGCCGCGCCACTTGGCCGAGTTCTGGATGATCGAGCCGGAAGTGGCTTTCAATGATATCCTGGACAATATGCAGTTGGCGGAAGAGTTCATCAAGTATTGTGTACAATGGGCTTTGGACAACTGTATGGATGATATCAAATTCTTGAACGATATGTTCGATAAGGGTTTGATCGAACGTTTGCAGGGAGTGTTGAAAGACGATTTCGTCCGTTTGTCTTATACGGAAGGAATCAAGATTCTGGAAGAGGCCGTTGCTAAAGGCCACACGTTCGAGTTCCCGGTATATTGGGGTGTCGACCTGGCTTCTGAGCATGAACGTTTCCTGGTTGAAGAGCATTTCAAACGTCCGGTAATCCTGACTGACTATCCGAAAGAGATCAAAGCTTTCTATATGAAGCAGAATGAGGACGGCAAGACGGTTCGTGCGATGGATGTGTTGTTCCCGAAAATCGGTGAAATTATCGGTGGTTCCGAGCGTGAAGCCGATTATGACAAACTGTTGAACCGCATCAATGAAATGGGGATTCCTATGAAGGATATGTGGTGGTATTTGGATACCCGCCGCTTCGGTACGGTTCCTCATTCCGGTTTTGGTTTGGGCTTCGAACGTCTGCTGTTGTTTGTGACAGGTATGACAAATATTCGCGACGTGATTCCTTTCCCTCGTACACCGAAGAATGCCGATTTCTAATTTCGCATAGAATTGAAAAATCAAAACTCCGCATAGAACGTTCAGAGGACTATGCGGAGTTTTTTATTTAATCTTCATCTTCCAAGTCGATTGGGATCTGCCGTTTGAACGCTTCCTTGAAAGAGATCAGCGATTCGGTTCGGGCAAGGCCTAACGGTTGAAGCTTATTATGGATAATGCTTAGCAAATGCTGGTTATTCTTTGCATATATCTTTATGAATAAATCATATTGTCCAGTCGTGTAGTGACATTCAACCACCTCCGGGATTTCCTTCAGAGCCTCCGTCACCGATGGAAACTGCCCGGGAGATTTGAGGTACAAACCCATGTATGCACAAGTTTCATAACCTACTTTTGTGTTGTCGACGATAAATTCAGATCCTTTGATTACACCCAGGTTGGTAAGTTTTTGTATACGTTGGTGTATTGCTGCACCCGATACATTACACTCCCGTGCAACTTCGAGGAAAGGCATACGGGCATTGCCTATGATTAGTTTTAATATCTTCTCGTCAAGTTCATCCAGTTGATGGTGTGCCATAATTTATCTATATTTGTATATCTGTATAAATCAGTTCTTACAATCTTAATACAAATATAAATAATCTCTAATGATTAACCTCTATTTTTTAGTGGAATATTTTAGTTTGTAAGTTTCTTTAGTAATAATAATCTTCAATTTTATAGTTTTATGAGTTTACAATCAGTAGTAGCATGTAGGTCTGTAAAAGACTTTTCTGATCCGGCATTGGATCTGATAGAGAGAACGTACACAGAATCTTTTCCGGAAGTGGAACGCCGTGACTTTTCGCTTGTCCGCAATTTGGTTAGAGACGAATCCCGGTTTATCGTGTATGCTTTATCAAAAGAAGACCGGTATGTCGGCTTCATCACCGGTTGGCTTTTTGACGGTTATACTTATGTGGAGCATTTTGCAATTGATCCGGCGGCCCGTAATGGAGGAATAGGGGCTGAGGCAATGAAGCAATTTCTGGTCTTCTGCGGTACTCCGGTTGTTCTGGAAGTAGAAATGCCTACTGATGAGATGAGCAAGCGCAGGATTGGCTTTTATGAACGTTTGGGCTTTAAACTGGACAATCAGGTTTATCACCAGCCTCCTTACCGGGAAGGTGGAGAATGGCTGGAGATGCGGCTTATGACATATGGCGATGTTGATCTGGAGCATTCTTTCGAGCTGGTGAAGAATTGTCTTCATAAGAATGTGTATGGAGTGAAAGATGGGCTCACCCGGTGATCGTTTTGCACATTGCCTATTTGTTTTCTCGTTCTAATTCGACGATTTAAGTGGCAGTAGCCATGTTTCTGTTGTCAAACAGTCCAACTGTAGAGCTTTTGCCCTTAGTCGAATGTGCTTTCGCCCTTGGTCAAAAGCGCTTTCGACTAAGGGCAAAAACCTTTTCGACCAAGGGCGAAAAGTAAAAAAGTGGTAGCTATTGCTGTAAATAGCTATGTGTCTATTTATTATTGGATGGGTGTCATGTCCTTTGAGGGAAAGGGCTCTGATCGGTGACTAAAAGGCAATAAAAAAGGCGGGGTTAGAAACCTCGCCTTTTTTATTTTGTGTATCCAGAGATTAGTCAGCAGCCTGACGGGCAGAATAACTAATCTTCAATGCGTATGCTTCACGAAGCGCCTGCTTCACGTCTGTGATCAGACCCATCTTGGTTTCCTTATCGGCCTTGATGGAGACTGTCATAAACGGCTGGTCTTCTTCTTTCATACTGGATTTTTCCTGAGCGATGTAGTCCTGAATTTCCGATACTTCAGCGAACTTGTCGTTCAACTGCAAGCGGGCTTCAGAACCCATTTTAGCCTGATATTCCTGGGTCGGCTTTCCTACATAGATGAATGTAACCAACGATTTCTTTTCCAGCTTCTGAAGTTCAGTAGCCTGTGGAGCGCGGAATTGCACCATCAATGTTACTTCACGCATGGATGTTACCATCATGATGAAGAACAAGAATGCGAACACCAAGTCAGGTAATGATGACGTATTCAATTCGGGCATTTCACGTCCGCCCGCTTTACTAAACTTTCCCATTACTTCTTATCTCCATAATTTTTAGGTTCTGCCTCAGAAATCTTTTGCGGATAAATCTGCTGCACAGCCTTTTGTTGGTCTTCATCTAGATCTGCGAATAATTTTCCGAATTTCTTTCTGGAAATATCATCACGCAATTCGTTGTATGCCTTTGCCAATTCGTTCTGAACGCTGATATAAGCCTGATATTCGGTACCACGGTCATTCTGTAAAGAAATTACGTGTTTTTTAGCGGTCATTACTTTTCCGAAGAAAGGAACGTCCTCTTCAACCTTTTCAGGTTTATTTGCGTCATTATACGGGTTGTCAATGAACTCTTTTACCTTGTCTTTCAGTTGCTTGATGTCGGTAGGTTCACCGTTAAAGAGGATTTGGTTACTGCTGTTGATCAGCACGACAACCAAGTTTCTCTTGTTAACATCAACATCATTCTTCTTTTGGTCTTTAGGAACAGGAGGCGGCAAACGTCTTGCCAGACCTTTATCTGTATCCATGGATGTAGTAATAAGGAAGAAGATAAGCAACATGAAAGCAATATCGGCTGAAGACGATCCATTAATACCCGGTGTCTTTCTTTTACTACCCATTTCTTTCTTGTTTTATCAATTCGTTATTACTATTATTTACCGAGCATTCTTTTGACAGAGCCCCAAACCACACATGCAACGATTAAAACCAGCAGGACAACTGTAGACCAAATCCACATATCTGTGATTTGCAACCAACCGGCTGTGTTATATTTCTGAGAATCTGCATTCAGACCTTGTAACGGAGTTCCATCACCGATTGAATAAGTGATAAACAGCATTGCAACGAAAGCAACTACGACACCTAAAGCAGAAAGAGCTGATTTAGGATTAACTTTCAGCAGGGTGATAAACTGCCAAACAGCAAATAACACCATGCAAATGATTGTGACGAAGAATAATGCTGAAGTCCAATTAAGCAAAAGACCTGTATATACATATTCTTTCATTTCTTCTCCCGGATTCGTGATGCCTCCGCCGAAGAACATACCCAGAACGACAATACTGATAAGCGATACTATCAGTAATGTCCAACTGGACATTTTTCTTATTTTAGTAACTGCCATAGTTGTTTCTTATTTTTTAAATTTGAGGTTATATTTAATAACTAAGTCCAGCAAAGTGATAGAAGCATCTTCCATCTGGTTCAGGATAGCTTCCAGTTTGCTCAACAAATAGTTATAGAATATCTGAAGGATCAAAGCAACGATCAAACCACCTACTGTTGTGATCAAGGCCACTTTCATACCACCTGCTACAACCGTCGGGCTGATATCACCAACCTGTTCGATTTTATCGAACGCCATGATCATACCTACTACAGTTCCCAAGAATCCTAATGACGGAGCCATTGCGATAAACAATGTGATCCAAGACATGTTCTTTTCCAAAAGACCACCCTGAACACCACCATAAGAAACAATAGATTTTTCAACAACATCAATACCCTGGTCGATTCTCATCAAACCCTGGTAAGCGATAGAAGCGATAGGACCTCTTGTGTCACGAGCAATAGCTTTTGCACCTTCTACATCACCTTTATCCAAAGCATCTTCGATACCTTTCAGCAATTTGCTGGAGTTAGTTTCAGCCAAGTTCAGGTAAATGATTCTTTCCAAGCAGAAAGCCAAACCGAAAATCAATGCGATGGCAACCAAACTCATGAAGTCGGCACCACCTTCGATAAACTTAGTCTTCAAAGCCTGGTACATGCCACCTTCAACAGCGGTTTCGGTAGCTTCTTGCGCGAATGCTACAGAAGAGATTCCAAGAGCACATAAACTCATGAACGTTTTTGCAAAATACTTTTTCATTGTGTGTTTAATTTTTAAGATTAATAATTCTCTTATTTGTTTTTATTTTTTGTTATTAATAATCGTCATGGTATCTTAAAGCGGAGAGAGCGGGATTCGAACCCGCGAAACCCTTTAGGGGTTTACACGCTTTCCAGGCGTGCCTCTTCAACCACTCGAGCATCTCTCCAAAAACGAGCTACCGCTTCTCTAAAACGGGTGCAAAATACGAAAAAAATCGCATATCCAAACGTTTCAGTGCACAAATCTATAGTTTTTGCCTGACATATACACAATATCTGGTGGATAAATTTTGAATACGCGCGAAAATATCTCACGATATTGGTTTATTCTCGATTTTAAATAGTTTTAGAGCATTTATCCGTGTTGTTTCAACGGTCTCTTCGAGTGTCAGTCCATAGGTCTGGGCTACTTTTTCAGCCGTTTTCCAGATATAGGCCGGCTCGTTCCTTTTTCCTCTGTAGGGAACAGGGGCGAGATAGGGGGCGTCTGTCTCCAATACTATTTTTCGGATGTCTGTCTGCCGGATGATTTCCGACAGCCTGGAGTTTTTAAATGTAATGACTCCATTTATCCCGATTTTGAAATTATTTAATTTTTTAATCTCTTCCAATTCGGCTTCATTACCGGTAAAACTATGAAAGACTCCGGTGAGCGTGTCGGCTCCTACCTTATATAGAGAATCGAAAACTTCCGGGTATGCTTCGCGGGTATGAATGGCGACCGGCAGGTTGAGGTCGATGCTCCATCTGAGCTGTTCCTCGAATACTTCTTTCTGCTCCTTCAGGTATGTTTTGTCCCAATACAGGTCTATACCTATTTCCCCGATTCCGCAATAAACACGTTTACCGAGCCATGACTCTGTTTCCTTCAGATTTTTTGCATAATGCTCGTCAACGCTGGTCGGATGCAGTCCCATCATCGGATAGGCGAAATCCGGATAACGGTCGCATAAGTCATGCATCCGCCTGATGGTGCTCGTGTCGACATTCGGAAGTAGCAGGGTGTCTATGCCCGACTCTTTTGCGATTGTGACCAGTTGATCCTGTTCCGGATCAAAATCCTCTAAGTACAGATGGTTGTGTGTGTCGATCAGTTTCATTTTAAGACTGGCGGTTCATTAAACGGGCGCTGACTTCTTTCAGTATGTTTAGCCTTTCGGGAGCTACGTTTAATGAGGTTAGACAGTTCATTGCCTGATTATAATATGCGTGTATTTTTTCTTCGGACAACTCTTTTAACCGCAATTGATCATAGATGGCTGTTACGGCGGCGATTTTCTCTGCCGGATCGAATGTCTTTTTACCTATCCAACTGTTCAGTTCCGCTTTTTGAGTATTTGAAGCAAGGCGTAAAGCGTTGATCAGCATGAATGTCTTTTTGTTGCAGAGTATGTCTCCTCCAATATTTTTGCCGAAAGTGGCCGTGTCTCCGTAGACATCCAACAGGTCATCCTGCAATTGGAAGGCCAGTCCGATGTTGATGCCGAACTGATACAGCGTTTCGGCATCGGCTTTCGGAGCGTTCCCCATGATGGCTCCCATCTTCAGGGCACAGGCTAGCAATACGGCCGTTTTCAGTCGGATCATTTCGATATATTCCTCTTCCGTTACATCGGTTCTCGATTCGAACTCCATGTCGTACTGCTGCCCGCCGCATATTTCAAGCGCCGTACGGGTAAACAGGTCTAATATTTCTTTTAATGATTCGGATTCTGTTTCGCCGATCAGTTGATAGGCTGCGATCAGCATGGCATCGCCGGATAGGATGGCTGTGTTGGCATTCCATACTTTATGGACGGTCGGTTTGTTTCTTCTTTTATCGGCATCGTCCATCAGGTCGTCGTGCAAAAGGGTGAAGTTATGGAATACTTCAAGCCCTAACGCCGGATTGACGGCTGTATCTACGTTTTCCTTATATAAGTTACATGCCATCAGTACGAGTGCCGGACGGATTCTTTTTCCACCGAGTGAAAGTATGTACTCGATTGGGTCGTATAAGCTTTTGGGCGGATAGGTGAATTGGAGCCGGGTAATTTCCTGCTCTATTTTCTGTAGGATGTCATTGAAAGCGAACATAGATTATTTGTTTAAATAAAAAAGGCTGCGATAGAAGCAGCCTTTTTGTACTATTTACATGTTATTATTGCAGTCTGAATGTAACAGGCACTGTGTATTTAACACGTACGGGTTTACCTCTCTGTTTGCCCGGTGACCATTTCGGCATGCTGTTGATCACACGGAGAGCCTCTTTATCCAGTGACGGGTCAACACCACGGATAACTTCTGCGTCTACGATAGAACCGTCTTTGTTAACCACAAACGAGCAGGATACACGACCCTGGATACCGTTTTCCTGAGCAATAACCGGATACTTGATTGATTTTGCCAGGTATTGTAACAAAGCTCCTTGTCCGCCGGGGAATTCAGGCATTGTTTCTACAACAGTAAAGATCTGCTGTGAAGATTCCTCTTCTTCTTCAACTACTGCGGGAGGAGTATAAGCTTCAACCTGTGCAGAAGCGGCATCGTCTTCGGATGATACGATTTCGACGTCGTCCAACTTGACGTCATCTTCTACAACGGTTAATACTTCTGCCACAGCAGGTGCGGGAGGTGGCGGTGGAGGGGGAGGAGTGTCCTCCGGTCTCGTAATTTCAACTTCTTCTTCTGCGATGATATCAGCAACGCCCTGATCTTGGACGATTGTGATTTCACGGTCGCTCCATTCGAAGCCCACGAACAGTACTGCAAGTCCGACGATCATACCCATCAGGATACCCATCGTCTTACCTTTTTCCAGGTCCGCTTTCGGTGATTTCTTAACTTCCATATCTCTTAGTGTTTAAAGATGTGTTTTTCTTCTGCGACAAATATACGGAGTTATTTTTTAAATCCGAACAATTCGTATTAAATATACGCTATTTTTACTTTTTTTTTGACTGAGAATAAAAATAATAGCTCCCAATATACCTTTTTCGGCTTTTTCCCGTTTCTGTAAGTGGGGTGTATGTACCCGTTTTATTTATCTTTGTATGCATTTTACCAGAGAAATATGAGAAATATTCTATTTATATTCTTCTTTTCCTTCTTGTTACGGGCTGTTGTCGCGCAAACCGGCGACACCGGATATACTTTTCTTCGCTATCCTTCTTCGGCAAGAGCCAATGCGATGGGAGGCAATACGATGTCTCTGGTCGAAAGGGATCCTTCCCTGATTTTTCATAACCCGGCTTTATTGGGAGCCGAGATGGACCAGATGGTTAATCTGAATTACCTGAACTATATATCGGATATCAATGTCGGGAGCGCTCTTTTTACCAAGGCGTATAAAGAAAAAGGAGCTTGGGGTGTGGGAGCCTCGTTCTTCAGTCAGGGAAAGATACGGGGAATGTCGGAAGAAGGTCTTCCGACGGGAGATTTTACGGCAAAGGACATCAGTGTGAACGGTTTCTTCTCGTATGACCTTTCCGAGCGCTGGCGTGGCGGGGCTTCGTTGAAGTTTTTATATTCGGGTATCGGCGATTATACTTCGATCGGCATGGTGGTCGATGCCGGTTTGAGTTATTATGATTCTGAAAAAGGATTTTCTTTCGGTTTTGCTTTTAAAAATATCGGAGCCCAATTGAAAGCCTATGAAGATGAGCGCCAGAAGATGCCCTGGGATATCCAGTTGGGGATCACCAAACAGATGGCCCATGCGCCGATCCGTTTGTCGCTGACTGCACAGTATCTGACGAAATGGAAGGTTGAGTATGTAGACGATTACGATAGGGAGTATACAGGAGATAATTTTTTCAAGTCTTTTGTGAAGCATCTGGTGATCGGTGTTGATTATATCCCTTCCGACAACTTCTGGCTCGGTATCGGGTATAACCCCAAGACGGCGTTGGACATGAAATTGCAGGGAAGTAACGCTCTTGCCGGTTTTTCCGGTGGTGCTGGTGTGCGGATCAAGATGTTCGACGTCGGTGTTTCCGTAGCCAAATACCATCCTTCAGCTCTTTCCATGATGCTGAGCATCTCCACTACGATCAGCGATTTCTAAGTAAATTCGGTTTTTCGTTCTCCTTTACGATAGGACCTTTTGCCAATGGATTACTGGTCCGTTGGCTTCTTTGTCGTATCTCATAGATCGTCCGCTTGGTTGCGAACGGTTTCCGGATTATATGGAAAACAATAAAATATAAGGATGAATAGGATAATTTATAAGGAAGGGAGCGATAAACTGTTGTATATTTGCATTTCCTTTACATTAATATATGTAGTGATGAAAAAGATAATTATAGCGATAGACGGTGTCTCTTCTACCGGGAAGAGCACGATGGCAAAAGATTTGGCAAGGGAGCTGGGATATACCTATATCGATACAGGGGCGATGTACCGGGCTGTCACTTTGTACAGTTTGCAGCACGGTTTCTTTACAAGCGGCGGTATCGATGAACAGAAGTTGCAGGATGCCATGAACGATATCGATATCTCTTTCCGCTTTAACCCGGAAACCGGACGTCCGGATACCTATCTGAACGGCGTGAAAGTGGAGAAAGAAATACGGGGGATGGAAGTGGCCAACCGCGTGAGTCCGATTGCTGCTTTAGGTTTTGTACGCCGTGCGATGGTCGCCAAGCAACAGGAAATGGGGAAGGCGAAAGGGATCGTGATGGATGGTCGCGATATCGGTACGGTTGTCTTTCCGGATGCGGAACTGAAGATTTATGTGACAGCCAGCCCGGAAGTGCGTGCCCAACGGCGTTTGGACGAACTGAAAGCCAAAGGCGAGGTTGCTTCTTTTGAGGAAGTCCTTGAAAATGTGAAGACGCGTGACCATATCGATATGACTCGTGTAGAGAGTCCGCTTCGTAAAGCTGATGATGCGCTGGAGCTGGATAACTCGCATTTGACGATTGCCGAGCAGAAGGCTTGGCTCTTGGAACAGTATGAAAAGGTCGTTACATCAGACTAGCCATGATAGAAGTCGAGATAGATAAGGGTTCCGGCTTTTGTTTTGGCGTGGTAACGGCTATCGAGAGTGCAGAACGCGAACTGAAAAATACGAATACGTTGTATTGCCTCGGAGATATCGTACACAATAGCTTGGAAGTGGAACGGTTGGAAAAGTTGGGACTGCGGACGATCGGGCACGACGAGTTTACCCGTTTGAAGGGAGAAAAGGTGTTGCTTCGGGCGCATGGGGAACCGCCTTCGACCTACGAGATCGCCCGGCGGAACAACATCACGATCGTGGATGCGACCTGTCCGGTGGTGCTCCAGTTACAACGTAAGATCCATAAATGCTACGTGGCTACGCGCGATAGTCATACGCAGGTCGTGATCTATGGAAAGAAAGGGCATGCCGAAGTAAATGGTCTGGTCGGGCAAACGGAAGGGACGGCCATCGTTATCGAGAAGGTACAGGACCTTGGCCGGTTGGATTTTAGCCGGAATATCTGCCTCTTCTCGCAAACGACCAAGTCGCTTGACGGGTTTCGTGAAGTCGTGGCTGAGATCCGGCGGCGTATTGCAGATGGGGTACAATTCGAGTATTTCGATACGATCTGCCGCCAGGTGGCCAACCGTTTACCGAACATCAAGGCGTTTGCTTCCAAGCATGATTGGGTGTATTTCGTTGCTGGAAAGAAGAGTTCAAATGGCAAGATGCTGCTGGAGGAATGTCGGAAGGCAAACCCGAACACGGTCTTTATCTCGGAGGTAAAGGAGATTACCGAGCCGTTGCCTGAAGATGTGGGGAGTGTCGGGGTGTGCGGGGCCACATCCACTCCGAAGTGGCTGATGGAAGAGGTGGCTGTGCGTATTCGTGAATTGAATGCCAGCCGTTGACTTTTAGGGGTAAGATTTGATGAAGTTTTGGAAAATAGACAGGTTTTTGGCAAATAATTATTACTTTTGCCGCGAACATATAAAATATAAGACGCTATGTCTACAGTTAAGTGTATTGGCATTTTAACGTCCGGAGGTGATGCTCCCGGAATGAACGCTGCCATTCGCGCAGTGACACGTTCCGCTATTTATAACGGAATGTCCGTTAAGGGTATCTATCGTGGATACAAGGGTTTGATAACCGACGAAATTGAAGATTTCAAGACTCAGAATGTAAGTAATATTATTCAGCGTGGCGGTACTATCCTGAAGACGGCCCGTTGTGCGGAATTCAAGACGCCGGAAGGCCGTAAGCAGGCTTACGACAAACTGATGGAGCATGGTATCGATGCTTTGGTCGCCATCGGTGGTGACGGAACGCTGACGGGGGCTCGCATCTTTGCACAGGAGTTCAATTATCCGATTGTCGGCCTGCCTGGTACGATTGATAATGACCTGTATGGCACGGATATCACGATCGGCTACGACACGGCTTTGAATACGATCATGGAATGTGTCGATAAAATCCGTGACACGGCAACCTCCCATGACCGTCTGTTCTTTATCGAAGTGATGGGGCGTGATGCCGGATTTCTGGCTCTTAACGGAGCGATTGCATCGGGAGCTGAAGCGGCTATCATTCCGGAGATATCGATGGAGAAAGACCAACTGGCCGAGATGATCGAAACTGGTTTCCGTAAGTCCAAGAACAGCAGTATCGTCCTTGTTGCGGAAAGTGAGGTGACCGGTGGTGCGATGGGCGTGGCTGAACGTGTAAAGAAGGAATATCCGCAGTTTGACGTACGTGTTTCAATTTTGGGACACTTGCAGCGCGGTGGTTCACCGACTGCACAAGATCGTATCTTGGCAACCCGGATGGGAGTGGCTGCCGTCGACGCGTTGTTGGATGACCAGCGTAACGTGATGATGGGTATCCAGAATGATGAGATTGTTTACGTTCCTTTCTCCAAAGCGATCAAGAACGACAAACCGATCAATCGTGATTTGTTGAATACGCTTCGTATTTCTTCTATTTGATCTGTTATTGGCAAGTATATGAAAAGCCCCGCGGATATTTTTCATTCGCGGGGCTTTTTGCATATAGAGTTCAGCTCTGTTTACTCGTTGCATTTGAAAGCATAGACATTGCCTCCGAAATCGGTTGCGAAGATCATGTTGCCGTTTGTTGACAGAGTGGAGAATAGCGGAGCTCCCGTTTTATGTTTCCATGTCGTTTGCCCGCTTTCCTTATCTATGCCATAGATGATGCCGTCGGATGCTCCGAAGTAAATCGTATCTCCGATGAGTAGGGGGCTCGTTTCGACCGTGGCAGCCGGATGGCGGGAATAGGGAGCCGTATAAACCAGAGCTGGAGATGTCCGGGCTTTCCATCTGACCTCGAATGTCTCACGGTCGAGTGCGACCAGGCCATCAGTCTGCGTCCCGAAAACAATCAGTTTATCCGTGACCAACGGGGTCGAATTGACTTGGACATTGAATGGTAACTCTTTACGGACAATGACTTCCCCCGAATGGCAGTCGATGATAAATAAAGACTGGCGCGAAGTAACATAAAGCAGATTACCGTCATATGCCGGTGTTGCGCCTCTATCCGTAATTCCGTCTTTATCGAGTTTCCAAAGCAACTCTCCCGTTTGTGCGTCGTTGCCGTAGAAGCCTCGCCAGTTGGCGCCTGAAATAACTACTCCGTTTGCCAGCAGAGGAGTCGATGTCGTGGCTTCTCCTTGCGGCCAGCCTTTGTTCAGCCAGACTGCGTCACCCGTTTTACCGTTGTATGCTCCGAATGCCTTTCCACTTCCGGCATAGACAATGCCATTGGCGGCTGTCAGCCCGTCCACAAGGACAGGAAGGCCGGCGACATCCATCTTTTTGTCCCATTTTAGTTTGCCAGTCTGTGAGTCGATGGCGTATAAATAACCTTCCGCATCTTGTGCGAAGACGGTTCCTTCGTCTACGGCAATCGTGTTTTTGATGGAGTTGCGAACCGGATATCTCCATTGTAATTCACCAGTCTTTGCATCCAGAGCGAAGATTGCACCTTCTCCCTTCAAATCTTCATCGAGAGAAGCGACGTACACTTTACCGCCGGCAACGACCGGAGAAGAGAAATACAGGTTGGCATTTACGTTACGGGTCCATGCCAGTCGGGGTGTTTTGCCGATCTCTTCCGGCTGGTATACGAATGAGGAACGGCTGATTGCTGTTTCCCCATTGTTGAACAATGCTTTGGCTGTAATGAAAATCCGTTTGCCTTTACAGTCTGCCGGGAGTTTGGCCATTCCGGACCAATTCCAGTCTGTATTTTGAGTAAGCTGTGTTTCCGGTAGGACAGTATTGCCGTCTACGACGCAACTGTAAGTGACACGTATGGCAGGAGCAACTGCATTGTAGGTGTTGACCGATACCGGAATCTTTTCGTCTGACGTCATTGTACATGCATCATTCGCGATAGAGGCGGTTTCGATGGACTTGTTTATATAGGTATAGCGGAGCATAGTCTGGACATCTCCTTTTTGATCCACGTCTACCACACGGAAGGCGGAAGTCGAGTGGTCGATTCCCCCTTTGTCGAGTGTTGCGGTCGAGATTGTCAGGACATCTCCTTGTTTCCGCACGAAATGATTATGCCAATGGCCGTACAGCCACGCTTTCAGGTTATGTTCGTTCAGGTTAATCTTCTCGTTATCGTCAATACCGAAAACAAACTCGTTCCCGGAAGTCAGCAGGTCATGGTTAAAGACGATGATCGGTTTTCCTGTCGGTACTTGCGCCAGGTCATTCTTTAACCAGCGGTATACATCTTCTTTTGTATAGCCGGGCTGATGATCTCCTCCTGCCATTGGTGTAACGACGTAGTGGACATTTCCGAAGTCGAAGGAATAATAAACCGGACCGTAAACATTTTCAAAAACCTCTTCTCCATATTTCCCTTTTACAAGGTCATGGTTACCGATACAGTAGAACATCGGGCAGTCCATGTTTGACGTGTTCATCAGATGGATATGGTTCTTCAATCCATTTTCATAGCAGATATCACCGGTATGGATGATAAATGAGATATTCTCGTTAGCCGCATAATCCCGGATGTTATTCGCCCAGTCTTCTTGGTTTTCCGTATTGAATATCTCGGTATCGGAAATATGGATGAACCTGTGACTGCCATTCGGCTTGATGCGTCCTTTCCAGGGTTGCAGGCCGAAATCGTATGTTTGCCCTGTGCCGTTGATCCGCCGGTAATATTGATTGTCTGTCCTATAGCCGGAAGGAGTGGTGATGAAGATAAATCGTTCTCGTTTGTGTCCGGGAAGTGTATATACTCCTTCGGCATTCGTTTTGACAACGTTCAACCCGTCGGAAACCCGGATGCCTTTTAAGACTTTCTCTCCTTTGTCGTAGATTCCGTTCCGGTTGGAGTCTACATATACGTGGCCTTGATAGGCAGCATGAGCCTCCGTGATTACCGCGCAACTTAGTAATAGCAGTATAAGTTTTTTCTTTTCCATTTATTTATTTCTTTGCAGACAGATTTTCCAAGAACAGGTCCATCATCCGTTTGGCTGCAACGAACGAACTGATCTCGTTATTCAATACCTGCTGCTCCGTGAAGTTCAACATTTTTTCTACCGCCGGATTGTGGTAGAACGTTTCGCGGAGTGTGTCGTTGATACTTTCGTACATCCAATATTTGGCTTGTTCGTTGCGCTTGTAGTTGAAGTAGCCGTTCTTTTGAGTGAATTCCATATATTCTCCGACCATATCCCAGATTTCTTTAATCCCCAGATTGTAATAACCGGAATAAGTCAATACTTTCGGGCTCCAACCGGATTCGGGGGCCGGAAACAGGTGCAAGGCGTTGCGGAATTGTGCCGCTGCCAGTTTTGCTTTTTCGAGGTTGTCACCATCCGCCTTATTGATGATGATCCCGTCCGCCATCTCCATGATCCCGCGCTTGATGCCTTGCAATTCGTCTCCAGTACCGGCAAGTTGGATCAACAGGAAGAAATCGACCATCGAGTGGACAGCCGTCTCGCTTTGTCCGACACCGACCGTTTCGACAAATATCGTATCGAATCCGGCAGCTTCGCAAAGAACGATCGTTTCACGTGTTTTACGGGCAACGCCACCTAAGGAACCTGCTGATGGCGAAGGACGGATGAAAGCGTTCTTTTCACGGGACAAGGCCTCCATACGAGTTTTGTCGCCGAGGATGCTGCCTTTCGAGCGTTCGCTGCTGGGGTCGATTGCCAGCACAGCCAGTTTACGTCCTTGCCTTATCAAGTGCATGCCGAACGCATCGATCGAGGTGCTCTTACCTGCTCCCGGTACTCCGGTGATGCCGATACGGACAGACTTTCCTGCATGCGGCAGGCATTTTTCGATAATTTCCTGTGCTACTTGCTGGTGTTCGTATTTGGAGCTTTCCACCAGTGTTACCGCCTGGCTGAGGATCGTAATGTTTCCTTTCAGGATACCTTCTACAAATTCGGCAGGCGTATATTCTTTGCGTTGAATCCTTTTTTTTAGATAAGGATTTACGGTCGGTACATCGGCTACTCCCTTGTTCACCTTTAATCCTTTGTACAGATCGTCGTTTTCGGGATGTTCCATAATTTAGTTGAAAGTTGAAAGGTGAAGGTTGAAAGGTGGAAGAGGAAGCTGTTTTAACTTTCACCTTTCGACTTTCACCTGGTTATTTATTGGCTGTCACCTTCACAAGCCGTACCGGACCGTTCGGGTCGTTGCATACGAAATTGATGAGGGCTTCCAGTTTTGTTTTTATCTCTTTCGGGCGTACTGTCACTTTGAAAGTGGCTGTCGTGCCCGGCTTTATTTCTCTTTTGCCACCGGAAACAGCTACGCGTTCGTCTTCGCAGGTCACACTATAGATGACAAGTGGTGATTTTCCTGAGTTGGTAATTTCGATCGTGCCGCTCACCCGACCGCCGACCAGTGGGATGAAACTGCTTTTGTCAGGTAGTTTGCCGAAGTCGAGCAAGGTACCCGATAGCTGGGCTACCGGAGCTTTCGCCTTCTCCGAGGCAGTCAGTTTGCTGAAGTCGTCTATGATATTGGCTGCAACATGTAGTTTGCCTTCTGTTCCTTTCTTCTGACCGATACTTTCGACCGTTACCGGAATTTCGGCTGTCATGCGGCCTTTCCGTTTTGCCTCTTTCGCATTCATGAGGATGGATATTTCGCCTGTTTCACCCGGAGCCAGTTTTGTAGGATTGGCTACGACGTTCAGATAATGAGGCGTCTTTCCTAAATGAATGTTCAGAGATGTCTTTCCTTCATTGATTATGTTGATCTTCTCTCCCAATGTTTCTTCCGGACGGACTGTGCTATAGAGGACATTCTTGGTTTGCAACTTCAAGTCGCCGATGCTATACGGATAAATCAGTATGGGTTGAGCTTCTTTAGGGGTTACGTTTCCTTTGATACCTAAGGAGAAACTGCCTTTTTTCCCGTTACTGTAGATCGCTATAGTTTTGTAAAAAGGGCCGGGACGTCCTTTCGGGTTGTAGGTTACTTTTACTTCTCCGGTCTTTCCCGGAGCGATGGGCTCTTTGGTCCATTCGGGCTGCGTACAGCCGCAGGATGCTGTGATCCTCGTGATGACAAGCGGACCGTTACCTGTGTTTTTGATCGTAAATATGTGACTTGCCAATCCATCGGATTCTCCAATCGTACCGAAGTTATAGATCAGCTCATCTGCACTGATTCGGGCGTTATTTTGTGCCGATATACTGCTTATTGCAAACAGTATACCGGCAAGAATAAAGACTAGTTTGTTTCTGTTCAACATTCTTTATCGTTCAGTTTTCCTGTTATTATTCTACTTCTCCCCGGATCGTCAGGATAAAACTACCGGTTTTACCATTACTGTATACGGAAATAGTCTTGACAAAAGGACCGGGGCGGTCTTTCGGATTATAAGTGATTTTGATATCACCTGTTTTACCCGGAGCTATCGGTTCCTTTGTCCATTCCGGCGTCGTACAACCGCAAGAGGCGATGACACGAGTCAAGACCAACGGTGCTTCGCCTGAGTTCTTTATTTTAAAAGTGTGCGACACATTGCCGTTCGCTTCCTTGATCGTTCCGAAATCGAAAGAGGTTTCATCTGCCGAGATTACAGCTTTGTTTTGAGCTGAAGCTATTCCTGTTGCCAGCAGGATTGCCATAAAAATAAAAATAATCTGTTTCATCTTCTCTTTTTATTTAGCTATTGTTTAAAATGCAAAGATAATGTTTACTACTGAATTAGTTTCTTTAAAAAATAAAATTCTGCTTCCATCGCGAGTCGGGGATACCGGATTTGTGTGCACTTGCCATCGCTGGGAGTCTCACTCAATCTACCTTGATGATGTTTCCTTCCGTATGCGATACGAATTCGGGTGCGTACAGGCATTGGATCGTACTGATTCCTCCTGCATATTCACCGGTACGTGACACGTATACGGCATATTCCAGTACAAAAGTCCCCTGGGGCAGGCGTTCGAAGAAGAAATTCTCCGAAACATCCGTCGGCGACTGGTAATACCAGACCCCGTCCCTATAGATAGAACCGGAAAGTTGGTCTGCCGGTTCAAAACATCCGGCTCGGAGGTCTTTCAGGAAGACGTAATCCATTTCGCGATCGGTACGGACCACAAGGCGGACGACCACTTTGTCGCCGACACTGAGCGGTTCATCCGGGGTGACCGGACGAAGTTGCCGCTCAGTCCCGTTATTGGTTTCTACGAATAGCAGCTTTTCTACGTTCAGGACGCCTTTCTGTTTTTTTACCTCGTTGATGTTCTGGAAGTATTGCTCGTAGACAGCTCCCCATGCAGGCGCCGAGCCTTCTTTCCGGATAGAGATGGAGGTTCCTTCGGATGAGGTCGCTTTTTCATCCGATATGGTTACTTTCAGATAGCCGGTGGCCAATTCGCCGCTTGTCGTGCTATAGGTTTGCTTGCCCCATTGGGCGGTGCAAGTGTTGGCAGTGTCCAACCAGTTGCTGCCTGTCAGAAGCAAAGTATAAATAGCGTTGACCGTTGCCGGTACGGATTTCCAGTTCTGCGTCTGTTTCTGGTTGAGTAACCATTGTTTCATACGGTCTGTTTCTTGTTTGTCGGGCGAAACTTCATTGAAGAAAGCCATCAGCAGGCAATGGGTGTCGATCGGAGAGGCAAAGGCGTTTGCTCTGCTCCGGTTGTTCGCCCAATACATACCTTTGTCCGGAGAGGTCGAAGCTGTTTTACGCAGCCAAGTGATAATCTTTCCGGCAATCTCTTTATTTCCATTCCTCCACATGAGCCACCCTATTTCTCCTTTGCCGTGGATGGATTGTTTGTCCCACTGCTTTTCCGCCAGGTTCGTATAGTAGCGGATTGCTTCACGGGCCGAACCCAACTCCGGAATGTCTCGGTAATTGCTGCGGACAAACAGATATTCGATTTCCAATGGAGAAATTTCGTTTTTCTGCCAGTTCTTGATCTTTTGTAATGCCTCATAATCGGACTGGATTTGTTTGTCAACGAATTTGAGTGCTTTCATCTGCATCTCTTTTTCCTGCTGGTTATATTCGACTGCATTCAACTCCGTCAGTTGGCTCATCCCTTTCAGAATATAGAGTGTGATCTCCTGGCTCGGATACATGCCTTTGAACCAACCCCAACCTCCATCCGGCGTTTGCAGGTCGAGAAGATGTCGGAGGGCGGTTTCCCGCTGTCCTGCTGCCCGGTTCATATCGAAAAGGAGGGACAAACGCTGTTTTTGTTCCGTTTCATTGTCTGCTTCCAATACCCAGGGTGTTTCCTGTAGAAGGATGTTTTTCAGTTCTGCATTTTTTTCCAGGTTAGAATAGAGCGTGGAGGCGTTTCCGCCCTGTGCTTTCCACTGGCTGATGACCTGCTGGATACGCGGGTGGGCGGTGGCGATGTAGCTCGCCAAAGTGTTACTGTAATAAGAGGCGAACCAGGAAATGACGTTGTCGTTTTCCGGTTGGGATAGGGTCGGCAATGCCTGTACGGCATACCAGATAGGGTTGGCAGTCAGCTCCAGTGTCGTGCGGAACGGACGGATATTTTTGTTGTCTTTCGGGCGGATCACTTCTTCGTTCTTGTCGAACAGGTAGAACGGAGTGCTTTCCGTTATCAATATCTCGTTCGATAGAACCGGGATCAGATGCTGTTCGCCGTCGCTTCCCTTGTCTGAGTCGGCAATGATACGGCAACCGATAACACCGTCCGAAGAGGCCGGAACCTTGAATGACCAGTTGACAGTCGTGGTGCTGTCAACCCCCAAGGTGAAAGGCTTCTGCGATTTGGTGAGGCAGATCACCGGCTGGCCGTTGCCCGGATCGAACAGTTCCAGGCTGGCGCGTCCGTCCATAGTGGCAGACGACTGGTTGCTGATTTGCGCCGTGATGGTCACTTCATCGCCCTGGCGCAGGAAGCGCGGAAGGTTAGGGGTTACCATCAACGGTTTGCTGGTGATGATTTCGCGGGACAGGTAGCCGTATTTCAGGTCTTCCGTCTGGGCCAGCAGTTGCAGTTTCCAAGTCGTGTTGCTTTCGGGCATCGTGAAGCTGAACGCTACATCGCCTGCTTCGTCGGTCACTAAGGCCGGATAGAAGAATGCGGTTTCGGCAAAGTTTTCACGAAGTTCGACCGGTTTGTTCGGGAAGAACGGTGTTCCATTTTCTTCCACTTCTTCTTCTGCTATGATATTAGCGACACCCTGGTACGCTTTTACTGCCGGTTCTTCTAGTGGCATACTGTCTTCGGTGATGTTGAGAACTTCGGTTATTGCCGGTGCTGTCCCTGATTTCATGACGGCTCCGGTTGCATAGCGTCGTTCGCTTTGTTCATATTGCCAACCGATTCTCAGTACGTCCTGCCAGTCGAGTCGGTCGTATTGGAACTGTGGGACGTTCAATCTTTTCCGATCTCCTGTTTCGTACCTGCTGCTGTTAGTGAATGCTGTCCCTTCAGAAAAACGAGGAGCATACAGATAAACATATCTTTTAGGAGAGAAAGACCAGCTGAAAGGCAATAACTTGTCCAATGAAGCATCGTACATGCCAGCCAAAACTTCAGCGGAGACGGTCAAGGAATCAGCATCCGTAATACGGAATTTCCAATTTTCCTTGCTTCCCGGCAGCAGGTGGTCACGGAATGTCTTTGCCTGGATATTCAATCTCCGATCCGGTTGCCGGCGTTGAACCGGAACTTGTTTCACATACATCTTGCCGTCTTTGACAAATGTGAAAGACACGGTGAAACCTTCCCCATCCGTTTCTTTGAACGGGATGCGGAATGTCCGGTTTTCATCGCTCAACTGGATCAGTTTGCGTTCCGTGCATTTATTGTCTGCTGTATAAATTTCATATAATATATGTGTGTCTTTGTCGGATGTTCCGAAAATAAATGCGGCCTCTTCTCCCGGCGCACAGGTCGTGTGCTCATTAACCAGCCAGGTATGCATAAATACGGGCGGCCGTTTATCCCGGCGGTTGTACAAGATGAAATCTTGATTGGCGGAAACTTCTTTTCCGTTGGAGTCGGTCGATTTCACTTCCAGGCGATAGCGTCCGGCGGGAAGTTCGCGGAATACGGCAGGTGATATTTCGTATCCCGTTATGAAAGTTCCAACAGTCACCAGTTTATTGATTTTGTACCGGTCTGCACCGAACATATCCTTTTCTGGCTTTTCGTCCGACAGTGAATAAATCGTGTAACTTCCTTCCGCAGATGTTTTTTGCCTATTCACGGTATAGGCCGTTACCACAGCCTTGGCGGAATCATTTTCCATTTCCTCTCCGGGCATTTGGATATCCAACAGGATACCTGTATCGCCGACGGAGAAGGTATAGCTTGCCTCTTGTGTCTCTCCTTTGCTGTCGGTCAGGGTTGCCGTTACTTCGTAGCTCTGGAAGGCAGGGCGCATATCTGATGTTTCCGGCCGTTCGGGTATGAAGGAGATCGTGAAGTTTCCTTTATTGTCAATTTTTGCCGTTCCGTTAGCCACCTGCTTGTATGTAAAATCGAACGGGTCCGGCATATAAAAACGTGCCCAGAACGGGCGGCGGGTGATCGTCCAGTTTATCTCACCTTCCTGCAAGTTTATACCGGAGAAAGTTTGTGCTTCGCCTGTCAACTTCACCGGATGGCCGAAAGACACCTCTTCCTTGAGCGGCAGGAAACTGACTTTGAAAGTCGGGCGTTTGTATTCTTCTACCCGGATATTCGTACGAGACCTTTCTGTGACAAGCGTGAAGTTCCCGCTCAAAGTCTGTGCCGGGATGGTGAACTCTCCGTTGAAGGAACCGAACCGGTCGGTCTTGAATTCTTTGCTGGCTACATCCTTGTAGTTGGCATCCCGCAGGGTGACGGTATAGGTGCGTCCGGCCACGACATGCGGGTTGTCCGTATCTTTCACATAAGCGATCCCTTTGAAGAATACGTTTTGCCCCGGCCGGTAGATGCCCCGGTCCGTAAAGAGTGACAAACCGACTGTCTCCTTTTCCTGTCCGGAGCGGGAAGTGCCGTAAGGATATATATTTGTGATGATGGAAGAGGAGTCTTCGCGAAGTACCGGACGTATGTGCTCGATTTTCTTTTTGGCCGGGAGGATGGCGATTCCCAACCGGTCTGTTTTGACTTCTCCCTGGCGTTGGATGGTTCCGTTCATCATATTGGTTTTGTAATAGATGACGGTTGCCCCTTCGATCGGTTTGCCGCTTTCGAGGTCGGTGACAAGTACTTCCGGGTTGTTTGTCTGGCTACGGGTGAGGGCTGCCAGACGGCTGACGCTAAAACGGTTGGAGACTGTCAGCTGCTTGCCGGGAACCGTGATCACATATTCGTATAATCCCAACCTGTCCATCGGAATGGCCAGCGTGGAATCGGCTTCGGTGTATGAGTTGGCGAGATTCATCTTGAATGTGACCTCTTTTACCAGTTCTCCCCGCATGCTTTTACTGTTCTTGCCGTAATTCCGCCAGGCATCTTCCGGCTGGCGAAGGCTTTTGTAGATGCGCACAACTAACCGGGGTGTGTTGACATACTTGATTTGCAATGTAAGGTCCTTGCCCGGATACACATTGTTGTCGGATTGGATATTCAGGACCGGCGTTTCCATTTCGTTTAACTGGTTCTTGAAAACGTTTATGCGGTCGTATTTGGGATATTGCGCGATACTTTCTTTGCAGAGCGAATAAATGAGCGCCTGGACGGAGTCTTGGTGAGCCTTGTTGCCTTGATAACGTTCCCGTTGGAGAAGATTCATCTCGGCAATGCGTATTTCGGCGGCAAACGGCTCTTTGCCGTATACATTATACAAACTGTCCAACGTGTTTCTGTAGTCGTTGGTGTTTGTAGACTGGCTGTCGTATTTATATTGCCAGTAGTCCAGTTCGTCCAGTAATAAGGCTTTTTTCTCCGGTTGTGTACGGCGGAAGTCGATCACATCTTCATACCATTTATCCGACGGCTGTATGTCGATCGCCCGGAAAGCCAGGAAATCATATAGAGTAGGGCGAAGTTGAGGCGTGTCTTTCCCTTTTTTCAGGATCAGGTTATACTGGCTGACCGGTGTTTGTTGCAGCAACCGAGCCGGTTGGAGAGATAGCGTCAGTTCCTGTTTGATCTTTTCTCTGAACAGATTGGAGGTCCATTCCCGGATATCATCGGGAACATAGCCTGCCAGTTCGGTCCGCTGGTTGACGTTCCAACGGTTTTGCATATAATAGTTGTTATACATCTCCGCGATCATGGAGTGGAGTATGGCTACAGATGCGGAGTCGGGACATGTACCGGCATAAGTTTCCACCTCTTTGATCAGTTCGGGGAATGTATTGACGTCTTTTTCCAGCTGATTTTTCATCCGGGTGATAAGCGCCTGGATCAATGCCGGAGTGTTTTTCGTTTGGATGGCTTCTATGATAGCCTTTTCGTTGGTGGATACCTGATTTGCTTTCACGTAGAAGATCGTGGATACTATTCCGCATACGATCAGGGCTAAAACAATAATTGCTCTTATCTTCATATCTTTCAGATTTATGATTTCGGATTTATGAAGTATGACTGATAAATCATAAATCCGAACCCGTTTCTTAGATATAGATACAAAGAAAGAGCAAAAAGTTGTAAAATTACCGTTAATTAGGAGTAATTTTATTTTTTACGGACGTAGGTCAGGAATGTGTAAGGATACGGATTTTTCTCGTCAGCGGGAAATTCCTGTCGTTCCACCTCTTCCCACAGATCCCAGTTGACAACCGGGAAAAATGCGTCTGCATCCGGAAACTCCCCGTGAATACGGGTCAGATACATCTTGTCGGCAATCCCTAATCCTTGTCTGTAAACCAGAGAACCTCCGATGATGAAGATGTTTTCTTCCTTTTCGCAGATATCCAGTGCGTCATGCATGGATTCGCAGGCAAAGCAATTGATGAAACCTGCTTCAGGCATCGTCGTCAGCACGACATTTTTACGGTTGGGCAATCCGCCTTTTGGCAAAGATTCGAAAGTTTTACGCCCCATTATTACGGCGTGTCCTGTTGTCAGGTCTTTAAAACGCTTCATGTCTGCCGGCATGTGCCAGAGCAGACCCAGATTCTTCCCGATCGCATTGTTGTCGGAAATCGCTGCTACAATTGAAATAGTACTCATTGCCATTTATGATTTATTATTTATAATTTATGATTTATGATTTCAAGTTTATGGTTTATGAGGTCTGACTATATGCAGTTCATGAATCATAAATCTGAAATCATAAATCTCTTATACGGCCACTTCTCCCTTGATATGAGGATGAGGGTCGTATCCCGTTAGGTTGAAATCCTCGTACTGGAAACCGAATATATCTTTTACATCCGGGTTGATTTCCATCCGGGGAAGAGGCCGTGGATCGCGTGTCAGTTGCAACTTTACCTGTTCAAGATGGTTCGTGTAAATATGTGCGTCACCAAGCGTATGGACAAAATCTCCAGCTTTCAGTCCGGTTACCTGTGCCATCATCTGTAATAACAGGGCATACGAGGCAATATTAAAAGGTACGCCTAAGAAAATATCGGCACTGCGCTGGTACATTTGCAGGCTCAGGCGGCCGTTTGCCACATAAAACTGGAAAAAAGCGTGGCAGGGAGGCAGATTCATATTGTCCAGGTCTGCTACATTCCAGGCGCTGACGATGATACGGCGTGAATCCGGATTATGCTTGATTGTCTCTACCGCTTCACTGATCTGATCGATATTGCCGCCTTTATAGTCCGGCCATGAGCGCCATTGGAAGCCGTAGATATGTCCTAAGTTTCCATCCGGATCTGCCCACTCGTTCCAAATCCTCACTCCATGTTCCTGCAGGTATTTTGCATTTGTATCGCCCTGAAGAAACCAAAGTAATTCGTATATAATGGATTTCAAATGCAGTTTCTTTGTTGTGAGCAGAGGAAAACCGTCTTCAAGGTTGAAGCGCATCTGATGTCCGAATACACTGTATGTACCGGTTCCTGTCCGATCTTCTTTCTTGACTCCTTCGCGGAGGACACGATCGAGTAATTCTAAATACTGTTTCATTTTTCTCTATTATGACAGACAAATGTACGAAAGTGATTTGTATTAAGCAACATTATTCTACAGCATCGTTTGTTTTTGATAATAATAGCGTATATTTGTTGCCTATCTAACAAACATTAATTTATTAGTATCGAAAATGAAGAGACTATGTATGGCTGTCATGGCAATGTGTGTTTTGTTGTCATGCACTGAGAAAAAAGAGGAAGCCACTCTTTCTGGACTGATGAAATCTAATTTCGTATCAGAAGTACAGGGAAAACCGACTGCATTATATGTGTTGAAGAACCAGAATGGTGCAGAGGCCTGTGTGACAAACTGGGGCGGGCGCCTGGTATCGGTTATGGTTCCTGACAAGAATGGCAAAATGACGGATGTCGTCCTGGGATACGATAATATCCAACAGTATGTGGACAATCCAAACAATAACTACGGCGGGTTGATCGGTCGTTATGGAAACCGTATTGCAAATGGCAAGTTTACGCTGGATGGTGTTGAGTACCAGCTTCCGCAGAATAACAACGGACATTGCCTGCATGGTGGTCCGGAAGGTTACCATACGGTTGTTTGGGATGCCAAACAGGTAAATGACCAAAGTGTGGAATTGACGTATCTCTCCAAAGATGGTGAAGCCGGTTTCCCCGGAAATCTGAACCTGAAAGTCACATACACATTGACGAATGACAATGCCGTCGATATCAAATACGAAGCTACAACGGACAAACCGACTGTCGTGAACTTGACGAACCATAGCTATTTCAACCTTTCCGGTGTTCCGGGTTCTCAGATCTTGGATCATTCTATTATGATTGCTGCAGATACTTATGTTCCGGTTGATGAAACATTGATCCCGACCGGCACGCTTGATCCGGTAGAAGGAACTCCGATGGATTTGCGTACGGCTGTTGCCGTAGGCGCACATATCGATGATCCGTTCGATCAGTTGGTAAGAGGCAAAGGCTATGATCATAACTGGGTGTTGAATAATAATTGCGACATCAATGTGTTGGCTGCAAAGGCTGTTTCTGCAAAGAGCGGTATCGGCCTTGAAGTGTACACAAACGAGCCGGGTATCCAGTTCTATGCCGGAAACGCAATGACGAAGGATGGAGATAAAGGAAAGTTAGGTGTGATTTATCCGCATCGCGGTGCTTTGTGTCTCGAAACACAACATTATCCCGATTCTCCCAACCAGCCGAGCTTCCCAAGTGTGGTGCTGCGTCCGGGCGAAAAGTATTTCAGCGAGTGTATATATAAATTCACGGTTGAAAAGTAGGATACGTATTATTTTTAGGGAAACTTTCCGGTAATCGGAATGCTTGGAGGGGCGGCAGTAAAAGGCCGCCCTTTTTTTGTTTCCAAAAATCTTTGATTTATATCTGTTAATGTTTCTTCGTAAACAATATGGTTTGCCGTTTTTCACTATCTTTGCGATTGACATAGGATTGTCGAAGCTTTGACTTTTCGGCTGTTCTGTCGATGGATAACGTTAAGCGTTTAAGATATTATCTTTGGAACTGAAAATCGCCAACTTTCCAGTCGGACAAAGATAATAGACAACTGGACGCTCACGCTTGTTATATATACTTGTGTATATAGAATAAAGCGTGGGCTGTTGTTTATTATTTGTCCGATGGGTGTTTGGCGATACCTCAGTTTCAAAATAGTAGATTAACAGTTCCCACGCTTTTTAATTAATATAGATGCCAAACATAGGGGAGCAGGGCGGCACCATAATTTGAGTATGAGCTCAGAAGAATCGGAAAGAATTGCAATCTGTTGCGTATTATTGGATATTGTGGAAGCTATGGGCACAAGTGCCGACATAAAGGGCTGCCGACATTATCAATCGTTGAGAGATAAAACGGATATTACCGATTCTGACTTTGAAGGGGCACGCTCCGTTTCGGTATTGTCCAGTTTGGTTACTTTGAAGGGGATGCATTATAATAAAAAGATGTTGCTTGCATTGACTGTATGTGATCTTTATTCCGGACACACCCCTGTGTCTCTTAATTTAAGGATTGCATTCGAAACATTGATGAATGCAATCGAATGGCCGATATCGTTTTCCGAGATATTGACGATCAGCCGGACGGAATAACTCTATTCATGTTTGGATGATACATATAGTCTTTTCTTGTCGGATAAGTATCTTAATTACAATTAGTCAGTATGAAAAGACTCTGTGCATCCGGGTGTAGCCGTCCCGAACATCCGGATGTAGAGAGTGGCTACATCCGGGTGTAGAAAGCCGGAAGATGGGGGTGTTTCTGAACATTTCTGCTTGCTTTCCGCTCTTTTCCTGCTTGTTTTCAATTAAAAAGTATCTTATGTTGACGAAATAACCTTCTTGCAAATGTATATTGACATGTTTCCTTCCGTGTTTGAAACAATACCGGCTATCTGTTTCAATGTCAGGGAGAGTGATACAAGTGTGACATAGGAGTGATACATGGATCAGGCATGTATCACTCTTGCTCTTATTGTTTATCAATGCTTACGAAGCAAAATGTGATAGAGTGATAGAGAATCTTGGAAAAACGATAAAAAGGAATCGGCCGTTTTTAGTCGTATTCAACATATTGCGGTCGGAATCAACAGCAATCATATAATGGGGATGGGGAAATGTCCGGATACAAAAAAGGCTGATGAATCTGATTCACCAGCCTTTTTGT
Source organism: Parabacteroides merdae ATCC 43184 (assembly GCF_025151215.1). NCBI lineage: Bacteria > Pseudomonadati > Bacteroidota > Bacteroidia > Bacteroidales > Tannerellaceae > Parabacteroides > Parabacteroides merdae. Next base: position 4,309,822 of record NZ_CP102286.1, read on the forward strand.
ATATCCAATATAATAGTTAAAACATCCCTTTTTCCAAATCAGCAGCTTTTACGCGGAAGATGTATCCGTTGCGCGAGAAGACTAATTCACCGTCTTCTTTCTTTTTCTGGTTTACTAATCGCTGGAATGCGATATTGGCACCTTTAACTATATTCTCTTCAAATTCTCTAACTTCTTGTTCACTCATGATGCTCAAGTTTTGTATAAATATCCGAATTATATATCTCTTTTTTATCACTCCTGAAACCTTTGGCGATTACTTCCATCGGTGACATGGAGTTGTCTGCAATCATCCAATAATCACAAATGGGGATATATAGTTCAAAGAGATTGTGAATACCTGCCTCGTAACGACGGCGGATAGTACTCTCCGGAATGTTATGTCCTCCGGCGGCCACTCTCATTTTTACTCGCTCCACTGCCAGATCCGGTGTGTTCAGCCAGAAATATAACAATGTCACATAATACCCTTCCCTTTGTGCTTCCCGAATCAGGTTTGCGCCTGAACGGGTGGCCAGTGTAGTTTCCATAGCAAACGTTTCGCCTGAAGCGATTAGTTCTTTAATGCGTTTATACATAATACGACTGGCTTCAACGGCTACCGCGATACTATCAGAATTAAAAGGGGAAAGCCCCTTGGCAATCTCGTCGGAATTTACGAACTCTTTACACTTCAACATCTCTGGAAGAATTGTGAAGGAAGCTGTCGTTTTTCCTGCTCCGTTGCATCCCGATATTATGTATAGATATGGCACTACTTACTGTCTTTTGTTGGGGCAAATATAGATAATAGTTTAATATGTTGGTTAATTTTATTCTCAAAAATAGTAAAAATGTGCAGAAAATGTACGGATAACCCCTCAGTTCGTTGTAAAAACAGGCGGTTTGGTGTAATTTAATGGCTTTGTCAAATGTCTGCAGCATACCTTTATACCCATAAAAGGTCGCTCATTATGCCGTCTGAGATGAAAATGCCTTTTTTCGAGAGGGTTAAAGTGTCGTTTTCACGGATAAGCAACCCTTGACGCAAATAGGTAGCTGCCTGCTGTTCGAGATAGGTTTGCTTTTCTTCTCCGAACCGCTCCCGGATATCAGCTGTCCGGATTCCCCACATTGTGCGTAGTCCGGTGATGATGAAGTCGTTGTATTTTGTGTTGATGTCCAATTCTTCTATCTCTATATCGGGAATGCCTGCCTTGATCCCTTGTAAGTAGCGGGGAAGGGAAGATATGTTCCATTGCCGGCTTTCTCCATCATAGGAATGGGCGGAAGGTCCGATGCCTATATATTTCGTGCCGGTCCAATAGGAACTGTTGTGCCGGGAAAAATAACCGGGACGGCCAAAATTGGAAATCTCGTAATGGAGATATCCGGCTTCGGTCAGCCGATTGATTAAAGTGGAGAAAAGGGTGACGCTCAAGTCTTCTTCTATAGGAGTCACTTTCCCGGCTTCCATCAATTTATATAGGGCTGTCCCTTCTTCATATATTAAGTGGTAGGCTGATATATGGGGAATTTCCAGACGGATCGCGTCATCCAGATTCTCTTGCCACTCTTCCAAGGTCTGTCCGGGCAACCCGTATATCAAGTCGATGCTTATGTTTTGGATGCCGTTTTCTTTGCAAAGCCCGACTGCGCGCAAAGCCTGTTCGCGGTTATGGCGCCGGTTCAGGAAACGGAGGTCTTTTTCTTTGAAACTTTGTACTCCCATACTGATCCGGTTGAAGGGCAGGTTGCGGAGGGAGGCGACGTATTCCGGTGTCATATCGTCAGGATTGGCTTCCAGCGTAATTTCTGTGCATGAGCTTGTGCCGAACAAGCGGTCCGCAGCCTCGAATATCCGTTCGAAGTCGGCCTGTTGAAGTTGGGAGGGCGTACCGCCTCCGAAATAAATGGTGTCAAGAGGTTCCCCTCCTATATATTCCTGACGTAATTCCATCTCCCGGATAGCTGCATCGATATACGGCTCTTTGAACTTCATATCCGTATTGGAAAAGAAGTCGCAATACAGGCACCGTTTGGCGCAAAAAGGAATATGGATATATAAACCTGCCACTTAGTTCTGCTTTTTAACGATACAAAGATAGCAACATTTTATCTCTATCTGTCTTTCTTTCCGCTCTTTATCTTTGAACTGTTAAACAACATAGTTCTCAAACACCGGGTTTGAAATTGTTTTTCTCCTTTACAATCTCTAATTTGCGGTCCCGTGAATGAAAAGGGTTTTCGGGGCAATCTTTATTGTTAAACACAAATTAATACCTTGATATCATGAAAGTATACCAAACAAACGAAATTAAGAACATCTCTATCTTGGGAAGTTCGGGCTCTGGGAAAACCACTCTCGCTGAAGCAATGCTTTACGAGGGTGGAGTTATAAAACGTCGCGGAAGTGTGGAGTCTGGAAACACTGTGAGCGATTATTTCCCGGTTGAGAAGGAGTATGGTTACTCGGTATTCTCGACCGTTTTCAGTGTAGAATGGCAGGACAGAAAGTTGAATTTCATTGATTGTCCGGGTTCAGACGATTTTATCGGCGGTGCAGTTTCCGCTCTGAACGTGACAGACACGGCACTGATGGTACTGAATGCCCAGTACGGCGTGGAAGTCGGTACAATCAACCAGTTCCGGTATACAGAACAATTTCATAAGCCGGTTATCTTTGTTGTGAACCAACTGGATAACGATAAAGCTGATTATGATGGGACAATCGCCCAGCTGCGTGAACAATGGGGAGGTAAGGTTGTTCCTATCCAGTATCCGGTTTCTACGGGTTCGTCTTTCAATGCGGTTGTCGATGTGTTGAAAATGAAGATGTATCGTTGGAAACCTGAAGGTGGTGTTCCCGAAGTGTTGGAAATTCCGGCAGAAGAAATGGATAAGGCGATGGAACTTCACAAGGCATTGGTCGAATCGGCTGCCGAACATGACGATATGTTGATGGAAAAATTCTTTGAAGAAGGTACATTGAGTGAAGACGATATGCGTGCCGGTATTCGCGCCGGTCTCGTTATCCGGGGGATGTTCCCCGTATTCTGCGTATGCGCGGGCCGTGACATGTGCGTTCGTCGTACACTTGAATTCTTAGGTAATGTCGTTCCTTGTACGGATAAGATGCCTCGCCCGGTTACGACAGAGGGTGTGGAAGTGACTCCCGACTCCAACGGACCGACCAGTTTGTTCTTCTTCAAGACGACTGTAGAGCCGCATATCGGTCAGGTTTCTTATTTTAAGGTGATATCAGGTAAGGTAAAAGAAGGTGACGATTTGTTGAATGCCGATCGTGGTTCGAAGGAGCGTATCGCGCAGTTGTTCTCTGTTGCCGGACAAACCCGTAACGCCGTGACCGAAATGGTTGCCGGAGATATCGGTGCTACCGTTAAGCTGAAGGATGTTCGTCGTGGTAACACATTGAATGGTAAGGGATGCGATTATCGTTTCGACTTTATCAAATATCCGGACCCGAAATATCGTCGTGCCGTGAAGCCGGTTAATGAAGCAGATGCTGAAAAAATGATGGAAATCTTGATGCGTATGCGTGAAGAGGATCCGACGTGGATGATCGAACAGTCCAAGGAATTGAAGCAGACGATCGTTTCCGGCCAGGGAGAATTCCATCTTCGTACGTTGAAATGGAGAATCGAGAACAATGATAAATTGCCGATCGAATTCTACGAACCGAAAATCCCGTATCGTGAAACCATCACGAAAGCAGCCCGTGCGGACTACCGCCATAAAAAACAGTCAGGTGGTGCGGGGCAGTTCGGTGAAGTTCATCTGATCGTCGAACCGTACTACGAAGGTATGCCGGCACCGGATACATATCGTTTTGGCGGACAAGAGTATAAAATCAGCGTACGTGATACGCAGACTATAGATTTGGACTGGGGTGGAAAGCTGGTGTTTGTTAACAGTATCGTTGGTGGAGCCATCGATGCCCGTTTCCTGCCGGCTATCTTGAAAGGTATTATGGCTCGTATGGAGCAGGGACCGTTGACCGGGTCGTATGCCCGTGACGTGCGCATCATCGTCTATGACGGAAAGATGCACCCGGTAGACAGTAATGAAATTTCTTTCATGCTGGCAGGCCGTAATGCTTTCAGTACCGCATTTAAAGAAGCCGGTCCTAAGATCCTGGAACCTGTTTATGATGTAGAAGTATCGGTTCCGGCTGATTATCTGGGCGACGTGATGAGTGACCTGCAGGGACGTCGCGCCATCATTATGGGTATGAATAGTGAAAAAGGCTACGAAAAGCTATTGGCAAAAGTGCCTTTGAAAGAGATGTCTTCGTACTCGACATCTTTGAGTTCCATCACAGGTGGACGTGCTTCATTTACCATGAAGTTCTCCAGCTATGAACTGGTTCCGTCGGATGTCCAGGACAAGCTGTTAAAAGCTTACGAGGCAACTCAGGCAGAAGATTGATTTGGATTTTCTATAAATTGTATGAAGGCTGCCCCTGTGAAGGAGTGGCCTTCATTGTTTTTTCATATGGCTGTTGCAATGCCGTAATATGAAGTACGTTTTTTTGTATCGTGTTAATAGAAACAACATGAAACTAAGAAAGTATTATCCAACCATTGTCCTGTCGGACATTCACCTGTTTGGTATGGGGATATCCATTATCTGAATTCCGGTGATTGGGTGGAAAGCCTTACGGCTTTTGTCGAAAATGAACAAGGTGAATAGAATATTGTTTTTTATAATAAGGAGGGATACACAGCGGATGAAATGCAACCTTCCTGTTTACACTATGCCGAAGTGATATGAAAATATTGTTTATCATACAGGGTGAAGGCCGGGGACATCTGACTCAGGCACTTTCTCTCCGTCAGAAGCTGACGGACGAAGGCCATCAGGTGGTTGGTGTCCTGGTTGGCAAAAGTCCTGCCCGCCGTCTTCCAGATTTCTTTAGCAAGAAGATCGAAGCGCCTGTCTATCCGTTTGAAAGTCCCAACTTCCTGCCTTCCGCCCAAAATAAACAGGTCAACCTGGTCAAAAGCGTAGCTTATAATGTTTTCCGGTTGCACAAATATATGTCGAGTATCCGGTATATCAACCGGATGATAAAGGAGACAGGAGCAGATGTGGTCATAAACTTTTATGAGCTGTTGACCGGACTTACTTACCTGTTTTGCCGGCCGAAAGCTGTCATGGTCTGCATTGCGCACCAGTACTTATTCCTGCATCCGGACTTTACTTTTCCGAAAGAAAATCGTCTGTCGCTTGCTTCCTTGAAGTTCTTTACCCGCATTACGGCTATCGGAGCTGCTAAGAAGTTGGCGTTATCTTTCCGTAAGATGCGGGAGGTTCCGGCCGACGGGATCGTGGTGGTTCCTCCTCTTTTGCGTAAGGAGGTTTTAGAAATGACACCGACAAAAGGGGATTATCTGCATGGCTATTTATTGAATAGTGGATTTGGTGAAGAGATATGTTCCTGGCATAAGGTACATCCGAGTGTCGAACTGCATATCTTTTGGGATAAAAAAGAGGTGCTTCCTGAAGTGAAAGTTGATTCCCGTCTTTCTTTCCATCAATTGAATGATACACTGTTTGTCCGTTATATGGCAGGAGCGAGGGCGTATGCCACGACTGCTGGGTTCGAGTCTGTTTGTGAAGCGATGTATTTGGGTAAGCCTGTTTTGATGGTTCCGACGCATATCGAACAAGCTTGTAATGCTTTTGATGCCGTTCATGCCGGGGCCGGCGTTATTGCGGATCGGTTCGATCTGGATGCTTTGTTGCAACTGTCGCAAACGCATCAGCCGGATCTTGCTTTTTCTCATTGGGTGAAGCAGGCGGATTGGTTAATCCTGCGTGAGTTCCGCCCGGACTTATTGATGGAGGAAACACCTGCTTCCCTATGGCATCGCTTGTCTACCCGTTGGATATACCGGTTTGGAAAATCGTTATCGATTTGATGGCGGTTTTTTGATTCATGATTTGACAGATTTGAAACATGAAAAAAGATCTATCGGTGAATTAACAGACAAGGCGCAGCCTTGTCTGTTAATTCACCGATAGATCTTTATTTTAAGGTTCAAATATTCTTATATACTATTTCAACGCCTGCTCGATATCCGCAATGATGTCGTTTGCATTTTCGATGCCGACAGACAGGCGGATCAGGTCGGGAGCTACGCCTGCTTCGATCAGCTGTTCGTCCGTCAACTGGCGGTGTGTATGGCTGGCGGGGTGGAGGACACAGGTACGGGCGTCCGCTACGTGGGTCACGATGCAGATCATCTTCAGGTTATCCATAAAGCGGATCGCATCTTCGCGGGAACCTTTCAGGCCGAAAGCGATCACGCCACAAGTCCCGTTCGGCATGTATTTTTGTGCCAGCTCGTAATATTTGTTGCTCTTTAATCCGGGGAAGTTCACCCAAGCGACCTGCTCGTTTGCTTCGAGCCATTCGGCAACCTGTTGGGCGTTCTTGCAATGTTGAGGCATACGCAGGTGCAAGGTTTCGAGTCCTAAATTCAAGAGGAAGGCGTTCATCGGAGCCTGGATGGAACCTAAGTCACGCATCAACTGTGCCGTTGCCTTTGTCATATAAGCCATCTTGCCGAAAGCTTTTGTGTAGGTCAGGCCGTGATAGGATTCGTCCGGGGTTGTCAGGCCGGGGAATTTGTCGGCATGTGCATCCCAGTCGAAATTGCCGCTGTCCACAACCGCACCGCCTACGCTTGTCGCATGGCCGTCCATATACTTGGTTGTAGAATGCGTCACGATATCGGCTCCCCATTCGAACGGGCGGCAGTTGATCGGCGTAGCGAATGTGTTATCCACGATCAGAGGCACACCATGACTGTGGGCGATACGGGCAAACTTTTCGATATCGAGCACACTCATGCCCGGATTGGACAAGGTTTCGCCAAACAAAGCCTTTGTGTTCGGACGGAAAGCAGCCGATATTTCTTCTTCCGAAGCATCAGGGTCGACGAATGTCACTTCGATGCCTAACTTCTTCATTGTCACGCCGAACAGGTTGAACGTTCCACCGTAGATCGTGGACGAGCAAACCATATGGTCTCCGGCCTGGCAGATGTTGAATACGGCATAGAAATTGGCTGCCTGTCCGGAAGATGTCAGCATGGCGCCTACGCCACCTTCCAAAGCGGCGATCTTGGCTGCGACAGCATCGTTTGTCGGGTTTTGCAGGCGGGTATAGAAATATCCGCTCTCTTCCAAGTCGAACAGTTTGGCCATCTGTTCACTGGTGTCATACTTGAATGTCGTGCTCTGATAGATGGGCAGGACGCGCGGTTCTCCCTTTTTCGGTTGCCAGCCTCCCTGCACGCAGAGGGTTTCCGGCTTTAATGAATTGTTCATTATGATAATGTTTTACTATGTATTTGTTATTATCCGGCAAAAATAAGGAATAGTTTGTTTGTATCACAATATCTTCTTCTGTAAAATACGGAACCAAATGAATGCGACGATCCCTTTCAGCATACTGGAAATGCTGATTGCCCACCAGACACCGGTAATGCCCAGCCCCATTGCTGTCAACCCGATCGCCATTGGGATACGAAGGCTGTTGAACGTGATGCTGATGATGGCGGGTGGGAGCGTGCGGCCCGTACCGTAGAATAATCCCTGCATTGTTATTTCCAGCATCATGAACAACATAGAGTAGCCGTCGATGCGAAGGAAAACGCCTCCTGCCTCATAAGCGGCCTTTTCGGGTATGATCAGTGAGAATACTTCGCTGCCGAAGAACACGAAAAGCAACGTACAGAAGATTCCGAACAGGGCAGTCATTTTCAGTGTCGTATGGTAAGCACCCAGGACACGTTCTTTTTTCCGGGCGGCAAAGTTTTGCGCCACGAACGTGCTTAGAGCCGTGCTGAATCCTTGCGAGGTATTCCAGGCGATCGCTTCGATCTGTCCGCCGGCTGTCATCGTCATCAGTCCGATATGTCCGCCATAGGTGGAGGCCGTGCGTGCCATCATCAGGTTGATAACGGCAAACAGACTGTTTAGCAGTGCTACGGGAAGCCCCAACTGAAAGATTCGTCTGCTGTAGCGGCTTTTCAACCGGATGAGGAAAGGGAATCCTCCGAACAGCCGTTTTTTCTTTTTCAGGTAATAGATAAAGATGGCCAGTACGGTCGCTTCCGACAACCAAGTCGCACAAGCCGCTCCGTTTGTTCCCATTCCAAACCCGAATATAAACAACGGATCGAGTACCATATTCATGATCAATCCGCTACCGCTGACATAGAACGGGATTTTACTTAGTCCAGCCGCATTATAAATTCCGGTACAGGCGGCTGCCAAGAAAATGAACGGAAACCCGGTTGCCACGATCTTGAGATAAGATACTGCTGTGCCGGAAATTTCTGTGTCGAGCTTGAAGAAACTGATGATCGGATTTGCCAGGACGAACAGCAGAAATCCCCAACAGACGGAAATCATAAGGGCGATCGTCAGGTTGTGGGAGGCAAAGGCGCGGGCATCATCTTCCTCACGGGCTCCGATGCTTTGTGCCACGCTGACTTCCGAACCCACTTTATTCAGATAGGAGATCGAAGTCGTCATCCACGTCAGGATACCGACAGCTCCGATAGCGGCTACCGCTTCGCTACCCAGACGCCCTACCCAGGCCATATCGGTGATACTGTAGGCCATTTGTATAAACGAGGTTCCCATGATGGGAAGCGCCAGGTTGAACAGTTGCTTTTTAATAGGCCCTTCTGTCAGATTTTTTGTTCCTTGCATGTTTGTTTATTTAATTCGGGGACAAAGATACGATGTTTTCCGCTGAAAAGATGTCGGCATGCAGCATGCCGGGGAGCTTTTGCCTGAAAACAGCCTCTACATGCCTCATGCCGGGATGTTTTTGTTGGAAAACAGCCTCGCATGTTTCATGCCAGCTTCTCTATAAACAAAAACAGCCTGTCGCGAGTGGCGGCAGGCTGTACGGATAAAAATTAGTATCAGAAATTGATGTTTACCCCGATCATCGCGCTGAAACTCTGCATCGGATAGCCGTAATAGAGTTCGTATTTCTGGAACAGGACGTTGTTCAGTTTCAGATACAGCCCGAAGGTGTCATTTAGGGTGTAAGTTCCGGTCAGGTTGAGTTCGTTGATGTTTTTCATCTTTTCACCTTCCGATCTTCCTAAGAACGTCTTGCGGCCGGTTGCTAAATAATAATCCAAAGAAGCAGTTACTTGGCTGATCGGACGGACGGTGATGCCGGCTGTCAATTCCATTTCGGGTTTGCCGTAAGCATCTTCGATATCGTCGACGTTCCAACTATTGTAGACACCTTTCAGGTTGATGTCGAATAATTGCTGATAGCTATATTTCAGATTGACACCGCCGAACGCATGTTTTGCATTTGCTTGCAAAGCTCTACTGGTATTGGCAAAAATATCGCCTTGCACACTTGGAGCAAGGAGCGTCGGAGCAAAGAAAACTTCATCACTCGTGATCTTATATCCCCCGAATACATCGAACCAGAAACCGGGAGCGATACCGCTTCTGATACCGACCGTCCCATCCAGATAGTTACGGGAAGGAAGCAGCTCCATCGTCGGGTTGATATAGCGGTTGACCTGCGAAATTTCGTACATGCTGTTTGAGTAGAGTTTGCCACCGGCAACCAGGTAAAGCTCGGTTTTATCGGCAACTTCCACGTCAGCCGTAATATTCGGGGAGGCCATGAATTTGCTGTTGTCACCGGTCACGAACATGATGTTCGCACCTAACTTCAAATTCCAATTGTCTCCCGACACTTTGTAATAAGGCGAAAGAGTTGCTTCGGCATGGTTTTCAAATTCCAGATATTCCTGTCCGCCCATTGTCGGCAGGCTGTAATTGAAGTATTCTACGTTTCCTCCTAATCCGATGCGCTGTTCACCGCCGAAACGGGCGTTCAAATCAAACTTTACGTCGAACGTATGTTCCGTAGGTCCGTCCTGCTCCTTGCTTAACGCATATTTATGGGAGAAGTTGGTATATCCGAGATCTAACAGATAGCCGACAGGAGCGTCTTCTTTCGATTCGACTCCGATCTTTGCCTGGATAGTCTGGTTTACCTGATTGGTCTCACGGTCGAAATTTTCCGGAACTAATGTTACTGATGATTCGGGACTGTAAACCGGTAGCCCGTAGTAATTGAATGCGGAGTATCCGTATTTGATCCCCATGTCCAACGATAGTTTTTCAAATGCGTGTTTGAAGTTGAGTCCACCTAAGTTATCATTCAATTTGGCCTTAACCTTGTCGAAGTCCGTATCGATATATTTCACCTTCCCGTTCGTCGAACGATGGGAGAACCAGATATTCAGCTTATCCTTGTCCGTGCTCAGGATGTGGTAGCCTAAGTCGCCGTTCAGGTTCAGATACGTACCGCCGCCGAAGTTGAAATAACCGCGGCGTTTGTTGTACTGGATATCCGTCATGATATTGCCTGAAGGCAGGAGGCTGATCTCCTTCTCCGGATCGGCGGGGACGGTGAAAGTCGCGTAGTCGATCGCCATCTTCTTGACAACCGGTTCTTTGATGACCGGCAATGTGTTCACTTTGCTGGCATCCTGTACGGTCGGGTCATATTCGCGTTCAAGCGTCATTTCCCGGTTCAGGTTTTTTTCCTTCGTTTTGTCTTCCTGTGCGCTGACGGTTGCGACACTCCCTAACAGGGCCATCACACACAGTGCTTTGATGTTGTATATTGTCTTCATCACTTTTTCTTAGTTCTTAAGTTTACCCAATCTATTTTCTATCATACCGGCGATATCGTCGTCACCTTTATAATTGTTCTGCAGGCTGGTGAGGTATTGACGAGCCTGGAAGTCATCACCCTGGCGGATATAGATGTCGGCCAGCAGGATAAATCCGCGAGCCAGCCAGTATTGGTGAGGCGTACCGTTCTCAATGAAGTTCATGAGCACCTTTTCGGCATTCTTGTCATCGTTGGTATCGTAATATAGTTGGGCCAACAGATATTTGGCCTCCGCACCGTGTACCGTACGGGTATCTTTGCTCAATTCTTTCAGGTCGGCAAGCGCCTTGTTCGCCTGTTTTTGGGCGATATAGGCTTTAGCACGTACGTAACGGGCTTCGGCTTCCAGTTCGGGAGAGAGCTTCGGTTCTTTCAGCAATTCGTCTGCCGCCAGAAGGGCATCCTTTTGCTGTCCCGTCTGCAAGGCGCAGCGCATGATGCCTAAACGGGCGGCCTGTCTGTTCTCCGGATTCTCGGCTACGATCTGCAAGCGTTTGAAGCTTTCCAATGCGGCCGGATAATCTTTGCTCAGGTATTCGATTTCGGCCGTGCGGGCAACCGATTCTTCGAGGAACTTGGTGTCGCCGCTGGCAATGACCGATTTGAACCGTTGGATGGCTTCGTCGAACTCTTTCTTGGCAAAAGCGATGCTACCTAAGTAGAAGTTGGCATTCGAACTGAACGCCCCTTCGGGGAATGTTTGCAGGTAGTTGATCAGGCTACGGCGAGCACCGTCGTTGTCACCGCGCATGAAGAGTTTTTCGGCGGCGATATAGGTCAGCGAATCCTGTTCGCCTACTTCCAAGCGGATGTTGCCGCCTATGGAGTTCACATAGCTGGCATAAGCATTGATATCGTTGAGGTCGATATAAACAGACTTCAAATCCTGCAATGCGATTTTAGCTTCTTCGCTACCCGGATAATTGCTGATCACCTGCTTGTAGGCGGCGAGCGCCTTTTCCGGCTGGTTGTCGTTGTAGTATAGTAAACCGAGCTGGATGCCTGCTTTACGTGCCAGGCTGCTCAGAGGAAATTCGCGGATCAGCTTTTCGAACGCCTGTGCGGCGGAAGAGCTGTTTTCGAGCAAGACATAAGAGCGTCCTTTCTCGAACAACGCATCGTCTACATATTGCGATTCCGGATATTCGCTGATCAGGCGGTCCATTGCGCTGATCTTGCCTTTATAGTCTTTCTGCAACCCTAACAGGAATCCTTTCTGGTAGATCGAGTAATCGCCAGCGGAAGGAGACAACTGGGCTGCACGTGAATAGTTTTCTTCTGCCAGACTGAACTGGCGGTTCTGATACAGGCAATCGCCGATACGGTTGTAAGCGTCAGCCAAAGAAGCGGCCTGCCGATTACTTTCCAGGTCGACATATTGGCGGAAACGGTTCAGGGCCGCACTGTAATCCCTCAGTTTGAAATAGCTGTAACCTAAGTTATAATAAGCCAGAGCATACATGTCCGTATTGCGCTGGCGCGTATTGTTCAGATACGTGCGATAGTCCGATATCGCGTTTTCATATTCTCCCATGCGGTAGTAGGATTCGCCACGCCAGAAATAGGCGTCGTTGCGGGCTTCCATATTATAAGAACCGAGCTGGATTGCCTGGCTGAACAAACTAACGGCGTCATCCAGCTTGACATTGGCAAAAGCCTGTGTTCCGAGTTGGAAAAGGATGTCCTGTTTGGCTTCCAGTATCTTGGTGCTCGGATGTTTGATCTTGTTGATTGATTTCAAAGCGGCTTCGTAGTTTTTGGTAGTCAGGTAGACTTCGACCAGATAGTCGTTCACCTTGTCTGCGTATTGCGAGTTAGGAAAATCGTTCAGGAAGTCTTCGAAGATCGTCACCGACTCGCCGAACCCTGTAAATGCCGTTTCGTGGATGAGCAATGCGTAGTTGTACATGGCGACTTCCTTTATCTGTTTGTCGAATGAAGAGGTGGCAGCAGCCTCGAATGCCATGCGGGCATTGTTTTTGTCGCCTAACTTCAGGTAAGACTGTCCGAGATAGAGATAGGCGTTCTGTGTCAGCTCGTCGTTCTGGCGTACGGTCCGGCTCAGGGCGTTGACCGTATTGCTGTAATTCCCTTTATTGAAGTAGCATACACCTAAAATGTACAGATCGCTGCGGAGCGGGTTTTCCGTAGATGAAACATATTTGCTCAACATCCGGATCGCTTTTTCCTGGTCGCCTAAATGATAATATGAATCACCGACGATCCGGTACATCTCGCTGTTGTTCTTGCTATCGGGATATAGAGAGAGAAGCTCTTCACCTTCTTTCACTACCTTTTCGTATTTGCTCTGGATAAAATAAATCTGTGCGATGTAGTATTGTGACTGCTCGCGGTATTTCGGGCTCTCTTTCAGACGGGAAAACTCGATCAGAGCATTGTTGTAATTCCCCATCGCGTAGTCGATGTAGGCGACATAATAGGTCGAGGCTTCCTTATATTTGTCTCCGACCTGCTCGATCCGTGCGAAGTAGCCGCGGGCTTTTTCCATCTCACCAGTCTGCAACAGCGAATAAGCCAGACGGAAAGAATAAGCCTCCTGCTGTTCGGGACTTAACATGTCGATATCGGCTTCGTTGAACCAGAAAATAGCTTTTTCATATTCACCGCGTTTGAAATGTACGGAACCGATCATGTAACCGATCTCGTCGCTATGGCGGGAAGCTGGATATTCTTCCAGATAGTCTTTTAGCAACTCGTCTGCATTAGGGCGTCCCTGTTCATAAGCGGCATAGACCAGCATATAGTCTGCCTCTTGGATCAGGTCGGCATTCGTGGAATGCTGTTTGTAAGCCTCCAACTTGTCAATGCAACCGGCATAATTTTTTAAACTAAACAACTCTTTCCCTTCTACAAATAGGCGATCCGGTGCATCAAACTGGTACGACCGCTGCCCGTATGCGACATGACTCCCCACCACTATGCACAGTGGAATAAGTATTCTTTTCATCACTCCTTAGCTTTTATAATACAGATATATATATAAATATAACGGTATATGTTGGTTCTAAGTTGCAAATATAAGAAATATATTACTTTATATAGCGGTCTACTGCTTTTTTGATAGATTGCAATCCGAAATCGTCCGAATTCAACTGGTTGGCTGGCAGAATAATGATCTCGGCTGCATCGTCTTCAGCTTTTGCTCCGTCGAAGGATTCGGTCAGACATTCGAAGAACATATCGACCGTATGTACCTCGAAGCCGGAATAGGGATAAAGATTGGGAATGGAAAAGAGATAACGGCAGCCGGCGATGTCAAGTCCCGTTTCCTCTTTCACTTCCCGGTGGGCTGCATCTTCGGCTGATTCATACATATCGACAAAGCCTCCCGGCAAGTCGAGTGTCCCTTTAGCGGGTTCTTTGGCACGACGTACCAACAGCAGTTCTCCTTTTGAATTGCGGATGAAGCAGGCGACAGCCGAGGAAGGATTGAAATAATAGACGAACCCACAAGTTGTGCATTGTTTGGCTTTCTCGTTGCGTTCCACAAATGTCCTGGCTCCGCATTTCGGACAATACGTAAATTGATGTAAAGGATGGGACATGATATTTTATATTTAATAGTCAGGCACGGATTACACGGATTTCACTGTTCTAACAAACTGTGCAATCCGCGAAATCCGTGCCTGAAATAGCTTTGTGTTTTTATTACTTCACTTCCCAACCCAGTGCGCTTGCGCCCAATACGGCTGCATCGCTTTCTTTCAATTGGGAGAATAATAATTTTGTCTTGCCTTCGAACACTTTCAACATGTTCTTTTCCATTGAACGTTTGATCGGATTCATAATCAGATCTCCGGCTTTAGTTAGGCCTCCGAACAGGATGATCGCTTCTGGGCTGGAGAATGCAACGAAATCAGCGAATGCTTCACCCAGGATGTTACCTGTGAATTCGAAGATTTCCAAAGCCAGCTTGTCATTCTTCATTGCTGCGTCATACACGTCTTTGGATGTGATTTCGTCCGGATCCAATTCGCGAAGCAAGCTGTCATCCTTACGGATTTCCAGAAATTCGCGTGCCGTACGGGCAACTCCTGTAGCAGAAGCATATGCTTCCAAACAACCTTGACGACCACAACCACAAGGACGTCCGTTATTACGACGCATGATCACGTGACCTAGCTCGCCTGCAAATCCATCATGCCCGTAAACCAGGTTACCGCCGATTACGATGCCGCTCCCGACACCTGTACCTAATGTGATCACGATAAAGTCTTTCATACCGCGGGCAGCACCATACGTCATTTCACCGATAGCAGCTGCATTCGCATCATTTGTCAATGCCACGGGCACACCACCCACCTTTTCGCTGATTAACTGAGCCAAAGGAATTTTACCTTTCCAAGGAAGGTTTGGTGCAAATTCGATACAACCGTTAAAGAAGTTACCGTTCGGAGCTCCTACACCTATACCTTTTATTTTATCTACACCGCCTGCCTGGTCGATCACTAATTTCAGGCCATTTGCAAGTTCGCTGACATAATCGTCGACATCAGTATACTTTCCGGTTTTAATTGAACTACTGTACAAGATCGTTCCTCTTGCATCTACTACGCCAAAAACAGTATTGGTACCACCTATATCGATACCTACTACATAAGGCTTCTCCATGATTTTATATTTTAGATTAATAATGCTTTTTCTGGAAAGCAAATATAAGAGGAATCTGGTAAGGTACAATGATTTTATTCAAAAAAAACCGAAATGGACGTGAATATGTTACCCGATATGTTATTTAGCAGGTAAAATTTCAATCCAATAATCGTCTGGATCATTGATGAAATACAAGCCCATCTCGTTATTTTCGAAACAGATGTATCCGAGTTCTCGGTGATATTCGCGTACCTTGTCATAATCGCCGGCTACACGGAAACAGAGATGGCTTTCATTGTCTCCCAATTCGTATGCTTCTTTCCGGTCGCGAAGCCAGGTCAGTTCCAACAGAAATCCTGTCTCGTTGTCTGTCAGATAAACCAAGGTGAACGAACCGTCTGTCGCTTCCTTGCGGTGATGTTCTTTCAAACCAAGCGCTTTTCCATAAAACGCAATACTTCTGTCCAGATCCAAGACATTGATATTAAAATGATCAAATCTGCTCTTTATTTCCATTTTCTCTCTATTTTTTTATTTTCTATTTTCAAATGTCTGTCCCTTCTCCCGGAACGGATATCAACGCATACCGGCAACCACGCAATTCCGCGTAAGGTCTGAAAGCAACCACCTCCGCCGGACGATCCCAAAAATGCATCGGTACAAAGATATTGGTTTTGATATGATCTACAAACTGTTGTGCACCGCGCATGAAGTCGGTCCCGATACGCGGATCGACCGGAAACATGGTAGCATCTAGCTTGTCGGTCGCCTTTGCCAAATCACCTAATTCTTTCAGATAATTTTGTTCTGCTTCTGCGACTTCTTCGGGAGTCGATTCGTCTTTCCAGTGCCAGTTATTTAGGTCGCCGGCATGGAAAAGGCGTTTCCCTTCGGCTTCGATCAGGAAGGATATGCCGGAGTCTGTTGATCCGAATGCCTTGATCCACAGGTTATGATCTTCATAAGAATCTTCTTTTTTGAGATAGATCGCATCTTCTTTCCCTGCCCGGTTCCTTTTCAAAATATCTTTGCCGAAAAGATAGACGATATCTTTTTTGTATGTTTTCCATCTCAAAACCTCCGGATTGAAATGATCCGGATGGAAATGGGATGACAATACATATAATGTACCCGCACGATTCAATAGTTTCTCATGCACGAAACCTTTTTCCGGTGACCTCCCTGTGTCTTTATAATAATCGATCAAAATGGCAAATTCGTCTGCCTCGATAGCAAAACCACTATGGTAGATATAAGTAAGTCTCATGTATATTTTCCTTTCTTTTTATAAACAAAACACGGAAGGTCGCATTCTTGTTGTGCAAATCAGCGTTCGTTTGCGTCCGGTCAATGCTGATTACGATATTACAACTTTATTTCCAGTTGCTCCATCATCACCCCTGTCTTTCGGCGTGCATCGGCCACATCCAATCCGCGTGCCAGCAGCACTGCCATACGGCGATGTCCGTGGACTTCCGGTTTACCGAAGAAGCGCATTTGGGTGTCCGGCTGTTCCAAGACCTTATCCAGGTTGCCTAATGAAAGTTGGTTGCTGTCCCCTTCGACCACAACAGCACGCGAAGCGCCTGCACCGTGAAAAGCTATGTTCGGGATCGGTAGGCCTAATATAGCACGGGCATGCAAAGCGAACTGCGAAAGATCCTGCGTGATCATTGTGACCATTCCTGTGTCATGCGGACGGGGAGAGACTTCGCTGAAAATGACATCTTCGCCCTTAACAAACAATTCGACCCCGAAAATACCGCGGCCGCCGAGCGCCTCCGTGATTTTGCCTGCAATTTCGCGTGCCTTTTCTTTGGCAACCGGGTTCATTGCCTGTGGTTGCCAGGATTCACGATAGTCGCCGTCAACCTGTACGTGTCCGACCGGTTCTAGGAATGATGTGCCTCCAATATGACGGACGGTCAACTGGGTGATTTCGTAATCGAAATCGACAAACCCTTCCACGATCACTTTTCCGGCGCCGGCACGTCCGCCTTCCTGTGCATAGTGCCAGGAGCGGTCGATATCTTCTTCTTTACGGATAATGCTTTGTCCGTGTCCGCTCGAGCTCATGATCGGCTTGACGACACATGGCATTCCGATAACTTTGACAGCCTCGATAAATTCTTCTTCTGTCTCGGCAAAACGATAAGGAGAGGTCGGCAAACCCAATTCCTCGGCAGCCAGACGGCGGATGCCTTCGCGATTCATAGTCAACCAGGTGGCACGGGCTGTCGGGATGACATGGAATCCTTCTTTTTCCAGTTCCATCAACGTCTGTGTTGCGATGGCCTCCACTTCGGGAACGATATAATCTGGTTTTTCTTTTTCTACAATCTCGCGCAAAGCGTCTCCGTCCAACATCGATACGACATACGAACGGTGGGCGACTTGCATGGCCGGAGCATCTGCATATTTGTCCAAAGCGATTACTTCCACTCCATAACGCTGTAATTCAATTACAAATTCTTTGCCTAATTCGCCAGAACCGCAGAGCAAAACTTTCGTTGCGGTAGCCGACTTCGGTGTTCCTATTGTTACCATATTTATTGAATGTATTATATTTCTTTTGTTCATAGGTGCAAAGGTACAGTAATATTGGCAATTGACAAGTGGTTCTCAATAGGGGATTTCCGAATGGATACAAGTGTAATCTGTTTTCGACATTGTAGAAAATAAAATAGATGCAAATCTGATTAGGTTTCCATGCAGATGTAAATGTCGTTTTCTACAAAGAAATATATACCTATGTGAGGTTAATTTGGGTTAAATATAAGTACCTTGTGATACAAGGTATCTTGGTAAAGCATATATTTGTGGCAGTTAATGACAAAATATTTTTCTATTTATGTAACGATTTCGCAAAATGTTCGTCTAATAGATAAAAGTAACAACAAATATGATGATTCATCTGGAAGGAATTAACAAAACGTATTTCAACGGTGCGCCGCTGCACGTTTTGAAAGGCATAGACCTGGATATAGAGAAGGGAGAGATGGTGTCTATTATGGGCGCGTCCGGATCGGGAAAATCCACACTGCTGAATATCTTGGGAATACTGGATACATACGATACGGGCACTTACACCCTGAACGGGCAGTTGATCCGCAATCTGAGCGAAACCCGCGCGGCGGAACTGCGTAACCGGATGATCGGTTTCATCTTCCAGTCCTTTAATCTGATTTCATTCAAAAATGCGATGGAAAATGTTGCCTTGCCCCTGTATTACCAGGGTATAAGCCGGAAGAAACGGAATGCTATGGCGTTGGAATATTTAGATATGGTCGGGCTGAAAGACTGGGCGGAACATATGCCGAACGAAATGTCCGGCGGGCAGAAACAGCGTGTTGCCATTGCCCGCGCCCTGATTGCCAAGCCGCAGGTGATCCTGGCGGATGAGCCGACCGGAGCGTTGGACAGCAAGACGACGGTCGAGGTGATGGAGCTGCTCCGGAAAGTAAACCTCGAAGGGCTGACGATGGTGATCGTGACGCACGAACCTTCCGTGGCCGAGGCAACCGACCGCATTATCCGCGTGAAAGACGGTCTGATAGAAACAATAGAAAAAGGATTGGGACATGTTTGACTTTGATAATTTCCGAGAAATATGGAGTACGATCCAAAAGAATAAACTCCGTACCTTCCTGACCGGCTTTTCCGTAGCATGGGGGATTTTCATGTTGATTGTCCTCTTGGGGGCAGGAAACGGGATGAAGAACGGGATCATGTCGAACTTTCGCAACTTTAGCCTGAATCGGGTGGAGACATGGCCGCGCTACACGAGCAAGCCGTACAAGGGAATGCAGATGAACCGGAGGATCGAATACAAAGATGAAGATCTGATTGCCATCCCTCGCGAAAATCCCGAAGTGGATTTGATCACGGCGAGTATCAGCCGGAGCGATACGCTTTCCTACGGAGACGAATATAATGCCTATTCCCTGAACGGAGTGCACCCTTCGAAGGCGGTGATTGACAATATCGAAATGACGGTAGGAAACGGCCGTTTTATCAATGATATAGATGTAAAGGAAAAAAGGAAGGTGATTGTCTTGAGTCCCCGCATGAAAGAAGTACTTTTCAAAGGCGAGGACCCGTTGGGCAAATATGTGAATGCCGGAAGTGTCGCATACCAGGTTATCGGTGTCTATAAGGCGGAGGACAACGACAACAACGCGCCGGCCTATATCCCTTTCAGTACGGCGCAGACCTTGTATAACGCCGGCTACGGACTGGATGAGATCATCTTTACGGTGAAAGGTATTTCCACGCAGGAAGAATTTGACGCTTTCGAGAAACGTTTCCGCCAGCAGATGGGAGCGCGGCATAAGTTCGACCCCGAAGACCGGCGGGCGATCGGTATGTGGAGCACGCTCGAAAACTTCATGATGCTGAATGGGATGATGAACGGTATCGCCCTCTTTATCTGGGTGATCGGCATCGGGACACTGACTGCCGGGATCGTAGGCGTGAGCAACATCATGCTGATAACGGTACGTGAGCGGACGAGGGAGTTCGGCATCCGGAAGGCGATAGGGGCGACTCCGTTCTCCATCCTGAAACTGATCATTGTCGAATCGATCCTGATCACGGCGGTGTTCGGTTATTTGGGGATGATCTTAGGAATCGGGTTGACGGAAGGAATCAATTCGGTCATGGAGATGATGAATGCCGGAAAGAATGTTTCACAGGATGACATGAGTATCTTCCTGAACCCGACGGTGAACCTCAGTGTGGCGTTGTCTGCTACGGCCTTGATCATCGGAGCAGGTGTGTTGGCAGGCTATTTCCCTGCCCGCAAGGCGGTCAAGATCACGGCGATCGAGGCCATGCGCAATGAATAATTGGTAATTGAAAATAGAAAGATTATGTTCATATTTGATATAGATCGCTGGGTGGAAATATGGGTGACGATCACCCGTAATAAAACCCGTAGCCTGCTGACCGGCTTCGGTGTGTTCTGGGGCATCCTGATGCTGGTGATCCTGTTGGGTTCCGGCAACGGTTTTAAGAATGGCGTGTTGAAGAACGTCGACGGTTTTTCGACGAACTCCGCATTCTTCTTTTCCGAACGGACCGGCGAACCCTACAAAGGGTATAAGAAAGGGCGTTACTGGCAGATGCGCAACCGCGACTTGGAGACGATCCGCCAGCGTGTGAAAGGAGTGCGCTATCTTTCGCCGATGATTATGCAATGGGGCGGACAGAATAATGTAGTGAGAGGACAGAAAGCTGGTACATATAACGTGCGTGGCGTCTATTCTGAATATTTCAATATCGAAACGCAGCATATCTTGGCGGGACGCTTGTTAAATGAAATCGACATGATCGAAAAGCGTAAGGTGTGCCTGATCGGTAATATCGTGCGCGAAGTCCTTTTTGCCCCGGATGAAGATCCGATCGGACAGTACATACGGGTGAATGGCATCTATTACCAGGTAGTCGGTGTGATCAAGCCGAAGCCCCGTGCCCAGATTGGCGGGCGTACGGAGGAAAGCGTAATGATCCCGTTTAAGACGCTCCAGCAGGCTTCCAACCAGGGAGACAAGTTCTGGTTCCTCTGTGCGACGGCCGACGACGGTTATTCCTGTGATAAGATGGTGGAAGACATAAAGACGGTCCTGCGTTCGCAGAACGAAATTTCCCCGACGGACGAACATGCTATCAGCAGCTTTACGATAGCCAAACAGTTCGAAACATTCGATATGTTGTTCACCGGTATTAATATTCTGGTTTGGCTTGTCGGTATCGGAACTCTGCTGGCTGGTATTATTGGGGTTAGTAATATTATGATGGTGACAGTTCGGGAGCGGACACGCGAGATCGGAGTGCGCCGTGCGATCGGTGCGAAGCCTTTCGATATTATATCGCAGATCATGAGTGAGAGCCTGCTGTTGACATCCCTTGCCGGGTTGATCGGGCTTAGCGTGGGGGTATTCCTGCTCGATGTGGTGAACAATGCGATGGCAAGCGACGGAGATGTGTCTAACGACACGTTTTTTTCCAATCCCGAAATCCATATCGGGACAGCGGTGGCAGCTACCGTAATTCTGTTGTTCAGCGGTCTCCTTGCCGGATTGATCCCGGCCTGGCGTGCCATGCAGATCAAGGCGATAGATGCTATCAGGGAAGAGTGAATTGGATTTCAGATTTATGATTTATAATTTGTGTCTACGTATAAATCATAAATATTTCCATTGTCAATTAATAAAAAAGTATAGTTATGAAGAATCGTATCGTAAAAAAAGTCCTGCGGATCATCTTTTTGGTATTTGTGGGAGTTGCTGTTGTCGGCACTTTCTATTTCTTGTGGAAGAAAGCGCAACCTGTCATTACCCTCTATGAGTTGGTTACCCCTGCACGTGACACGATTGAGACGAAGACCGTGGCGACCGGAAAGGTCGAACCTCGTGATGAAGTCCTTATCAAACCGCAAATGTCGGGTATCATCTCCGAATTGCTGAAAGAAGCTGGACAGATGGTGAAAGAAGGGGAGATCATTGCTCGTATCAAGGTTATTCCTGAAATGGTTCAGTTGAATAGTGCCGAATCGCGTGTACGGGTGGCGAAGATCAACCTCGAACAGATCAGTGCTACCTTCAAGCGGGATAAAGAGTTGCATAAACAGGGGGTTATCTCCAAAGAAGATTACGAAACATCTCTTGCCAACTATAAAAAGGCGCAGGAAGAGGCAGAGAACGCTCAGGATGCTCTTGAGATTATCCGTGAAGGTATCTCTAAACGGTCTGCCGCTTCCAGTACGACACAGGTTCGTTCTACTATCACCGGTATGATCTTGGATGTGCCTATCAAGGTCGGTAACTCGGTGATCCAATCGAATACTTTCAACGACGGTACGACGATCGCTACTGTTGCCGATATGAGCAATATGATCTTTAGGGGGAAAGTAGACGAGACGGAAGTCGGCCGTATCCATGAAGGAATGCCGATCAAATTGACGGTTGGCGCTATGGAAAGCCGCACGTTCGATGCTGAACTGGAGTATGTGGCTCCTAAAGGTGTGGAAGAGAACGGGGCTGTGCTGTTTGAGGTGAAGGCAGCCGTGCATATGCCAGGCGATGCCTTTATCCGTGCCGGCTACAGTGCCAACGCCGAGATTGTGTTGAAGCGTGCGGAGAATGTATTGTCCGTACCCGAAAGCTGTGTCGAGTTTAGCGGTGATTCTACTTTCGTACAGGTAGTAAAAGCGGAAAAGCCGGAACAGAAGTTTGAAAAGCGTGCCGTTAAGGTAGGTTTGTCCGATGGTATCAAGATCGAGATTAAGGAAGGTCTTGCCGAAAACGAAAAGGTACGCGGGGCGATTGTCGATCCGAATAAGAAATAATTGTAAACGATAAAATGATGAGAAGCCAATTAATAATAGCTACGACTTTGTTTCTTTCCGGTACTTTTGCTTGGGGGCAGGAACTCTCCAAACGATGGTCTTTGGAAGAATGCATCCGTTATGCAATTGAGCATAACATCGATCTGAAGCAAAAAGAGCAGGATCAGGAAAGCCGGAGAGTAGAATTGCATACCAGCAAGTTCAGTTGGTTGCCCGATCTGAATGCCAATGTCGGACAGAACTTCGACTTTGGACGTTCTCCTTCCAAATCAGGTGTGATTGTGGATCAGAACTCGGCTAATACTTCGGCATCTGTCTCTTTGAGCATGCCGATATTCGACGGCTTGCGTATTCCCAACGATATCGCTGCCCGCAAGCTGGACTTGAAAGCGGCTGTCGAGACTTTGAATAAGGCGAAGGAAGACTTGTCGATTAATGTTGCTTCCTACTATTTGCAGGTTTTGTATAATAAGGAAGTCCAAAAGATTGCCGAGTTGCAGGTTGCGCTGAGCAATGAGCAGGTCGTGAAAACCGAAGCATTGGTAAAGAACGGGAAGGTTCCCCTTTCCCAGTTATACGATATGAAAGCGCAGCTAGCGAAGGACGAAGTCTCGCTGACCGAAGCGCGTAACAATGTGAAACTGGCATTGCTCGACTTGACGCAAAGCCTCGAACTGGAACGCGACGGTGAAAATTTCGATATCGTAGTCCCTGAAATAGAAGATGCGGTTGAACAGTATATGGGCAGCATCCTTCCTCCGGACAATGTCTATGATCATGCTGTCGCTTTCAAGCCGCAGATCAAGGAGCAGGAATTTCTCTTGGAAAGCCAGAAGAAAATGCTGAAAGTGGCTCGGGCAGGTTATTATCCGAAACTGAATTTCGGCGCCAGCTACAGCAACGGCTATTACCATTATTCCGGTGATGGCGAATATACGAATCTTCCTTTCAGCGACCAGTTGAAGAATAACGGGCGTAAGACGATCGGGTTCAGCTTGAGTATCCCGCTGTTCAACCGCTTTCAGGTTCGTAACAGTGTCCGCTCCGCCCGTATCAATATCCGGAACCGGGAGTTGATGATGGAGAATACGAAGAAGGTGTTGTATAAAGAAATCCAGCAAGCCTACTACAATGCGACTGCTGCCCAGGAGAAATATACCGCATCCGACAAATCTGTCCTCGCTAGCAAGGAGGCTTTCTCTTATGCCGAAGATCGTTATGCCGCCGGTAAGAGTACGGTTTTTGAATACAGCGAAGCCAAAACGAAGTATGCCCAGAGCTTGTCCGAACAGGCTCAGGCCAAGTATGACTTCATTTTCCGCACCAAAATCTTGGACTTCTATAACGGCACACCAATAACACTATAACATATTTAGGTTAGACACATTTGTTTAAGAAAAAGAAGGTCTCTGCGATGGAAACCTTCTTTTTGTTCTTATATTTGTCCGAGAGATTATGATTTACAATTCAAGGACCATGAAAGTATAATCGTTTAATGGAGTGGATCTAATATTAATACCTAGAAAAACATATTATGAATGCAAGATTTGTGACATTAGTTTTGCTGCTATTCGTTTGGCTGGAGGGGGACAGCGTTTGGGCCCAATATCTTCCCAAACTTTATCAGGTTTTCTCTCCCGACAAAAAGTTGAAGATGGCTATTCAGCGACATAACGACGGTTTGCTGACCTACACTTTTGCAGCTAATAGAGAAATATTGATCAAAGAATCTCCGCTGGGTTTCAAATTGGAATCACAGGAGACGGTTCCTTCTTCCGGTTGGAAAATAGAGAAAGTATCCGACCGGAAAGTACGGGATGAATGGAAACCGCTTTGGGGTAAACGGGCTGTGGTTGAAGATCATTTTAATGAATTGGTGATCGATTTGGTGAATCCGGCCGGACAACCGGAGCGGATGCAGTTGGTTGTCCGTGGATATAATGACGGCTTTGCATTCTGTTATAAAATACCGGATGGAAAAGGACCGTGTGTAAATGTGCAGTCCGAATTGACGGCCTATAACTTTGCAGGAGATTATACGGCATGGTTCTATAATGGCGAAAATCATAATATAGGACCCGAAAAGTTGACGGAAACAGATGGAACCCGTTTGCCGGTGATGACCGTGAAGGCGGGTGATAAACATTATATGGCAATCCATGAAGCCTGCCTGGAAACAGGAGCACCTCTTGTTTTACAATCTAAGGGGGGGGAATCGCTCTTTTCGGTCGCTTCCAAGCCGACCAGTCTGTCGCCGGGATATACATCAGCCTGGCGTGTCGTT
This sequence comes from Parabacteroides merdae ATCC 43184, assembly GCF_025151215.1. NCBI lineage: Bacteria > Pseudomonadati > Bacteroidota > Bacteroidia > Bacteroidales > Tannerellaceae > Parabacteroides > Parabacteroides merdae. The sequence continues at coordinate 4,334,809 of NZ_CP102286.1, forward strand.
TTGTATGGGACGACACCTGGCGTGTTGACCGATTCCCATTTGTTGGAGTTGCTGAATCCGGATCCCGACTCTCGTTATGATTTTTCGTGGGTGAAACCGGGGTTGGCTGTCTGGGACTGGCGTATCAACGGAGCTGTGTGGGATGGATTTACATACGGGATGTCTTATCCTTCCTGGGTACGAATGGTCGATTTCGCTGCCGAGCAGGGTTTCAAATACCTGGTGTTGGATGCCAATTGGTATGGACCGGAATTCGAATCGGATTCCGATCCGGTTAAAGGAGAAAAAGCGCAGGATGTGCAACGGCTGTTGAAATATGGAAAAGAGAAAGGTGTCGGAATCTGGCTTTATCTGAATGATGTCGGAGGTCGGAAATATCCGATAGAAAAGACCTTGAAACAGTATGGGGATTGGGGAGCAGCCGGGGTTAAATACGGTTTTATGAGCGGAACACAAGAAGAAAAGAACCGGTGGACGAAAAAGATCACGGAGCTTTGTGCTCAAAATCACTTGTTGGTCGATTTCCATGACGGTCCGGTTCATCCATACGGACAAATGCGTACTTGGCCGAACGCTGTGACACGCGAATATTGCCATGCCCAGTTGGACGGACATCATGTGTTCGAGCCTAAAACATTTGTGACGACCGTTTTCGTCAATATGGTTGCCGGTCCGATCGATATGAACAACGGAATGTTTGACCTTCGCCAAGGGCATACGACACGTGTGGACGAGAGTCAGCCGGTTCCTTCCACACTGGTTTCGGAAGCTGCCCGTACGTTGATTGCTTTTTCTGGCGTGACTATTTTGCCGGATATTCCAGAATACTACCGGAAGTACCCGGCTTTGTTGAACTTCCTGTCTGCCCAAAAGATGCCGTGGAAAGAGAGCCGTACCCTGGCCGGTGAAATCGGGGAGTATATCGTGATGATGCGTGAAACGGAGGATGCCTACTTAGTCGGTGCGGCCACGAATGAGTCCGGAAGGACGATAGATCTGCCTCTTTCTTTCTTGGAAAAAGGAAAATATACTGTTGAAGTCATCGAAGACGGCGACGATGCCCACTATCTGACAAACCGGGAAAGCTTGAAAGTTACGACTTGGCAACTGACAAACAATGATAAACTGGCATTGAAGTTGGCACCGGGCGGTGGTGCGTGTCTTGTTATTAAGAAAACTCCGTCCATGCGTGTTGGTGAGCAAGCGGCTTTTCCGCTTGTCAGCCCTTCCTGGAAAATTGGTCGAGAATAATTACTTCATACTTAATCTGAACGAACCTAATCAGATTGCGAACACTAGCTGGATCAAGCCCGGACAGGTAATTCGTGAAGTTACATTGACAACGGCTGGCAGTATGGCTTGTATTGATTTTGCCGCAGAAAACAATATAGCCTATGTGCTGTTTGATGCCGGTTGGTATGGGGCGGAAGAAGATGTGAAATCGGATGCGACCACCGTTACGGTTGATCCGGCCCGTTCGAAAGGACCGCTTGATTTGCCTAAAGTAATAGAATATGCCAATTCAAAAGGAGTTGGAATACTGGTTTATGTGAATAAAAAGGCACTGCATCAGCAACTGGATGAAATTCTGCCTTTATATAAGAAATGGGGGATCAAAGGTGTAAAATATGGTTTTGTGAATGTGGGCGACCAATACGCTACGGCATGGTTGCATCAGGCAGTACGCAAAGCAGCCAAATATGAATTGATAGTTGATATCCACGACGAATATCGTCCGACGGGTTATTCACGCACGTATCCGAATTTATTGACTCAGGAAGGTATCCGCGGTGACGAAGAAAGCCCGTCGCTAGACCAAGCCATCTATACATTATATAATCGCATGATTTGTGGAGCTGGTGATTATACCAATTGTTATTTTGCGGAAAGAGTCACGGAAAAGATGGGAGGACGTGCTGCCCAGTTGGCTAAATTGGTCGCTATTTATAGTCCTTGGCAGTTTGTCTATTGGTATGACCGCCCCGAAAAATCACCGAGGCGAGCCGGTGGCGCAGGCTCTGCCGAATCTGTGATCAAAACAGATGCCGCAACTCGTTTTTATAATTCTATTCCGACCGTATGGGGCGAAACCCGCTTCTTGGATGGAGAAATGGGCAAATATGTTGTGGTCGCCCGCCGTTCGGGGTCCGATTGGTATGTAAGCATGTTGAATGCCGGAGACAAGAAACAAATCTCCTTACCCCTTGATTTTCTGAAAAACAGAAAGGGCTATACCGCCACACTCTATTATCAGGCTTCCGAGGAGAAAAAGGATGTCGTCGATACCAAGAAAATCAGGTTGGAGAACCGCAATGAGGTTATCATTGATTTGGTCGGTAATAGCGGCTGTGTGCTGCATTTTTCGATTCTTAATTTCCAATAGATTTATTTCAAATTACGTGGTAAGCCGGAGGAAATGTTCCTTCTCCGGCTTTCTTTTTATTTATCTGTTATCGGCTTCTTTTTTCCGATAAGAGGAAGGAGATATTCCCATGACTTTGGTGAAGACACGGGAAAAATAGGCCTGCTCCTCGAATCCGAGCCGCATCGCAATTTCGTTCAGTTTCATATCCGTAAGTTCGATATACTGACAGGCTTTCTGTATTTTTAGGCGTGTAAAGTAATTGATGGGGGAAGTACCCGTTTCTTTCTGGAATAAGGTGGAAAAGTGAGATTCCGAATATTTGAAATATTCCGCTAAATCTTTTAAGGTCAGATTGGTTTCCACGTGTTCTTGTAAGTAATAGATAACTCGCATCGAGAATGAATTTTCTTTGTGGGTCGGAAGATCGATATGGCGGAACTGTTCCTGAAAAATGAAAGTTGAGAGAAACGTATATAAGCACATGGATGAATAAGCCAGATATTCTTTTATGTAACCTCTGGCAAAACTACTGTATATCTCTTCGAATAGACGGATGCGGACGAGTTGCCGTACATGTTCGTCTGCTAATATTTCTTGAGGAGCGGGGTTGGGAGAAAGGAATGATTCGGTTAGCTTACCACAGAAATGAATCCAATAGATTGTCCAAGGATCATGGCTATCCGCCTCAAATGAATAAGGGACATGGGGGAGGTACGATGATATACTGATTTTTCTGTACGGGACTTCTCCCGCCGGGCCTTTTACCTATATGGAGAACAGTCCGGTTTCTTATAAACCGACCGGTTTTATCGGAGGGGCGGGACATGGTTGTATCTTTACGGCCGGTAGTGAGAACTATTGGAAAGCCGCGACCAATTCAATTTCCGTCCGGCATATGTTTGAACGCAGGGTCTCTTTCTATCCGTCCGGCTTTGATAAAGACGGCTATTTGTTTACGAACACCTATTTAGGAGATTACCCGATGTTCCTGCCCGGAGGAAAGGAACAGATCGCCGGTGAATATCAACCCGGGTGGATGTTGCTTTCGTATGGAAAAAAAGTGAGCGTATCTTCTTCGCTGGAAGGTTATCCGGCAGAAAATATAGTGGATGAGGACGCCCGTACGGCTTGGGTCGCCCAATCGAACCGTGACATGGAGTGGGCACAAGTAGATTTGCAACGGCTTTCGTCTATCCATGCTATTCAGGTGAATTTCGATGAATACGGGGCTAATCAAAAAGGTGCTGTCTCCGGAGTTTACCAGAGCTATCTGATTTACGCTTCGGTAAATGGCGAAGATTGGTCTTTGGTGGTGGACTATGGTACAAAGAAAACAGACACTCCTCATGATTATATCGAGTTTGAAGAACCGTTCAAAGCCCGGTATATCAAGTTGCAAAACAAGGAGTATATGGTGTCGGAAAATTTTTCCGTACGCGATTTGAGAATTTTTGGAAAAGGTCAGGGGAGTACTCCGCGTGCCGTAAATGATTTCACGGTGGAAAGGGATGAGGCCGATCCGTGCAAGGCGCGTCTTTGTTGGGAGGCTGTTCCGGATGCTCAGGGGTATATTGTTCGCTACGGAATAGCCGGAGACAAATTGTATAATAATTTCCAGGTGATGGGAGAAAATACATTGGAAATCGGAAGTCTGAATAAAGGGGTTGCTTATTATTTTACGATAGATGCCTATAATGAGAACGGTATTACCCGGACTTCCCGGATAAAAGTTTGCCGTTAATCAACAGACTTCTTTTTACCTCTTCAGCTTTCCCACAAACATCAGGTTATTGTCGTTCTCATGGAGCGTAGCAGCCAATTCTTTCAGTTGGGCTTTCGCTTCGGGAGGACATTTGCCGGAGGCGAGATGGGCTTCGATCATATCCTGAAGTGCAGCCGGTTCGACATTGAAAATGAATCTGCCCTTGTTGAAGTGGTTGTTCGGATTGGGAATCGGGAGATTCCCGTAGAAGTCGTTGACCAGGTGATATTGGGAAGATGACATTTTCATCTTATCTACCAGTATGTCTCCTCCGGGTGTGAACCGGCCTTTATCCCAAGTGTAGTAGTGGATGAGGATATGATTAGGCAGTTCCGTGTAGATATGGATAGGTTTTTGAGCAAAACCGGTGAAGTTCATCGTGAAACGGGGGATCAGCTTGTTTGCTTCCGTATCGTATGTGAAAGTCGTGTCGATGCCGGTATAAAAGAAGTCGAATGTCCCGGTATTCCGGTAGGAAAATATCTCATTGTCGAAATTTCCTGCCAACATATAGTCGAGTGCCGGTATTTGTGATAGGATGTTCCCGTTCGTGTCCATCCGGAAAGCGATCGGCGTCCCTTCTTCAAAAGGCATGTGTACGACCGAGAGCGTACCGTCGGCATTGACCTCGATTTTCGGTTTGTTGATTTGTCTGGGAAGATTGATATCTTTTATCCATTTCCCGTCAAGGCCGTACATCATGATTTTCTTCCCATAAAAGAGAGAGAGGAATATATGGCCGCCTCGTTCGTCGATACTCCCGTCGTAGATAGTCACCGGATACTCGCCCGGTCCGTTTCCCATTGCACCTATGTTGCAGAGGAATTTTCCGTCCTTGTCGTATAGCTTGACCACGTTGGATTGCTGTCGTACGCAAATGTAGTTATCGCTCACCTCGATCCACCAGGCCTTGAACAGGGCCTCGTCGGAGGTTTCAAAACGCACGATCCGGCAATCTTCGACCAGTTCGCTAAGTGGGATATCAATCGTATCGCCTGCCGCTTTCAGGTCGCAGATGTAAAGCGGGCCGTCCGGGTTTTCGATTATCCTGACACTGCCGTCGTCAGTTACCAACGATTTCGGAACGGAGGAATTACAACTTGCAAGGCTTGCCAGAAGGAAAACGATAGCGGGAAGGAATGCTTTTGTTTTCATATTCACGTAGATTTAAGTGATTATAAAAACAAAAGTATGAATAATTCGTAGATACGAACTATTCATACTTATATAATAATTAAATGATTAATGTAAATTAACGGATGAACAACAGTTCCCTATATTTCGGCAGCGGCCACATCTGGTTATCGACCATCAGCTCCAGGTCGTCGATGTGGCTACGGATTTCGTCCAGATAGGGAGCGACGGTATCATGGTAAGCGATCGCTTTGGTACGCAAATCCGTGATACGGTTTGCTTTTTTGCGGGCTTCCACCATTTCGTCCACCATGCGAGTGACGGAACAGATATGTCCGGCAATCTTGCGAACCAGGCGTCGGGGCTCTTCCGACATATCGTCATATTCCGGATATCCGCCGAAAGTCTCTTTCAGTTTGGCGATGTTGTCCAATAGCAATGACTGGTAGCGGACGGCAACCGGGATGATATGGTTGAGCGATAGGTCGCCAAGGACACGAGCTTCGATCTGTACCTTTTTGATATAGATTTCCCATTTCACTTCGTTGCGGGCTTCCAATTCCTTTTCGCTCAGTACACCCGTTTCTTTGAACATCCGGATAACTTCCGGTTTCAGGTAAGCATCGTATTGTAATGGAACGCTGTTTTCGCAATCCAGGCCGCGGCGGGCAGCTTCTTCCTTCCATTCGTCGCCGTAGCCGTTCCCGTCGAAACGGATCGGTTTGGATTCCTTGATATAGGCTTTCAGCACTTCGAAGATGGCGGCCTCCTTGCTCTTGCCTTCGGCACGCAAGGCTTCGACATCCTGTTTGAACTGGCGGAGCTGGTAGGCTACGGCAGAGTTCAGTGCCAACATCGCCGAACCGCAGTTGGCCGACGATCCCAATGCACGGAATTCGAAACGGTTTCCGGTGAAAGCAAAAGGAGAGGTGCGGTTACGGTCCGTATTGTCTAACAGCAGTTCGGGGATCTGTCCGAAGCCGAGATGCAGGCGTTTCTTGTCGTCCACCTCGATAGCGTCTTCGATGGAACAGTTCTCGAACTTATCCAGAATTTCGGTGATCTGTGTTCCTAAGAAGGATGAGATGATGGCGGGAGGCGCTTCGTTGGCGCCCAGGCGGTGCGCGTTGGTAGCCGAAGCGATACTGGCTTTCAGCAAGGCGTTGTATTTATAAACGGCCATCAGCGAGTTGACCACGAATGTGATGAAACGCAGGTTGTCTTCCCGGTCCTTTCCCGGAGAGAAGAGGTTGATGCCCGTATCGGTTCCCATCGACCAGTTGCAGTGCTTACCCGAACCGTTCACACCCATAAAAGGCTTTTCGTGGAGCAGCACGCGGAAGTTGTGGCGGCGGGAAACACGTTTCATCACCGACATCAACAACTGGTTATGGTCGTTGGCGAGGTTGCATTCCTCGTAAATAGGCGCTAGCTCGAACTGGTTCGGGGCAACCTCGTTATGGCGTGTCTTGACCGGGATGCCCAACTTGTAGCATTCAGTTTCCAGGTCTTTCATAAACTCCTGTACACGGGAGGGAATGGCTCCGAAATAGTGGTCGTCCAATTGCTGGTTCTTTGCGCTTTCGTGTCCCAACAGGGTACGTTCCGTCAGCGACAGGTCGGGACGGGCGGAATAGAGGTCTTCGTCTACCAGGAAATACTCCTGTTCCCAGCCTAAATAGGTGATGACTTTATTGACGTCTTCGTTGAAATAATGGCAAACATCTTTGGCTGCCTTGTTCAAGGCTTCGATGGAGCGGATCAGCGGGGTCTTGTAGTCCAGCGCTTCACCGGTATAGGCGATGAATACGGTCGGGATACACAAGGTGTCGTCTACGATAAACGCAGGTGAGGAGGGGTCCCAGGCCGAATAGCCGCGGGCTTCGAACGTGTTGCGCAATCCGCCGTTGGGGAAGCTGGATGCGTCCGGCTCCTGTTGTGCGAGCAGCTTGCCGCTGAATTCTTCGATCATGCCGCCGCCGCCGTCATGTTCGACGAATGCGTCGTGCTTTTCGGCTGTCCCGTCGGTAAGAGGCTGGAACCAGTGTGTGTAATGTGTGACTCCTTTTTCCAGTGCCCACATGCGCATGCCGGCAGCCACATGATTGGCTATTTCGCGGTCGATAGGGGTTCCGTTGTCGATGGCATGGGTCAGGGCTTTGTAGGTTTCCTTGGAGAGATACTTTTGCATTGCCTTCCGGTTGAAGACGTTCTCACCATAATATTCGGATACTTTCTGATTGGGAGTAATGGCTTCCACTGCCTTTCGGTTGGATGCTTTCTCCACTGCATTGAAGCGTGAGATTGACATACAGATTGTTTTTATGTTATACCGGCTGCAAAGATACATGCAATTCTCCATGAATGCTTTCATCCGGTAGTTAAAAATAGATGAGTAGGAAACGATTTGTCCCGGCGCATCCCGTTTGGCAATGCACCAGCTTCTCTAAAGCTATGCATTAGGTTGCGTAACCCATAGCTTTAGCCTTCATAAAGCATAGCTTTACGGTAGCCTTTTTGGGGTGTCTGTCCTTTCGAATGAGGGCGTAAATGAAGATTCAAACATTTCATCGCGTGGGATAAATAAAAAAGGTGTATTAAGAAATGCTATTATTGATTATCAGTGATTTATGGTGATAGGTGATAGGTAAACCCCCGTTTCTGTAAAAGTTTAGGAAAAATGAATTAAAAAACGCCGCCTTTAAGGTGACGTTTTTTAATTCAAACTCAGAAAAGTTTTACAAAAAGGCCTTTTCACCTATCACCTATCACCCGATCAGAACAAACTCCAGGCTACTGTCAATCCTGCCATGACGATCGCTACCATGCTCATCAGCTTGATCAGGATGTTGAGGCTGGGACCGGAGGTGTCTTTGAACGGGTCGCCGACCGTATCGCCTACGACTGTCGCCTTATGGGCTTCGCTGCCCTTGCCGCCGTGGTTTCCTTCTTCGATATGTTTCTTGGCGTTGTCCCAGGCGCCTCCCGAATTGGCCATGAAGATCGCCAGTACGAACCCGGTGCTCAGGCCGCCGATCAGCAGTCCGACCACTCCTGTCACTCCGAATATCAGACCGGTGAGGATCGGTGCGATGATGGCTAACAGGGAAGGGGTCACCATCTCATGTTGTGCCCCTTTTGTCGAGATGGCCACGCAACGGGCGTAATCGGGTTCGGCTTTTCCTGTTAGTATTCCGGGGATTTCACGGAACTGGCGGCGTACTTCCTCCACCATGTGTCCGGCTGCCCGTCCGACTGCATTCATTGTCAACCCGCAGAACATGAAAGCCATCATGGAGCCGAGGAACATCCCCGCCAACACCTTCGGGTTCATAAGTGTGACATCATAATAGATCATAAAGTCGGAGAAAGAGGCTTTTGATACCTCGATGGCTTTGCCGTCGGAAAATGTCAGGACTGTTTCGCCCAACCGGAGCAAGCCTATTTTAATCTCTTCCACGTAAGAAGCCAGCAAAGCCAAGCCAGTCAAGGCTGCCGAGCCGATCGCAAACCCTTTGCCTGTTGCGGCGGTCGTGTTGCCTAAGGAGTCGAGCGCATCCGTACGTTTGCGTACTTCTTTGCCCAAGCCGGACATTTCCGCATTGCCGCCGGCATTGTCGGCAATCGGCCCGTAAGCGTCCGTAGCCAAAGTGATCCCTAATGTCGAGAGCATCCCGACGGCGGCGATGCCGATGCCGTACAACCCCATCCCTACATTGTTGAAATCGAAGCCGGAAGCAAAAAGGAACGAACAGATGATCCCGGCTACTACGGCCAGTACCGGAATGGCGGTCGATAGCATGCCAAGCCCCAAGCCGGAGATAATCACCGTTGCCGGTCCGGTCAGTCCGGCCTCTGAAACCCGCTGGGTGGGCTTATAAGACTGGGAAGTATAGTATTCCGTCGATTGGCCGATCACGATCCCTACCAACAATCCGATTATGACCGAACAACTGATCCAGAACCAATTGTCCAACTCTAACAAATAAAGAATGCCGAAAGTGGAGAGGGCGATCAACACGGAACTTAGGTTTGTCCCTATGGCAAGCGCTTTCAGCAGCTCACGTATAGTCGCATTTTCCTTCGTGCGGACGGCGAAGATGCCGATGATCGACAATACGATCCCGACCGCGGCGATCAGCATCGGCGCCACGACCGCCTTGTATTGCATCTCTACGTCGCCGGACGCCACGAATGCGGCAGCACCCAATGCGGAGGTTGCCAGAATGGAACCGCAATATGATTCGTACAAATCCGCCCCCATGCCGGCCACATCTCCGACGTTGTCTCCCACATTGTCGGCAATGGTTGCCGGGTTGCGCGGGTCGTCTTCGGGGATGCCGGCTTCGACTTTGCCGACCAGGTCGGCTCCGACATCGGCTGCTTTTGTGTAGATACCACCGCCGACACGGGCGAAGAGTGCCTGTGTGGAAGCTCCCATACCGAAGGTCAGCATGGTGGTGGTGATGATGGTCAGTTTATGTGTGGCATCCATCGTTTCTGCCGGAATGCAGATATTCAATAATATGTACCAGAACGAAATGTCCAGCAAGCCGAGGCCGACGACAACCAGCCCCATTACGGCACCGCTCCTGAAAGCAACCTGCAAGCCGCTATTCAAAGACGACCGGGCGGCATTGGCGGTACGGGCGGATGCGTAAGTAGCCGTCTTCATTCCTAAGAAACCGGCAAGGCCAGAGAAGAAACCGCCGGTCAGGAAAGCGATCGGAACCCATTCGTTTTGTACTCCGAATCCATACGCCATGATGGAGAACAAAACCACCAGGGCGAGAAACACCGAAGCGACAACCTTGTATTGTTGTTTCAGGTATGACATAGCCCCTTTGCGTACGTGCCGGGCTATTTTTGCCATTAACTCCGTCCCTTCACTCTCTTTCATCATCTGCCTGAAGAAGAACCAAGCAAATACCAGTGCCAGGATGGAGGCTACCGGTATGATCCAAAAAATAGGTGTAATCATAGCAATGAGATTTAAAATTAATACGAATTTAATCGTTTTGACACTTAGCGTCTTACGATCCTTTATTGTTCATCTGTAAATATAACAAAAATAAAGAAGTAGAGAAACTTTTTCGTAAATAATAATGTTTCATTCTAAAAAAAACAGCATATTTGTCACAGAATAAGAATGAAAACGCAAATGACGGAAGAAACGAACCATAATGCCTATAAATTAGGCTTGGCTCTGAGCGGAGGAGGAGCGAAAGGTTTCGCTCATATCGGAGTTTTTAGATTACTGGAAGAATGCGGTCTGAAGCCGGATATCATCGTTGGTACGAGTGTCGGTTCGTTGATGGGTGCTTTGTTTGCCGATGGCTATACGTCCGACGAAATTAAAGAACTCTTTACCGGTCGTGAGTTCTCCGAATTCGCCCAGTTGCAAATCCCGAAATCGGGATTGTTCGACAGCAAGCGGTTCCGCTATTTTCTTCGTCGTCATTTGAGGGCTAAAACGTTTGAAGAGCTGAAAACTCCTCTGGTTGTCGTGGCGACCGATCTTGACAATGGCGAGAGCCATGAGTTTCGTAGCGGTCCCATCGTAGAGGCGGTGACCGCTTCCTGTAGTATTCCGATTATCTTTAGCCCGGTCGTGATAAACGGAGTGCATTATGTTGACGGAGGTCTTTTCCATAATTTCCCGGTTTCGATCATCCGTGAAGAGTGTGAGCGTATCATCGGTGTGAATGTCAGTCCCCTTGTCCCGCAAAAGTACAAGCAGACGATTTTCCATATCGCGGAACGTTCCTACCACTATATGTTCCGGGCGAACACGTTGGAGGACCGCGAGATGTGCGATGTCCTGATCGAGGCGGAGGAGTTCGGTATGTATAAGACATTCGATCTGGAAAATGTGGATGAGATCGCGAGTATCGGATATGCTGCGGCGATCCGGGCATTCGAGGTCGTGATAAAAGAAAATAAATATGAAACCTTGGTGAACGCTATTATGGCAAGAAGAAACAACGCCTTGATGCCATAGTTTTTTCCGGAAGTTCCGGTGTTCACCCCAAATATTAACTAAGTTGGCAAATAACGCGATGAAACAGGCAAATAAGATGGTAATATATCAGGTCTTTCCACGTTGGTTTGGAAATATGAAATCATCCCTGGTGAAGAATGGAAGTAAAGTTGAAAACGGAGTAGGAAAGTTTTCGGACTTTACGCCGGTTGCTTTGTCCAAGATTAAGGAGTTGGGAACCACCCATATCTGGTATACCGGAGTGATCGAACATGCAACGAATACTGATTATACGGCTTACCAGATACGAAGAGACCATGCGGCAGTCGTAAAGGGGAATGCCGGCTCGCCTTATGCGATCAAAGATTATTATGATATAGACCCGGACCTGGCCGATAATGTGCCTGACCGTATGAAAGAATTCGAATCGCTGGTCAGAAGGACGCATGAAGCCGGAATGAAAGTAATCATCGATTTCGTACCTAATCATGTGGCCCGCCAGTATTATTCGGATGCCAAGATGGCATATGTGGAAGACTTGGGGCAAAAAGACAATACTTCGAAAGCTTTCGATCCTAATAATAATTTCTATTATATACCGGGGCAGACTTTGTGTCTGCAATTCGGTGCTCAGCAGGAAGATTTTGAATATAGTGAATTTCCGGCGAAAGTCACGGGGAATGATTGCTTCAGTACCTGTCCCGGACAAAACGACTGGTATGAGACGGTCAAGTTGAATTATGGTGTTGATTATGTGAACGGCCGTACCCTGCATTTTGATCCGGTTCCCAATACATGGGCGAAGATGCTGGATATCCTGCTTTTCTGGGCGGAAAAAGGGATAGACGGTTTCCGGTGCGATATGGCGGAAATGGTTCCGGTTGAATTCTGGAACTGGGTGATCCCGAAGGTGAAACAGGCTTATGATGTTTGTTTTATTGCCGAAGTTTATAATCCGGCAGAATATCGCAATTATATCTGGAACGGACATTTTGATTATTTGTATGATAAGGTCGGACTGTACGATACGGTACGGGCGGTCATGTGTAACCAGGCTCCGGCAAGCAATATCTCCGGATGCTGGCAGTCACTCGAAGGCATCCAGCATAATATGTTGAACTTCCTTGAAAACCATGACGAGCAGCGTATCGCTTCTTACTTCTTTGCCGGTGATCCGCGTCCGGGAATTCCGGGGATGATCGTGTCGGCTATGATGAATACCAATCCGGTGATGATCTACAGCGGACAGGAGTTAGGAGAGCCGGGAATGGACGATGAAGGGTTCAGCGGACGTGATGGGCGCACGACGATTTTTGATTACTGGAGTCTTGCCAGCTTGCGTAACTGGATAAACGAGGGAGCTTTCGATGGCGGCAAACTGACTGCCGAACAACGGCAGTTGCGCGAGGTGTACGCAAAGATCTTGAATATATCAAAGTCCGAACGGGTTATCACGGAAGGAGTTTTCTATGATTTGATGTATGCAAACCTGAGCAATCCGTATTTTAATTCACACCGTCAATTCGTGTTCATGCGTAAATATCAGAATGAAGTGTTGTTAGTGGTGGTCAACTTTGACAAGGCAGAGCAGACGGTACGCATCCAAATTCCTGACGAGGCATTCAAGGCACTTGATTTCGGGGACAACAAAGCTGCCGTACAGACCGATCTGATGACTGGAGAGAACTGTATCAGCACATTGACGGCTGCTTGGCCCTATCAGGTCGTTATACCTGCTTATTCCGGTCGTTTACTGAAGTTTACATATTGATTTATGATTTATGGTTTGTGATTTATGATCTGCTCTGACCGATGTGTTTGGTAATAAATCATAAATCATAAATCATAAATCATAATTGTTTTGTACCTTTGCACTCACAATTCAAATCTATTTACTTAAGATAAATATTCGGAATAATGAGTGCACAAACTCCTTTCTTGGTGTTTTCGGGAACTAACTCCCGGTATCTTGCAGAGAAAATTTGCAATAGTCTTGGTTGTCCGCTGGGACAGATGAACATTCAACACTTTGCCGATGGTGAATTTGCCGTCTCTTATGAAGAGTCGATTCGCGGTCGCGATGTATTCCTGGTACAATCAACGTTTCCTAACTCTGATAATCTGATGGAGCTTCTCCTGATGATCGATGCTGCCAAGCGTGCTTCAGCACACTCTGTAATCGCAGTTATTCCTTATTTCGGTTGGGCACGTCAGGATAGAAAAGATAAACCGCGTGTTTCTATCGGGGCCAAACTGATCGCAGACATGCTGAGTACTGCCGGTATCGACCGCTTGATTACGATGGACCTGCATGCCGATCAGATTCAGGGATTCTTTAATGTTCCGGTCGACCACTTGTATGCTTCTTCCATTTTCCTGGATTACATCAAAACATCATTGCCTCTGGATAACCTGTGTATCGCTACACCGGATGTTGGAGGAACTAAACGTGCCAGCAGTTATTCCAAATACCTGGGTTTGCCGATGGTTATTTGCCACAAGTCACGTCTGCGTGCCAATGAAGTGGCCGAAATGCGTATCATCGGTGATGTGAAAGGTTTGGATGTACTTTTGATCGACGATATGGTGGATACGGCCGGTACTATTACGAAGGCTGCCAACCTGATGCTCGAAAACGGTGCTAAATCCGTGCGTGCCATCGCCAGTCATGCCGTTATGTCCGACCCGGCTTCTACACGTGTAGACCAGTCTGCTTTGACTGAAATGATCTTTACGGATTCTATCCCTTATGCAAAGAAATGCGAAAAGGTGAAAGTGTTGTCTGTTGCCGATATGTTTGCCGAAGCCATCCGTCGTGTTTGTAGCGGTGAATCTATCAGTTCTCTGTATACTATTTAATTAATGCATATATCAAGGAAAGGCTGCAATCCTGCGGGATGAGCAGCCTTTTTATTTCCATATAATTCTTAACTTTGTCTGCATGAAAAAGAGCGAGAACCTTCTCGCTTGATATGATTAAGATGAATTATTGGTTTAATCTATAGGTCAGAATGGATCAGCATGCGTACCGGTATCGGTAAAAAGGAGTATAAGCTCTGTTTCGTTTTGGCTCCAGACTAATAACCGGTCTGATTATATAATGGCACTCCCATAGACCGTCATACTTATGTTTTTACCGTTTCTTTTTTACTTGTTGCCTCCATCTTTACTTAATTTGAATATTACGGCCAAAAATAATAATTAGCAATTTGCCTATTTCTCTTCATCAATAATCATGCCACTGCCGAGGCAAAGACGATGGTCTTTGTCGTAGACTACTCCGTACTGTCCGGGGGCGATTCCTTGGATTTTGTTGTCGGATTCGATGCGGTATAAGTCTCCGATGCGACGGATGCGGCCGTGTGTGAAGTCCGGTGTGTGACGGATCTTGAAAGTGATCTCTTTCTCGTCCGCAAATTCTCCCCATGGGTCTTCGGTGATAAAGTCGAAGCCGTGCATGTTGATAATCTTGCCGTACTGTGTTTCCGGATCATAACCGTTGGAAACATAGATAATGTTCCGCTTGATGTCCTTTTTGATAACGAACCACGGTCCTCCGCTCAAGCCTAAACCCTTACGCTGTCCGATGGTGTGGAACCAGTAGCCGTTGTGTTTGCCTAACACCTTGCCTGTTTCCAGTTCGACGATCTTTCCGGTTCGTTTGCCCAGGTAGCGTTCGATGAAATCATTATAGTTGATCTTGCCTAAGAAGCAGATTCCCTGGCTGTCTTTCCGTTTGGCACTCGGCAGTTTTTGTTGTTCGGCTATAGCTCGGACTTCGCTTTTCATGAGATGTCCGATCGGGAACATTAATTTCTGTATTTGCAAACGAGTGATTTGGCCGAGGAAGTCGGTCTGATCTTTTACCGGATCCTTGGCGGTGGAAAGCCATACTTTACCGTCTATCTCGGTTGTCGTGGCGTAATGACCGGTCGCTATTTTATCGAAATCCTTTCCCCATTTCTCTTCGAAGCAGCCGAATTTGATATATTTATTGCACATCATATCCGGGTTGGGGGTGAGTCCGCGTTTTACGGAATCAATGGTGTAGCTCACGACACGATCCCAATATTCGTCGTGCAAGGAGACGATTTCAAACCGGCAACCGTACTTCTTGGCGATATAAGAGGTGATTTCAATATCTTCTTCGGCAGGGCAGTCTATATATCCGTCTTTATCTTCCATGCCGATACGGATATAGAAAATGGTAGGATCGTATCCTGCCTCTTTCAACTGGTGGACGACTACGGAGCTATCTACTCCTCCCGAAACTAATGCTGCGATTTCCATATTTTTACAGTGAATAAGAATTGTACAAAGGTACGGTAAATTTTTCAATTAAAACAGGAGAGATACTTTGGGTGCATCGATTACCGATAAGATACATGTCGGAACGACGAAAAATTATTGGCAGTATCTTTCGGAAATGTTGGGTTTGGAACTGCTCGATTACGGTATTATATCTAGCCGGACGAATCTTATTCTAACTGAAGGGATAGTAGTGACGATTTGATAGAATTGAAAGAGCGATTCTTGTTGGGATACTTTTAACCTGCAAAACATTTTTCATCTCATCGGAATTGCTTATTTTCGCATCCATAATAGTTCTCTTTTATGAATGTAGACATAACAGATTTAAAGACGGTCCGTTTGAGTCAGGACGGGAGTGCTGTGATTATCTTGGACCAGACCTGCTTGCCGGGATCTGAAGTCTATGTTTCCCTTTCTTCTGCAGAAGAGATTTGGGAGGCTATATATAGATTAAAGGTGCGCGGGGCGCCGGCTATCGGGATAGCTGCTGCCTATGGCATTTATGTTTGTAGCCGACAGATTGCGGCAAACACTTATGGTGGTTTTTGCAGTGAGTTTCTCCGAATCAAGGATTATCTGGCATCTTCTCGCCCTACTGCGGTCAACTTGGTTGCGGCTTTGGACCGGATGGAAAAAGTTGTGGTCGCCCATTCTGTGAATCCTGTTCCGGAAATAGTGGAACTGTTGCGTGTCGAGGCGGAGGCGATCCGGGCGGAAGATGCGGCTGCTTGCCGTAAGATAGGAGAGAACTGCTTGTCCTTGTTGCGCCCGGGAATGGGAATCCTGACACATTGCAATGCCGGTCATTTGGCGGTATCGGAATATGGAACGGCTCTCGCTCCGGTTTATTTAGGAGAAGAACGTGGATATGGCTTTAAGGTGTTTGCCGATGAAACGCGTCCGCTGTTGCAGGGTGCACGCCTGACGGCCTACGAATTGCAGAAGGTGGGTGTGGATGTTACCTTGATTTGTGATAATATGGCGTCGACCGTCATGCGGAAAGGCTGGGTACAGGCTGTCGTGGTCGGTTGCGACCGGGTCGCGGCAAATGGCGATACGGCTAATAAGATCGGGACTTCGGGAGTGGCGATCCTGGCTCGTTATTACGGTATTCCTTTTTATGTGTTAGGTCCGACATCCACTATTGATTTGAATTGTCCGGATGGGGATTCGATCGTGATAGAAGAACGGAATCCCAAGGAAATTACGGATATGTGGTATGCTTCGCGGATGGCTCCTGAAGGGGTGAAAGCTTATAATCCGGCTTTTGATGTAACTCCTCACGACTTGATAACTGCGATTATAACCGAAAAAGGTATTGCTTATCCTCCTTTCCGTCTGGAGGATTTCTGAAAAATATTTACGGAAAGTTTTGCTAATCCCGAAACAATCAGTAATTTTGCTGCCCAATTTGTGGATATAGTAATTAAACAATATAATAAATTAAATTATGATCGTAGTTCCATTAAAAGAAGGCGAAAACATTGAAAAAGCGCTGAAGAAATTCAAAAGAAAGTTCGAAAAAACAGGTGTAGTAAAAGAATTGAGAAACCGTCAGGCTTTCGAAAAACCCTCTGTAGCAAAGAGAAAACAAACTATGCGTGCTGTTTACGTTCAGCAATTACAGCAGGTAGAAGAATAAAAATACAAAATCTATCTGCCAGGCTTGTTTTATTGGATTCTTATTCTTATTTTCGTTGCATAAAAGTTGATGCAACGTGAATGTGCTGATTGATTCATTTTTAGATTATCTTCGGTATGAGCGGAATTATTCCGAATATACGATTAATGCTTATTTCAAAGATTTACAGCAGTTTGAAGATTTTGTAAAAGAGAAGAAGGAAGGCATATTTGTGCCGGAGGAAGTTGATACGGATATTGTACGGAATTGGATTATATCTTTGTTGGATAATAAGATTTCGCCCGTATCTGTCAACCGGAAGTTGAGTTCTTTGAAATCTTTTTTTAAATTCCTTATGAAGCAGGGATTCGTTTCTGTAAACCCGTTACGGTTTGTGACCGGTCCGAAAACAAAGAAACCGTTACCTACTTTTGTAAAAGAAAAGGATATGGAAGAGTTGTTGGATGGAGACGGGTTTGATGAGGATTTTGAAGGGGTGAGGGATCGTCTGGTACTTGAAATGCTGTATGATACCGGGGTGAGACGTTCGGAGTTGGTCGGTTTACAAGATACCGATATAGACTACGATGCTATGCTGATCAGGGTGACAGGTAAGCGTAACAAGCAGCGGCTGATTCCTTTTGCAGAAAGATTAAAAAACTTGATGCTTGCATACACTGAAGTCCGAAATCGTGAAGTTGACGCAGGATGCGGATGGTTCTTTGTCCGGAAGAATGGAGAACAATTGTCTACGGGTATTCTTTATACGATAGTAAAAAAGAGGCTTTCGGACATTCCGACATTGGCAAAATGCAGTCCCCACGTATTAAGACATTCGTTTGCAACAAGTATGTTGAATAATGGAGCGGAGTTGAACGCCGTGAAAGAGTTACTCGGTCATAGCAGTCTGGCTTCTACCAGTATTTACACACATACAACCTTTGAGGAATTAAAAAAAGTGTATCATGCTCATCCAAGAGCACAAAAAGAAGGAGGTTTATTATGAACATTAGAATTCAAGCAATCCATTTTGATGCAACTGATCAATTAGAAGCGTTTATTCAGAAGAAAGTGGCTAAGTTGGAACAGTATTTCGACGGCATTATATCGGCAGAAGTTAGTTTGAAGGTTGTAAAACCAGAATCTGCAAAGAATAAAGAAGCTGCTATTCGGTTGATTATTAAAAACGGAGATTGTTTTGCCGAAAAGGTAAATGATACCTTTGAAGAATCAATTGACGAATGCGTAGAAGCATTGGAGAAACAGTTAGTTAAATTCAAAGAAAAAATCAGAGCCAAATAAAAAAACGGTAGATAAATTTGGTATATAAGAAATAATGCCTAAATTTGCAGCCGTTTCGCCTTGGTGACGAAATGGCTGCTTTTTGAAGCAGATTGCCTCTTTAGCTCAGTTGGCCAGAGCACGTGATTTGTAATCTCGGGGTCGTTGGTTCGAATCCGACAAGAGGCTCAAAATAGTTGATAGTGGAAAGTTGACAGTTGACAGTTTATGTCACTTTCCAGTTTTATCTGTCAACTATCAATTTTCAACTGTCAACTTATTGGGCAGTTACCAGAGTGGCCAAATGGGGCTGACTGTAACTCAGCTGTCTTTCGACTTCGGTGGTTCGAATCCATCACTGCCCACAAAATAAAACAATTTATAAAAGAATTGGTTTGTTTGAAATTGCGGAAGTAGCTCAGTTGATAGAGCATTAGCCTTCCAAGCTGAGGGTCGCGGGTTTGAGTCCCGTCTTCCGCTCTTATTTATTGCCTGTGTAGCTCAGCGGTAGAGCACTTCCTTGGTAAGGAAGAGGTCCCGAGTTCAAGTCTCGGCACCGGCTCAAAATGGTATTTTAGAACATGATCATTAATCAAATAAAGAACAATTAAGTTATGGCAAAAGAGAAATTTGACAGATCGAAACCACATGTGAACATTGGTACGATTGGTCACGTTGACCACGGTAAAACAACTTTGACAGCTGCTATCACAACAGTATTGGCAAAGAAAGGTCTTTCAGAATTGCGTTCATTCGACTCAATCGACAACGCTCCTGAAGAAAAAGAAAGAGGTATCACTATCAACACTTCTCACGTAGAGTATTCGACTGCAAACCGTCACTATGCTCACGTAGACTGTCCGGGTCACGCCGACTACGTAAAGAACATGGTAACTGGTGCTGCTCAGATGGACGGTGCTATCATCGTAGTTGCTGCTACTGATGGTCCTATGCCTCAGACTCGCGAGCACATCTTGTTGGCTCGTCAGGTAAACGTTCCGAGATTGGTTGTTTTCATGAACAAATGTGACATGGTGGACGACGAAGAAATGTTGGAACTGGTTGAAATGGAAATGAGAGAACTTCTTTCATTCTATGATTTCGATGGTGATAACACTCCGATCATTCGTGGTTCTGCTTTGGGTGCTTTGAATGGCGATCCGAAATGGGAAGAAAAAGTAATGGAACTGATGGAAGCTTGCGATACTTGGATTCCGCTGCCTCCGCGTGAAGTTGACAAGCCTTTCTTGATGCCTATCGAAGACGTATTCTCTATTACTGGTCGTGGTACAGTTGCTACTGGTCGTATCGAAACTGGTATTGTAAAAGTTGGTGATGAAGTTCAGATCATCGGTTTGGGTGCTGACGGAAAGAAATCTGTTGTTACAGGTGTTGAAATGTTCCGTAAGTTACTGGATCAGGGTGAAGCTGGTGACAACGTTGGTTTGTTGCTTCGCGGTATCGACAAGAACGAAATCAAACGTGGTATGGTAATCTGCCACCCGGGTCAGGTAAAAGAACATTCTCGTTTCAAAGCTGAGGTTTATATCTTGAAGAAAGAAGAAGGTGGTCGTCACACTCCGTTCCACAACAAATATCGTCCTCAGTTCTATATCCGTACATTGGACGTAACTGGTGAAATCACTCTTCCGGAAGGAACTGAAATGGTAATGCCTGGTGATAACGTTACAATTGACGTTGAACTGATCTATCCGGTAGCTTGTAATGTAGGTCTTCGTTTCGCTATCCGCGAAGGTGGTCGTACAGTAGGTGCTGGTCAGATCACAGAATTAGAAAACTAATTCAAACATATAAAATGTAGCCAGTCTTTTTTAGGGCTGGCTATTTTACGGAACTAGCTCAGTTGGTAGAGCACTGGTCTCCAAAACCAGGTGTCGGGAGTTCGAGCCTCTCGTTCCGTGCTAAAAATCTATAGATTCGATGAAAAAGATAATTAATTATATTAAGGAATCTTATAACGAACTTGTTTATAAAGTTTCTTGGCCTACGAGAACAGAGCTTTCCAATAGTGCTGTGGTTGTTATGTTTGCTTCCCTTATAATTGCGGCATTAATCTTTGTTATTGATTTAGGCTTTGAGGGCGTGATGCGTTTCTTCTACGAGAAAATCTTTTAATCAGTTTAAAGTATGTCTGATATTCAAAAGAAATTTTATGTTCTGCGTGCTATTAGTGGCAAGGAGAATAAAGTCAGAGAGTATCTTGAGGCTGAGTTGAAGAATACTGACTTAGGTGAGTATGTGTCACAGGTCTTGATTCCTACTGAAAAGACTTTTACGGTACGTAATGGTAAGAAGGTGATGAAAGAACGCGCTTACTTGCCTGGATACGTTTTGGTAGAAGCCGCTTTGGTTGGAGAAGTCGCTCATCGATTGAGAAACATTCCTAACGTAATCGGTTTTTTGGGTGGATCGGATAATCCCGTTCCCTTGCGCCCGGCAGAAGTTAGTCGTATTTTAGGTACGGTTGATGAATTGCAGGAACAGCAGGATGACCTAGATATTCAGTTTTATGTTGGTGAGAATGTGAAAATCACTTTTGGACCCTTTAATGGCTTCACTGGTGTGATTGAGGAGGTCAATGCCGAGAAAAAGAAACTTAAAGTGATGGTAAAAGTTTTCGGACGTAAAACACCGCTTGAGTTGGGTTATATGCAAGTGGAGAAGGAATAAGTGCTTTTGTTACGAAAAGTATTGTCTTTCTTTAAAAGTTATCGATGTTATATATCTAAAAAATTTTAGAAACAATGGCTAAAGAAGTTGCTGGACAAATCAAATTGCAGATTAAAGGAGGAGCAGCAAACCCTTCTCCCCCTGTAGGACCTGCTCTGGGTTCTAAGGGTATTAATATTATGGAGTTTTGCAAGCAATTTAATGCCAGAACCCAAGACAAGGCCGGTAAGATATTACCTGTTGTAATCACTTACTATGCCGATAAGTCTTTCGACTTTGTTGTAAAAACTCCTCCTGTTGCTATCCAGTTGTTGGAAGCTTCCAAACAGAAGAGTGGTTCTGCTGAGCCGAATCGTAAGAAGATTGCAGAAATCTCTTGGGATCAGGTAAAAACTATTGCAGAGGACAAGTTGGTCGATCTGAACTGCTTCACTGTCGAGTCAGCTATGAGAATGGTTGCCGGAACAGCAAGAAGTATGGGTATCACTGTTAAAGGGACATTCCCGGGTAATAATTAATAAACTTCAATTGAGATGAGTAAACTTACAAAAAATCAAAAGTTGGCTTTGGGCAAGATTGAAGCTGGGAAAGCGTACACATTGAAAGAAGCTTCAGCTTTGGTAAAAGAAATTACTACTACTAAGTTTGATGCCTCTGTAGATGTTGATGTTCGTTTAGGTGTTGACCCTCGTAAAGCTAACCAAATGGTGAGAGGTGTGGTTTCACTGCCTCACGGAACGGGTAAGCAGGTTCGGGTTCTCGCATTATGTACACCAGACAAGGAAGCTGAAGCTACTGCTGCAGGTGCTGACTATGTTGGATTGGACGAGTATATTGAAAAGATTAAAGGCGGTTGGACTGATATTGACGTAATTATCACTATGCCTTCTATCATGGGTAAGATTGGTGCTTTGGGTAGAGTATTAGGTCCGCGTGGTTTGATGCCTAACCCGAAGAGTGGTACGGTTACCAATGAAATTGGAAACGCAGTGAAAGAAGTTAAGCAAGGTAAGATCGACTTTAAGGTAGACAAATCCGGTATCGTTCACACTTCAATCGGTAAGATTTCTTTCAATTCCGATCAGATTCGTGACAATGCTAAGGAATTTATTTCAACTCTTTTGAAGTTGAAACCGTCTGCAGCTAAAGGTACATATATAAAGAGCATTTATCTTTCAAGTACAATGAGTGCGGGTATTAAAATTGACCCCAAATCAGTTGAAGAAAACTAATTAAATTTATTGGACAATGAAAAAGGAAGATAAAGGCTTAATTATAGGTCAACTGACTGAGATCGTAAAGGAATATCCTAACTTTTATTTGACTGACATCGAAGCATTGGATGCTGAGAAAACCAGCAAATTGAGACGGGAATGTTTCAAGAAAGAGATCAAGTTGGTTGTTGTAAAGAATAACTTGCTTAAAAAGGCATTGGAAAATGTAGAAGGTGATTTCTCACCTCTGCAGGTTGCAATGAAAGGCAATACAGCTGTGATGTTCTCACAGACTGCTAATGCTCCCGCTCGTCTGATTAAGGAATTTACTAAAGATGCTAAAAAGGATGCTCCTGTTAAGCCGGAATTGAAAGCTGCCTATGTACAGGAAAGTTTCTATATCGGTGCAGAAAATCTCGAAGCCTTGGTAAATATCAAGAGCAAAAACGAACTTATCGGAGATGTTATTATGTTGTTGCAATCTCCGGCGAAGAACGTTATCTCTGCTCTTCAGTCATCAGGACAAACTATCCATGGTCTGTTGAAGACTCTGGAAGAAAGATAATTTTTTTAATTTACACAGATAAACAAACATTTAAATCATACAAAAATGGCAGATTTGAAAGCTTTTGCAGAACAATTAGTAAACCTGACCGTAAAAGAAGTTAGCGAACTGGCTACAATCCTGAAAGAAGAATATGGTATCGAACCTGCAGCTGCAGCTGTTGCTGTTGCTGGTCCTGCTGCTGGTGGCGCTGCTGCCGCTGCAGAAGAAAAAACTTCTTTTGACGTAGTATTGAAAGCAGCTGGTGCAAACAAGCTGGCTATCGTTAAGTTAGTAAAAGAATTAACTGGTCTTGGTTTGAAAGAAGCTAAAGATATGGTTGACGGTGCTCCTAGCGCTATCAAAGAAGGAATCGCTAAAGCTGATGCTGAAGCATTGAAGAAACAGTTGGAAGAAGCTGGAGCTGAAGTTGAGCTTAAATAGTATTTATAACCTGGTAATCAGGTGATTTGGTTAAGAGTCTCCCTTAAAGGAGATTCTTAACCTTTTTGTGTCTATAATTTCAATAAGTTCAATAAATTCCTTACTAGATGTCTTCAACAGCTGAAAACCAAAGAGTTAATTTTGCTTCGATCAAAAATCAGTTCCCATATCCGGACTTTCTCGAAGTACAATTGAAGTCATTCCAAGACTTTCTTCAACTTGACACACCTCCTGAAAAGAGAAAAAAGGAGGGATTGTATAAGGTATTTGCCGAGAATTTTCCGATAGCAGATACGCGTAACAATTTTGTGTTGGAGTTCTTAGATTACTATATAGATCCGCCTCGCTATACGATTGACGAATGTATTGCTCGCGGGTTAACCTATAGTGTGCCTTTAAAAGCGAAGTTAAAACTGTATTGTACAGACCCTGATCACGAGGATTTCGATACAGTGATACAGGACGTATATCTGGGCCCGATTCCGTATATGACGGAAAGGGGTACTTTCGTGATAAATGGTGCGGAGCGTGTTGTGGTTTCACAATTGCACCGTTCACCGGGTGTATTCTTTGGACAAAGTACACATGCCAATGGTACGAAGTTGTATTCAGCGCGTATCATTCCTTTTAAAGGTTCCTGGATCGAGTTTGCAACTGACATCAACAATGTGATGTATGCTTACATCGACCGTAAAAAGAAATTACCTGTAACAACCCTTTTAAGAGCTATTGGTTTTGAAAGCGATAAAGACATTCTCGAGATCTTTAATCTGGCTGAAGAAGTAAAAGTTTCGAAAGCTAACCTGAAGAAGCTGATCGGTCGTAAACTGGCTGCTCGTGTTTTGAAGACTTGGGTGGAAGATTTCGTAGATGAAGATACCGGTGAGGTTGTTTCTATTGAACGTAATGACGTTATCATCGACCGTGAGTCGGTTCTCGATAGCGACAATATTGAGGCTATTCTGGAATCTGGCACGCAAAACATTCTATTACATCGTGAGGACCAGAATCTTTCAGATTATGCTATCATCTATAATACGCTTCAGAAAGACCCTAGTAACTCTGAAAAGGAAGCTGTCCTGTATATTTATCGTCAGTTGCGAAATGCAGAACCTGCAGATGAAGCAAGTGCCCGTGAAGTTATTCAGAACCTGTTCTTCTCTGAAAAGCGTTATGATTTAGGTGAAGTTGGCCGTTACAGAATTAATAAGAAGTTGAACCTTACTACCAGCGATGATATTAAGGTTTTGACAAAAGAAGATATAATTGAGATCATCAAATATCTGATTGAGTTGATCAACTCGAAAGCGATCGTTGATGATATCGACCATTTGAGCAACCGTCGTGTGCGTACAGTGGGCGAACAGCTGTACAACCAGTTCGGTATTGGTTTGGCTCGTATGTCTCGTACGGTTCGTGAACGTATGAATGTACGCGATAATGAAGTGTTTACTCCGATTGACTTGATTAACGCGAAGACTATTTCTTCTGTCGTTAACTCATTCTTCGGAACGAATGCTTTGTCTCAGTTTATGGACCAGACAAATCCACTGGCTGAAATTACGCATAAACGTCGTTTGTCTGCATTGGGACCGGGTGGTCTGTCTCGTGAACGTGCTGGATTTGAGGTTCGTGACGTACACTATACGCATTATGGTCGTCTTTGTCCAATTGAAACTCCTGAGGGACCGAACATCGGTTTGATCTCTTCTTTGTGTGTATATGCTAAGATTAACGATCTTGGTTTTATCTCTACTCCGTACCGTAAGGTTGTTGATGGTAAGGTGGACTTTTCTGAGGAAGGTTTACAATATTACACTGCAGAAGAAGAAGAAGAATTGACGATTGCCCAAGGGAATGCTCCATTGGATGATAACGGCAAGTTTGTTCGTGATAGAGTGAAAGCTCGTTTTGAAGCTGATTTCCCGGTCGTGCCTCCTACGGAGATCGATTTGATGGACGTTGCTCCACAGCAGATTGCTTCTATTGCGGCTTCTTTGATTCCGTTCTTGGAACATGACGATGCTAACCGTGCATTGATGGGATCTAACATGATGCGCCAGGCTGTTCCTTTGCTGCGTACGGATGCTCCAATCGTTGGTACAGGTATCGAAGCGCAGGTTGCTCGTGATTCACGTACCCAGATCATGGCTGAACGTGAGGGAGAAGTTGTATTTGTGGATGCAACTTGTATCAAGATCAAATATGACCGCTCGGAAGATGAAGAATTCGTAAGTTTCGAAGATGCGGTTAAGACATACAATATTCCGAAGTGGCGTAAGACTAACCAAAGTACGACTGTCGATCTGCGTCCGATCTGTCATCGTGGTCAGCGTGTGAAGGCTGGCGATATCCTGACGGAAGGTTATTCTACTCAGAATGGTGAGTTGGCCTTGGGACGTAACGTGAAAGTGGCATATATGCCGTGGAAGGGTTACAACTATGAGGATGCTATCGTTTTGAACGAACGTATGGTCCGTGAAGACTTCTTTACTTCAGTTCACGTTGACGAATACATTTTGGAGGTTCGTGAAACGAAACGTGGTATGGAAGAGTTGACTTCCGATATCCCGAATGTCAGCGAAGAAGCGACTAAGGATTTGGATGAAAGAGGTATTGTCCGTGTGGGTGCTCGTATTGAACCGGGTGATATTTTAATTGGTAAGATTACTCCGAAGGGTGAATCTGATCCTTCTCCAGAGGAAAAATTGCTTCGTGCAATTTTCGGCGATAAGGCTGGTGATGTGAAAGATGCTTCTTTGAAAGCAACCCCGTCTCTTCGTGGTGTAGTTATTGAAACTGCTTTATTCTCGAAAGCCATCAAGAAGCGTAAGTCCAGACTGACAGACAAGGCTATTCTTCCTAAATTGGATGAGGAATACGAAATGAAGATGGCTGACCTGAAGAACTTGTTGGTTGATAAACTGTTGGTTTTGACTAATGGTAAGGTTTCTCAGGGAGTTAAAGACTATATGAATACAGAGATTATTGCGAAGGGAGTAAAGTTCTCTCGCAAGGCTCTGGAAGAATTGGATTATAATTCTATCCAAGTAAGTAAATGGACTGCCGATGCTGATAAGAACGAACTTATCAAGCAGGTGATTCTGAATTATTTGAAGAAATATAAGGAACTGGATGCTGAGTTGAGACGTAAGAAATTTGATCTTACGATCGGCGATGAACTGCCTACTGGTATTGTTCAGATGGCTAAGGTTTACATTGCTAAGAAACGTAAGATCCAGGTTGGGGATAAGATGGCCGGTCGTCATGGTAACAAGGGTATTGTTTCCAAGATCGTCCGTCAGGAAGATATGCCATTCCTTGAAGATGGAACTCCGGTTGATATCTGTTTGAATCCGCTGGGTGTACCTTCTCGTATGAACTTAGGACAGATTTTTGAAGCTGTGTTAGGTTGGGCAGGCCGGACGATGGGGGTTAAATTTGCTACTCCTATCTTTGATGGTGCAACATTAGATGATATGAATGAATGGACGGACAAAGCCGGATTACCCCGTTACGGTAAGAGCTACTTGTATGACGGTGGAACAGGTGAACGTTTTGACCAGCCGGCTACAGTGGGTGTTACTTACTTCCTGAAGTTGGGTCACATGGTTGACGATAAGATGCATGCTCGTTCAATCGGTCCGTACTCTCTTATTACTCAGCAGCCTCTGGGTGGTAAGGCACAGTTTGGTGGTCAGCGTTTCGGAGAGATGGAAGTTTGGGCACTGGAAGCTTTCGGTGCTGCACATGTTCTTCAGGAAATTCTTACGATCAAATCTGACGACGTTGTTGGACGTTCTAAGGCTTACGAAGCAATTGTGAAAGGTGATCCGATGCCACAACCGGGTATCCCCGAATCTTTGAACGTATTGCTGCACGAGCTGAGAGGTCTTGGTTTAAGCTTTACTCTGGATTAATTCAAAAACAATATAAGTAGATGAGTTTCGGCTCATCTACTTACTCATTGATAACTCTTTATAAATAAAAAATATGGCCTTTAGAAAAGAAAACAAAATAAAGAGTAACTTTTCAAAAATAACCATCGGTCTGGCTTCCCCTGAAGAGATTCTTGAGAACTCTAGTGGTGAAGTTTTAAAACCGGAAACGATTAATTATCGTACGTACAAACCTGAGCGTGACGGTCTTTTCTGTGAGCGTATTTTCGGTCCTATCAAGGACTATGAATGCCATTGCGGTAAATACAAGCGTATTCGTTATAAAGGTATTGTCTGCGATCGTTGCGGGGTAGAAGTTACAGAGAAAAAAGTACGTCGTGAACGTATGGGACACATTCATTTGGTTGTACCTGTTGCTCATATCTGGTATTTTCGTTCCCTGCCCAATAAAATCGGTTACTTGTTAGGCTTGCCGACCAAGAAACTGGATTCTATTATCTATTACGAACGTTATGTCGTGATTCAGCCGGGTTGTGTAGACACTATTGCTGAATTGGACTTGCTTTCGGAAGAAGAATATTTGCAGATTCTGGATAACCTGCCAAAGGAAAACCAGATGTTGGAAGATACGGATCCGAATAAGTTCATCGCAAAGATCGGTGCTGAAGCCATCTATGATTTGTTGGCTCGTCTGGACTTAGATTCTTTGTCTTACGAATTGCGCCATCGTGCAAGCACAGACGGTTCGCAACAGCGTAAGAACGAAGCATTGAAACGTTTACAGGTTGTTGAGTCCTTCCGTGCATCCAGAGGGCGTAACAAACCGGAATGGATGATCGTGAAGGTTGTACCTGTTATCCCTCCAGAACTGCGTCCGTTGGTTCCGTTGGATGGTGGCCGTTTCGCTACTTCCGATTTGAATGATTTGTATCGTCGTGTTATTATCCGTAATAACCGTCTGAAACGATTAATCGATATTAAAGCTCCCGAAGTTATTTTACGTAATGAAAAACGTATGCTTCAGGAAGCTGTGGATTCTTTGTTTGATAACTCTCGTAAATCGAGTGCTGTTAAGACAGATGCTAACCGTCCGTTGAAGTCTCTCTCCGACAGTTTGAAAGGTAAACAAGGTCGTTTCCGTCAGAACCTGTTGGGTAAACGTGTTGACTATTCGGCCCGTTCGGTTATCGTTGTAGGTCCTGAATTGAAGATGCATGAATGTGGTCTGCCAAAGAATATGGCAGCCGAACTTTATAAGCCTTTCGTGATCCGTAAATTGATTGAACGCGGTATCGTAAAAACGGTTAAGTCTGCTAAGAAGATCGTCGACCGTAAGGAGCCGGTGGTTTGGGATATTTTGGAATACGTAATGAAAGGACATCCGGTATTGCTGAACCGTGCACCGACACTGCACCGTTTGGGTATTCAGGCATTCCAGCCAAAGTTGATCGAAGGTAAAGCTATTCAGTTGCACCCGTTGGCATGTACGGCATTCAACGCCGACTTCGACGGTGACCAGATGGCTGTTCACTTGCCTTTAGGAAACGAGGCCGTATTGGAAGCACAGATGCTGATGCTTGCTTCTCATAACATTCTGAATCCGGCTAACGGTGCACCTATTACTGTTCCTTCCCAGGATATGGTGTTAGGTTTGTACTACATAACCAAAATGCGCAAGGGAACACAAGGTGAAGGTCTTGTTTTCTATGGGCCGGAAGAAGCAACGATCGCATATAATGAAAAGAAAGTGGATATCCATGCTCCGATCAAAGTATATGTGAACGACATAGATAAGGAAGGTAATCCGGTTAAGAAAATGGTCGAAACTTCTGTCGGGCGTTTGATGGTCAATGAATTTGTTCCGGAAGAAGTCGGTTATATTAATGAAGTATTGGGTAAAAAAGCTCTCCGTGATATCATCGGTAAGGTGATCAAGGCTTGTGGTGTTGCCCGTACGGCTCAGTTCTTGGATGATATCAAGAATCTGGGTTATTATATGGCTTTCAAAGGTGGTTTGTCCTTCAACTTGGCTGACGTTCTGATCCCACCTGAAAAAGAGGCGTTGGTGAAAGAAGGTTATGACGAAGTTGAACAGATTATGAACAACTATAACATGGGGTTCATTACCAACAACGAACGTTATAACCAGATTATTGATACTTGGACACATGTTAACAGCAAGTTGTCCGATACATTGATGAAGCAGTTGACTGCTGATAATGATGGTTTCAACTCTATCTATATGATGATGGATTCTGGAGCCCGTGGTTCTAAAGAACAGATTCGTCAGTTGTCCGGCATGCGTGGTTTGATGGCAAAACCGCAGAAAAGTGGTGCAGAAGGTGGTCAGATTATTGAAAACCCGATCCTTTCTAACTTTAAAGAAGGTCTGTCTGTGTTAGAGTATTTTATCTCTACTCACGGTGCTCGTAAAGGTTTGGCCGATACAGCTTTGAAGACTGCTGATGCTGGTTATTTGACTCGTCGTCTGGTTGACGTATCGCATGATGTGATCATTAATGAAGAAGATTGTGGTACGTTGCGTGGTTTGGTTTGTACGGAATTGAAGAACAATGATGAAGTGATCGCTAGTCTGGGTGAACGTATCTTGGGGCGTGTTTCCGTTCATGATGTTATTCATCCGCTGACAGGAGAAGTAATCGTTCGGGCCGGTGAAGAAATTCGTGAAGATGCGGCTAAAAAGATCGAAGATTCTCCGATCGAAAGTGTTGAAATCCGCTCTGTATTGACTTGTGAATCCAAGAAAGGTGTTTGTGCGAAATGTTATGGCCGTAATCTGGCTACGAACCAGATGGTTCAGAAAGGTGAGGTTGTGGGTGTTATCGCAGCACAGTCAATCGGTGAACCGGGTACTCAGCTGACACTGCGTACATTCCACGTCGGTGGTATCGCATCTAACGTGGCAACAGAAAACAGTATCACTTCTAAATATGACGGTGTTCTGGAAATCGAAGAACTTCGTGCTGTGGATAGCGAAGAAAACGGTAAGAAGTTCCAGGTTGTTGTCAGCCGTTTGGCTGAACTCCGTATTGTCGATCCGACAACGAAGATCGTATTACTGGCTCACAATATTCCTTATGGTTCCAAATTGTTCTTCAAGAATGGAGATACAATCAAGAAGGGGGATGTTATTATCGAATGGGACCCGTTCAACGCCGTTATCGTATCGGAAGTTTCCGGTAAGATCGAATTCGAAAGTTTGGTTGAAAATGTTACTTACAATGTTGAAAGTGACGAAACGACCGGTTTGAAAGAAAAGATCATTATCGAATCTAAAGATAAGACAAAAGCTCCGGCTGCACACATCGTGGATGAAAACGGAAACTATCTGAAGAATTATTCATTACCGTTGGGTGCACACGTTGTAAAAGACGAGGGAGATATGGTTAAGGCGGGTGAAGTCTTGGTCAAGATTCCGCGTGCAGTAAGTAAAGCCGGTGATATTACTGGTGGTTTGCCTCGTGTAACGGAATTGTTTGAGGCTCGTAACCCGTCTAACCCGGCTGTCGTTTCTGAAATCGATGGTGAAGTTGGTTTCGGCAAGATCAAGCGTGGTAACCGTGAAATTACTGTTACATCCAAATTGGGTGAAGTAAAGAAATATATGGTGCCTCTGTCCAAGCAACTGCTTGTTCAGGAAAATGACTACATTCGTGCTGGTATGCCTCTGTCTGATGGTGCGACTACTCCGTCTGATATCCTGGCAATCATGGGACCGACGGCTGTTCAGGAATATATCGTAAATGAAATCCAGGACGTATACCGTCTGCAGGGTGTAAAAATTAACGATAAGCATTTCGAGGTAATCGTTCGTCAGATGATGCGTAAGGTTGAAATCATCGATCCGGGAGATACTCGCTTCTTGGAACAGCAGGTGGTTGATAAGCTGGAGGTAATGGATGAAAACGATCGTATCTGGGGCAAGAAGGTTGTGACGGATCCGGGAGATTCTCAGACATTGCAGGCAGGTCAGATCGTGACTGTTCGTAAGTTGAGAGATGAGAATAGTATGCTGAAACGTCGTGACTTGAAATTGGTTGAAGTCCGTGATGCAGTTCCTGCTACGGCTAACCAGATTCTTCAGGGTATTACTCGTGCCGCTTTGCAGACAAACAGCTTTATGTCTGCCGCATCTTTCCAGGAAACAACTAAAGTGCTGAATGAAGCTGCTATCAATGGAAAAGTGGATCGTCTGGAAGGTTTGAAAGAAAACGTTATCTGCGGTCATTTGATTCCTGCCGGTACAGGCCAGCGTGATTTCGACAAATTGGTTGTCGGTGCTAAAGATGAGTTCGAACGTATCTTTGCAAATCGTAAGAATGTCGTAGATTTCAATACTATGGACAGAGACGACGAGTAAAATGCGGAATAAATAAAAGAGAAGGGTTACCGATATTCGGTAGCCCTTTTTTATTTTCTGTTATTTGTTTAATAAAATCAGAGTCCTTATATTTGTGTATTATCTTGATAATTAAAATAAATCATATATGAAGAAAGTACTATTTTATTTGTTCACCCTTTTGATCTCGACGAATATTGTTTTTGCTGAACATCTTGATAATGAGATGAATGTGATGTCTTTTAATATTCGCATGAGTACAAAGTCTGACGGGGCTAACTGGTGGGAGTACAGGAAAGACCTGGCTGCCAATGTGATCAAGTTTTATGATGTCGATATGTTTGGTGCGCAAGAAGTCTTGCATAATCAGTTGACGGATTTATTGGACCGTTTGCCGGACTATGGTTATGTCGGGGTGGGGCGTGAAGATGGTAAGACAAAAGGTGAGTATTCTCCTATCCTTTACAGAAAGGATCGTTTCTCTGTTGTCAAAAGTGGCAATTTCTGGCTGGCGGAAGATATGAATGCCGTGGGCAAAAAAGGCTGGGATGCCGCTTGTGAGCGTGTTGCAACTTGGGCGATATTCAAAGATAAGAAATCCGGAAAAGAGTTTTTCTTTCTGAACACTCATTTGGATCACATGGGACAGGTTGCTCGTCATGAAGGGGCTTCTTTAGTCTTAAAGCAGGTGAAGTTGCTTTCCAGAAATCTACCGGTGATTGTTACTGGTGACTTTAATGCTGTTCCGACTGATGATCCGATTAAAGTTTTAACGGACGAAAAAGATCCGCGACATTTGACACATGCCCGTACATTGGCTCCTTTGTGCTACGGACCTGAGTGGACTTTCCACGATTATGGGCGTGTTCCTTTGGACGAACGTGTATGGATTGATTATATCTTTGTAAAAGGTAATGTCAAAGTACTTCGTCATGGTGTTTTGGCTGAAAGTCTGGATAACTTATATCCTTCAGACCATTGTCCTGTTATATCGAGAATAATTGTTCAGTAAATGTTATGGGTTCCGTAGATGTATTAAGAGAAATTACGCCGCTTTCACCGGAAGATTGTTTTCTGGTGATGCAGCGACCTAAGCGTAGTTTTTCCTATCCGCTTCATGTGCATCCGGAATTTGAACTGAACTATTTGGAGAATGCTGCTGGCGCGATTCGAATCGTTGGTGATTCGGTGGAGGAGATGGAAGAGCTTGATCTGTTATTGGTTGCAGGTGGAGCCAAGCATGCTTATTCAAATCACAAATGTCTGAGTACGGATATTTTGGAAATAACAATTCAGTTCCATGCCTCTCTTTTTGATAGTTTTATCAACAAGCGTCATTTCAAGACTATAAAAGATATGTTTGAGAAAGCCTCGTGCGGTCTTGTCTTTAGCCGTGAAATGATTTTGCGTATTCAACCCGAACTTAAAAAGCTATCGAGTGATAAACCGGATTCGTTTCACAATTTATTACGTTTGATAGAAATACTCAAGACTTTGTCGTTAGATGAAAAGGCACGCAAGTTAAATGCTATCAATACTGTAGAAAACTTTAGCAATATAGATAATGACCGTCTGGATACGATCATGTTGTTTTTGCATGAAAATTATCAGCGTCCGGTTTTATTGTCCGAACTTGCTTCGTTAATAAATATGAGCGAAGCGTCGCTTACTCGGTTTCTGAAAAAGTGGACGGGAAAAACTTTTATCGACAATTTGAATGACATTCGTATAGCTGAAGCGGTTTGCCGACTGATTGACACAAGTGATACAATAGCAGAAATATGCTATAAATCTGGTTTTAATAACTTATCGAATTTCAATCGGGCTTTTAAGCGACGAAAAGGTAATACTCCTACCGAATATCGTGAAAAATATGCACGTACTCGTTTTAGGATTTAAAACATGATTTTAAACTAATTTGCAAAATAGATGAATTATCTGTGACGGAATAGTATCATATAATGATAAAATAGTATTTGGTGGTTAATTGTATGAGGCATATCTTTGTAACGTTGAATAAACAATGAAATTACTAAGACGAATTGCCTTAGTTTAAGCGTCGAGATTATAGAATATTAAACACAATAAGGTATTTTTTTTACATTGGTCTAAAGAATTGAGAATTAAAAACACAACTGAAAAAGGGCTGCCTGTGAAGGTGGCCCTTTTTATTTGATATTATTCCGATTTTAATATGTATATTTGTCTTGGAATATTTATAATCAAATAATAAGAATATGGAAAATAACAAACCGACAAATGAGATTCAAGTAGAGCTGTCAGAAGAGATGGCTCAGGGAACGTATGCAAATCTGGCAATTATATCACATTCTTCATCCGAGTTCATATTGGATTTTATCCGCGTTGTGCCGGGTGCTCCGAAGGCACAGGTGAAAAGTCGCGTCATCCTGACTCCGGACAATGCAAAACGACTGTTGTTTGCTTTGCAAGATAATCTGGCAAAGTTTGAAGAACAAGCAAATGGTAAGACTGCCAAATTTGAAGATTTTGTTCCTCCCATCGGAGGTGTGAAAGGGGAAGCCTGATTCCCGGACAGAAAATAAAAAAGGTCGCTCAACCGGAGCGACCTTTTTTATTTGTAAGTGTGTGATTATCCGAGTCTCTTGTTTATAACGATATGACCGATATAACCCAGAATAATGACTCCTAAACCGGTAAGAAGAATAGTATTTGACAATCCTCCGTTAATTGCCGGTACAGCCAAAATGATAACACCGATAAGGAGTACGATTACCCCCAGATTTTTCAATAATTCGTTCATGGTGATAGATATTTTATATATTATTTTTTTTCTACCGCAAATAAAGCAATAATAACCCGATTGCAAAAATATTTTGGGACAAAAATGATGAAACCATTGAATTTAGCTTTTATATTTGTGAAATAATACAGTTATATATGCTACGGATACTTTATATGCTCTATTTATGGCTGTTTGTGGTTCCTGTTTTTGTGGTATTGACCATACTGACAGCCCTTACGGTTATTGTTGGTTGCCTGTTAGGCGGGGAAAGAATATTTGCTTATTATCCGGGAATGATTTGGTCATGGCTGACTTGCCATTTGGCCCTTTGCCCGGTGAAGGTAAAAGGACGGGAAAATATAGACCGGAAGAAATCGTACGTATTTGTTGCCAATCATCAAGGCGCTTTCGACATATTCCTTATATATGGTTTTTTGGGTGTACCGATCAAGTGGGTGATGAAAGCCGGTATTGCCAAAATCCCGTTTGTGGGAGCTGCTTGCCGGGCTGCAGGTTTTATCTTTGTCGATAATTCGACACCGAAAGCTGCCGCCCGTAGCGTGTTGGAGGCGGAACGTAGCTTGAAGAACGGAGCGTCGGTGGTGGTATTCCCAGAAGGTTCACGTACTTATAACGGAAAGATGATCCGTTTTAAGAAAGGAGCTTACCAGATGGCAGCCGACCAGCATTTACAGATTGTCCCGATCACCTTGAACGGACCTTTTGACGTATTGCCGATCGGTTCGTTGAATGTTCACCGTCACAAGATGGAAATGGTCATTCATCCGCCTATCCCGACCGAAGGGATGGATGCTTCCCATAAAGGATTGCAGCAGATGGCTGACAAAACACAAGACATCATTGCGTCAGCCTTATGGGAGCAATATAAATAATCTATTTCCAGGATTTTAAAATGTCGCGTTTGCAGACACTCAGACTGAACCCGACGTTATCCCCATAGAGTGAACCTGCATCTGCGGCCACAGCTCCTGTGAATTCCCAACCTTGCAGGCGTGGATGGTGATATTTGACTTCCACCTGTCCGGAATTGCTTCTTTTGTTATTCAGAAACGGGGCGTAAGGTTTTCCCCAGCTATTCATGAGTGTGTATCTGAGGCGATAGGAAACCATTGGCGACAGGTCTCCTTCAAATGCCAAATGCCAGGCACGTACACGTGTATTCTTGAAATCTATATCCCCGTTCGTATTGTATTGGGGGGAAGTCAGAAGCGGTGATCCTATACCTTGTCCGAAATAGGAAGAACCGGTTATGTATTCTATATTATTGTAATAATCATCTCCGCCACCACCCGGACCTTGATATTTGTCATGATCGAAGATGATAAAATGGAACGGTCCGCTCTGATTGCGGGTGACCAAATATTCCGTTACAACCTTTTTTAGCCAGGGAAGGCGTGGCAAATCCAACTGTGCTCCCCAAAGTCCGTCTGTCCCGTTCACGAATATCATTCCGGATTTATCTTCGAAATAATGCTGATGATAAGCTGCCAGTTTCCAGTTCGGC
This sequence comes from Parabacteroides merdae ATCC 43184, assembly GCF_025151215.1. Taxonomy (NCBI): domain Bacteria; kingdom Pseudomonadati; phylum Bacteroidota; class Bacteroidia; order Bacteroidales; family Tannerellaceae; genus Parabacteroides; species Parabacteroides merdae. Next base: position 4,370,704 of record NZ_CP102286.1, read on the forward strand.
ATCGTATATTCCAGTTTGAAATCGTACGAACCGAAATGATTGCCAAGCACGTTGACCTGGTCCGACAGAGTTGCATTGTCTCCGCCTTCGCTACCACAAACTACCCGGATAAAATCTTTCAGGGAGTGAGGTTGTACACCTATTCTCGGATTGCTGGATGTTCCACCCCATTGCGCCCAGTGTTGCACGCCGATAATACCGGAAAGCGGGAATTTGTTTTGCGTGTCCTTGATGCGGACGTAAAAAGATTTATGATGCCAAAGGACGTTCTTTATATAGGTTTGTTTTCCATTGGAGAAATCTTCCAGATATTTGGTATCGAAAGACTTGCCTACCGCAAAATCTCCTTTCACCTGCATCCAACCCTTTGTGAGCGGAACGACGGTGAATTCCGGCATACTCAGTTTTATTTCCGGAATCGGGCGTGCGTTGGAGGAGAGAACCATGTCACCGGAACTAAGGGAATGATCCCAAAGCGAATGCCGGTTTTCTTTGCTCCCCACACTCAGAAGCATACTTTTATATCCTAACTCGGCATATATCTGTTGGATATACACATTACGGTAACGGGGTACGACAGCTACAATGTCCAGCCCTGCACTCCAGCGAAATCCCTTTCCAAAATGTTGTTGATGAAAAACTCCAGCGTTGAGATAGCCGTTATTGGCGTCTAGGGGAACTACCCCGTACCGATTGCTCACCATCCAGAACGGAGTTGTCGATCCGCTGCTGGCCGATCCGAAAACTTCGGCTTTATATGAGGTTGCATCTTCTGCTTCTTCCGTCTGTGCAAAAGTATTTGCAGCATGGAGAAGAGTGGCAACTGCAATGATTGTCTGTAAGGCTTTCATTCCATATTTATTTTAACCGGACAAAGGTAAGGATTAAAACTTACCGGCCGATATCTCATTTCGAAAAGAAGTATAAGCATTCTGAAAATACAAATATCAGAATAATCAATGTTTATTTTCCCGGCAACCAGTCGAACACTGTGCGATATACATGGTCGCGCGAGTCTTTTTCAGAGAGTATCAAGTCATGAATCCCGTTCTGTATCGTGTCGCGTGTAACATAATTGCCTAATTTCTGTCCGTATTTTTGAATATCGTGTATGTCCAGCACGATGTCGGAAGACAGATATTCGTTATTCCATTCTTTTGTTTCCGGGAACGACTTGTTTGACGAAATCACCAGTACCGGACAGTCCAGGCCGATCCCTTTCTGCACTGTTTTCTGCGCTTCTTGTATGGCGTTTATCCATCCGGCTTTTTTCGGATGGCCGTTAATCATCTTCCAGTCCGTATTATATACCCATTCCCCTTTGAATTGTTTGAGCAGACTATGAGCATACGAAGCATCCCCGTATCCTTGTACGGTCAGGTTGGGAAATAGTTTCCCTATACAGGAAACTACAGGGATCACGATTTTTTCCATCATCCATCCGAAATTCCAGTCCAGAAAGGGACTGTTCAATATCAATCCGTCGACAGGAAGTTTACCTTTTTTGCTGTCCAGATAATACGGGGTAATCAATCCACCGGTAGAATGTGCCATCAGCAATATTTTGTCATTCCCCTCTTCCCTAATAATGGCAAGGGCAGTATCGAGGTCTGCAAAATACTCTTTCAAGCTTTTGCAGAAGAAAGGATTCTGGTTCGGCAGTATCGAGCGTCCGTACTTGCGGAGGTCCATAGCATAAAAGTTATAACCGTGGGCATTCACGCTGTCACCCAATTGTTTCTGAAAAAAATAGTCATTGTAGCCATGTATATACAAGATTGCCTGTTTGGTCTCCGGTAACTGTGGCTTCTTGACAAGCGTGCAGACGACTTTCCCCTCGTAGTCATCTGGCATCTGAATGGTCCGGCGCAGATAATTATCGCCCAGTATGTCCGGGACGTATTGAGCGTAAATTGTAGATATGAAGAGCAGTGATAAGATTGTAAAATATAGTTTTCGTGTCATATCGTTTTTAATTTCTTTATTATAACGCATTCGTCCTGATGTTTGTTGCAGATAACCGATTGCAAAGATATCGATTTTTATGAATTCGTATTGGTCGCTCTACCTGTTTTCATTATCAATGACAACACGAAGGTAGGGCTTCGCAACAGGCAGGAATACGTTTTTGGGAATATCGGCGAAGATCGGTGCGGTAACAGGTAGGAAAAGGTAGAATATAGATGCCATTATGTTTTGAATATCATTAATTATTGCTTATCTTTACGGGACGATAAAACGATGGGGATTACGATGATGAATGAATTCGAAGTCAGGAGTTACGGGGGGGAGGAATTGGCGGTCCTTTACGGTTCTGATTTGATGCCGGTATCGGCAGGGAAACGGTTGTCCAAATGGGTAGGGGTAAACCCGGAGCTAAAGACAGAGCTACAGGGAAACGATTGGAGGAAAGGGAAGAAGATGTAGACTCCCCCTACAGGTGAGGACGATCGTGCAATATCCGGGTGAGCCTTGAAATAAGGGACTTCTGTGTACGAAACAAGGGACTTTGGCGTGTCAAACCAAGAAGTTCGGGAGGTAAAAGACCGGACTTCCGGATGCGAAAGAAGGGATTTTTCTCATTCCTGTCGTGTCTATGCCGGTTTAAAGGGGTACAAGGAAATGAGCCTATATATATTATTAATATATTTATTTTAAGATGTAGGATTGAACCACAATGAACGGAAAACCTCTGTAAGCTACTTGTAATGAGTTGTTTATATTGAGTCATTGACTGCACCGTTTTTATTAGAGGTGAACTGTTTGGTTTAGAGCCTGTTTAAATTATATTCAATAATAATCTTATAGTAGGCAATTTAATCATTTCCTCTGCCGGATAAAACGTTAATTCATGGCTTCGGCAGAGTTTTCTATTCTGATTTGCTACTGAGCTTACTAGGATAAACATAATTGAGGTTGCTCTGAAAAGATAAAAGTTTTTGTTTGCAGAATAAAAAAAAGTTCCTACCTTTGCACCGCAAAAAATATTTAGTAATAACAATACAAAACAGCGTTTTATGAACAATTACGAAACCGTTTTCATTTTGACTCCCGTTTTGTCTGACGCTCAGATGAAGGAAGCGGTAGAAAAATTCACGAACCTCCTGAAAGAACAGGGTGCTGAAATCGTGAACGAAGAAAATTGGGGTTTGCGCAAATTAGCTTATCCTATCGACAAGAAAACAACAGGCTTCTACCAGTTGGTTGAATTCAAAGCAAATCCGGAAACAATCGCTACACTGGAAATTAACTTCCGTCGTGATGAACGTGTGATTCGCTTCCTGACTTTCCGCCAGGACAAATATGCAGCAGAATATGCAGCAAAGAGAAGAAGTTTGAAATCATCTAAAGAAACAGTAAAGGAGAATTAATCATGGCAGCAACTCAATCAGAAATCAGATATTTGACTCCGCCTTCAGTAGACGTTAAAAAGAAAAAATATTGCCGTTTCAAAAAGAATGGCATCAAGTATATCGATTACAAAGATCCTGAATTCTTGAAGAAATTCCTGAACGAACAGGGTAAGATTCTTCCGCGTCGTATCACTGGTACTTCTTTGAAATTCCAGCGTCGTGTCGCTCAGGCTGTTAAAAGAGCTCGTCATTTGGCGTTGCTTCCTTACGTAACCGATTTAATGAAATAATAAAAAGAGAGGAGACAGAATATGCAAGTTATTTTGAAAGAAGACGTAATCAACTTAGGTTACAAGGACGATATCGTAACGGTTAAAGACGGTTACGGACGTAACTTTCTAATCCCCACGGGTAAAGCAGTTATCGCATCTGAGTCTGCAAAGAAAGTATTGGCTGAAAACTTGAAACAACGTGCTCACAAGTTGGCTAAGATCAAAGAAGATGCTCAGGCTTTGGCTGCTAAGTTGGAAGGCGTTGCCCTGACAATCGGTGCTAAGACAAGCTCTACAGGTACGATCTTCGGTTCTGTAACGAATATCCAAGTGGCTGATGCATTGGCAAAAGCCGGTTTCGAAGTAGACCGTAAGATTATCTATATCAAGGAATCTGTTAAGGAAGTTGGCAATTACAAAGCTACCTTGAAACTTCACAAAGAAGTATCGGTAGAAGTTCCTTTTGAAGTAGTTTCTGAATAATCCTATACCGGATCTATAAAATGGAAAGGGCGATTCCTTGCGAATTGCCCTTTTTTTATTTCAGATCAGCCCAGTTTAACTCATCAAAAAACATTACATTTGTCCCGAATTTGCAAGAAATTTTTAAAGTGGTAAAAAGAACTTTTCTATATATCAATTTGGTGATAGCCCTGTTTTTTGTTTTACCTGTGTCGCAGGCAAAGGAAAAGACGTTTACGGTGGTGATCGATGCCGGGCATGGGGGGAAAGACCCTGGTGCGCGTGGTTCGTCCATCAATGAAAAGGCTATTAATCTGGCGGTAGCTCTTAGGCTCGGTAGCCTGATATCGGAAAAGCATGATGATGTGAAAGTCATTTATACACGCAAAACGGATGTCTTCATCGAATTGGACGAGAGAGCGAATATCGCCAACCGGAATAAGGCGGACCTGTTTATCTCCATTCATACGAATGCGGTGAAGAGAGGCAGTTCCGTATCGGGAACGGAGACTTATACATTAGGTTTGGCCCGTACGGATGAGAATCTGGAAGTCGCTATGCGCGAAAACTCAGCAATCCTTTTGGAAGATAATTATCTGCAGAAGTATGAAGGTTTCGATCCGACTTCTTCCGAATCGTATATTATTTTCGAATTTATGCAGAATAAGCATATGGAGCAGAGCATTAGCCTGGCTTCGGAGGTGCAGAAATGTTTTGCTTCGGCCAAGCGTAATAACAGGGGAGTGCGGCAGGCGGGTTTCCTTGTGCTGCGTAAGACGAGCATGCCGAGTATTCTTGTGGAATTAGGGTATATCTCGAATCCTGCGGAAGAACGCTTCATGAGAACGAAGGAAGGGCAAAACAAACTGGCAACCGCCATTTATAATGCTTTTACAAAATATAAGTGGGAGTATGACCGCAAGCGCGGTGCGTTGGCGGGAAATGCAAGTGCTGCTCCTATATTGGAAGTTGCAGATAATATTGATGATAATCAACCGATTTCTGCGCCTCCTGGAAGCGAAGAGTATATTCGCCAAAAGAACAAGATGGAGGAGTCCAACCAGAGTCGCGTGTCTAAGTCGGCAGTCTCCGCGAAGCAAGCGGGTCGGGTTAAAAAGGGGCAAACGATTTATAAAATACAAATACTTACCTCGGATAAAAAACTTTCTTCCGGTTCTAAATTGTTTAAAGGATATAAGAATGTCGATTACTTTATTGAGAAAGGCATTTACAAGTATACATACGGCGAGACGACAAGTTTCGATTCTATCCGCAAGTTGCGCCGGCAGGTAGCGAAAGATTTTAAGGACGCTTTTATAGTCGCCTTTAAAGATGGAAAGAAAGTGAAATATTGATAGTAACAGAATTTATATTTATATATACAGAGAAGAAATGAAAAATGTATTCACCAAAGAAGCAAAGATCGGACTTGTGTCTATAGTCAGTCTGGCATTGCTATATTTAGGAATTAATTATTTGAAAGGGATCAATCTGTTTAAACCGACAAATCATTATGTGGTGGCTTGTACGAATGTAAAGGGAGTGACGGTTTCGAGTCCTGTATTTGTAGAAGGTTTTAAAGTCGGTCTGGTGCGTGAGATAGTTTATGACTATGATGCCGTCGATAAGATTTCGATCGATATCAGCCTGGAGGACCACATGAAAATTAATAAAGGCAGTTATATCACGATTGTAAACAGCTTCCTCGGTGGCGGTGAATTGCATATCCATCTGAACAAGTATGTGGACGACTATCTGAAGCCTGGTGATACGATCGAGGGGAGGATGGAGTCGGATATGATGCAATCCGTGCAGGAAAAGATTCTCCCGCAGGTGGAACTGCTCTTGCCGAAGATCGATTCGATTCTGGGCGGTTTGCAAACGCTGGTAAATCATCCGGCATTGGCCCAGTCTTTGAATAATATAGAGACAACGACTAATAGTCTGGCTGTTTCTTCCCGCCAGCTCAACCAGATGCTAAGCAAGGATGTGCCGGGCATTATGAGCGATCTGAAGGTCATCACCGGAAACTTTGCCGATGTCAGCACGGATTTGAAAAAACTGGATCTGGCAACGACCGTGAATGCGGTGAATGCAACATTGGATAACGTGGAACAGATGACGCGTAAGCTGAACTCAAAGGATAATAGTATGGGACTCCTGTTGAACGACCGTGCTCTTTACGATAACCTGAACAGTACGGCAGACAATGCCTCCAAGCTTTTGCTCGATTTGAGGCAGAACCCCAAAAGATATGTACATTTTTCTGTATTTTAAGATTGCATAAGATTTGTTGTACAAATCTGTTTATTTAGAATTATTCCAATTAAACGAAAAAATATAAAATACAGAAGCTTGACTTCTATAAGGCCTTTAGATTGAGAAGTATAACTGGATCGAAAGGCCTTTTTTGAAGTCGGTTGCCAGAGATGGCAAGGAGCTAAAGAATGCTCTTAAACAAAGGTTTTCTGTGATTCTGATATTTTAAAATAAAGATATTCAGATTGTTGGAATTAACTGCCTGACAATAAACGGGATATTGAACAATCAAAAGTTCCAAACAAAATGATACTTTTTTTTTCGGAATTAATTTCTAAACTTTGTAGTCGTAAAAATAAAAATTGAAGTTGTAAGTAGAGTTGGGAGAGTAAAAAATC